>DPXQ01000052.1:0-180 GCA_003527225.1 Rhizobium sp.
TCGGCGATCCCGCCCGTGCCAACATACTGCTGGCGCTGATGGACGGCCGCGCGCTGACCGCAACCGAACTTGCCGGGGCAGCCGGCATTGGCCTGCCGACGGCCAGTTCGCATCTCGCCAAGCTCGAGGACGGCGGACTTCTGGCCCAGCGCAAACAGGGCCGGCACCGCTATTTCACGC
>DPXQ01000052.1:341-2457 GCA_003527225.1 Rhizobium sp.
GCGCGCTCGGCAAGGCGCTGCTCGATCATTTCCTCGCCCATGGTCATGCGCGACGCGCCCCCGGCAGCCGGGCGATCGTCTTTTCGCCCGAGGGCGAGCGGCGCTTCGCGGCGATGTTCCCGGTCAAGACCTGAACCGCGCCCACTGATAGCAGCCCATCGCTATCCATCGGACGCCCCCGAAAGGGTGCCCCCCCGCAGCCGTGTTCCAAGCGCTGGCCACTACCGCATTTCGGGCCGCTTGCAAAGAAACCGTCCAGACGGTATGTTTATAGTCTGACCTCTCCCGGTGTGAGTTTACGATGAATCCTGTGTTTCTGGCTTACGGCTCGCTCGGCGGCGCCATTGTCTGCGAAGTGATCGCCACCACCCTGTTGCAGAAATCTGAGCAGTTTTCGAAGCCGCTGCCGACGGCGGCGATGGTGCTGTTCTACATCGTCTCGTTCTACCTGCTGTCGCAGGCGCTGAAGGGCGTACCGCTCGGCATCGCCTATGCGGTCTGGGGCGGTCTCGGGATCGTGCTGACCGCGATGATTTCGGTGCTGCTGCTCAAGCAATCGCTCGACCTGCCCGCCATGGCCGGCATCGGCATGATCGTCGGCGGCGTCATCGTCATGAATGTCTTCTCCAACTCGGTTTCGCACGGCTGATGACCAACGCCCACATGCGCAAGAAGGATCCGGACAGGGTCCGCCGCTCGCTGCTCGACCGCACCGCGCGGCTCGCCGCCGACCAGGGTCCGTCGGCGATCACCATCCAGGCGGTCGCAGAGGCGGCGGGCGTGACGAAGGGTGGGCTGCTGCATCACTTTTCCAGCAAGCAGGCACTGATCGAGGCGGTGTTTGCCGATCTGCTGAAGCAGCTCGCGGACGAGATCGACCGCTATATGGCCGAGGACGCCGAACCGGTCGGACGGTTCACCCGCGCCTATGTGCGCGCGGCCTTCGCAGACCACAAACTCGGCACCAGAAGCCCCTGGGCCGCGCTTTCGGTGACGATGGTGGCCGATCCGGGCATGCGGCGGCTCTGGTCGGACTGGCTCGATGCCCGGCTCGCGGCTCACAGCCAGACCGACGGCACAGCCCGGCTGGAGATCGTCCGGCTGGCGGCGGACGGCGTCTGGATGGCCGACCTCATGGGACAGGACCGCGCAACGCCGCGCGACCTTTCGGCCCTCGAGCCGCAGCTCCTGGCGCTGGCCTCCGCCGGAGCGACCGACTGAGCGACGACCGGGCCGGACGGCACGCATGTGGCGGATTGTCCTTTGCCGGTTCATCGTGTAGGTGAGGCGCCTCCCCAGGACGACAAGACGGATTTCCCCCCATGAGCGGTTTCGACCTCACCATCTTCGACTGCGACGGCGTTCTCGTCGATTCCGAAATCATCGCCGCCAAGGTAGAGTCCAAGCTGCTCAACGAGGCCGGCTATCCAATCTCGGTCGAGGAAATGGGCGAGCGCTTCGCGGGCATGACGTGGAAGAACATCCTGCTCGCCGTCGAACAGGAAGTCGACATTCCCCTCTCCGCCAGCCTGCTCGACAAATCGGAAAAACTGCTCGACCAGCGGCTCGCCCGCGAGGTGAAGATCATCGAGGGCGTGCAGTTCGCGCTGGCGCGCCTCAAGGGGCCGCGCTGCATCTGCTCGAATTCCTCGATGGCGCGGCTCGACATGATGCTGACCAAGGTGGGCATCAAGGAGTTCTTCGCGCCGCACATCTATTCGGCCAAGGATCTGGGCGCGGATCGCGTCAAACCCAAGCCGGACATCTTCCTGCACGGCGCCGCCGAGTTCGGCGTATCGCCGGACAAGGTCGTGGTGGTCGAGGACAGCGTACACGGCGTGCATGCGGCCCGCGCCGCCGGCATGCGGGTGATCGGCTTCACCGGCGCCTCGCACACCTATCCGTCGCATGCCGATAGGCTCACCGACGCCGGCGCCGAGACCGTGATCTCGCGCATGGTGGACCTGCCTGCCGTGATCGCCGCCATGGAAGAATGGGCCGGCGCCTTCTGAGGCACTCGACCGGAGTTCTTTGATCGCCTCAGCCGACGGCGATAGCGTCGTTCAGATCTTGAGCTGCAGCGCCGACGGCATGACCTCGACGTGCAGCCTGTCGA
>DPXQ01000052.1:2589-2808 GCA_003527225.1 Rhizobium sp.
AGCGCAGGATCTCGCGCACCGAGCAAAGAAGGAAACGCAGCGAACCGCTAGCCACGCGCCGGCCGCGGCCGTTCACCGCCTGCACAATGCGTCCCGAAACGCCGGCGCTGGCGATGTTGGCGAAGTGGCGTTCAAGCATGGTGCCGTCCGCCGACAGGCCGCTCATACGGGCGATGTCGATCTGCCGGACCGGAGCGTTGGCGATCCGGCGCACCAGGG
>DPXQ01000043.1 GCA_003527225.1 Rhizobium sp.
TAGTGCCGCCGTTTAAGGCTTTCGCGGCGAATGCGCAAGACTTAATTGCTGCGGGCCCAAAGAGGCGTCGTCTAAGGGAGGATGCGAGGGCCGGGCTTTTGCCAACCGCTTGCCAATCAAAGCTGAAACACCGTCAATATTTCAGAGAAAACAGGGGTTTGTCTCAGGGCTTGCCTGGAAGCGTGGAGCGGGTAGCGGGAATCGAACCCGCGTATTCAGCTTGGAAGGCTGCTGCTCTACCATTGAGCTATACCCGCGGTGTTCGATCCGAGAACGAATGGTGGAGAGAGTTGGATTTGAACCAACGTAGGCGAAGCCAACGGATTTACAGTCCGTCCCCTTTAACCACTCGGGCATCTCTCCAGTTTTTCGTCCGGATCAAGCGACCAAGCTTTTCAGTCGAGATTGCGGTGGCATCGGCCCCGCGATCTGCGGCGGGTATATGACTGCCCTGCCCGCTTATGTCAACACAATGAAAGGCGAAAAATTCCGAAATATTTTCACCCTGCCAAAAAGCCAGCGGATGTTTCCGCCACTATCCGCAGGACAATATGGCGGCTATAAAGCCGCATGGCCAAAGACACCTCAAAAGACAAAACCGCCCGCGGCAGCCACTATGCGACGCTGCGCCGCCAGGTGCGCGATTCCAAACGTGAGCGCGGAGAGATCCCCACGCCGGCGCAGCAGAAGCGAAAGAGAGCCGGCGCCGAGGACTGGGCTCCGCCGCAACTGGCACCCGACCAGGTTTATCTCTATGGGCTGCACACCGTTCGTGCCGCGCTCGACAACCCCGAGCGCAAGATCATCAAGCTCTCGCTGACGCAGAATGCCCTTGTGCGGCTGGAGATCGGCCCCGTCGAGGCGCTCGATTTTCCGGTTGAGATCGTCTCGCCGCAGGATATCGACAAGTTCCTCGGACCGGATGCCATCCACCAAGGCGTCATGCTGGAGACGCGTCCCCTGCCCGTTCGCCGGCTGGAAGCGCTGAAGGAAAGCCCTCTGCTGCTGGTGCTCGATCAGGTCACCGATCCGCACAATGTCGGGGCGATCATGCGCACTGCTGTCGCATTCGGAGCCGGCGCCGTGATCACGACCATGCGCCACAGCCCGACCGAATCAGGCGTGCTCGCCAAATCCGCCTCCGGGGCGCTGGAACTTATTCCATATATTCAGATCACCAATCTCTCAGATGCGCTCGGCGAGCTGCACAAGCTCGGGTTCTACTCGATCGGACTCGATTCTGAGGGGCCGGCGCCGCTCGAAAGCACCTTCCAGGGCAGCAAGATCGCTCTCGTGCTCGGTTCCGAAGGCAAGGGCCTTCGCCAGAAGACGCGCGAAACTGTGAATGCGCTCGCAAGGCTGGACATGCCGGGCGCCATCAAGTCGCTGAACGTATCCAATGCCGCAGCGATCGCGCTCTATGCGTCGCGGCAGTTCCTGCTGAACTCTGCGTCCTAACCATCAGCCTTTTCAATCGGGAGCCGCCGGCACAAGACCTTGTCGACGCCGGCAGCACAGACTGGTCGATACGGAAGGCTGACCCCGCCGGGGACTATGCCTGCATCGGATCAAGCCTTCTTCAGGAATTCCGTGCGCAATACCAGACCCTTGATCTTGGCATGGCGGCATTCGACCTCATCCGGATCATCGGTCAGGTGAATGCCCTTGATCATCGTACCGCGCTTCAGCGTCTCGGAGGTCCCCTTGACCTTCAGGTCCTTCACCAGTGTGACATTGTCACCTTCCTGAAGAATCGTTCCGTTCGAATCCCGTACTTCCATGGCTATTCCCTCACGCCTTTGAGCCGCAGTCCTGTCGCGGCCGTCAAAGGTCCGCTTAAGCCCCGAAGTCTGGACTGTCCAGTCCGCCCAGTCAAAGACCGGCATCAATGATGGAACAATACCCGCAACAAGGGCTCAATCGGCGTCTTCTGCCCGGCAATTGAGCGGTTCGGCACCCGGCACGGTCCAGGTCGCTTCGTCGCCCTTGCCGCGCAACTCGCGGCCGTCGGCTTCGTAGCGGAAACCGGAACCGGAAATTGCGACCGGCAGTACATAGGCCGTTCCGTCCGGAAATGTCAGTTGGGCCGTCTCATTTTCAAAGCATACGGAGAACTGGCTGCCGTCCTCGCATTTGTAGACGGCAGTGGGGACGTCTGCGGCAAACAAAGGGCTGCAACAGGCAGAAAGTGCAATAAAGAGACCGGTGACACGCAAAAGAAACGTCATGCGAACCTCCATCCAAACTTACCCGATAATGACAGATACTCGACCTACGCGATAGATCGGGACCATGCGAAGCGTCAGGATGTCGACGGAGTTGGACAAGGAAGAAATGGTGCCCCCGGCAGGATTCGAACCCGCGACCCCCTGATTACAAATCAGGTGCTCTACCAACTGAGCTACAAGGGCATCTTCGGCCTGTCGGATAACAGATTTTGCCCGTCTGTAAAGGAAAATCTACCGAGACGAGGTGCCGTAACCGCGCCAGCGCGGCACCGTCCAGAACGGAATGCGGAGCGAAACACCTTGTCGCTCAAGACCTTTTTCATGTACCACAGGCGCCAACCGCAAAGGGCTGCCTGATGTCTCGTTCGTTCCAGTCGCTTTCCTTCATAGCTTCCAGCGCCGATGAAGCGCAGCAGTCGCGCAAGGAGCTGATTCGCGTCTACGGCAATGTGGAGCCGGAGAATGCCGACGTCATCGTTGCGCTCGGCGGCGACGGTTTCATGCTGCAGACCCTGCACGACACGATGAACTCAGGAAAGCTGGTCTACGGCATGAACCGAGGATCCGTCGGATTCCTCATGAACGATTACCGGGTCGAGAACCTGCGCGAACGGATCAGCTCCGCGGTCGAGAACGATTTCCATCCTCTCAAGATGACGACGGAAAATGCCGACGGGACGACTTCGGTCGCGCTTGCAATCAACGAAGTCTCCCTGCTCAGGCAGTCCTATCAGGCCGCGAAGCTGCGCGTCATCATCGACGGCAAGGTGCGGCTCGACGAGCTCATATGCGACGGTCTCATGGTGGCAACGCCCGCCGGATCGACCGCCTACAATCTCTCCGCCCACGGGCCGATCCTGCCGCTCGAAGCACCGCTGCTGGCACTGACGCCGGTCAGTCCCTTCCGGCCCCGCCGCTGGCGCGGCGCGCTCTTGCCGAACAAGGTGAGCGTCGATATCCTCGTGCTTGAGGCCGACAAGCGCCCCGTCAACGCGGTTGCCGATCATACCGAGGTGAAATCCGTGGTCCGCGTGAGGATCGCCCAGTCGGAAGATACGACAGCACGAATCCTGTCCGACCCGGACCGTTCGTGGTCCGACCGTATACTTGCGGAACAGTTTTCCAACTGAGCGAGGTTTCCGGATGGCCCCTGCCCTTCTTTCCCGCCTCGCCGTGGCGACCCTCCTGTTGAGCGCGGCTCCAGTCATGGCCGACGACATCGACCTGTTGCCGGTCACCACGATCTTCGTCGTCAGCGGCGGCTTCTGGGAAGAGATCGGCGAAACGGCGGCCGATGAAAAATCCCAGGAGAACGCCGCCGCGCCCGCGAAACCCGAAGCGCCAGAAGAGGCCGCTCGACGTGGCTATTACAAGCTCGTGGCCATCCGCCAGCCCGACCGCACGGCAAAAGTCTATCTCCAGCAAATCGCGCTTGGCGACGCCGGTCCGCAATTGGCCGAAAGCGTGGAACTGGAGGAATTCTCCATGATCAAGCCCTATGTGACCGATATCCGGCCGGAGGATTCCACCGGAGTGAGCCGCCAGCCAGGGTTCTTCGCGACCGTCTACCTGAAAACCGACCCGGCTGCGGTCGAGCCCGAAAGCTGGACGGTCCTGATCGACGAGTTCGGCGAGATCAAGGTCGAGAAGGCGACAAATTAGAGCCTATCGCTTCGCGAAGGCCCGCAGGAAGGTCTTCACTGCATTGGCCGCCATGGCGTCGATTTCTTCGTCCGATGTCTTTACCCCGAGCTGAAGATCGCTGCGGATATCCGCAACGGCGAGCGCCATATACTGGCGCGCCGCGAGCGCCGGATCGTCGAGTTCCAGATAGCCGGCAAGCACCAGCTGCGCCAGACGAGCGGCGACCGCCGGATACTTCTTGCCAGGCCCATATTCCCGCCACGTGGTGAAAAGCTCAGGGTAGCGGGCGCCTTCCCGCTCCACCAGCCGCACAAGCCAACGGCCATTCGGATCGCAGACCGCCTTTCGCAACAGACGGGCAGTAAAAGCCGTAAGCTCTGCTTCGAGATTCTGCGGACGATCGGGAAAAGTATCCAGAACCGCGAAAAAGCCGGCGCTGGAGCGCTGCGTGATCTCCGCGACGACCGCTTTGAACACTTTTTCCTTGTCGCCGATCTGATTGTAGACGGTCTGGCGCGAAACGCCGGCTCGCGAGGCGATCGCATCGATACTCGCGGCAGCGTATCCCGCCTCCGCGAATATGTCCGCAGCAGCCTCAATGATGGCTTCGCGCTTGCTGACGGCCCCGGCTGGGCGTGGAATCTCCGGACTCACTTCGACTAAGAAATTTTTCATGACCCCAACATAAGGGGGCTTGACCGATTGGACAATGGTGTCCAAAATATTAGACATGATACGGACGAAGGTCATCCCACCATCGTGTGCCCGGTCATTCCAG
Organism: Rhizobium sp.; assembly: GCA_003527225.1. The sequence continues at coordinate 4,651 of DPXQ01000043.1, forward strand.
TATTCCCGCAACTGACCAGCTGCCTCGCCAACCCACGGCGATGCCGCTGACGTGAAAGGTTTTTCCATGCAGACGAGATTCTTATCCCATGCCGTCATGCTGGGCCTGCTCTCGGCAATCGGCCTCTTTGCCATCGACATGTATCTGCCGGCGCTGCCGACAATCAGCGTTCAGTTCCATGCCGACAGCCATCAGGTCCAGGCGAGCCTGATGTCCTTTTTCATTGCAATGGCTGTCTCCCAACTCTTCTATGGCCCCCTGTCCGACATATTCGGCCGCAAGAGGCCGCTCTATTTCGGACTTGGCCTCTATGTCGCAGGCGCGATCGGTTGCGCCCTTTCTCCCAATATCGAGAGCCTCATCGCCTTTCGTTTCCTACAAGGCATGGGCGCATGCGCCGGCGTGGTCATCTCGCGTGCAATCGTGCGCGACCTGCATACAGGCGTGGCGGCCGCGCAACTGATGTCCCGGCTTATGTTGGTGTTCAGCGTCTCGCCAATCTTGGCGCCTCTGGCCGGCAGCATCGTCACCGTGTTCGGCGACTGGCGGCTGATCTTCGGAGTCATGGTTGCGGCAGCGGGAATCGGCCTCGTGATCGCAGTCTTCTTTCTGGAAGAACCGCGGCCAGCCGAAAGGCGCAGCGAGAGCAGTCTCGCCAGTGCCATCGAAGCCTATCGCACACTGCTCCGGGACCCCTACTATCTCGGGCTGGTGATGATAGCGTCCTTCGGCATGTCGAGCTACATGATCTATGTGGCGAATTCATCCTTCGTGCTGATAGAACACTACGGCCTGTCGCCATCTTTCTATAGCGCCGTGTTCTCGATCAATGCGGTCGCCTTCATCGGCATGTCGCAGATGAATGGCTGGCTATCGAGGAAATATGGTCTGAGGCGCGTCATCCGCAGCGCAATCGGCGGTTTTGCAGCGGTCATGACAATGCTGTTTGCCGTCACAGCACTCGGTACCGACCGACTGGAAGTGATGAGCCTGTTCCTGTTTGCCGGCTATGGCTTTCTCGGTCTCGTCATTCCGACGGCAGCCGTCTTGGCGCTTGAGGCGCATGGACGGATCGCAGGGACGGCTTCGGCACTGATGGGCACACTGCAATTTGTGACGTCCGCCATCGTAATCGGCGTCGGCGGCCTGTTCTTCGACGGAACGTCGCTGCCGATGATCGGTGTGATCGCAATCTGCAGCCTGGTCGTCTTCAGCCTGTCATTGTTGGTATTGCGCGCAGATCGCGTGGCCGCTGCAGCCGAATAAGCGCCCCCAAAAAGGGGCTCGATAGAAAAGGCGGCGGGGCAAAGAATGCTCCGCCGCCTTTCTCGCTATAGCGTAAAGCCATACGGTCAGTCGATATCGCCCACTTCCACATTCGCGCCGCCTTCGATGCGGTGCGCGAGGGCTGCTTCCATGAACTTGTTCAAGTCGCCGTTCAGGACGCTGTCCGGATCGGTGCTTTCCACGCCGGTCCGCAAGTCCTTCACGAGCTGATAGGGCTGCAGAACGTAGGAGCGGATCTGGTGTCCCCATCCGATATCGGTCTTGGATGCGGCCTCCGCATTGGCTGCCGCCTCCCGCTTCATCAACTCCGCCTCGTACATGCGGGCGCGCAGCATCTCCCACGCGGTGGCACGGTTCTTGTGCTGCGAACGTTCCTGCTGGCAGGCGACCACGATCCCTGTCGGAATGTGGGTGATGCGCACAGCCGAGTCGGTGGTGTTGACGTGCTGGCCGCCCGCGCCCGACGAACGATATGTATCGATGCGGCAATCGCTTTCATTGATCTCGATGTTGATCGAATCGTCGACGACCGGGTAGACCCAGACACTTGAGAATGACGTGTGGCGGCGGGCATTGCTGTCATAGGGCGAGATGCGCACCAGACGATGGACGCCTGACTCGGTCTTCAGCCAACCATAAGCGTTGCGGCCCTTGACGTGAATCGTCGCTGACTTGATGCCTGCCTCTTCGCCTTCATGGACCTCCATGACCTCGACCTTGAAGCCCTGCTTCTCGGCCCAGCGGATATACATGCGCAACAGCATGTTGGCCCAGTCTTGGCTCTCGGTGCCGCCTGCTCCGGAATGAACTTCAAGATAGGTGTCGTTGCCGTCCGCCTCGCCGGAAAGCATGGCCTCGACCTGCAACCGGCCAGACTCTGCCTTCAGCGCCTTCAGTGCGTCCTCGGCCTCCTTGACGATACCCTCGTCGCCCTCTTCCTCGCCCAGCTCGATCAGTTCGATATTGTCGTTGAGCTGGGTCTCCAACGCCTTGACGCCATTGATGCTGTCGTCAAGCTGCTGGCGCTCGCGCATCAGTTTTTGCGCTTCGGCCGCATCGTTCCAGAGGTTCGGATCCTCTGCCTTGTTGTTCAACCAGTCCAGTCGTCTTATCGCCTGGTCCCAGTCAAAGATGCCTCCTCAGCAGGCTTATGGCCTGCTTGATTTCGTCGACGACATTCTCGATTTCCGTACGCATAATGCTGCTTCTTCACCTCGATCAAAAACTGGCCCGTGCATAATTGCGGCCGCCTCCGATGTAAAGAGGCGGCCTTTCGTGCAACCTGTAACGACTATCAGAAGAGACCACCCGAACCGGAAGTCACGGCATCATTGGCCTGAGGCGAGGATTTGAGGATTTCCTCAGGCGCCATGTATTCTTCCATGCCGATAACAGAGAACGTGTCGGCCGGACCTGTCCCCGGCTTGAAGGCTTCGATGATGGTATCGGGCTCGCCGGCAAAGGCCTGCATCCCCGTCTTGCGGTTGACTGGGATGAGGCTCATGCCTTCAGGAATATGAAACTTGCCCGGCGGCGTGCCGGCCACCGCCGCCTGCATAAACTTATTGAAAATCGGGGCCGCCAGGCCACCACCGGTCGCACCACGACCAAGCGGCGCGGGACTGTCAAAGCCAAGATATAGGCCGGCGACGAGATCCGGCGTATAGCCGACGAACCAGGCATCCTTTTCGTCGTTGGTCGTGCCGGTCTTGCCGGCCGTCGGACGTTCGAGCTTGATCTTGCCGGCCGCCGTGCCGCGCGAAACCACGCCTTCCATCATCGATGTAATCTGGTAGGCGGTCATCGGGTCGAGTACTTGCTCGCGGTTATCCACAATCACCGGCTCTTCCTGATTGCCCCAACCATTGGCGTTGCACCCTTCGCAAACACGCTCTTCATGGCGGAAGATGGTCTTGCCATAACGGTCCTGGATGCGGTCGATCAGAGTGGGCTTGATCTGCTTTCCGCCATTGGCAAAAACGGAATAGGCCGAAACCATGCGCAACACGGTCGTCTCACCTGATCCGAGCGACATGGCGAGAACCGGCGACATCTTATCGTAGACGCCGAAGCGCTCGGCATATTCGGCGACAAGGTTCATGCCCATGTCATTGGCCAGGCGCACGGTCATCTGGTTACGCGACTTTTCGATGCCGAGCCGCAGGGTGGACGGTCCCGCCGAGCCGCCGCCATAGTTCTGCGGACGCCAGACCTGGCCGCCCTGCACGATCTCGATCGGCGCGTCCATGATAACGGAAGCGGGAGTGTAGCCGTTGTCGAGCGCGGCGGCGTAAACGAATGGCTTAAAGGACGAGCCAGGCTGGCGCATTGCCTGGGTGGCACGGTTGAATTCCGACTGGGCATAGGAGAAGCCGCCGACCATGGCCAGCACACGTCCTGTATGCGGATCCATCGCGACAAGCCCGCCCTGCACCTTCGGCGGCTGGCGAAGCCGATAGCTTCCGGCCTCGCCGTCCTTGATGGGCTCGACGAAGACGACGTCACCCGGCTGCAGAACGCCTTCGGGCGATTTTGCCGTCTTGCGATCGCCAGTGGCCGAGCGATAGGCCCATTCCATATTCTCGGCGAGGATCTTGCCGGTCTGCCGCTCGGCGATAACCTTGCCGTCCGCTTCCTTCGCGGGCTGCAGCCCGATGTCGACCCGGTCGGTGGACACAGAGAGGACCACGGCCAGCTTCCACTCAGGCACATCGCTCAAGCCGTTGACCTTCGCCAATCCGGCGCCCCAGTCTCCAGTGACGCTGATCTGCGTGACCGGCGCGCGATAGCCGCGCCGCTCATCGTAGCTGATCAAGCCGTCCTGCAAGGCCTTGCGGGCAAACATCTGCATCTTCGGGTCGAGAGACGTGCGTACAGAAAGCCCGCCTTCGTAAAGCGCCTTGTCGCCGTAGCGCTCGATGATCTGGCGGCGAACCTCCTCCGAAAAATAGTCGGAGGCGAACAGATGGGAGCCGGTTCGCCGGAGTGTCACGCCCAACGGCTGCTTCTTGGCGTCGGCGCCATCTGCCGCGCTGACGAAGCCGTTCTCCACCATGCGATCGATCACCCAGTTGCGCCGCTCGATCGCGGCTTCAGGATGGCGGAAGGGATGATAATTGGATGGCCCCTTGGGTAGCGATGCGAGATAGGCGGCCTCGGCCACCGTGAGTTCGGTCACTGCCTTGTCGAAATAGGTCAGGGCCGCACCGGCAATGCCGTAGGCGTTCATTCCGAAGAATATCTCGTTGAGATAGAGCTCAAGGATCTTGTCCTTGCTGTAAGTCTGCTCGATCCGGAACGACAGGATCGCTTCCTTCACCTTGCGGTCGATCGTCTGATCGGACGAAAGGAGAAAATTCTTGGCGACCTGCTGGGTGATGGTCGAGGCGCCGACGGGGCGTCGTCCGGAACCCAGATTCTGAAGATTGGTCACGACCGCGCGGGCAAGTCCAAAAACATCAACACCGGGATGATTGTAGAAGTTCTTGTCTTCAGCGGAGAGGAAGGCAGCCTTGACCCGATCCGGTACCGCCTGGATGGGCAGGAAGAGGCGGCGTTCGCGCGCATATTCGGCCATCAGAGCGCCGTTGTCTGCATGAATACGCGTCGCAACCGGCGGCTCGTAACTGCTGAGGACCGCGTAGTCGGGCAAATCCTTCGATACGCCGTTCAGATATACCGCAACGACAACCGCAACGCCGAGTGCCAGAACGGATGCGAGTCCGAAGAAATATCCAATCAGTCTGATCATATTCGAGCTACCGGCTTTCGCTTTCGGTTCGGCGCGCAATGGCAAATATCGCACATATCGTCGCGTTTTGCACGTCGTGCGCCCATTGGCAAGACTAAGGGGACTGCAATGAAACCCGTATGGTTGCAACAGACGGCCCAATTCGGAGTAACGGCCCGATTGTGAGGAAAATAGGGCCAGCATATGCGCGACGGCGATTCATTCCGCATCGGCGAAATCCGTGGTCGCAGACGACGCCAACAAGCGCGCGGCCGATCACCCTCCATTGGCAATGATTGGCGCGCTATAGCGCTTGATCGCTTCCGTGACGAGATCGGCGATCTTGGCGCGCCACTTCTCGTCGAGCAAAACCTTTTCGTCTTCCTTGTTGGACAGAAAGCCCAATTCCAGCAGGACAGACGGCACGTCATGGGCCTGCAAGACCCGGAAACCGGCATAGCGATGGGGATTGTTGATCAGAGCCACCTGGCCCTCGAAAGAGCGCACCACCGCATTGGCCATCGAGATCGAAAAAGCCTGGGTTTCGCGCCGGGTAAAATCAAGCAGGATATCCGTCACTTCCGCCGGCTCGGTGGTAAGATCGACACCTCCGACTTCGTCTGCGAGATTTTCGCGTTCGGCGAGGTCGGCCGCCATGTTGTCAGAGGCCTTGTCGGAAATGGTGTAGACCGTGGCCCCCCGGATATAGGGCTGGCGCAACTTGTCGGCATGCAGGGAGATAAACAGGTTCGCCCGGTGCTGGCGGGCGATCGTGACCCGCTCTGAAAGAGACAGGAACTCATCTCCCTCGCGCGTCAGGAAGGCCTTGATCCCCGGCTCGCCGGAAAGACGCTTTAGCAATGCCTTGGCAACGGCGAGCGTAATCTCCTTCTCGGGCGTCTTCGTTTCGGTGGCAATGGCCCCGTTGTCGATCCCACCATGCCCGGCATCAATGGCGATGACAAAATCGTTCGCCGAGCCTGGCTCCGGCTCCACAATCCGGTCGCCCCGAGTTGCGGCAACGGGCACCGCCTGAGCGTTCCATGCCTGGCTCTTAACGAGGTCGGAAAAGACCTCTTCGGACACCATCTCGGAATCGAGAACAAGCCGGTAGCCTTTTCCCGCCTCATCGACCTGCACCTCCGCGAGCGCCAGCTTCGCCGGACGCTGAGCCGTGAGCACAATTCTGGCCGAATCGGCCCCCATCGAACCGTAGCGGATGTCGTTGAATAGCCCGCGCGCCTTCAGATCGTCCTGCCCGAAGGCAAACGCAGTCGCGGGCAGATCGACGACGATGCGGTCCGGCTTCGCGATATAGCGAACCTCGAAGCTTGGCTTGCGGTCGAAATCGATCACGATGCGCGTGCGGGCCCGGTCACCGGCAATCCGCGCCGCATAGGCGACCAGCGGACTGCCTTCAGCGGCGCTCGCCTGCACTACAGGAAGAATCAATGTTGATATCGACATCATCAGGCAGGCCAAAAGCGCCGTGCCCCACCGCCCAAGACGGCCGCCGATCCAAGAATGGTTCACACTCGCCCCTTTCCGCCCGTGCCCTCGTACACTCCCGCCGCCGCGAGATTGTGATCCTGCCTTCGGCTCGAAACTGCCAAAAATCAAATCCGCACCAAGGACGAATCGACTCTTCGCCCAGATGGAAGGCCGCCCGCAAGACCTCCCGTGGTTCATAAGATACAGAATCACACCAATGCGTGAAGCGCCATTAATCCATCGTTATTATGGCACAATTGGGTTTTCCCTTGCTATTGCGATGGAGAAAACATACAAGGCACACGAGGGATAGAAGTGCCCACGGGATAGAATCATCGCCGCGGCTGCCAACTTGTAAGGGTTTGGCGCCAAGCTTGCCGGACATTCATCCGCCGTCACTGCATTTTTATCCTGAAACTGGATTACGGGCCGGCAGTTGGCCGGTTTTGGTAACTGGTGGGCAACCACCAAATGCTCTTCAGAGCACTCATCGGGCCCAAGGGCCTATGGCATTGTCGTTTTCGTTCGGTCATTGATGTCGTTGCAGCAGGGTCTTAAAAACGTTGGCAGACTTGGGGACTTCAATGTCCCGGAAGCTGTGCAACTGCTGCTCGCACACCCCGCCGAACGTGAACATCTATTATCCGGCGCTTTGCCCGCAAGACATCTCTCGCACGTTCACGCAACGAGCGACCCGGTCTCTTCGATGCAGCGCCGAGGAGCACACCTTAAATGGCAGACAAAATGCTTATCGACGCGTCTCACGAAGAAGAGACGCGCGTTGTCGTCGTACGCGGTAACCGGATAGAAGAATTCGATTTCGAGTCCCAGCACAAAAAACAAATCAGGGGCAACATCTATCTGGCCAAGGTTACGCGGGTCGAACCCTCGCTACAGGCCGCATTCGTTGATTATGGCGGCAATCGCCACGGCTTCCTGGCATTCGCCGAAATCCATCCTGATTACTATCAAATCCCGCTGGCGGACCGTCAGGCACTCCTGAGCGCCGAGGCGGAAGAGCATCGCCGCGATGATGACGGCGACACGGACGCGCCCGTAGCCGACCTCGCCAATCAAGAACAGCCGGATATCGGCATTGTTCCTGCCAAGGAAGAGGTGGAAGAAGCAGCCGCATCGACCGGGCCGGCAGCGGAGCCCGCCGAAGAACCGGCGCCCAAGCCGAAGGCGCGCCGCGCACGCAAGCCGCGCGGCAAGAAGGCAACTGAGGCGGAAGAAGCAGCTGAAACAACCACCGAGGCTCCCGAAAGCGCGAGCAGCGCCGAGGACGAGGGTGGCAATGGCAGCATGGCTGCCATGGTTGACATGGACGAGATCTCGGAAGAAGCCGGCGGCGGTCGTCGCGGTCGTGGCGACGATTTCGATGATGACGACGACGACCACGACGGCGAAAAGGAAGAGATCGAATCCGTCGGCGCCGAGGACGCGATGGAGGAAGTCCCCGATCGCGTCGTACGCAAGCCCCGCAAGCAGTACCGCATTCAGGAAGTCATCAAGCGCCGGCAGATCCTCCTGGTCCAGGTGGCCAAGGAAGAACGCGGAAACAAGGGCGCGGCACTGACCACCTACCTGTCGCTTGCCGGCCGCTACTCGGTCCTGATGCCGAATACGGCGCGCGGCGGCGGCATTTCGCGCAAGATCGTCAGTCCGCAAGACCGCAAGCGGCTGAAGGAAATCGCTCGCGGGCTCGAAGTGCCGCAAGGCATGGGCGTGATCCTGCGTACAGCCGGGGCCAATCGCACCAAGGTCGAGGTCAAGCGCGACTTCGAATATCTGATGCGCCTTTGGGAGAACGTTCGCACGCTAACGCTGAACTCCACTGCCCCCTGCCTCGTCTACGAGGAAGGAAGCCTGATCAAGCGCTCGATCCGTGACCTTTACAACAAGGACATCAACGAGATCGTCGTCGCCGGCGAGGAAGGCTATCGCGAAGCGAAGGACTTCATGAAGATGCTGATGCCGAGCCACGCAAAGGTGGTTCAGCCGTATCGCGACCTTCATCCGATCTTCTCGCGCTCCGGCATCGAGGGACAGCTCGACCGGATGCTGCAGCCGCAGGTGACGCTGAAGTCCGGCGGCTACATCATCATCAACCAGACCGAAGCGCTGGTGGCCATCGACGTCAACTCTGGCCGCTCGACACGCGAATATTCCATCGAGGATACAGCCCTTCAGACCAACCTCGAGGCCGCCGAAGAAGTAGCCCGCCAGCTTCGCCTGCGCGACCTCGCGGGCCTGATCGTCATCGACTTCATCGACATGGAAGAAAAGCGCAACAACCGCGCCGTCGAGAAGAAGCTGAAGGACTGCCTGAAGAACGATCGCGCGCGCATCCAGGTCGGCCGGATTTCGCATTTCGGCCTCCTGGAAATGTCGCGCCAGCGTATCCGGGCTTCGGTTCTGGAATCGACGACCCAGCTCTGCCCACATTGCGGCGGCACGGGCCTCATCCGCTCGCAATCTTCCGTCGCCCTGCACGTGCTGCGCGGCGTCGAAGAATACCTGCTGAAAAACACGACCCACGACATCACGGTGCGCACGACGCCGGAAACCGCGCTCTACCTGCTCAACCAGAAGCGTGGCACCATTGTCGATTATGAGCACCGCTTCGGCGTAACAATCGTGATTGATTCCGACGACAGCGTCGGTTCCCAGCATTTCGCGATCGATCGCGGCGAACCGGTACCCAACCCGGTCAGGATCGAGACCCTCATGCAACTCCTTCCCGAGCCTGAGGAAGACGAAGTCTACATCGAACCTGAGGAAGAAGAGGAAGACGAAGAGGCCCTCGAGGCCGCGGTCGCTGCGAAGCCGGAAACGGCCGCCGCCAGCGACGAGCAGGCAGGACGCAAGCGCAAGCGCCGCCGCCGCCGCCGCAACAAGAACGGCAATGGCGATGGCGTTTCGGCCCAGGCCGTGAACGGCGAAGCCGACATGGACGAGGAAGAGGGCGACGAGGGCGAGGAAGAAGCCGCGTCTGACGCTTCCACCGAAGCTGGCGAACTGGCCTCCGAAGACGCTCAGAAGCGCAAGCGCCGCCGGCGCGGCAAGCGCGGGGGACGGCGGAACCGTCCCGGCGAGGAAACGGGCGACGAGAGTGAATCGTCTGCAGAGGGCGAGGACAGTGGTCCCGAAACCGAGGCCGAACTGATCGAGGAAATCGCGGATCAGAGCGTCACGGCGGAGCAGCCTGCCATGGCAGCCATCGAATCGGCAGAAACAACCAGCGAGGAAGTGGTAGCACCGAAGCCGCGCCGGAGTCGCAAGGCAAAGGTCGCCGTTTCTCCGGTCGAGGAACCGATCATCGCCGAAGACAAGCCGGCGGCGGAAGCCGAGGTTATTGTAAAGAGCCTGACGCTCGCCGAAGAACCGGTGGTGGCAGTGGAAGAAGCGGCCGAAAAGGCAGCGGAAGCCGAAAAGCCGGCACGCGCAAATCGCCAGTCGAACGTCTCGAACTCCGAGCCGGTTGTCACATCGGCCAAAACGGCGGCGGAAGGCGAAGGCGAGCAGCCGAAGCCGAAAAAAGGCGGCTGGTGGCAGAAGCGCGGATTCTTTTGATCCCCTAGTTGATCATTGAGAAAACGGCCGCGCACTGCGCGGCCGTTTTGCATTCCACGATATTTTCCAGAAAGCTTGAGGCTTCAGTCGGCTGTGATTCTTTCCATTATCAAGGTCGGTTGATTCGCATACTCGGTCAGGCATTTTTCGATGTAGCCGTTCTTCAGCGCCACGCGGATGGATGCCGAATGTTCAGGATCGAAAAGACATGCGGTCTTGCCGCCTACAAAATTCCTGTCACCCCACTGTACGGCTGCCGCGACCGCTTCGGTCGCAAGGCCCTTGCCGTGCGCGCTCGCAACCAGCGCCCAACCAATTTCGGGAATTCCATCCAACGGCGGATCGATATCCCGCTTGTAATCGGCAAAGCCGACCTCCCCCAGAAATTGCCCGGTATCCCTGTCTTCGACGACCCAATAGCCAAACCCCAGGGCCTGCCAATGGCCGATATATCGCAGCAGACGCGACCAAGATTCCGATGCCGTCGATGGCTTTCCCGTAATATAGCGAACGACGCGCTCGTCTGCCCACATCCCGGCCTCAGCGTCGAAATCACTGGCCCGATGACCACGCATCCTGGTCCTGGGCGTCACCATCTCCGGTGCGGAAAATCTGGGGTCTCTGACAAGAATTGCTGACATCTGTCTCATCACTGGTGCTTCGGCACTGCTTTCAGAATACCGCGCTCAGACATTGATTCAAGCCGCTGACAGATTGATTCAACTGGCAACCAAACTGATTCCGGAAATGGCCCCACGACACTGATATTCTTGTCATATTAGCGAAGCCAGGCTTCGATCCGGTCCAGCGCCTCGACCATTTCCGCCATGGTCCCGGCATAGGAAAACCGCATGGCCCGGTGGCCGTCCACGGGATCGAAATCGAGCCCGGGTGTGGCCGCGACGTTGATCGCGGCAAGCATTTCGCGCGCAAACACCATGCTGTCATTGGTATACCGGCTGACATCGACATAGGCGTAGAAGGCACCGTCCATTGGCGACAGCAGCGGCAGGCCGAGTTGCGGCAAGCGTTGCAGCAGGTAGTCGCGATTGTCCCGGCAGCTCTGCTTGTAATGCTCCAGTTCCTCGCTCGCGCCGAGTGCGGCAAGGGCTGCGATCTGCGACAGCTCCGGCGCGGAAATATAGAGGCTCTGAGCCAGGCATTCGAGCGGACGGACGAGGTTTTCCGGAACCACCATCCAGCCGATCCGCCACCCGGTCATGCAGTAGTATTTCGAGAAGGAGTTGATGATGACCGCCTCATTGCCAATCTCCACCGCGCTCGTTTCGTCGCCGGAAAAGGTCAGCCCGTGGTAAATCTCGTCGGATATGAGGGTGATCCCCTCCCCGTTGCAGTAAGACGTCAGTGCCTGCAGCTGTTGGCGCCCGGTTACCGTGCCGGTCGGATTCGCGGGGCTGGCAAGAAGAACGCCCTTCAGTCGCGCTCCGGCCTCCTTCTGTGCCGCTTCGAGACTTTCGGGCGTGAGCGTGAAATGCGTCCCGGCATTCACCGGCACCTCGACGACCTTCAGTCCGAGCGCTTTCAGGATGTTGCGATAGGCGGGATATCCGGGCCGGGCGATGGCAACAGCGTCGCCTGCATCGAAGAGCGCCAGGAAAGCGAGATTGAAGGCGGCGGACGAACCGGTAGTGACGACAATGCGTTGGGGATCGATGCTGACGTCGTGTCGTGTCTGGTAATACCCGGCAAGCGCACGGCGCAGTTCGATCATCCCAAGCGCATCGGTATAGCCGATCCGCCCGTGGGCCAGCGCCTCGCGTGCCGCCTCAAGGGCCACCGCCGGTGCAGGATGTCCCGGCTGGCCCACCGCCATGGAAATGACGGGGAAACCGGCCTGGCGGCGCTTTGTCGCTTCGGCAAGGACGTCCATCGCGTGAAAGGGCTCGACTGCGCTGCGCTTGGAAATGGAAACCACGGACAACTCTCTCTCTTTGGGGAAAAGGCGCCCGACATTTGCCGCATTATTGCGGTCATCACAATGGCGCGATTGGCTTGGCGCGACCAATTTTCCAATTTCCCTTTGGGGCTTGGGCCATTAGACTGGACGATGGCTCAATAATCGGCTCAAAGGCGAGCCAGCGCGCTTTCCGCACAGGCGGACAGCAAACAAGAGGAATGACATGGCCCTGAAGTTGAAATATCTCGCCGCCGCAGCACTTATGATCCTGCCGGTATCGCTTCCGACAGCGGTGAACGCCCTCGACGACCAGCAGAAGAAAGAGTTCGGCGAGTTCATCAAGGAATACCTCCTCGCCAATCCGGAAATCATGCTGGACGTGCAGGATGCCCTTGAAAAGAAGCAGAACGACGCCCGCCTCAAGCAAGCTTCCGCCGCGGTCGAGGAGAACAAGGATGCACTGTTTTCCTCCAAACACGACATCTCCCTTGGCAATCCGAACGGCGACGTGACCATCGTCGAGTTCTTCGACTACAATTGCGGCTACTGCAAGCGGGCCCTGACGGACATGGAGGAAATCCTGTCGAAGGACAAGAATGTCCGCTTCGTGCTGAAGGAGTTCCCGATCCTCGGGCCGGAATCGCTTGCCGCCCACAAGGTCTCCGATGCCTTCCGCAAGATCGCGCCGGAAAAATACGGCGAATTCCACCGGGCATTGCTCGGGGCCGAAGGCCGCGCGAGCGAGGACAGCGCAATCGCGGTCGCCACCTCGCTTGGCGTGACCGAGGCAGACATCCGCAAGATGATGGCCGACAATCCCAACGACGAAGCTGTCAAGGAGGCCTACCAGCTGGCAACGAGCCTCGGCATCACCGGCACGCCGTCCTACATCGTCGGCAACGAGGCCGTCTTCGGCGCCATCGGTTCGGAGTCCATCGAGCAGAAGGTCGCCAACGTCCGGACCTGCGGTCAGACCGCCTGCTGATCCCCGCGTTACCGATGATTCCATCGCATCGCCCGCATTTTCAATGAACCTGGAGCTCGGGCGCGCAGGGGGCTTTCCCTTGCGAGCCTCTCAGTCTATAGGAAGCGGTTGAAAAGCGACGGATCATCGGATGACCAAAACCATATTCGTACTGAATGGCCCCAATCTGAACATGCTTGGCAGACGCGAGCCGGGTATCTATGGCGGCAAGACCCTTGTCGACATCGAGGCGGATTGCAAAGATGCCGGCGATGCGCTCGGTTTCACGATCGATTTCCGGCAGAGCAATCACGAGGGCAAGCTGGTCGACTGGTTGCACGAAGCGAACGACAAAGCTATCGGCGTCGCCATCAACCCCGGCGCTTATGGGCATACCTCCATCGCCCTGCATGACGCGATCCGCGCGATCGCAGTGCCGGTTGTGGAAGTACACATTTCCAACATCCATGCTCGGGAAGAATTCCGACACAAATCGATGATAGCGCCGGCCGCCAAAGGCATGATCTGCGGCTTCGGCCCCCATAGCTACATCCTGGCGCTGCACGCGCTGAAGAACATCACGCAATAACAAGAATATAGGACCCTTTTCCATGGCAGACAAGAAATCGGGAATTGATCAGTCGCTGATCCGTGATCTGGCGAACATCCTCAACGAAACCGATCTCACCGAGATCGAGGTCGAACAGGACGAACTGAGGATCCGCGTATCGCGCGCCGGGCCGCAAATGATGGCCATGCCCCAGATGCAGTCCTATCAGGTCCCGCAGCCGTCCGCCGTTGCTGCTGCCGCGCCCGTTGCCGCCGCTGAACCCGCCCGCAATCTCTCCAACGCCGTCACCGCTCCGATGGTCGGAACCGTCTACCTGGCGCCGGCTCCCGGTTCGCGCCCGTTCGTCGAAGTCGGCTCGATCGTCAAGGAAGGCCAGACGCTCCTGATCATCGAGGCCATGAAAACCATGAACCAGATCCCGGCGCCGCGCTCGGGCAAGGTCGTCGAGATTCTCGCCCAGGACGCCCATCCGGTCGAATACGGCGAACCCCTGGTGGTCATCGAGTGAGCCAATGAGCGGTATATCCAAGATACTCATAGCCAATCGCGGCGAAATCGCACTTCGCGTCCTGCGTGCCTGCAAGGAGCTTGGCATTGCTTCGGTAGCGGTGCACTCGACCGCCGATGCCGATGCCATGCATGTGCGGTTGGCCGACGAGAGCGTCTGCATCGGCCCTCCGCCGTCGCGTGACAGCTATCTCAACATTCACCAGATCGTCGCGGCCTGCGAGATCACGGGCGCCGACGCGGTTCATCCGGGTTATGGCTTCCTGTCGGAAAACGCCAAGTTCGCCGATATCCTGGATGCTCATGGCATCACGTTCATTGGACCGACCGCCGAGCACATCCGCCTGATGGGTGACAAGATCACCGCCAAGAAGACCGCCGAAGCGCTGGGTATCCCGGTCGTTCCCGGGTCCGAGGGCGAAGTGAAGCCGGAAAATGCGCTCGAGATCGCCCGCAAGATCGGCTTCCCTGTCCTCATCAAGGCCACCGCCGGCGGCGGCGGCCGCGGCATGAAGATCGCCAACAATGAGTCGGAAGTCGAGGAAGCCGTATCCACCGCCCGTTCAGAAGCCCTGGCGGCCTTCGGCAACGACGCCGTTTACATGGAAAAATATCTCGGCAAGCCGCGCCATATCGAGGTGCAGGTTCTCGGCGACGGTGAAGGCAACGCCATCCATCTCGGCGAGCGCGATTGCTCCTTGCAGCGGCGCCACCAGAAGGTCTGGGAAGAAGCCAATTCTCCGGCGCTCAATGTCGAACAGCGCATGGCTATCGGCAAAATCTGCGCCGATGCGATGAAGAAGCTGAAATACCGCGGCGCCGGCACGATCGAGTTCCTCTACGAGAACGGCGAGTTCTTCTTCATCGAGATGAACACCCGCCTGCAGGTCGAGCATCCGATCACCGAGGCAATCACCGGCATAGATCTCGTGCATGAGCAAATCCGTATCGCATCCGGCGGAGGTTTGTCCGTCACCCAGGACGAGGTGGTGTTTTCGGGACATGCCATCGAATGCCGCATCAATGCCGAGGACCCGCGCACATTCGTGCCCTGCCCCGGCACGATCACGCATTTCCATGCGCCGGGCGGCCTCGGCGTGCGCGTCGATTCCGGCGTCTATCAGGGCTACAAGATCCCGCCCTACTACGACAGCCTGATCGGCAAGCTGATCGTCCACGGACGCACTCGCGTCGAATGCATGATGCGCCTCAGGCGCGTGCTGGACGAGTTCGTGATCGACGGCATCAAGACGACCCTGCCGTTGTTCCAGGACCTGATCGCCAATCAGGATATCGCCAACGGGGACTACGACATCCACTGGCTGGAAGACTATCTGGCCAGGACATCCGCATAGGAATCCGATGGCCGGGCGGCGCAGCAGAGATAGCACTTTAACGCCTGAGATCCTGCTGCGCGCCTATTCCATCGGGCTCTTTCCGATGGCGGAATCGGCTGACGACCCGGATATCTTCTGGGTCGAGCCGGAGTTGCGAGGTATCTTGCCGCTCGACAGCTTCCACGTCTCCAGAAGCCTCGCCAAGGCGGTGCGTCAAAAACCCTTCGATATCCGCTATGACACGGCCTTCGACGCCGTGGTCGAGAAATGTGCTGAATCGGCGGAGGATCGGCCGAGCACCTGGATCAACGAGACGATCAAGACCCTCTATAGCGCCCTGCACCGCATGGGCTACGCCCACAGCGTCGAAGCGTGGGAGGGCGACGAGCTCGTCGGCGGATTATATGGCGTCTCGCTCGGAAGCGCCTTCTTCGGAGAGAGCATGTTCTCCCGGCGCAGCAATGCCTCCAAGATCTGCCTCGTTCATCTCGTCGAACGCCTGAAGGAACGCGGTTTCACGCTGCTTGACACGCAATTCACGACCGAACACCTGATGACCTTCGGCGCGATCGATGTGCCGAGGGACCAGTATGCGCGCTTGTTGGAAAGAGCCATGGCCGGACCGAACGTCGCGTTCGCCTAACGGAACGAATCTGACGTTCGCATCAGGGTGTTAGAACAACCCGACACTTCCAGGCTTCAGCACGGGCACCTGCGGCATCGGCTGCCCCTCTCCGACGCCCTGAGGAATGTCGAGTGGCGGCAAGAGGTCTCCTGGCGCATTGTCCGGCACCTGTTGGGGATTGTCGAGCGGTGGCAAGGCGTCGCCTGGGGCAATGTCGGGTATCTCCTGCGGAGCGCCGAGCGGCGGGACAGAATCCGGCTGCTGCAAGGTGTCGGCGTCCTGCGCGGGGGCGGCTGTCGCGGGGGGCGTCGCGTTCTCGCCCGCTTGTTGCGGCTGCTCGCTCACGGCTGGCACCGGAGCCTCGGCGGGTTTCTGCGTCTCGGCCGCCTTCTGCGCCTCCGAAACCGGCACGGGAGCGGGATGAGCGGCCACGACACCTTCGGGAGCCGGGACGTCCGACGACTGCTTGCAGCCGGTCAGCCACACGTCGTAGATCGCGTGTTCGACCGCATTGAGAGCCGGGCTGTCGGCGAACATCCAACCGGAAAAGATACGGCGGATCTTGCGGTCGAGAGTGATCTCATCGACCTCAACGAAGGCATCGATCTTCTGGGCCTCTGTATCGTCGCGGGAATAGCAAACCTTCGGCGTCACCTGCAGCGCGCCGAACTGGACGGTCTCGTCCAAGTAGACGTCAAACGAGGTGATGCGGCCGGTGATCTTGTCAATCCCGGCGAATTCCGCGACGGGATTGGCAATCCGCTCGGCATGGGCCGGCGCGACAGGCACCAGCAGGGAAGCAGCGGTCGTCAGCGCAAGAAGACCTTTTGCGCCCCGTTCGATACCGTTCCCGAAAAGCTTCATTCGTCCAGTCTCCAGCCCTTATACCCGCGGATGCTCCGAATGTTAGCCATCCCGAGACTCAAGCGGCTAAACTGCAATTGTGGCTAAAACTGGTGTCAGTTGCCCGGCGTCCAGGCATCGTAGTCGCCGGTGACGCGCGGGCGTTCGCCCGGAACGGCAATGGAGCCCGGCGGGCGGTAGGCCAGAGATGTACCCGTCCGGTTGGCCCGATGCGGCCTTTGCCATTCGCGCGCCTTGTAGTCATCCTTCGGCGGCGGCACATCGGTCCGGTGGTGCATCCAGCCATGCCAGCCGGGCGGAATGGAGGACGCGTCGGCATAGCCCTTGTAGATCACCCAGCGGCGCGGCAGGCCGAAGGTGGTCGTGCCGCCCTCGTAGTAGACATTGCCGAACTCGTCCTCGCCGACGCGCTTTCCGTTGCGCCAGGTGAAGAAACGCGTTCCCATGGTCTGCCCGTTCCACCACGTGAAAAGTTCCAACAGAAGCTGCTTCATGTCTCGTCCTTAGCTCCGCCGCCACCTGGCAACCGGCTTGAATTTCCAACCCCGCTTATGCCGCCTCATGGGCTGATTGTCCAGTGATTCGCGGCGCGGAGCTTTTCATTTCAGCTTGAACTTGAAGCCGAGATGGCTCGGAGTGAAACCAAGGCGCTCATAGAACCGGTGGGCGTCCTTGCGCGCCGAATTCGAGGTCAGCTGAACAAGCCGCATGCCTGATCGCTCGGCCTCCCCGAGACAGAAGCGGATCATCGTCTCGCCAATCCCCTGCCCCCGGCAATCAGCGCGCGTATGGACCGCTTCGATGATCATCGACGACGATCCTCGCCCCGTCAGCGCCGTCGTAACCACGGTCTGGAAGGTTCCGATCACTTCGCCATCGCGCTCCGCCACGTAGAGGGTCTCGTTCGGCGAGGCCCCAATCCTGCGGAAGGCAGCGATATAATCGACGAGCGCCGACCGATCCGTGGTATCCCCATGACCGCCGATGGCATCGGAGGCGAACATAGCGACAATGGCCGGCACGTCGTCTTCGCGTGCCTGCCTGATGGTGATCACCGACGCTTGCATATTTTTCCCTTCCGCGCGTTACTCATGGCGAGGTTTAGGGAGAACGCAGGAGAACGGTATGACGACCAGAAGGTTTTGCACCACTATTTTCGCGATCGCGTTCTCGGCCACGGGCGCATTCGCCCGGGAAGGAGGCCGCCTTGGCATCGCCTTCGTCCAGGCGCCGGAGATGTCGAGCGGAGTGTGCACCGGCAAGGATGCCGCCTCCGCATTCGACTGTGCCAAGAAACAGTGCATCGACGGCGGCGGCACGGCGGAGGATTGCCTCGAGGCCACGTACTGCTTCCCGGCACGCTTCAGCGTCGACGTCTTCATGCAGTCCTCGGAAGGGCCGCACTGGCATGAATACTACTGCGGCTGGGACACGAAGGAACTCGCGCTCGCCGCGGCCAAGGTCGCCTGCGACAACATCAAGCGGCCCTACCTGATCGAATGCACGCCGGTGCTGATCTACGACGAGGACGGCAACAGCGAGGAAGTCCCGATGGACAACTGACCGGGGACGCGACCGGTCACAGGCCATTCAGCCGAGCGTCTTTTCCATGATGATGGCTGGCAACCCGGATTCCGGGCTGCCGCAACTGGTCGTGCGATCGACTTCGACGAAGCCGTGCGCCGTGTAGAACGCGATCGCGGCTTCATTGCGTGGCTCAACTTCGAGCCGCATGATCTCGGCGTCGGGAAAACAGGTCTCGACTTCGGCGAAAAGATCGCGGCCAATGCCCATGCGCTGGCATGAGGGGCGCACATAGAGTTGGTGCAGCATGGCGGTTTTCGCCATTTTCGGCGACATGGCAGCATATGCCATGCCACCGAGCTGCTTGCCGTCGTCGGCGACAAGGAACTCGCCACCCTTCTTTTCCATGCGTGCTTTCAGCGCCGGCAGCGAATGCCAGGCGTCGATCAGTTGCTGCACCTTCTCGGGACCATAGAACTGGTCGTAGGTGACGTGGAACGTCTCCGACAGCAGGCCGCGGAGCGCTTCCACGTCCTGGGGGCCGGCGGTGCGGACGAAGAACAAGGCTTATTCCTCGATGCCGAGCTTGGCCTTAACGAGGGCCTGCACGGCTTGCGGGTTGGCCTTGCCGCCGGTCGCCTTCATCACCTGGCCGACGAACCAGCCGGCAAGCGTCGGTTTGGCCAGAACCTTGGCGACCTGATCCGGATTGGCCGCGATGATCTCATCGACCGCCTTTTCGATGGCGCCGGTGTCGGTCACCTGCTTCATGCCGCGGACCTCGACAATCTCTGCTGGATCACCGCCCTCATTCCAGACGATCTCGAAGAGGTCCTTGGCGATCTTGCCCGAGATCGTTTCGGCCTTGATCAGGTCGATGATGCCGCCGAGCTGGGCAGGCGAAACCGGAGTCTCTTCAATGCCTTTGCCGGCTTTGTTCAGGGCGCCCAGCAGGTCGTTGATGACCCAGTTGGCGGCCGTCTTGCCGTCGCGGCCCTCGGCCACGGCCTCGAAATAGTCGGCGATCGCCTTTTCCGACACGAGCACCGAAGCATCGTAAACCGAGAGGCCGAGTTCGCGCACGAAACGGGCCTTCTTGTCGTCGGGCAGTTCCGGCAGATCCTTCTTCAATTCCTCGACGAAGGCATCGTCGAATTCGAGCGGAAGAAGATCCGGATCGGGGAAATAGCGGTAGTCATGCGCTTCTTCCTTGGAACGCATCGAGCGGGTTTCGCCCTTGCCCGGATCGAACAGACGGGTTTCCTGATCAATCGAGCCTCCGTCTTCAAGAATGGCGATCTGGCGACGGGCCTCGTATTCAATCGCCTGGCCGATGAAGCGGATCGAGTTGACGTTCTTGATCTCGCAGCGAGTGCCGAATTCGCCGCCGGGCTTGCGCACGGAAACGTTGACGTCGGCGCGCATCGAGCCTTCGTCCATGTTGCCGTCGCAGGTGCCGAGATAGCGCACGATAGAACGCAGCTTGGTCATGTAGGCCTTGGCTTCGTCGGACGAGCGCATGTCGGGCTTGGAGACGATTTCCATCAGCGCCACGCCCGAGCGGTTGAGGTCGACATAGGACATGGTCGGGTGCTGGTCGTGCATCGACTTTCCGGCATCCTGTTCCAGATGCAGGCGCTCGATGCCTATCTCGATATCCTCGAAATTGCCCTGGCGGTCAGGGCCGAGCGAAATGACGATCTTGCCCTCGCCGACGATCGGGTCCTTGAACTGGGAGATCTGGTAGCCCTGCGGCAGGTCGGGATAGAAGTAATTCTTGCGGTCGAAGATCGAGCGGTTGTTGATCTTCGCCTTCAGACCAAGTCCGGTGCGAACCGCCTGGCGGACGCATTCCTCGTTGATCACGGGCAGCATGCCCGGCATGGCGGCATCAACCAGCGAGACGTTGGAGTTCGGCGCGTTCCCGAACGTCGTCGAAGCGCCGGAAAAGAGCTTGGAATTGCTGGTCACCTGGGCATGCACCTCCATGCCGATAATGACTTCCCAATCGCCAGTGGCCCCGGGAATGAAGCGTTTCGGGTCGGGCGTGCGCGTGTCAACTAGGGTCATCTTGAGCTCTTGTCATGCGTGGTTTTCAGACCTCGTGAGGTAGAGCAAATGGCGCGCTGGCGCAAGGCTTGTCACATAGGCTCACCGATGCAAAACGCCCCCGGAAAGGTCTCATTCATCGATACGGCGTAGTTTGGGTTCGATGATAGTCGACAACATTCTGCCCCTGATCGCGATCGCAGCGCTCTATAACGTTGTGGTATTCTGCGTCTACTGGTGGGATAAGTATGCCGCGAGGAACAGACACCGGCGCATCAGCGAGAACACGCTGCTGGGGCTCGCCTTGTTTGCCGGGAGCCCCGGCGCACTCGTCGCTCAAAAAGTCCTGCGGCACAAAACCCGCAAGCAACCCTTCGCTACGTTCCTGAAAGCCATCGTGGTCCTGCATTGCGTACTCACCGCAATGGCCCTCACCGTCATGGCCGCGCCTGATTTCACGCTTCATGTCGTCCGGGCCGTTGCCACGGACCTCGGCTAGAATTCCTGTCCGTAGCCCCCCGGCTCATCCTCCACCAACGGCTTGGAAAGCCCGATCGTCTGTACATCACGGTCGAGTTTCGGATTATAGGCGACCGTTAGCCAATGCACCGCGTAGCCATGCTTCTCGAAGAAATCGACGGCTTCCCTGTTTTTCGCATGGGTCTCAAGGGTCGCCTTGGTGAAACCCTGGCGCAGGATTTCCTGTTCGACCTCTTCCAGCAGAGCGGTACCGAGACCCTGCCTTTGAAAATCGGGATCGATCCAGAAATCGGTGATGTTCTCGTCGAGTTCCTCCCGCGCAGCCCACCCGGCGGCATCACCGTTCACCTCGACCACAGAAATCGTCAGCCATCCGGTACGGGTAAAATTCGCGAATGCCGTGCGGGCGTTTTCAACCATGGCCTTGGTCTCACCCACCGGGATCATCGCCTTTTCCCAGGCGCGAAAGCCGATATCGGTGAGGATTGCGGCCTCGTCGAGCCGCGCGCTACGTATGGTGATCATCGGCACCCCATCTTTCCGCAATAGTAGACCATCGGACCGCCGGTTTTTCCAGCCTGCCGCTGCCCGCCGACACCGGCCGGGATATTATCTCTTGTTTTCAGATGGTTATACGCATCCCCGTGGCCGGCCCCGGGCGCAAGAGATCGCCGGCTATGGACAGAACCGTCCTGTGACCGATTCGACACGAGACAGGGAAAGGATGCCGTTGCGCAGCGTCTGCCGCTTGACCAGAAGGCCCGGCACGCCCATTTTTGACGGCGTAACCCATGGAGTATGGATGTTCGGTTCGTCCGAGACCCGGTAGAGGCCCCTGCCCGCGATCACCCTAGATCCGCGCGCTCGGGCCCGAAAAAAAGCGAAGCCCCGACGCCCTTGCGGCGCCGGTATCGTTTTTGCGCGCTCGCTCGCGAGCGCTTATCCGGATCGACACTCATGGACATCTCCCGCGCCGAACAGCGCATTCTCCACCTACTCGCCCAGGGCGGGCGCATCGAACTCACCCGTGACGAAAACCGCAAAATAGAAAAGATCCAGCTCTTCACCCGCGAAGGATGGGTCTTCAGCGGACTTGACGTCATCGCCTTCCGCAAGCTGAAACAGAAGAAGGCGATCAAATCCTCCGGCGGACACCCCTACCGCATCACCGAACGCGGACTGGTGCTGGTGAGGTCGCAGCCGGACAACCGGTGAGACAAACGAAAAGCGGCGCCCGAGGGCGCCGCCAATCCGCATTCAAATGGGTAAATTATTACCACCACTTCGTGGGCGTGAACTTGCCGGCAGCCTGTTCGATGACGTGGGCGGTCTTGAAGAGCGTGCTTTCCTCGAACGGACGGCCGATCAGCTGCAGGCCGAGCGGTAGGCCTTTGGCGTCGAGACCGGCGGGAACGGACAGGCCCGGAAGTCCAGCCATGTTCACGGTCACGGTGAAGATGTCGTTGAGGTACATCTTCACCGGATCGGACGCGAGGTCCTCGTCGGCGATGCCGAAGGCGGAAGACGGCGTGGCGGGCGTCAGGATGGTATCGACGTCATTGAAAGCCAGCTCGAAATCGCGCTTGATCAGGGTGCGGACCTTCTGGGCCCGCAGATAATAGGCGTCGTAGTAACCGGCCGAGAGCACATAGGTACCGATCATGATACGGCGCTTGACCTCGGTGCCGAAGCCCGCTGCACGGGTCTTCTCGTACATGTCGGCAATGTCCTTGCCATCGACACGCAGGCCGTAGCGAACCCCGTCATAGCGGGCAAGGTTCGACGAGGCTTCGGCAGGCGCGACGATGTAATAGGCCGGCAGCGCGTATTTCGTGTGCGGCAGAGAAATGTCGACGATCTCGGCGCCGGCGTCCTTCAGCCATGCGATGCCTTGCCGCCAGAGGGTTTCGATCTCGTCGGGCATTCCGTCGACACGGTATTCCTTCGGAATGCCGATCCGCATGCCCTTGAGCGACTGGCCAAGCGAGGCTTCGTAGTTCGGCACCGGAATGTCGACCGAGGTCGTGTCCTTGTCGTCGACGCTCGCCATCGATTTCAGAAGGATGGCAGCGTCGCGCACGTCGCGCGCAATCGGACCCGCCTGATCGAGCGAGGATGCGAAAGCGACCGTACCCCAGCGCGAGCAGCGGCCATAGGTGGGCTTGATGCCGACGGTGCCGGTAAAGGCGGCCGGCTGGCGGATCGAGCCGCCCGTATCGGTTGCCGTGGCCCCGGCGCACAGATGCGCGGCAACGGCGGCCGCCGAACCGCCGGACGAACCGCCCGGCACGAGCTGCTGGTTGGAACCGCTCGCCTTCCACGGGTTGACGACCGGTCCGTAATGCGAGGTCTCGTTGGACGAGCCCATGGCGAATTCGTCCATGTTCAGCTTGCCGAGCATGACGGCGCCATCGTCCCAGAGGTTCTGGGTCACGGTCGATTCGTATTTCGGCTTGAACCGGTTCAGGATGCCGCTGCACGCCTGGGTATGGACGTCCCGGGTGGCAAACAGATCCTTGATGCCGAGCGGAATGCCTTCCAGCGCGCCGGCCGTGCCTTCGGCGATGCGTGCATCCGAAGCCTTGGCCATGTCGCGGGCCCTGTCGCCGGTGACCGTCACATAGGCGTTGATGACATCGTTGGCGGCCTCGATCGCCTGGATATAGGCCTCGGTCAGTTCGACGGCTTTGATTTCCTTCGCCGCCAGTTTGGTGCGGGCTTCGGCAATGGTCAGACTGGTCAGTTCGCTCATGATGTCGGTTCGCTTCGAATGAATGGCGCTTCAAATACGCCTGAAATGCATGTTGTGGACGACGAATGGACAACCGCCCGTGGCGGTAGCCGCACGGCTATTCCACGACCTTCGGCACGAGGAAGAAATCGCGATCGGTCTCCGGCGCATTGGCGACGATATCGTCGGCCTTGTCGCCGTCGGTAACGACATCCTGCCGCTTCTTCATGGCCATCGGCGTCACCGAGGTCATTGGTTCGACACCGCTGACATCGACTTCGGAGAGCTGCTCGACAAAGCCGAGAATGCCATTGAGTTCGCCCATCATGCGGTCAGCCTCCTCGTCGCTCAGGGCAATGCGGGCAAGATGCGCGACGCGCTTCACGGTGGCGAGATCAACGGACATCGGTATTCTCCAGGTAGACTTCTTACCCCGCTATAATGGCCACGCGACGCGGGCGCAACGGGGATTTGTCAGACGGTCAGGCTATCGCCCGGCGCGGGGGTCGCAACCCTTGTTCTGGTTGCTTCCATGCCGATGACGAATTTCTCCGGCGTTTGGTCGATCATAGGAAACGAAGCATAGTGGCAGGGGATCGCTGTCTTGAAGTCGAAGTAGCGCTGGCAGGCGAGTGCGGCCACGGCCCCGCCCATGGTGAAGCGGTCGCCGATCGGCACGATGCCGATATCGGGCTGGTGCAGTTCGTTGATCAGCTCCATGTCGGAGAAGATATCGGTATCGCCCATGTGCAGCAAGGATGCCTCGCCGTCGAGGTGAAGCATCAGGCCGTTCGCATTGCCAAGGCTGTGGGAGACACCGTCTTCCGTGATCGCAGCGGAGGAATGGAGCGCATTGGTGAAGGTGACCGTGAAGCCATCCATGCCGATGGTGCCGCCGGTATTTCCGGGCGAGTAGCTCTCAAGCCCCTTGTGGGCCAGCCACATGCACAAATCGAAATTGGCGACGACCGTTGCGCCAGTCTCCTTGGCAAGTTTCAACGTATCGCCGACATGGTCGCCATGACCGTGGGTCAGGAGAATATGGGTGACCCCGTTCGTCCACTCCTTCGCATCCAGACCGGCAAAGCCCGGATTCCCGGTGAAGAACGGATCGATCAGGATGCTCGCCTTGGCGGTATCGAGACGGAAGGCGGAATGGCCGAGCCACGTGATTTTCATGGAAACTTCCTCGATGAGCGGAAAACAAATGCGGTTTCGTCCCCTTTATATATGGCATAAGGCCATGACAGAAAGTAGCGTGCGGCGCACGTACCAAAGGGAATTACGCAATGACAATCATGACGATCGAGGAGCTGGGTGCCGTGCTGAAGCCCGGTCATGCCGTTGCCGGCCTCGATCTCGGTACGAAGACGATAGGACTTGCGATGTCGGATCTTGGGCGACGCTTTTCCACGCCCCGCCCGGTCATCAAGCGCGTCAAGTTCACCAAGGATGCCGAAATCCTGCTTTGCTTTGCCGAGAAAGAAAAGGTCGCCGCATTCATCATCGGGCTGCCGGTGAACATGGACGGATCTTCCGGGCCTCGCGTGCAGGCAACGCGGGCCTTCGTGCGCGCCATGTCCGAGAAGACGGATATCCCGTTCGTGTTCTGGGACGAGAGGCTTTCAACCGTTGCGGCCGAACGGGCGCTCCTGGAAATGGATGTTTCGCGGGCCAAGCGTGCCGAACGCATCGATTCGGCAGCGGCGAGCTTCATTCTTCAAGGGGCGCTGGACAGGCTCTCGGCGTTGGGAAGGATTGCCGATTCAGTCAACGAGGCCGACTGACGGTTCCGCCACCAGGCCGCGATCTTGCGGCGCCGGCGAAAGCCAATGATCGAAAAGACGACAATGCTGTCCACGACAATGGCCCGGGCCACGAGCGGCGGGATGGTTTCCGGCGGCAACCCGAGCGCGTTTCCATACACCGCGAAGACAAGGTCATGGGCCTGCCGCGTCAGCATGAAGATGCCGAAATTCATATCATTGTAGGAAAGGCCGTACCAGCTGCCGAGCAGCAGGATGGGCAGCGCCCACAAAACCAGAAACACCTTCATGCGGTTCTCCCCTTCCATCGCTGCGGCGGCGCCCAGGACTGTACGAGCCAGTTGGAGATCGCCATCGCGCTCAGAACCATCGCCGGAACGGCGATATCCATCGCAAGACCGGCGAAAAATGCCATCATGACAAAAGTCCATGCAATTCGTGCTGTACCGTTTACCATTGCGCTATAAATCCCGGTCTGTCCGGGAGCGAAATTGGCGCTTTAACAGGGTGCGCGCAACGTAAACCCTTTGTTAAGGTTAACGAGCAGAGTGGAAAAGTCCACCGGGCGCTGCCGGCAATCCCCTGCCGACTTCTCGACGGCTAGGAGAGAGACGCGAGCAGCCTGTCAGCGCGATCGGTGACGGAGGTTTTCGGCAGGATGAGGGGATCATAGCCGAAGCGTTCGTAAGTGCACAGCAAGTGATGATAGGCTTTCTCGGCTTCGGCGAAGCCGTGCCGCCTTTCGGCGTCGTTGGTGAAGATCTCGGGCCAAGGCGGAACGAGAAAGACCGTCTTGTTGTAGCGGACCTCGTCGACTGCGCTGCGGATGTGCGCCGGTACCGGCAGCCCCTTGGCCTCCAGCCCGGACAGCTGGTCGATCACCGACCGGTCGAAGAAACTGGGCCCCGGCAATGCCGTGCTTTCGAGGGCATCGCCTACCGCACGCGAGACGGTGAGCTCAACGAAGAGCGCCAGATCCGTCCATGGAGTGCCCTGCCCGCCGATCAGCGTTTGCTCGCGCACCACGTCGCGGCCGGCTTCGGAGAAGACGGAATGGCGTCTCCTGGCAAGTTCAGCAAGTAGCGAGGACTTGCCGCCGCCGGAACACCCGGAGAGCACGATGCGATCGTTAGCGCGGGCGGCAAGTGCGGCAGCGGGTTCGGAAAGGCCGGAAACAGACACGGAACCTCCAAGCACCGGAGCGCGCTCCGGCGAAACGGTTGACGGGGAATGATGGTGGGAGCTTTTTGCGATTGGCGTGCCGAATCCACATCGGCCGACGAACGTGATCTTAGCCGCTGGCCTCATCCGGTCAATCCTTGCACTCGGAGGCGAGGAAGTCTATCGACGGTAGTCTCCTTGGATCCCGCCCATGCTCGCCATCTTCGAAAGCATCCTGCCAATCTTCCTGCTCGTGCTACTTGGCGCGGCGCTGAAACGCGCGCCGGTCTTCGAGCAATCCCTGTGGGATGGGCTCGAGAAATTCGGCTACTATGTGCTATTTCCCGCCCTGCTCTTCCTGACCCTTGCGAAGGCGGATTTCGCAGCTCTCGAAACGGGTGCCGTCAGCCTTGCCGGCCTTTGTTCCGTGTTCGTGATGACTGCGCTGACGCTTGGGCTCTGGCCGGTGCTCAACCGCCTTGGGGTCGGCGGGCCGGCCTTCACAACCATCTTCCAGACCACGACACGCTGGAACGGCTTCATGGCGCTGGCAATCGCGGAGAAGATCGCCGGGCCATCCGGGCTCACCGTGGTTGCCCTGGTGATGGCAGCGATCATCATTCCGCTCAATTTCCTCAATGTCGGCGTGATGATCTGGTTTTCGGGCGGGAATCGCGACATCAGGACATTCGCACTTCGGATCGTGTCCAATCCAATCATCCTGGGTGCGGCGCTCGGCGTCCTGGTCAACATGGCGGGCATCCCGCTCTACGAGCCTGTACTTGTCGCCGTCGACCTCATCGCCCGTTCCTCGCTCGGCCTCGGCCTCGTCATGGTTGGCGCGGGTCTGCGGATCGCCGACGCTCTCAAACCGCATCCGTCGGCGCTGCTGGCATGCGTCCTGAAACTCATCGTTTTTCCCGCCGTCATGATCGGAATTGCCCTGCTCTTCGGAATCGGTGGACA
>DPXQ01000174.1 GCA_003527225.1 Rhizobium sp.
GTTTGCAGATGAACTCATATGTGAACATGGGCGTCGGTGCTCTTCTTGGTACCGTTTTCGTCCTGATGACGGTGTCCATCGCTTCGGAAGGCATCTTCCGCTCGGAAAAGCCCGAGAAGGAGGGCTATGCCATCGTTGCCGAAGGCACCGCTGAAGGCGCAGCAGGAGCTGAAACCGCAGCCGCTGTCGAAACGCCGATCGCAACCCTGATGGCAAGTGCCGATGCCGCTGCCGGCGAGGTCGTGTTCAAGAAGTGCGTGAGCTGTCACACCGGTGACAAGGGCGGCGCCAACAAGGTCGGCCCCAATCTCTTTGGCGTGGTCGAGCGTCCGGTCGCCTCCCATGAGGGCTTTGGCTACTCTGCAGCCATGAAGGATTTCTCCAAGGGCGGTGCGGAAACTTGGACTTACGAAAACCTGAACAAGTTCCTCACCGCTCCGAAGAAATTCGTGCCTGGCACCGCCATGGGATTTGCCGGCCTCAAGAAGGAAGAAGAGCGCGCCAATCTGATCGCTTACCTGCGCACGCTCTCCGATGCGCCGGTGGCTCTCCCCACCAACTAACGCGCAACACACTTTTGGTCTTTGGATTGATGCCCGGCCTCGCGCCGGGCATTTTTGCTTTCGGACTTAACTCAGCAGCCAAGCCCAGAAGGTTACGCTGAATACTCCCGCCGCCGTCGTCAGCGTGATGGTGGAGGCGGCAAGGCCGTGACCGACGCCGAACCGGTTGGCAATCAGCCAGGCATTGATGCCGGTCGGAACCGAGGATGTCAGGACCATGGCCGCCGTCCAGTCGTCGCTGAGCCCGAGCATCCGGCTGGCGGCCCAGACGCAGGCGGGCAGCAACATGAGCTTCAGCGCGGACATGGTGCCGGCAATCCCGAGATTGCCGGATATGCCGTATTTGTTGAGTGCCATGCCGAGCGACAGGAGCGCGGCGGGCGCCGCCATCGCTGCGATCTGCGAAACGATGCCGCCAATTACGTCCGGGAGAGGAAGCCCGGAAACATGGACAACGAGGCCGGCAGCCAACCCGATGACCAGCGGATTGCGCATCAGATTGCCGCCGATCTGTCTCAGGATGGCGACCAGGCCCCGCGAATGCCCGCCATTGACCTTGCGTTCCGCCTGTTCCATCAGAACGGTGCCGATCACCATCATCAGCGGCAGATGCACGGCGAGCAGGATCGAAAGTGCGACGATGCCGTCGCTGCCGACAGTCCGGCTGACGAGCGGCAGCCCGATGAAGACATTGTTGGCAAAGGCCGACGAAACGCCGGCGAGCACGCCGACCCTTTGATCCCGCTTGAAGAGCCGGGTGGCGGCCAGGTGTCCGACGGTCCATGTGATGGCGACACCGGAGAAATAGGCGATCCACAGCCGGAACGGCGACGCGCCGTGAAAATCGGCCTCCGAGATCGTGCGGAACAGCAGCACGGGCACCGCGACCTTGAAGACGAATTCGCCAAGTGCGTCTCCGACTTCCTCTCTGAGCAGGCCGGTTCTGACCAGAATCCATCCGAGAAGGATGAGGATGAAGATAGGAAGGACATTCAATGCAATGGCGGACATTTTCGGGAGGCGCTTTCGCAGGAAGGCGGGGCAGGGTGACGTTAGTCTATCGTCGCAGACTATGATCGACCAGCGGCCTCTGCTGCATGCGCACTCTTCCCGCAACGAAAAAAGCGGGGAGGCCCCCGCTTTCCCTCACCCGGACGAGCCGGGGATCTGGATTGCGCGACCGCCAGTACATCCGTGGCTGGTGGCAATCCGAAGCCGGAGCCTGTTCATGCTCCTCACGGTTGGCGACCCTTGACAGGCCTCATGCCACCGCTGCTTGCAACCGTGTTAGATAGGCAACGTAACAGGCAAATGACATTCGGCGAAATGCTGGCCGCGCCGGTATTTTTTCTTCCAAAGGGCGGAAAAACAGGTATTACCGACGCGGGCTATTCAGAGCGGAGATCCTTTTTTCATGGCCAGATTCGACGTGCTTACCGTGGGCAATGCTATTGTCGACATCATTTCCCGGTGCGAGGACCAGTTCCTTATCGACAACGACATTACCAAGGGCGCCATGAACCTCATTGATGCCGATCGCGCCGAAAAGCTCTACAGCCTCATGGGGCCGGCGGTCGAAGCATCGGGCGGGAGCGCCGGCAACACTGCTGCCGGCATCGCCAATCTTGGCGGCAAGGCTGCCTATTTCGGCAAGGTTGCCGACGATCAGCTCGGCAAGATCTTCATTCACGATATCCGGGCGCAGGGCGTGCATTACGAAACCCGTCCAAAGGGCACCAATCCGCCGACGGCGCGCAGCATGATCTTCGTCACAGAGGATGGCGAGCGTTCGATGAATACGCATCTGGGCGCCTGCGTCGAATTCGGGCCCGAGGATGTCGAGCCGGATGTCGTCGCCGCGTCAAAAGTGACCTATTTCGAAGGCTATCTCTGGGATCCGCCGCGCGCCAAGCAGGCAATCCTCGATTGCGCCAGGATCGCCCATGAGAACGGCCGGGAAATGTCGATGACCCTGTCCGACAGCTTCTGTGTCGATCGATACCGCTCGGAATTCCTCGAATTGATGCGCTCTGGAACGGTCGATATCGTATTCGCGAACAGTCAGGAGGCGCTGGCGCTCTACGAAACCGATGACTTCGACATCGCGCTCGACCGCATGGCCCGCGATTGCAAGCTCGCGGCCGTCACCATGAGCGAAAAGGGCGCTGTGATCCTCAAGGGTGAGGAGCGGATCCGCGTCGACGCGACCCGTATCGACGAGCTTGTCGATACGACCGGGGCCGGCGATCTTTTCGCGGCAGGGTTCCTCTACGGCTACACGCAGGGCCGCTCGCTTTACGACTGCGGCAGGCTCGGCTGCTTCTCGGCTGGCATTGTCATCCAGCAGATCGGCCCGCGCCCGCTCGTTTCCCTCGAAAAGGCGGGCCGCGAGATCGGCCTTATTTGAAGGCCTCGCCGGGATAGGCGCCCCAGATTTCCGCCTGCGAGACCCAACCCTCGACGCCGCCGGCTTCGGCATGGCACCAATTGCCGTTGCATTCGTCGAGGCGAAGGACGACGCCCGGCTCGAGCTTTGCGACCACGGAGGCGTTCGGCATCGAATCGCGTCGAAGATTGACGTAGATGTCTTGACCGTCTCCGCGCATCCAGGGGGCAGCGATCGCGGTGCGCTCGCCCGACAGCAGGGACTGATTGACCCAGCCTTCCGTGCCGTCGGCGTCACGCACGCGCCGCCAGTTGTCATATTCCTGGATGATCTCGACCGGAAGACCCGACTTGAGATAGAGCCAGGACACCGCATAATCCGTGCTGGGTCCGATCCGAAGGTTGACCCTTTGGGCTTTCAGGCTGACAAACCGGGGCAGCGGCAGACCGCTCAATCCCTTGGAGGCCTGCGCGTGCGTTGAGACAGGCGCTCCTGCTGACAATCCCAGCGCAAGACATGTTACAAGACAGGTTCGGAGCACGAGTTCACGCATGGTCGTTCCATTGATCGAATGAATTCAGGAGGTGTATTCAACTGCCTGCGGCGTTCCAGTGGCCTTGCGATAAAACCGGACGCCAACCTGCGAGTTTTGTTTGTCTTCGCCGACGGGTTTGGTAGAAATTGCCCTGAACGGGAAAATTATCACCCCTCTTGGTTAACGACCTCTGAACAAGGCATCGAATGTTCCCATGACGAACAAGAAAAAACCCAAGGTTTACATAACCCGGAAACTGCCGGACGCTGTGGAAACCCGCATGCGAGAACTGTTCGACGCCGAGCTGAATATCGACGACAGCCCGCGTACGCAGCCGGAGCTCGTGGCCGCCATGAGGACTGCCGACGTGCTTGTCCCGACTGTCACCGACCGCATTGACGCCGCGCTGATCGAGCAGGCGGGTCCGCAATTGAAGCTGATCGCGAGTTTCTCCAACGGCTTCGACCATATCGATGTGGACGCCGCTGCCCGCAAGGGCATCACGGTCACCAATACGCCGAACGTACTGACCGAGGATACCGCCGATATGACCATGGCACTCATCCTCGCCGTGCCGCGCCGGCTGGTCGAGGGCGCGCGCATTCTCATCGAGCGGCCCGGTGACTGGGCCGGGTGGTCACCCACCTGGATGCTCGGTCGCCGCATCTGGGGAAAGCGGATCGGGATCATCGGTATGGGCCGGATCGGCACGGCCGTCGCCCGACGGGCAAAGGCCTTCGGTCTCTCGATTCACTACCACAATCGCAAGCGGGTCAGTCCGGCGACCGAAGATGCGCTCGAGGCGACCTATTGGGACAGCCTCGATCAGATGCTCGCTCGCGTCGATATCGTCTCCGTCAATTGTCCTTCGACGCCCGCGACCTTCCATCTGCTCTCGGCCCGCCGGCTGGCGTTGATGCAGCCAACCAGCTACATCGTCAACACTGCCCGCGGTGATATCATCGACGAAGCCGCCCTGATCCAGTGCCTGCGCGACGGCAAGATCGCCGGCGCGGGGCTCGACGTGTTCGAGAACGAGCCCGCGGTCAATCCGAAGTTGATCAAGCTCGCAGACGAGGGCAAGGTCGTGCTGCTGCCGCATACAGGATCGGCCACCATCGAGGGCCGGATCGATATGGGCGACAAGGTGATCATCAATATTCGCACCTATTTCGACGGCCATCGTCCGCCGAACCGCGTGCTGCCGAGCCGGACCTGAGCAAGGTCGGTCAGGTGAGCGACTTGCGCATCTCGATCGAGGTGGTTCGATCATAGCCGGCATGGCGGTTTTCCGCCGTCTTGCCAAAGCCCCAGGCGGCAAAGAGGCGGTGGTTTTCGGTAAGTTCGACGCGGGTCTCTAGCCGGAGACTGGAAAGCCCGAGTTCGTGGGCGGTCGCTTCGGCGCGCGCGAGCAGCAACCGGCCCGTGCCCTTGCCTTGCGCCGAGGGGAGGACGGCGAGCTTGCCGATATAGAGCGTGGTCTCGTCCGGTTTCAGGAAGATACAGCCGATCAGTCGCCCATTTTCGATCGCGGCAAACGCCATCTCCTGCGTGGCCTTTTGCCGGAGCGAATCCGGCGTCAGCCGATGGGCGGAGGAGGGCGGGTCTATCCGCCCGTCCATGAAGGCGAACGCGGCCAGGATCAGATCGAGCAGTTCCTCGTAGCCGTCGAAGCCCGCACCGATGCGCAGCGTCTCGATCGTCATGGCGAAGGCGAGGCCTTGTGCCGCCGGTAGCGGATCGTGTCGAACCGTGCCGACAGCGCGTCGTAGAGCAGGAGCCTGCCGACGAGCGGTTCGCCGATGCCGGTGATCAGCTTTATCGCCTCCATGGCCATCAGAGTGCCGATGACGCCCGTCAGCGCTCCGATGATGCCTGCCTCGGCGCAGGAGGGAACAAGACCTGCGGGGGGCGGCGAGGGAAATAGGTCGCGGTAGGTCGGGTACTTCAGGCCGTCCGGGCCGATCTCATGCGGCTTGAGCACCGTGAGCGAACCGTCGAAGCGCCCGACGGCGCCCGTGACCAGCGGTATGCGCGCGGCCTCCGCCGCATCGGCCGCGGCATAGCGGGTGTCGAAATTGTCCGACCCGTCAACCAGCAGGTCGAAGCCCTTCAGATGGCGTTCCGCCATGTCCAGGGAGAAACGCTCCTCGAACCGGATGACCCTGACATGAGGGTTTAGTCTCGCGATGGCTTCGGATGCGCTTTTTGTCTTCTCCGCGCCAATCGTGCCGCTGTCGTGGATCACCTGTCTCTGGAGGTTCGACAGCGATACCCGGTCGTCGTCGATGATTCCAATGGTTCCGACACCCGCTGCCGCGAGATATTGCAGGACGGGCGAGCCGAGCCCGCCGGCGCCGATTACCAGCACGCGTGCGGCCTTCAGCTTCTGCTGACCCGCCCCGCCGACTTCGGCAAGCAGGATGTGTCGCTTGTAGCGGGAAATTTCCTCGGGGCTCAGTGATTCCATGTCGTTCATGTTCTCATGCTTTCGAGGGGCGGGAAAGGCTCGTCGTCAGACCAGCAATTGCCCGTCGCTCACGGTGATGAATTGGGCGCGCTCACCAAGCGACGAGAACATTGCCTGATCGGTCCCGGTCATGAATGCCTGTCCGCCGAGCGCGTCGATACGGTCGAAAAGGGCCGCTCGGCGACCCTCGTCGAGATGCGCGGCAATCTCGTCAAGGAGGAGAACCGGGGCGTGGCCGGTCATGTTGGCGACGAGCCGCGCATGGGCGAGCACGAGGCCGACGAGCAGGGCCTTCTGCTCCCCGGTCGAGCATCGCTCGGCCTCCATGTCCTTTTCGAGATGGCGCACGAGAAGATCGGTGCGGTGGGGTCCTTCGAGCGTTCGCCCGGCCGCCGCATCCCGATGGCGCGTTTCCGCCAGCACCAAGGCATACCGATCTTCGAGGTCGATTGCCGCGGCGCTCAATTCGCCGTCCAGAAAGCCGGATAGCGCAAGCGACGCGCAGGGAAAGGCGGATGATACGGCCTGTTGGGCAATCAGCGCGGTCAACAATCCCAGCATTTCCTGCCGGGCGACCGCCATCGCGACGCCGAGGCTGGCCATCTGCCTTTCGAGGCCGGTAAGCCAGGCCGGGTCGAAACGGCCTTCGCTCAGCAGTCGGTTGCGGCTGCGCATGGCCCGCTCGAAATCGCTGGCGCGCCGTCCGTGGGCCGGATCGAGCGACAGCACGAGCCGGTCGAGAAACCGTCGACGATCGGAGGAGGGGCCGGTGAAGAGACCGTCCATGGCCGGCGTGAGCCATAATACCCGCAGATGATCGGTGAGATCGTCGACGGATTTTGCCGGCGTGCCATTGATCCTGAGGCGCCGTGTCTGGCCCTCCTCGCCAGCTTCCGTGCCGGTACCGATCTCGACCGTCCCTTCCATGCCGTCGATCTCGGCAAAAACCGAAAACCCGCCGGAAGCGCCGACGCGCACGACATCGGCAAGTGCCGCCCGTCGCAGTCCGCGGCCCGGAGAAAGGAAAGAGACGGCCTCCATGAGGTTGGTCTTTCCCGCGCCGTTTTCGCCGGTCAGCACTGCATGACGACCGTCGAGCGGGAGAGACACGCTCGCATAGTTGCGGAAATCGGCAAGCTTCAGCCTGCGGAGAGATACTTTGTGCGTCATGCGGATCCGGATTCGATGCTTCCCTGAGCTAGGCCGAAAGGTCTTTCATGGCAAGGATATCCGGCAATTTTCTCGACATAGCCGCTGAAGCCGCAGTTCCGAGCCGCGACGATCGGCCGGTGGACCGCTTTTCAGTGGAGGTATAGTGTCCAAGGATGAAACAGGATTTGCTGGAAAAGGCTTGGGCTATGGCTTCGGACCGCGATGAACTGACCCCTGAGGAAGCGCGCCGCGACCATTGGGAAATGCTGCGTTTCCTGGCGCTCAACGCTGCCTTTGGTGCGTTTCTTGGCGTAGCAGTTACTTTCATGTTGATATGGCTCGATATCGGCGGCCTTGGTTCCCACATAGCCCGCGCGCAAAACCCGGTTCTGCCGGCCGTGCTGATCGCCGCGCCACTGGCGCTGACCTTCGCTGCGGCCGTGACCGCCTCTGCCATCATGCTTATGCCCTACAAGAGGAAGAAGGAGCGCTAGGGTCGACCGACTTTAGCATTGCGGGTCATGGTAGTTGACTTGTCGGGTCCGCATTCGGCATGAACCGACATCGCGAATTCACCGGACCCCGGAGAAACCTATGGCCGACGAAGACGATCGCATCATGCGTCTCGAAGAAACGCTGGCTCACCAGGGCCGAATTATCGAGGAACTCTCCGACCAGCTCGCCGAGCAATGGAGGGTCGTCGAGCAGACCCGAGCCAAGCTCGAGCGTCTGACGGAACGGCTGCTGACGATGGAAGAGCAGTCGCACGATGCACCGCCGATTACGAAGCCGCCTCACTACTGATCGCGGTAGTTTCGACTCCAGTCAGCCCCGTATGCCGTCGAGAATGGTTTTCACGACGGCCTCGATCTCTTCCTTCGCCGCATCGAGGCGGTTGGTCAGCAACCGGCTCCAGGCGAAGCTGGAGAGCATTTCCGCTACCAACTCGGGATCGACATCGCCACGAACCTCGCCGCGAGCCTGGGCGTCGCGGATCATTTGACCGGTCTGGGCGCGCCGCTCGGCGGCATAAAGCGAAAGCGCGTTGGCTGCGGCTTCATCGGTCTGCGCCTCGGCGATGACCGAACGGAAGACGGAGCCGCTACCGCCATCCCTCCAAAAGGCCAGAAGACCTGTGAGGAACTGTGTCAGGTCCTGCTCGACATTGCCCGTGTCGGGGTGCGGTATGACGTCCTTCTGTCGATGATAAACGTCGAGAAGGAGAGCAGCCTTGGAAAGCCACCAACGGTAGATCGTCGGTTTGCCCGCCTTGGCGCGCCTGGCGACAGCCTCGATGGTGAAGGCACTGAGGCCGCCTTCCATCAGGATGGCTTCCGCGGCCGCGAGGATCGCCTCCTCGCTGGCCGGATTGCGCTGGGAGCCGATCGATGTGCGTCGATCCATCATCTGCTTTGCCATCGTCACGTCTGTCTCCATCTTTCTCCTGCCATAACATGAATTTCTATTGAACGAAACGATCCGTTTCTATATAGAACGAAACGTGCCGTTCTAATGGAGAAGCCCATGTCCGCAAATCTCGCCTCCCGACAGATCCCCTCCAGGCTCCGCCTGGCCATCCTCATGCTGGTTGCCGTCTATCCCTTCGTCACGGCAATCCTCTATGTCCTGATGCCGCTGACGGAAGGCTGGCCGATCTGGGCCCGCACGCTGGTGCTCGCGCCCGTGATGGTTTTCAGCATCGTCTATGCCATTGCGCCCACCATCCAGCAGCGTTTCGCCTGGTTCATCCTGCGCCAACCGCGCCCCGTGACTGCCTGAGATCTGACCGCAAAAAAGAAGCGAGCCGGAGAGGTCTCCGGCTCGCTTGATTTTTCAAAGACACGATGATCGGTCAGTCGCTGAGCGTATCGAAGAAATCCTTCATCCGGGCGAAGAAGCCCGTCGATTCCGGATTGTTTTCCTTCGACGACAGCTGCTCGAATTCCTGCAGCAACTCACGCTGACGCTTGGTCAGCTTCTGCGGCGTTTCGATCTGGATCTGGATATAAAGATCGCCCGTCTGCGTCGAACGCAGGACCGGCATGCCCTTGCCCTTCAGCCGGAACTGCTTGCCCGCCTGGGTACCTTCCGGAACCGTCACGCGCGACTTCGATCCGTCCAGCGTCACCACATCGAAGGTCCCGCCAAGCGCGGCAGTGGTCATCGAGATTGGAACCGAGCAATAGAGATCGGCGCCATCGCGCTGGAAGAATTCGTGCGGCTTGACCGACAGGAAGATATAGAGATCGCCCGACGGACCACCCCTGAGGCCCGCCTCGCCCTCGCCCTGCAGGCGAATGCGGGTGCCGTCCTCGATACCCGATGGAATGTTGACCGACAGCGAGCGTTCTTCCGTGACGCGGCCCTGGCCGTGACACTTCGTGCACGGGTCGGAAATCGTCTGGCCCCGGCCGTGACAGGTCGGACAGGTGCGTTCGATCGAGAAGAACCCCTGAGCTGCGCGAATCCGCCCTGTGCCCTGACAGGTCGAACAGGTGGTCGGCTTCGTTCCTGGCTTGGCGCCGCTTCCGGTGCAGACGTCGCAGGTGATCGATGTCGGAACTCGGATCTGCGCGGTCTTGCCACTATAGGCTTCCTCGAGCGTGATCTCCATGTTGTAGCGAAGGTCCGCGCCGCGTTCGCGTCCGCCTGTGGAGCGCGCCCGGCCACCCCGGCTGCCGCCCATCATCTCGCCGAAGATGTCCTCGAAGATGTCGGAGAAGCCACCGCCAGAAAAACCGCCGGACTGGAAGCCGCCTGCGCCCATGCCGCCATGCTCGAAGGCAGCATGGCCGAAACGGTCATAGGCCGCGCGCTTCTGCGGGTCCTTGAGCGTCTCGTAAGCCTCGTTGATTTCCTTGAACTTCTTTTCCGCGTCCGCATCGTCCGGATTCTTGTCCGGATGGAGTTTCATTGCCAGCTTGCGAAAGGCGCTTTTCAACTCCTTCTCATCTGCGGTCCGGGCGACTCCGAGGGTCTCGTAGTAATCTGCTTTTGCCATGGTCTTACAAAGCTCTCAAAGCTTTCTCCACACTCGTGTGGCTGCCAGTATTCTTGCCTGCCTGCTTTTCGCAGGCGGCCATGTCCTTCTGAAAGTCCGACGCTGCGGCACGGGCATCCTCGATCAGCAACCGGCGTCGCTCGCCCTTGTTGGCCAGTCCATCGGCCGCAGACACGGCGAGAAAGGCCAGAGAATGGGCAGCCATGTCGCAGGAGGTCACGCTGCCGCCATTCTCGCGGCGCTGGAGCGCCGCTTCGATGATCCGGCCGAGTTCGCTTCCTGTCTTGGATAATTGCCGGCTGTCGCCCGCACCGATCGCCTTGACGATGGTTGCCTCGGCGGAGCTCACCTTGCGGAACACCGTTTCGATCTGGCCGTTGTCCTGCGCCGAGACGGCGCTCGCGCAGAGGGCCAATGAAAATGCGGCTGGCCCGAAGGCCAGCCTCTTGGATGTCGGGCGCGTAGCCGGCCTCAGCATCAGGCCGACTTCTTCGCGTCGTCGTCCTTGACTTCCTCGTAGTCGGCATCGACGACATCGTCATCCGAACCCTGGGCGGACGCACCGCTTTCGCCGGCCTCCGCTTGCTGGGCTTCGTAGATGGCCTGACCGAGCTTCATGGAAACTTCCATGAGCGACTGGGTCTTGGCCTGGATGTCGTCGGCGTCCGGCTCGGGGGCCTCGATCGCGGTCTTCAGCGCGGCAATGCCATCCTCGATCGCCTTGCGGTCGGTCTCGGAAACCTTGTCGCCATATTCCGTGAGCGACTTTTCCGTCGAATGGACGAGGCTCTCGGCATGGTTCTTGGCTTCGACCGCGGCGCGACGCTTCTTGTCTTCCTCGGCGTGCGCTTCGGCGTCCTTGACCATCTTCTCGATGTCGGCGTCGGAGAGACCACCGGAGGCCTGGATGCGGATCTGTTGTTCCTTGCCGGTGCCCTTGTCCT
>DPXQ01000129.1 GCA_003527225.1 Rhizobium sp.
TGGCACTGCTCTTGTTCCGACCCCCGTCATCGATGATCGTGAAACAACTGAAAGTGAGCCATCGCGCTGCGCTCGATCTGGTCGCCGAACTTGGCGTCCGGGAAGTGACGGGGCGGGGAAGCTTTCGGGCGTGGGGCGTGTGGTAGTTGTAGAGCCCGCGGGGCATCGATTCGATGCCGCGGAAGGCTATGGCGGGACCCGGACGTGTCAGAGCCGATCGGCGCCTGTTTGGTTTCTCCCGCTCTACTGTGGCTGCACAGTCAGCATTCCGCTGTTCGGCTTCGACATGGGCAAGGTGAGGGCGGCCGCGTAGGATCGTCCGCGCGCCCCGTCGAAATCAAATTCGTAGAGCCGAACCGTGCCGAGCGCCGTCTGGCGCTGGCCGAGGAAAAAGGTGAAGGCGTTCGGCGCCGCAACGAAGAGATGCGCCAATCCGCTGCCGCCCGCCTTTGCATCGCGCACCGCTCCGCTTGCCGCATCCGCGAGCTCAAATGCGTGCCGTCCGCACCTCACCGATTGCGCGCCTGGCCCCGTTCTGGGTTTGAGGATGAGGAGCCGGCCGACTGTCGAGAGCGTGGTTTCGCAAAAACGCCGGACATCGGCCGCCACGTCATGCGTCAGCCCGATCGCTACGGCAAGGTCCGGTTCGTCCGGCCGCAATTCGACGATCTCTGAATCGAGGGTAGGCCATTCGGGATCCGGGATCGAGTCGTCGGCCGACCAGATGCGACGGCCAGTCCCTCGCTGCTCCAGCTCGACCTGACGCCCCGACTTGATGTTGATCACCGATCCCGCGGCAAAGGCGAGCGTAGCGTGTGCATCGAGGGCGAGCCGTAGGCGCGGCTGATCCTTCGCCGCAGCAAGGAGGAAGGCTCTCAATTCGGGATAGAGCTTCGCCTCCCAGTCCGCGTCGCTACGGATATAACGCTCGTCGAAGGACGGGATCAGGTCGAGGACGAGGTGGCAGCGTTCCTCGAGCCTGTCGAAGGCGTGCTCAAAGGATTTGACGCCATAGACCCTGGGCCCGCTCTGTGTCGATCCAAGAATATCCTCCCGAGCGCAAACCGCGCGGAAGCTTGCGCGATCAAATTCGAGGCGTCCCTGTGCCATCCACTGGAAGATGATGTCGTCATAGGGAAACGCGCTCTGGTTCGCCGGGATGCGTTGCAGGCCCACCAATCCGAACAGAATGTCGAGCTGATCACGGAGGCCATCCAGGGTGTCGGTTGCCTCGCCGAACGCGAGCGTGCGCGCCAGGATGCGCAGCTCCGCCTCGTCGATACCGAGATGCTCCCGCCATGCCTTGCGCACGGAGCCCGCCTTGCTGTTGTCGGTGACGGAGCCATAAAGGCGATCGAGACGCACAGCGCCTGAACGCATTCCGACCATCTGGCGCAATGGGTCGGCGCGATCGAGTCGCCAGTTCGTCACCAGCTTGAAGCGCACGCCGCTCCCGGATGGAGCATAGCTGAGCTGCGCCTCTCGTGCCCGCTGCAGCAATGAGCGGGCATTGGCGTTGATGAACTCCGGATCGACGAGATGAGCGTAGCCGTAGTTGTCGGGCGTCACGTGCCATTTGCACTGCATGTGTTCGCGCAGCAGCGGCTCACCATACTGATCGGAAGCGCAGCGAACGGGGTCATACTCGACCCAGATGTCATCGAAGCTCTTTGGCCCGCTCTCGAACCCGACTTTCATGACGGGGCTTAGCGGATCCAGCAGGCGAGCGGCGTGCCACCAGAAAAGCCGGGCCTGGAAGGTGTCGCCGTCGCGCCGGACAGTTACGGCCTGTGTCATGCCTTCACCTCACGCCGCCGCTTCGCCGTCCCGGAAGGGCGGTGTTGGAACCATGGTTCGGGCGATCTCCACGGCGCGAGCACCATCGATCGGTTTCGACGGATAGGCGTCGAGCACGATCGCAGGGAGAAGCCTTTGGGTCAGGTCAGAAAAGGTGAAACCATAGTCGCGGCCGCCGCGCTGTGGTCCGGTTGCTGCCACCAGCGCGTCGATCTGCTGGCGAGCGAGGCCGATCGGCTGCAGGCGGGCGGCGAGGACGAATCGGCGCTGCTCGTCGCCAGGACGCGCGAAAGTCAGCACGTCGGCCGCCCTGCGGCGCACCGCCGGGTCGAGCGCGCTGATGCGGTTGGTGCACATGAGAACCGCCGCTGGCAGTTTCGCGTTGGCAATACGGTCGATGCCCCGGATAAAGGCATTCACGCCCGCCTTGTCCTCATGATGCATCTGCGCTGCCTCGCGCGATTGGGCGAGGGCATCCGCCTCATCGACGAGCAGAATGACGGCGCCACGAGCTTTGCCCGAGGCGGATTTTAGCTTGCTCGCCTCTGCCACGGTGTAGTCGAAGGCGGCAGAGATGAGTTGCGTCATCTCGCCCACACGCCCCTGGCCGCGGGTCGAGAGACTGAGCGGCAGGAGCGTGATATCGATCTTCTCCTGCCGAGCGACGGCGTCGCCGATCGTCTCGGCAAGCTCCGTCTTTCCCGAGCCGACGTCGCCGGCGAGAACAACAAGCGGCGGACGCCGCAACACCGTGTCGAGAAGAGCGTCAGCATCGGGATGATGCTGGCGCGCCCAGGCTGCAAGGCCCGCCGGGTTAACGAGCAGACCGAGAATTTTCGCCAGACGGCTCTTCTGATCATCTAGGCCGATCAACCGCGCGAGCCGAGCCTGCGGGTCGAAGTCGGGATATGTGATGCGCCGTTCGAAGAGTTCGTCCAGTGTCGGCTTCGTATTCATCAGAAGCTCCTCACGGTCGCGCGATCGAGGGCCTTGCCACCAGACGAATAGGTCCGGTCGCTGGCGAGATAGCCGGTGATGCCAGGTTCTGCCGCTCCGCCACGCGAAATCGGGAGCGTCTTCTCGAAGGCGTCGCGCTCCGCTTGCGTGAGCTGGCTCCAGGCCGCGCTGTAGGTGAGGTAGCTCTTGAAAACCGCACCGCTGACATTGGCGTTGTGGCGAACGCGGCCGGGATCGTCGTCATTCGCAGAGGCGCCGGCGAGATCCTTCGCGGTGTAGCGCAGCGTCGGCTCGATCCAGTTGCCGTTCCTCTGAAAGCCATAGGTGACCGTGCCGAGATAGCCGGCCCGGATCAACTCGGTGACCTCGGCCTCAAACTGCTCGATGCGCTCATCTGAAGGGCTGCCGTAAAAGCGCTGCATGCGCTTGAGATCGGCCGCGACCTTGGCGGCCATGTGCCGCGCATGGGTGACCGTGAAGGTTGCGGTTTCCGTGTAGCTGTAGCTCGTGGACATGGGCGACCTCATACCTGGAACGAAGAGCCGAAGACCTTTTGCCAATAGGCGACGGTCAACTGCTTGTTGGGAGCGGCGAGCGCTGCGTCGATGGCGTCGCCAGCATCGAGGGCGGCCTCGACGATCGAATCGGCATTCGCGGCCGTGTAGAGACGCGCGACGTTGTTGACGGCGTTCACCGGGTCGACGATCTGGACCGGGTCGGTGAATGTTCCGACCGAAGAGGCGGGATAGTAGTCTCCGAAAACGATCTTCTCCCGGAAATCGGTGCGGGCGATATAGGTGAAGAAATGCTGTAGCGCCTCCGGATAGTCGGAGAAATCCAGCCCGTCATCGCAAAGCTTGGCGAGGATCATCTCGATCATGAAGGACTTGAAGCGGAAGCCATCGCGCTCCTGCTTCATGCGCCTTGACCAGAATTTCGCGAGACGCACCACCTGTGCAAAATGCTTCTCCTGGGCACGCTTGCGCTTGCCCGCGAACTCCAAGTGCAAAGGAATGCTCGTCTTCAGGAACGAGCCGTCATCCTGGCTGACGAGGTTCCCGTACCACTGCGCGTCGCCGTCATAGAGGATCGGCACCACGTCGACATCGAGCCCGCTGCCCCGGAAGGAGACAGTGACCGAGTAGGTCTGCGGCTGGACCTGGTCCGGGCTGAAGTTCGGGAATGCCTTGCGCAGCCGTTCGGCCAGATAATCGAGCAGCGCCTTGACGTCCTTCGGCGCCGCCGCGCCGCTGATGTAGCAGGCGACATCGATATCGTTGAGCGAACGAAGCGCCGTGCCTTTCGCCAGGCTGCCGGAGAGCATCATCTTCCTGAGCGTGAAGTCGGGGTGCTCAGACAGATAACCCTCGAGCTTCTCGCGAAGCCGCCGGGCTTGGGCCCGGTATTCATCCGCCTTGTCCTTCGGCAGGTTCACCTTGTCCTGCGCGAAGGCGGCGATCTCATTATGATCGACGTGCTGTCGCCCCATATCCCGCTCCTGTTTCCGGGCGCCTTGGGCCCAGCTGTCGCATGGATATAGTAGCTAAAAAATAGCTATTCAAGAGGTGTAGCAATAGCTATTTCTCGTTGACAAATTCCCCTTGATTCTCTATATGTTGCATATAACGACGGAGGATGAGATGACGGCGAAGCGAACCATGACGCTGAACCTCACCGACGCCGAGATGCGTGTTCTGGACGATCTTTCGGCCCGGAAGGACATCACCAAGACCGCCGTGCTCCGGCAGGCCTTGCGCCTTTACCAGACGATCGATGCTAGGGTCGAAAGGGGTGAAAAGCTCCTGTTCGAGAATGACGCGACCAAGGAAAAGGCGGAGCTGATGCTTCTATGACGGTCGAGGTATCGAAGGTCTATCTTCTCGACGTGTCAACGGGTGACGGCGTCGAAGCCGAACTGCGGGATGCCATCGAGCAGGCGCAGACCGATGATTGGGCAAAACACTGGATTCCCGCGATACTCGCAGCGATCCAGGATCTGGTCGCACGGCAGGTGCCGCGCGCGGATTGGCCTCAGAGCTTGCATTGGAACTGGCCGAAGAAGATTGCTCGCGTGCAGGGTATGCTGGCCTTTCCCGGGTTCAGCGTTATCGCGCAGGGGATCACCCAAGGGCTCGCGCAACTCGACCTGACGAGGGCCTGCCAGGAGCCGAGCCAGAAGGGCAAGCCTCTCGTTTATGTCGAGTATCTCGAGGTCGCGCCCTGGAATCGCTCCGAACTCGGGGCGGCTCCTCGTCTGCGCGGCGTCGGGACCGTGCTGCTCACGGCCGCCGTCGCGCTGAGTCACGAAGAAGGGTTCAAGGGGCGGATCGGCCTGCATTCCCTGCCTCAAGCCGACGCCTTCTACCGCAAGACCGGCATGACCGACCTCGGGCCGGATCCTGCCTGTCAGAATTTGAGATATTTCGAGATGACCGTCGAGCAGGCTCGCGCATTCTTCGAAAAGGAGGAAGGACGATGAAACTGGAACGGAGCAAAGAGTGGTGGATGGCTCGGGCACGTCGTGAAGGCGACGCCGTCATCGGCGCCGGCTTGCTCGCGTTCGATCCGATGCCGGAGGAGCGCCCTGCCGGCGCGTCGGCGGCGGTCGTCGAGGAAACCCGCATTGCGTTTGGCCGGTTCGTGAATCTGATGCGCCGGCGTTGCGGTTTCTCGATGGAGCGGCTGGCCCAGGTCGCGGACCTCGATGCCAGCGAGCTTCTGGTGATCGAGGACGATCTTCATTACGTCCCGGAACCACGCACGGTGTTCAAGCTGGCGGAGACCTTCGAGGTTTCCCAGCAGCGGCTCATGCAGCTTGCGGGATTGGCCGCAGCGAACGATGCTGGCTTCCGTCAGGAAGCGGTGCGTTTTGCCGCGCGCTCCGAGGCCGTGCATAAACTGACCCCCGAGGAAAGCTCGGCTCTGGAGGCGTTCGTCGCCGTTCTGAGCGAGCAGCAGCCCAAGCGAGTGAAGTGAAGAACGTCAGTCTCGGACATCGCACTATCGCCGACATCAACGGACAGGTTGCCAAGGTCCTGCGCGGTCTTGGCAACCCCGCGCCGCCCATAGACCTGCGCATCGTTCGCGATCTCCTGAAACTCGATCGAGGCTACTACAGCACGACCGACGACAGTCTCCTGCGAGAGATGTTCTCACGCATGAAGGTCGCTGGCCTGCAGGTCCTCAAGCGCCCGACAATCCTGCGCGAGGCCGTACAGACCCTCAGCCTCAAGGCTCTCTATCTTCCCGATCAGAAGCGCATCCTTCTCGACAAGGATCTCCCACCGCTCAAGCACCGCTGGAATGAGGCGCACGAGATCGGTCACGATATCATTCCCTGGCATGCGGGGATGATGTTGGGCGATACCGAGCAAACCCTCACGCCTTCCTGCCACGCAGTCATGGAAGCCGAGGCGAACTTCGCGGCCGGGCAATTGCTCTTTCTGTCCGATCGCTTTGCTGAGGAGGCCATCTCCTCGGCGCCGAGCTTGGAGCTTGTAAAAAGCCTTAGCAAGAGCTTCGGCAATACTA
Organism: Rhizobium sp.; assembly: GCA_003527225.1. The sequence goes on from DPXQ01000129.1 coordinate 6,286, forward strand.
TGACGTCAACGCTTTGGCGGTTCGTCGAACAGGCGCATGGCGGTCGACCGATCGTTGCCCTTGTGACCGGACATCCGCATCCCACACGCCGAAAGGCCGATTTCGACGCGGCAAATCCCTGCCGCTATTGTGTTGAATCGCCCCCCTTTCGTGAACGCTTTGGTGCCTTGCGCGAGATCGATCTGTTTGCTGCCATCGTCGGCTATTGTGGAGCACAGAGGGGCGGGTTTCTCGGCCGGAGCGAAGTCCTGCTGCAAGACCTCAATGGCGATCGGCACATGTTTGAGTTCGAGACCTTCTTCAACAGCCATGAAGCCTTGACGCTTGGTTCTTGGCTACGTCCATATAGTGCGTCGACGTGGCTGTAAGCATGATCAATCGTGGTCAGATCGCCTCGCGGCACACCGGTCAGGTTGTCGATGTAAACTCGGCGAAGGCACCTTCCTCACATCCATGACGATCATGAGAGCGTAGGACTTCGCCCCCTTCCGCAAAACGCCCTCTTTATGGAGGCCGATCGTCCCTCTTATTCCATGCCTAATCACAGCCGGAAAGAGCGTCTACTTCTGCACCCTGGCCGACCTTATTACCTCACTTGCGCGCGGCGAGCGGGAGGGCAGGTTGCAGGAACGGACAGGCGGGCTACATCCAGACGCTTGGCGACGTTCTCGGGAAGCGATAGCCCTAGGCGCCGATCTGGTGATGAAGGAGATCATCCGGCTCGGCCAGGTGCGGACCGCTTCGAACCAAAGCTGCAAGGAAAACGCTCGTCGAGTAGCTTGCCCGGCGTCATCGAACTTTTCATTGCGCGGCCGATCGTGTCCTCGTCGATGATTACCAAGGAATTGAAGGTGAGCCATCGAGCAGCTCTCAATCTCGTCGCCGAGCTTGGCGTCCGTGAAGTGACGGGGCGAGGTAGTTTCCGCGCCTGGGGTTTAATTTGAGGTGGACGCACTTTTCGAGGATGAAATTTGTCACGTCTGCGTGTCCGGTGTCCTGGGACCAAGGACGGGTGAGATGCTGCGATGATATTCGAGCCACGCGATGACGAATTGAGGGATTTTACGCTCCTCGATCGCAGGTCCGAGTTCACGGCGTTGACATTGCAATGAACCACATGTTTACCTGTCCTTGGTCAGAGGACAGAGGACAGAGGACAGAGGACAGGAGCGCTTTCGATGATGAAGAGCCAGGATGTGGTCGTCCTGCTCAAGCTGGCGAGCTTGGAGGACGGCGAGCAAGAGATCGGTCAGCAACCCGCACGGCATGGCGTGGCGACGGGAGAAGATCCCTATTCCGTGCGCGGCCTCGAGGCGGCGCTCGGAATCAGCAAGACCGAGGTCAGTGCTTCGATCAAGCGCAGTCTCGGTTCAGGCCTTGCCATCAAGGATAGGAAGTTCGGGCGGCCGAAGCCGAACCGGCGCCAGCTCCGCGAGTTCATCGTCCATGGTCTGAAGTTCGTCTTTCCCGCCAAGCCAGGCCCAATGCAGCGCGGTGTACCTACTGCATTTGCCGCGCCTGTGCTTCGGGAATCCCTTCATAGCGCCGGCAGCCTCATCAGTGTGTGGGCCTATGCGCGTGGCCAGGAAATGGGGCAATCGATCGAGCCGCTCTTCAAAACGGTCCCGGAAGCCGCGGAAAAGGACGAGCGCCTGTACGCCTATCTCGCGCTCACCGACGCCATCCGCATCGGCAATCAACGCGAAGCTAGTGTAGCCGCCAACCTGCTGACGGAGAGGTTGGGATGACGGTACAGGGCCAATTGAAGGAAATGCTGAAGGCCGTCGCCGTGGCGCTCGGCGACGAGCTTCGGGCGCGCCTCGTCTTTGTCGGTGGCTGTACGACCGCTCTCTACATTACCGATCCGATCACATTGGAAGGCGTCAGGGCGACCGACGATGTCGACTTGATCGTGGATCTCGCCGGTTTTGCGGAATGGGCGGAACTGATGGATCGGCTACGAGAGCGCGGTTTCGCAGAGGCAGCGGACGACAATGTCATCTGCCGCATGAGGCTTGGCGAGCTCAAGGTCGACTTCATGCCGGACGATGCGACGATCCTCGGCTTCAGCAATCGCTGGTATGCCAAAGGGGTTGAGACGGCGGTCCCGGCAATGCTGGAGAAAGCGCTCGAGATCCGGCACCTCACGCCTCCTCTCTTCGTCGCGACGAAACTGGAGGCCTATCGCGGCCGTGGCGGAGGCGACCTCATCGGCAGTCGCGACACGGAGGACATCCTCTTGCTCGTTGACGGCCGCGAGGAGCTCGTGGAGGAGATCGCTGCGGCTGATCCCGAGATCCGAATCTATATCGCCGAGCAGATAACGGGCCTGCTGGCAGATCCCAACTTCGAGCATTTCCTTCAAGGAAATGTTCGGGGACCTGCAGGCCGTGCCGACATCGTCTACGAGCGCCTCGTCGAGATCAGCCGGTTGGACGGTCGCTGACATGGCGTTCGCGATCCAATGGCACTGTCAGCAGGGAACGAGAACCGCGGACAATCGCGACCACGTTGGTATCGGCATTCGCGGCGATTCAATCCTGTCAATCGTTCTCGATGGATCGACGGCAGGATCGGCCAGCGGTCTGTTTGCGCGCGAAATTGCGCGGCGCGTGGTCGACTGGTTCGTGACCACGGTCGCCGAGATCACCGCCGAGACCGTGACTGAACAGCTTCGCATGACACATGCCGTCCTTGCCGCGGACTTCAAGAAGGACTCGGCAAGCTATGTCTTGGTGTATGCGGCAGCCGCGCTGCCTGCTATCGTGCTGCACGCAGGCGATTGCCTGCTTGGCCATCGCGATGCCGATGGACGGATATCATGGCTCTTGCAGCCTCATACGCTCGCGAATGCGCTCACGGCTGTTCCGCACGACGTTCTCGCGAAGTCGGACGCTCGGCACGTTCTCACACGAAGTTTCCGCTCTCGGAGCTTCATCGCTCCCGATCTGACGATGATCGACCTGCGGGATCAGACGTTGTTTGTCGCGACCGACGGATTCTGGGCAGACCTCGATCTCGACGGGCAGAATGCCTTTGTTGAAGGGCGGTTTCCCTCGAATGACGCGGAGCGGGATGATCGCGGTGTTCTCTCCATTTCGAGAACAACAGCGACGTCTTTGACCTCGGTCGCGGGCACCCACGCGCCGGAAAGCCTTTATTTGCGACGAACCTGAGAGGCCAGGGGCCCAGCAGATCAATAAATCATGTCAGAAAGTCCGAGTGTAGCGCGGAGATCGCAACATGATTTGTGACGCTGTGCCGCGCAAAGTGGCGATCCCTGACCTTCGCGACATGACGTACCAGGCTCCTCTTTCAATAAGATTGGCTCTTTCACTATTCAGTGAAAGCCTGCGTTCTGGTGAAATGCCTTGCCAATTTCACCAGAACGAGTTATTTCACTAGCCAATGAAAGCCTATGAACGAATGAAAGAGATCGAACTCCAGCTTGCGGGCGCCCTGCGCCAGCAATTGGAAAGGATTCCTTCGCTCGAAATCCGCTCGATCGTGGCAGAGGCAGAGTTGCGGACGAACGGCTCCATGCGAGCGCAGCGCCCCGATGTGCTGGCCCAAGTTCGTATCCACAATCACGAAGTCACATTGGTCTGCGAGGTGAAGGAGCCGGCATACCCGCGACAGATCAGACAGGCCATCGATACGCTATCCCTCTACATAGCCAGGAGCGAAAACAAGGCCCTTCACGAGAGCATGGTTCCGCTCGTTGCTGCCTCGTGGCTTTCGCCCGAATCGCGCGAGATCTGCGCGGGGGCCGGAATGGGGTGGCTCGACCTGGCCGGCAACTGCCGCATCGCGTTCGACGGCGTCTTCATTGAACGGGAAACGGCAGAGCGCCCGAAGCCGGCCGCCCGCAACTATCGCGCCGTGTTCTCGCCAAAGGCTGGCCAGGTTCTACGCACGCTTCTGCGCGATCCGGCGCGGACCTGGAGAGTGACCGAGCTTGCGGAGGCATCGGACGTCAGCCTTGGCCACGTCAGTAACGTCCGTTCAGCCCTGCGCGATCGTGAATGGGGGACCGTCGGTGAGGAGGGTCTCCACCTGACTGCGCCCGACGCTCTGCTCGACGCATGGCGTGATTCCTATGAGCCGGTCCGGGGCAAGCGAACGTCCTGGTACAGCATTCTCCATGGGCGGCAGTGGGAAGAGACGCTGCGTGAGGCATTGTGGAGGCCGCAAACCGAAGGGCATGCCATGCTTGGCGGGCTTTCGGCCGCGCAGTGGCTTGCGCCCTACATGCGCGGCAATACCACGACACTCTACGCCGATACCTCCGTGGTGCCGGAGCTGATCGAAACACTCAAGTTGAAGTCAACCAAAAGCGGCGCCAATGTCGAGATTATCGAGCCCGATGATCCAGCTATCCTGAAGGAGCGCGTGGAGATTCCCGGCGCCCCACCCGTGTCGTCACCGGTTCTGACGTATCTAGACCTTTCGCAGCTCGACGATCGAGGGCGAGAGGCCGCCGATCATCTGAGAGAGAAGCTGCTAAAATGGCATTAGCGCCTGACCCACAATCTGCTGCCGACTATACCGATCGCGTCACCGAAGCGGTCAAATCCGCGCTCCTCGAGATTGGCCAGATCCTTGGCAGCTTCGAGGGCAAATTTGCCGTTGTCGGCGGCGCGGTTCCTTGGCTGCTCCTTCAGGCCGACGACATGCGGCATGTCGGCACGATCGACGTGGATTTGACGCTCAATGCGGAAGCGCTCGGCGATGGCGAGTATGTTCGGCTCGTCGATGCCTTGATGAAAAACGGATACGCGCAAAGCGCCGACCACAAACGCTTTCAGCTTGTGCGTACGGTCGAGGCCGCGGATGGCGGCCCGCCTATCGAGGTGATCGTCGACTTTCTGATGCCGCGCGATGCTGAGATCGAGAAGAACATTCCGCCGATCCTGTCGGAGTTCGCGGTCCAGCGTGCATCCGGCGCCGAGCTCGCAATTCGCTTCCACCAGCTGACGGCAGTTGAAGGAGTAATGCCCGGCGGCGGCCGCAACCGCGTCGAGATCGCGGTCGCTTCCATCCCGGCCCTGCTTGCCATGAAGGGACAGGCGCTTCTGCGGCGGAAGAAACGCAAGGACGCCTATGACGTCTACTACTGCATTCGCAACTACGAAGGCGGGCCCGAGGCGCTGGCGGAGCTCTGCCGCCCTCTGCTTGAGATCAAGGAGGCGCGCGAGGGCTATCTGGGAATTGCCGAGAAATTCTCTGCCGAAGACATGATCGGACCGGTGTGGGTCCGCCAGTTCGTCGAGGGAACGCCGGCCATCGGTGATAGGACCCCGGAGCAGTGGCAGCGGGATGCCTTCGGTCAGGTGCAGGCCTGGATGGCCGCACTCGGCCTCTAGATAAGGCTAAGCTGGTCCTGACCGATCTCCCGGTCTTCATCAAAGGACGAGATCGTCACACCGATCAGGCGAATTCCCTTCTCGGTCGGAAATAGCGGCTCGAGCAAGCTGCACGCGATGCTTTCCACGTCGGATGCTGCACGCAGCGACGTGCCCACGGTCCGGCTACGGGTGATCTGCCGGAAGTCGGCAAACTTGATCTTCAGCGTGACCGTCCGGCCGAGCAGGTTCTTCGCCTCGCAGTGGCGCCAGACCTTATCGACGAGCGGCGTCACTTCGGCACGCGCGGCCTGAAGATCGTGTATGTCGACGGCGAAGGTGTCCTCCGCTCCGACCGACTTTCGCGGTCGATCGGGCTGGACGGGGCGATCGTCGATCCCGCGCGCAATCCTGTAATACCAGGCACCGGCCTTGCCGAAATGCTCCTGCAGGAACGCCAGCGGCTTCGCCTTCAGGTCCGCTCCGGTCAAAATGCCGAGCCGCTCCATCTTTGCCGCCGTCGCCGGCCCCAACTGGGCGAGCGGCGCGAGCGCCACGCCGACCGCTATCTGAAGCCGCCCGAGGAAATGCACCGGCTGTTTGCCCGTTACCCCGAGGCCTTGGCGCGCACCGTTGAGATTGCGTCCCGTTGCCGCTTCTCCCTCGACGAGCTGAAGTACCAGTATCCCGAGGAACGCGACGACCCGTCGCTGACGCCGCAACAGACGCTGGAGAAGCTGACCTGGGAGGGTGCTGCGCAGCGCTATCCTGAAGGCGTGCCCGATCATGTCGTCTCAACGTTGCGTCATGAGTTGCGGCTGATCGAGAAGCTCGACTACGCCCCATATTTCCTGACGGTGAACTCGATCGTGCGCTTCGCCCGTTCGCGAGACATCCTCTGTCAGGGCCGCGGCTCGGCGGCGAACTCGGCCGTCTGCTATGTCCTCGGTATCACCTCGATCGATCCCGGCCGCAACGATCTCCTGTTCGAGCGCTTCGTCTCGGAGGAGCGCCGGGAGCCGCCGGACATCGATGTCGATTTCGAGCATGAGCGGCGCGAGATCGTCATGCAGTGGGTGTTCGAGACCTATGGCCGCGACCGTTCGGCACTGTGTTCGACCGTCATTCGCTATCGCACCAAAGGCGCGCTGCGTGATGTCGGGAAGGCGCTTGGGCTGCCGGAAGACCTCATCAAGACGCTCTCCGGCCAAGTCTGGGGCTGGTCCGAGGAAGGCGTCTCGGAAGCTCAGGCCGAGCAGCTCAACCTCAACACCGCCGATCGGCGCCTGCGCCTGACGCTCGACCTTGCGCGCCAGCTTCACGGCGCACCGCGTCATCTTTCCCAGCATCCCGGCGGTTTCGTGCTCACCCATGACCGGCTCGATGATCTCGTGCCCATCGAGCCGGCGGCGATGGCCGATCGGCAAGTTATTGAATGGGACAAGGACGACATCGACGCCCTGCGCTTCATGAAAGTCGACGTGCTGGCGCTCGGCATGCTGACCTGCATGAAGAAGGGCCTGGACCTCCTCGCCGAGCACAAGGGCGTCGCGCTCGACCTCGCCACCATCCCGGCCGAAGATCCTCGCACCTATGCGATGATCCGCAAGGCCGACACGCTCGGCACCTTTCAAATCGAGTCACGCGCGCAGATGTCGATGCTGCCGAGGCTGAAGCCCCGGACCTATTACGACCTCGTCGTTCAGGTCGCGATCGTGCGGCCGGGCCCGATCCAGGGCGACATGGTGCATCCTTATCTGCGGTGCCGGGAAGGGCTGGAGCCGGTCCACTATCCCAAGCCCGAGCTGGAGAAGGTGCTGGGCAAAACGCTCGGCGTGCCACTCTTTCAGGAGCAGGCGATGCGCGTCGCCATCGAATGCGCCGGCTTCACGCCCGGCGAAGCCGACATGCTGCGCAAGTCGATGGCCACATTCAAACATACGGGCGGCGTCTCCTCCTTCAAGGCAAAGCTGATCGACGGCATGGTAGCGAACGGCTACGCGCCGGACTTTGCCGAGCAGACCTTCAAGCAGCTCGAAGGCTTCGGCTCTTACGGATTTCCGGAAAGCCACGCCGCCTCCTTCGCGCTGATCGCCTACGCGTCGGCTTGGCTCAAATGCTGGCCCCGACGTTTTTTGCGCGGCCCTTCTCAATTCACAGCCCATGGGTTTCTACGCGCCGGCGCAGATCGTGCGCGACGCGCGTGACCACGCTGTCGAGATTCGGCCCGTCTGCGCCAACGCCTCACGCTGGGACTGCACGTTGGAACCAACCGACGACGACGGCCGCTTCGCGGTGCGCCTCGGTCTGCGCATGGTCAAAGGCCTTGCCAATGTACATGCGGCCGCGATCGTCGCCGCGCGGGCCGACTAGGCCTTCGCCTCGATTGACGATCTCTGGCGACGCGCGGGCGTGCCATCAGCGGCCTTGGTCCAACTCGCCGAGGCCGACACCTTCCGCCCTGCCCTCGCTCTCGCCCGCCGCGAGGCGTTATGGGCGATCAAGGCGCTGCGCGACGAGCCGCTTCCACTGTTCGCGGCCGCGTCCGCCCGCGAGGCGGAGATCGTGCCCGAGGTGAGCGAGCCCGCCATCGTGCTGCGGCCGATGACGGCGGGCAGCGAAGTCGTCGAGGACTATGGCCATGTCGGTCTGACGCTCCGGACCCATCCCCTGAGCTTCCTCCGCGAGGATCTCCGCCGCCGGCGGATCGTCACCTGCGCCGAGGCGATGACGACGCGCGACGGGCATTGGCTGGAGGCGGCGGGCATCGTTCTCGTCCGCCAACGCCCGGGCAGCGCGAAAGGCGTGATGTTCATCACGCTGGAGGATGAGACCGGCATCGCCAATCTCGTGGTCTGGGCAAAGGTGTTCGAGGCGAACCGCCGAGCGGTTCTGTCGGCCAGCATGATGGCGGTGCGCGGCCGTATCCAACGCGAGGGCGACGTCGTTCACCTGGTCGCCCAGCGCATCACGGACCTCTCGGCCGACCTCGCCAGCGTCGGCAGCCGCGATGCGGCGTTTCCGCTCCCGCACGGCCGGGGCGACCAGGTCCGCAATGGCGGCTCCGGTTCCGATCCGCGCGATCTGCCGCCGAAGAATCTGCGTACTGGCGAGATCCACATTCCCGACCTGCACATCGACACCATCAAGGTGAAGGCGCGAAATTTTCATTAGTCGGCGCGTCCGCCGCCTCGCTTATACTTCCGCCAGCCACCGTGTTGTTTTCCGCGGAGAAGACAGTGGACGGCGACAATATATTGCGCGGCGCTAGTTTCAGGAAATATTCCTACGATAGAATGCACGGCGCTGCGCTACCGTGCAGTTGCATCACGGTGACGGAGCAGGGCAACAGAAGGAAGGACACCAGGGAGCGTATGATCAGTCGCGGTTCGGAATGGCACCGTTGGGAGCCGCATATTCATGCGCCTGGCACCATCCTCAACAACCAGTTCGGTGCGGCCGATCCCTGGGGTGAATATCTCACGTCGCTCGAAGGGCTGACGCCAACGATCGAAGCGATCGCCGTTACCGACTATTACGTCACCGACACCTACGAGCAATTCCTCAAGCACAAGGCCGCCGGCCGGTTGCCCGGCGTGAAGCTGCTGTTCCCGAACATCGAGCTGCGGCTCGACGTGGCTGCAAAGTCCGGCTTCGTGAACATCCATCTCTTGGTGAGCCCCGAGGACCCCGATCATGTCAACGAGGTCAAGCGCATCCTTAAACGGCTGCAATTCGGCGCCCATAACGATCGCTTCGATTGCACGCGCGAGGAGCTGATCAAGCTCGGCAAGCGCTCCGACACAACGATCACAGACGATGGGGCAGCGCTCCGGCATGGCGCGACCCAATTCAAGGTCAACTTCGACCAATTGCGCAAAGTCATCCATGAGAGCGAATGGGCGAAAAAGAACATCCTGATCGCTGTCGCCGGCGGCGCTGGAGACGGCACGTCCGGCCTGCGGCAGGCCGCCGACGCGACGATGCGTCAGGAAATCGAAAAGTTCGCGCACATCATCTTTTCGAGCAGCCCGGCGCAGCGTGAGTTCTGGCTCGGCCAACGCGGTGTGACGATCGAGGAACTGCGTTCGCGCTACGACGGGTGCAAGCCATGTCTCCATGGTAGTGACTCCCATGACCAGAAGTCCGTGGGCCAGCCCGTCGAGAACCGCTTCTCGTGGATCAAGGGCGCACTCGAGTTCGATACTCTCCGGCAGGCATGCATCGACCCGGACGGTCGCGCCTATGTCGGCGAACAGCCGCCGCGCTCGGCAATGCCATCTCAGGTCCTCTCGCATGTCAGGATCGACGACGCGGATTGGGCAACCACACCGGAAATCCCGCTCAACCCGGGCTTAGTCGCCATCATCGGCCCACGGGGCTCAGGAAAGACCGCTCTGGCGGACGTCATCGCTGCGGGCTGTGATGCGATCACACCCTCGGGGTGGGACGCGGACGAGAACATCAGCCCTTCCTTCCTGGCGCGTGCGCGCCGGCTGATCGGGGACGCGACGACAACGCTGACCTGGGGCGGAGGCGCGACGGTCACGCGCGCGCTCGATGGCGCCGACGCCAACGGCCATATGTCGTTTCCACGAGCCCGCTATTTGTCCCAGCAATTCGTCGAGGAGCTTTGCTCGGCAAAAGGCGTCTCTGACGGCTTGGTCGAGGAAATCGAGCGCGTGATCTTCGAGTCCCACTCGCAAGACGATCGCGAATGGGCGCTCGACTTCGCCGAGCTGCGCGACCAGCAGACGTCACGGTTTCAGCAGGCGCGCGAGCGCGAGGCCGAGGCGATTTCCGACATCTCGGATCGCATCGCGACCGAGTTCGAAAAAGAGAGCCTCGTCGCCTCGCTGACCACCCAGGTCGGGCAGAAGAACAAGCTTATCGCCGACTATACCGCCGATCGGGCGAAGCTCGTCGTCAAGGGCACCGAGGCGCAGGTTGCCCGCCACACCCAACTCAGCGAGGCAGCGCAAAAACTCAGGAACAAAATACAGAACCTGGGGAATCAACGCCGCACCTTCGTCGCGTTGCAAGACGAGGTCCGCAGCATGCGGGCGACGGGCGCCCCTGAGATGCTCCGCCAGGCACAGGCGCGACACACCAATAGCGGCCTCGACGCCAAGCAGTGGGACGACTTCCTGCTGATTTACAAAGGGGACGTCGATAAGAGCCTCACGGCCTACATCACCTGGGCCGACGGCGAGGTTGGCAAGCTCAACGGCGTCCCGCCACTGCCTGGCGATCCGAGCGTCCCACTGATCGCCGACACTGCCGACGTCTTGGCGCTACCGCTTGCGCCGATCGCCGCAGAGATGACGCGCCTGGAAGCGTTGTTCAGTGCTGACAAGCTGGTGCGCGAGCAATATGCGGCACTGACCGGACGCATTGCGCAGGAGAACTCCGCCCTTCAAATCTTGACAACCCGCCTTACCGATGCGCAGGGCGCCGCCGCGCGACGGAAGGACCTGCAGACCGAGCGCGATGACACCTACGGCCGGGTGTTCGAGGCAATCATCAACGAACAGAATGCCCTGGCCGGCCTTTATGCGCCCCTGATGGCACGTCTTGCGGCATCCTCGGGCACGCTGAAGAAGCTCAGCTTCTCTGTCCGCAGGATCGCCGATGTCCAGGCTTGGGGCGCCGTCGCGGAGGAAGAACTTCTCGACCGACGCAAGACCGGCCCCTTCTATGGGCGCGGCTCGCTCATCGCCGCGGCCACGGAAGCGCTCAAGCCCGCATGGGAGACCGGAACGGCGGCCGAGGTGCAGGCGGCAATGACCGCCTTCATGGCGAAATATTTGCGGGACCTGCTGTCGCATGCGCCTTACGCGCCGACGCAGCAGGCCGAATTCCGGACTTGGTCGAAGCAGTTCGCTCACTGGCTTTTCAGCACCGACCACATCACCGTTCGGTACGAGATTTCCTATGACGGGGTCGACATCCGCAAGCTCTCGCCCGGCACGCGAGGCATTGTGCTTCTATTGCTCTATCTGGCGCTCGACGACTCCGACGATCGGCCGCTGATCATCGACCAGCCTGAAGAGAATCTCGATCCCAAGTCCGTCTTCGACGAGCTTGTCGCGCTCTTCATCGCCGCGAAGGCGAAGCGCCAGGTGATCATGGTCACGCACAACGCCAACCTCGTCATCAATACCGACGCCGATCAGATCATCGTCGCCGAAGCAGGACCGCATCCCTCGGGCGGTCTGCCGCCGATCAGCTATGCGGCGGGCGGGCTGGAGAACGCGGCGATCCGCAAGGCGGTTTGCGACATCCTCGAAGGTGGCGAAGCTGCTTTTCGCGAGCGCGCTCGGCGTCTTCGTGTCCGCCTCGACCGATAGGACAGCGAGATGGCTATACGCGACATTGCCGTCTCCGATCCCGGACCGATTTTCGGCTCGCTGGCGGAGCGCGGCTGGTCGCGTCACAGGAGCGAGGGCGCAGACTTCGATTCGATCGTCTGCGAGTTGGGCCGGCTCGGTGATCGGCTCGGCTCGCGCGTTCCGGGCCGTGCAGGCTCGCTCGAAGAGGTCGTCCAGCCGCGTGCAGCCGATGATGCACATCCTCGATCCTTGAGCGCGCGCTACGGCCTGGGCGCCTTGCCGTTCCATACGGAACTCAGCCATCGCACCAGACCCTGCCGTTATCTCCTTCTCGGGTGTATCGATCGCGGATCGCCGGCTGCAGCGACAATGCTCCTCGACTGGCGAACGCTCGGCTTTTCGCGCGAGGACCTTGACCTTCTCGAAAACGCTCCGGTCCTCGTCCGCACGGGTCGGCGCTCCTTCTACGCGACGATCCTGTCGCCGGGCGGAGCCTTCTTGCGCTACGATCCCGGCTGTCTTGAAGCCTTGGACGAGCGCGGCAAGCAAGCCCTGAAGCTTGTCGGAGACCGGGTCGCCAGCGCCCCTGCGGAGGCGCATCATTGGCGCCAGGGCGACATCCTCATCATTGACAACTGGCGCGTCCTGCACGGGCGCAGCCCGTCGGACCGAGGGTCCGGCCGACGCCTAGCGAGGATTCTCATCGATGCCTGAAGACGTCTTCATCGCAATCAACGGCGACGCGCTTCATGCGAAGTCGAAGGTCTACATCGGCCGTGCCCTCGCGCGGAAAGGCGCCAGCGATCTCGACGAGTATCAGCTCTGGGCCTCGCTCGCGCTCGAGCTGCTCGGCAAGGCAGCGCTCGCCCGGAAGCATCCGAGCCTCGTGGTCGATCCGACCCACTGGCAGTCGATGTTCGTCGCCGCCGGCATCAACGTCACCACCGACGTCAAGACGATCGCCGCCAAGACCTTGTTCGAGCGCCTCGCACATCTCGTCCCTCGCTTCGACAAGACGGTCCAAAAGTTCTGCCAGGACATCGCCGAACGTCGGAACGCCGAGCTCCACTCGGCCGACCTTCCATTCCGGACCATGCGTCTTGACGCCTGGGAGGCGCGCTATTGGCATGCATGCGATACGATCCTGCACCAGATGGGATCGTCCCTGGAGCAGTGGCTTGGCGCAGCGGACGCAAAGGCGCCCCGTCAATTGCTCGACGAAGCCGCCAAGGCCCTCGAAGCGGCGGTCAAACTTCGCGTCGAAGCCGCCAGGGAGCAGTTCGAGGCGTTGAAAAGAGCCGAACGAGAGCGCCTCGCAGCCGAAGCCGAATTGCGCGAGCCACAACATCAGGCAGGAATTTTCAAGGGTCGCTACGACGAGATCTGGGTGGAGAGCTGCCCCGCCTGCAAATGCCGCGCTTTCATGACCGGCGAGCAGTCCGGTGAGGACATCAGCGAGGAGCGCGACGAGCACGCCATCTGGGAAATCGTCGACCGCGAGTTTCTCGGCGAAGAGTTCCGCTGCCCAACGTGCGACCTGACGCTGATGGGAAGCGATGAAATCGATGCCTCCGGCCTCAGCTACGTCCATGAGGACCAGCAGGAGCGCGAAATGGAATACGAGCCAGACTACGGCAACGACTAGAACCGGGACATCCCGAACGGCGCAGACAAAGTAGGGGCACGAAATTGGCGAGACGACCAGGGAATACGCTTGAAAAGTGGGAGGTCGCGATCGTGAAAGCGATGTTATCCCGCAAATACGTGCCCCAGGATATCCAGGCATATTTCTCCCGGCCTACCCGTTCGATCAACAATGCGCGCATCTCCGAGATAAAGGATGGCACGAAGCACAAGGCCATTAAGGCCGCGTCCGACGATGAGCTGGATACCTTCCTCGACAGTTGGCCAAATATTGATCCCGCTACCGGCCTTCATCTCCAAGGCGACGAGCTGCTGGTCAAAGCGCGTGAAGCCATGATTGCGGCCGTTCACACATTCAATAGCGCTGGCCTCCACTTCAGGGCCGAACTCTTCATCGTCACCGCGATCATCGCGTGGACCTACCTGCTGCATGCCTATTACAAGCGCGAGGGCATCGACTACCGCCACAAGAAAGCCGGCGTAGTTGAGCGCACGCCATCCGGAGCCGAGAGATATTGGGAACTGAGCCAGTGCATCACCACCGGCGCCTGTCCCCTCCAGAGCGGCGTTGTCAACAATCTCAAGTTCCTGATCGAGATCAGGAACGAGATCGAGCATCGATCCACCAACAGGATCGATGATGCCCTCAGCGCTAAGCTTCAGGCCTGCTGCATCAACTTCAACGACGCCATCAAGGACCTCTTCGGACGCGAATTCGCCCTGGAGAAGCGGCTTCCGATCGCGTTGCAATTCGTGACGTTCGACGGTGTCCAACGGCAAAGCCTGATCGCGACCGACCTGCCGACGCATATCGCGACGGTGATGGACAACTTCCACGCGGCCCTCTCAGAGGAGGAGCAGAAAGATCCGAAATTCCGCTTCCGCGTCGCCTTCGTTCCCAAGATCGCGAGCAAACCCAGCAAGGCGGATCTCGCGGTCGAATTCATCAAGCCCGGCTCACCGGAAGCAGAGGCCGTCGAGCGCGTTCTGTTGAAGGAGGTCGAGCGTCCGAAATTCCTACCCGGTGAAATCGTCGCGAAGGCGCAGGCGGCGGGATACGCCGGATTCAATATGTACGATCACACGAAGCTCACCCAGCAGCTCGACGCGCGCAACCCCGGCAAGGGCTATGGCGTGAAGGTCGCGAACACCTGGTACTGGTACGAAAACTGGCTGGAAAAGGTGCTTGAGAAACTCAACGAAGGCTGGACCCGGCCGCCCAAGACGTGAGATCGAGCGCCGATTTCAGTCGTGCCAATGCACGGCGCGCAGAAACTCCTCGCTGGTGAGATGACATAGCGCAAAATGTCCTCGCTTGAGCTGCCCGCCCAGGCGCTGCGAAACTTCGTTGCTGGCGAGGTAGAATATATGGCCAGACCAATCGAAGAAGACGTGAGCCTTCGCGCGTTTCCACTTTTCAATGAACTGCTGGCTGCGGCCGACCCAGCGCATCACCGCGAACTTCTTGCCGTCTAGCACATGCGTCCTGGATTGGAAGTCCATCGACATGCCGAAATTGTGGGCCAGGAACGAAGTCTCGCTATGAATGTGGATAAGCCAGAACATGCGATGCGCCTGGCGATAGAACGCCTCGCGCGCGTTACGCTCGTCCTCGGAGATTGATGAGTGCTGCAATTCCAACACCGTCGCGCGGTTCGTGCCCATCCCGCATAGGACGTCCGCCCGATGACGCTCGCCGGTCGCCGAATCGACCAAGCCGATTTCGCGGCAGGCGATATCGAACTTCTCTTTCCACCCAAGGTGCCAGGCGCCTTCAGGCTCGCTCCAGGGATCACAGTCGCCGGCCTTATGCCGCCAGTGTCGAACGTTTTCGACCGGGATAACTGCTGTCAGTGATCCACCGCAATCGCGACACGTTGTGTGCTCGCCCTTAAAAGCTGGCGGACGTTTAACTCCATCAATCCAAGCGTACAGCACCCTAAGTTCTCCCCGCCGACCTCCATGTTTTGTCAGCAAAAAAGCTAAACCTCGCAGCTTTACCCAATCTGTTCAACCATGAGCGTACCTGCCGGCAGCGGACGGATCAGCGATTGCGCCGGCACAGACGGATCGAGCCAGTCGGCCCAGGCATCGCGTTCGAGGATGACGATCTGCCGATCATGGTATGGCGCGATGTCGGGCCCGGGCTCCATGGTCAGCAGGGTGAAGGCCTCGCCCACATCTTCCGTCTCGCGCCAGATGCCGGCGATGCAGAAGATTGGCTCGTGGCGCTTGGTGAACAGCCACTTGTCCTTCCGCTTCTTTCCCTTCTCGGCGGGATCGGTGAACTCGTAGAAGCCGTCGGCGACGATCAGGCAGCGGTTGGAGGAAAATTCGCGGCCCTCCGACCGGAAATTGTAGACCGGGCGCTTGTTCTTACCCGGCCAGCTCCACCGCCGCTGCACCAGGTCGCCTTCGCCGCGCACGCCATCGACCGTGCGGATGATCGGCGCGGCATCGGTGATTTTGATGTCGTCGCGCGCCTCGATGTTCGGGGCGCCTTCGCCAAAACGGATCTTGATCTTCAGATCGGCGAATTCCTCCCCGATCGAAGCGACATCCACCTTCAGTCGATAGTCATTGCACATCGGTCCTCCGTCTCGATCGCCTTTGCCTCGCGGCCAAGTTCTATTTTGTGTTCGAAGATGATGAGCGTCAGATTTCGATTCCGACGCATCGATCGACGATCGCCGTCCCAACATAAAGCGCGACGCCGGCGTTGTTGAGATGGTGGAGCTGCGCTGGCGCCTTCAACCTCGCGAACTCGGCGGCCCCCTTTCACCGTCGAGCGTGCCGAGGTCGACCTTCCCATCCTATTATTGACTCGCGTCGGCCTCCGAATTCCGCCGTCGCAGCCATGGCAAGCATTTCAACTTCTCGCTTCTCAGAGGGCGACTGGTCCTGGTTTGCGGGCAAGATGAAAACCACGGATTTCCGGTAACGGCTGATCGGACGAAAGGGCTCCAAGGGAGCAGTCCAATTCCCGCTCTCTGGTGATGGCTTCCTGGTCCGGCCCCGGATCTTCCACGATCAACCCGCAGGGGGTCCGCTACGCAAGCGTGCGGCCGCTACGGCTTCGCCTTCGCGGTGATCTCGACCGGGGCCGGACACTGACGGAGCCATCGAGCGGGATTGGCCCGCTCCGAAGATGGAGCCCTCAGATGTCGACCGATCTTTCCCTCGCACGAACCCACGCTTTCCACCTTGCCCGCACCCTCATGGTCCCCGTCACGCTCTTCCGTTCCGGCGACGAATTCGGAGTTCTGCCGAGCGACGAGATCGAAGACGGCGAGGTCGAGACCATCACCGAATTCGATCCCTTCGAGTACGGGCCGGCTCATTGAGCCGGCTTTTTGCCTCCGGAGGTGCCACTGGCGAGCGGCAGACGGCAAGGGAAGCGGCGCCGCGGCTGGCCGCAAGCGGCCGTTGCCAAGGTGCAAATTGGCACCTTGCGAGCCGCGCCCTTGCCGTCTTCGCTCTTCGTGGCGTCCGGAAGCCGCCCCGCAAGGTGCGGGCAGAAGGAAGACAAAGGAAGGGCGGCCGCAAAAAGCGCCGGAAAGTATGATGGAGAAGAAAGAAGTAGAGGAGCTCAAAAGCCGCGTTTTCTGCGCGGCCGTCCTGGAAAAGGCCGGATACACAGTCGACCTGAAAGAGAGCACCCGGCGGGCCGTGAAATATCGGCGCGGCGACGACATCGTCATCGTGATCCATGACGGCAAGGGCTGGTTCGATCCGCTGTCGGACGCCAAGGGTGACGTGTTCTCGCTCATCCGGAACCTTCACGGCTTCGATTTCACAGAGGCGCTCGCGTGCGCGGCCGAACTTGTCGGCTTCACCCCCGTCGAGCCGGCCTGGACACGACCCGCACGCGATCGGGAACGAGACACATCACTGGCGGAACGCTGGCAGATCCGACGCAAGCCGTGGCGGGGTTCGGCGACCTGGCGCTATCTTGCCGGCGAGCGATGTCTCCCTGAGAGCGTCCTGCAGGCGGCGATCCGACAAGACCGCTTGCGCGAAGGGCCATATGGCAGCATGTGGGCGGCCCATGTCGACGACGACGGCGCCGTCACCGGCTGGGAAGAGAGAGGTCCCGACTGGCGCGGTTTTTCGACGGGGGGCGCGAAGGCGCTCTTTCGTCTTGGTACGCCCGACGCTGTGCGGCTCTGCGTCACCGAAGCGGCAATCGACGCCATGAGCCTCGCCTCCTTCGAAGGCCTGCGGGAGGGCAGCCTCTATCTCAGCACCGGTGGAGGGTGGTCGCCGTCGACCGAGACCGCGGTGCG
Organism: Rhizobium sp.; assembly: GCA_003527225.1. The sequence goes on from DPXQ01000129.1 coordinate 23,893, forward strand.
GGTACTCGCCGCGCGCGCCGATGCCCAGCTTGTGGCCGCGACCGACGACAATCCGCAAGGGGAGGCTTTTGCCGATCGGCTGCGCGAGATCGCCCAGGTCGTCGGCTGCGACTGGGTACGGCTCAAGCCGCCTGCCGAGGACTGGAATGACGCATGGAGGGCAAAGGGGGTGGAGGAAAGGAAAAGGAGGGAAGGGAGAAGCGGCCTGCCGCATGCTCGCCGGCCGCGTCAAGGGTAACGCTTCGCCCGGCTCAAGCCGGCCCTTGACCCGGCCGAACGGAGATGCGGCCGCGGAGGAGGGGTCAGGAAGGGCTGAAGAGAAGATGGCGACATCGAGAGGATGAGCCGCGCTCCAGCCCGACGGGCGTGACAAGGAGCTCACCCATGACCCTTCTATCCATCCGCAAGGTTTATCAAGGCATCGCCGATCGTCGGCAGATGTTCCGCATGTTCGATCGCCATGCCAAGCGTCCGAGCAGATTCCAGGACGATGCCACTGCGCTTTATCGCGGTGAGTGGTTCGAAATCAACCAGGCCGGGCACGATTACATGTTCGAGGTGCTGCCGCCGCTCTGGATGCCTGGCGACATGTTCGCCCTGCGCGAATTCCTCACCGGCAACGTCACCAGCGTCTTCTTCTCCCTGAAGATCGATGGGCAGTTTCGTTACTTCCACGGCTATTGCGACCTCTCCGACAGGGGCTCGCCGGCGCAAATGCGGGATACGATCGTCGAACGGGAATCGCGGCCTGTCCGGGCAATGACCCGCGAAGAGCGGCTCGAGCACATCTGGTCGGCCACCCATGACCAGTATCGGGCCTATGCCGATTGGCGGTATCCCGGCCCGCAGCGAGGCAAGCGGCTCGTCATGAATTTCGCTGCGGGCGGACATCGTGATTTCGACCTTCTCGACCAGCTCACCGATGCACAGATCGCTGGGAAGCTGCCGGTGCATCTGCGCTATCTGCCTGACGCGATCGCAGCGTGAGGGAGGTCGGTGCGGTCATGTTCACCTTTCCTCTCGAAAAGGTGCGCGAGATTATCGCGCGCGGGATCTCCGACGCTGCCACAAACGGCGGCTTTCGCAATCCCCACTACGGCCTTTACCCCGGAAAGGACGAGAAACCCGGGCTTTGGCTCGTCGGCGACGAGGGTGTCTACCTTTGCTCCAATGGAACCCTTGCCGCGGGGCGGAAGCCTCTCGTCTGCTACGCCGAAGAGTGCGATCCGTCCACCAATCCGGACTACTGGCACTACAAGCGCCAGCATTTCGGGGGCGACGACGGCGTTGACTTCCTCGACGCCGTCGAGCTCGAACGGCTGATGGCGGCCTCACCCTCAGCCACGCATCTCAGGATCGAGATGACCGACACCAGCATGTCGCTTGGCCTGATGCGCCGCTGATCCGGCGGCCGCGCCACCCGCTACCCATCCCACAACCTGCGCCGCCCGTCTTCGCCCAAGCTTTCGGCGGGGTCGATGGCGCGCGCCTGCTCAAAAGGAGGTGGCATGAAAGAGGCCG
>DPXQ01000032.1 GCA_003527225.1 Rhizobium sp.
TGGCGCTGCGCCGCAATGTTTCAAAATCCGCAGTGATCGAGGCTGCGGTAGCATCCTTCCTGTCTGGTGACACGACCGAACGGCTGGAAGCCGCAATGTCGCGACGCCTGGATAAGCTTGGCCGCCAGTTCGATATGCTGGACGAAGATGTGGCCATCCTCGGCGAGACGCTTTCGCTGTTCGTACAATTCTGGCTCACCATGACGCCGCCGCTGTCAGATAGCGCGAAACAGTCGGCGCGCATCAAGGGCAACGAGCGCTTCGAAGGCTTCATGCAGACGCTGGGCAAGCGCCTGGCTTCCGGCGACAGATTCCTGAAAGAGTTGTCGCGGGATATGGATTCGCTTCACGATCTTTCGTCACAAGGCCAGTCCGAAGCGGATGGAAACCAGCTCTGAACTTTCGATCCATCCTATTTGCCGCCCTGCGCCGCCGATGCCCGCACGCGCACAAACATCTGTTGAAACGGCCCTAAATCAGGTTCTTTTAATCGACCCCAATCCGGGGTCCGTCTTTTGCGCGTCCCGCCATGAACGGGGCCGCCATGACCGCATCACATCAGAAACCCGAGACGATTGCGCGTGGTGCGCGGATGCTGCGCACCGCGCTCGGGGCATCGATTGCCCGGTTTCTGGAAGATCCCGGTGTGGTCGAGGTGATGCTGAATCCCGATGGCCGCATCTGGGTGGATCGGCTCTCCGAAGGTCTGGCCGATACGGGAGACAGGCTGTCTGCGGCTGATGGCGAGCGGATCGTCAGGCTGGTCGCCCATCATGTTGGCGTCGAAGTTCATTCCCGAAGTCCGCGTGTATCGGCCGAACTGCCTGAGACCGGAGAGCGCTTCGAAGGGTTGCTGCCGCCTGTCGTCACGGCGCCAACCTTTGCCATCCGCAAGCCCGCCGTCGCGGTGTTCACGCTCGACGACTATGTAAACGCTGGGATCATGACCAGCCATCAGGCCGAGGTGTTGCGCCTGAACGTCGCCACGCGGGCCAATATCCTCGTCGCGGGCGGCACCTCCACTGGCAAGACCACGCTGATCAACGCGCTGCTGGCAGAAGTCGCCAAGACTTCGGATCGCGTCGTGATCATTGAAGACACGCGCGAACTGCAATGCGCCGCGCCCAATCTGGTCGCGATGCGCACCAAAGATGGCGTGGCGACGCTCTCCGATCTGGTGCGCTCGTCGCTACGCCTGCGCCCGGATCGCATCCCGGTCGGCGAGGTTCGCGGGTCCGAAGCTCTCGACCTCCTTAAAGCCTGGGGCACCGGCCATCCGGGCGGGATCGGCACCATCCATGCCGGTTCCGGCATTGGCGCGCTGCGACGCCTCGAGCAGCTCATCCAGGAAGCCGTCATCACTGTCCCGCGCGCCCTGATCGCCGAGACTATCGACCTTGTCGCCGTTCTTGCCGGACGTGGATCGTCCCGCCGCCTGGTCGAACTCGCCCGCGTCGATGGGCTGGGACCGGACGGCGACTACGCCATCACGCATCTCATTACTTTGGCAACCACCCCGAAAGGAAACCCTTCATGATCCGCACGATTTCACGCGGCTGCCGCATCATGGCAACCGCCGCTGCCACTGTTTCCATCAGTCTGATGCTGGCGCCTGCCGCACACGCCTCCGGCTCCTCCATGCCCTGGGAGGCCCCGCTTCAGTCGATCCTCCAGTCGATAGAAGGTCCTGTCGCCAAGATCATCGCCGTCATCGTCATCATCGCCACCGGCCTGGCGCTGGCCTTTGGCGATACCTCCGGCGGCTTCCGCCGCCTGATCCAGATCGTCTTCGGCCTGTCCATCGCCTTCGCTGCGTCGAGCTTCTTCCTGTCGTTCTNNAGCTCGATGCGGTGCCGGGCTTCTCTATCCCGGTTCACCGGGCGCTGACCGAGCATATCCTGCTCGGCGGCGCACCGCGTTCGATTGCCATCGTCAACGGCACGCTGGCCGGCGCCGTCGGCCTCGGCCTTCGTCTCTGGCTGGTTGGCATCGCCATCTGGGCGGTGGGACATTTCCTCGCGGTATGGGCTGCCAAACGCGATCCGCTTTTTGTCGAGGTGGGCCGCAGGCATCTGCGCATCCCCGGTCATCTGTCGGTGTGAAGGCGCGCCCATGATGAACCTCACCGAATATCGCCGTACCGCCACCCGCCTCGCGGATTTCCTGCCCTGGGCCGCGCTCGTTGGCTCGGGCGTCGTGCTGAACAAGGACGGCAGTTTCCAGAGGACAGCGAAGTTTCGCGGGCCGGATCTGGATTCCGCTATCGCCGCCGAGCTGGTCGCGGTCGCCGGGCGCATCAACAACGCCGTGCGCCGCCTCGGCTCCGGCTGGTCGATCTTTGTTGAGGCTCAACGAAGCGAAGCCGCGATCTATCCCGGCAGCCAATTTCCTGATCCGGCTTCCGCTCTGGTCGATGCCGAGCGCAAGGCTGCCTTTGAGGAAGCGGGCACGCATTTCGTGTCAGGTTACTTCCTGACCTTCCTCTGGCTGCCACCCGCCGAAGATGCAGCTCGCGCCGAGACCTGGCTCTACGAGGGCCGTGAGCAATCCGGCGTCAATCCATGGGAGCTGATGCGCGGCTTCATCGACCGCACCGACCGCGTGCTGGCGCTACTCGACGGCTTCATGCCCGAATGCCACTGGATCGATGACGCGGGCACGCTGACCTATCTCCATTCCACGATTTCCACGAACCGCCATCGTGTCCGCGTGCCCGAAGTGCCCATGCACCTCGATGCGCTGCTGGCCGATCAGCCGCTGACTGGCGGTCTGGAACCGCGCCTTGGTGACAAGCATCTGCGCGTCCTGACCATTATCGGCTTTCCGACAGCGATCACGCCCGGCCTGCTCGACGAGATGAACCGGCTCGCGTTCCCGTATCGCTGGTCCACCCGCGCCATCCTGATGGACAAGACGGACGCGACGAAACTCCTCACCAAAATCCGCCGTCAATGGTTCGCCAAGAGAAAATCAATCGCCGCGATCCTCAAGGAGGTGATGACCAACGAGCAATCGGCGCTGGTGGACACCGATGCGTCCAACAAGGCGCTCGATGCCGACATGGCCTTGCAGGAACTGGGCGCTGACGTCGCCGGCATGGCCTATGTCACAGCAACCGTCACCGTCTGGGACGCCGACCCCCGTATCGCCGACGAGAAGCTGCGTCTGGTCGAGAAGATCATTCAGGGCCGTGACTTCACGGCCATGCCGGAAACTGTCAATGCCGTCGATGCCTGGCTAGGCTCGATCCCGGGACATGCCTACGCCAATGTCCGGCAGCCGCCGATCTCGACGCTCAACCTCGCCCACATGATCCCTCTATCGGCCGTGTGGGCGGGGCCGGAACGGAACGAACATCTCGGAGCGCCCCCCTTGCTGTACGGCAAGACCGAAGGTTCGACTCCGTTCCGGCTTTCCCTTCATGTCGGCGACGTGGGCCATACCCTCGTCGTCGGCCCGACCGGCGCGGGCAAGTCCGTGCTGCTGGCGCTGATGGCGTTGCAATTTCGCCGCTATGATCGCAGCCAGATTTTCGCTTTCGATTTCGGGGGATCGATCCGGGCATCCGCGCTCGCCATGGGGGGCGACTGGCATGATCTTGGCGGTGGGTTGACCGAGGGATCGGAGGTTTCCGTTTCCCTGCAACCGCTGGCGCAGATCGATGATGCCTATGAGCGGTCATGGGCCGCTGACTGGATCGCCGCGATCCTGATGCGTGAAGGCATGACCATCACGCCGGAGGTGAAGGAGCACATCTGGACGGCACTGACATCGCTGGCATCCGCCCCGGCGGGGGAACGGACCATCACCGGCCTTGCCGTGCTGCTGCAATCCAACGATCTGAAACAGGCGTTGCGCCCATACTGCATTGGCGGCGCCTATGGCCGGTTGCTCGACGCCGAGGCCGAACATCTCGGATCAGCCGATGTACAGGCCTTCGAGATCGAGGGGCTGGTCGGCACTGGGGCTGCGCCTGCCGTCCTGTCCTATCTGTTTCATCGGATCGGCGACCGGCTCGACGGTCGGCCAACCCTGCTCATCATCGACGAAGGCTGGCTGGCGCTCGATGATGAGGGGTTCGCCAATCAGCTCCGCGAATGGCTGAAGACACTCAGGAAGAAGAACGCTTCCGTCATTTTCGCCACGCAGTCACTTTCCGACATCGATGGCAGCAATATCGCGTCTGCCATGATCGAAAGTTGCCCGACGCGGCTGCTGCTGCCGAACGAACGCGCCATCGAGCCGCAGATCACGGCGATCTACCGCCGCTTCGGCCTCAATGACCGCCAGATCGACATTCTGGCGAGGGCGACTCCGAAACGGGATTATTATTGCCAAAGCCGCCGCGGCAACCGGCTGTTCGAGTTGGGCCTGTCGGAAGTTGGCCTCGCGCTTTGCGCGGCATCCTCGAAATCCGACCAGACGCTGATCGCCAGCATCGTCGCCGAGCACGGCCGTGACGGCTTCCTCGCCGCTTGGTTCAAGGCCCGCGGCGTGAGCTGGGCGGTCGATCTTCTCCCCAATTTCCCGACACTCATCCCCCAATCCGAACAGGAGGTCCAACCATGACCAGCCGTCACGCTTGCTCGCGCGCCGTTCTCCTGGCCGCAACCATGCTCACCGCACCGCTCGTGCTCTCGCCGGTCCTGATCACGCCGGCCCATGCGTGGAGGATCGTTTTCGATCCCAGCAACTACGCGCAGAACGTGCTCACGGCGGCACGCTCACTGGAACAGATCACCCATCAGATCACCTCGCTTCAGAACGAGGCGCAGATGCTGATCAACCAGGCCCGCAACCTCGCCAGCCTGCCGTTTTCCGCGCTCCAGGAGATCCAGCAGTCGGTGCAGCGGACGCAGCAGCTCCTGGGCCAGGCGCAGAACATCGCCTTCGACGTGCAGCAGATCGACCAGGCCTTTCAGCAGCAGTATGGCGGTGTGTCGATGTCGGCGACGGATCAGCAGCTCATCGCCGATGCCCGCACGCGCTGGCAGAACACGGTCGGCGGTTTGCAGGACGCCATGCGCGTGCAGGCCGGCGTCGTCGGCAACATCGACACCAACCGCGCGCAGATGTCCGAGCTGGTCAGCCAGAGCCAGGGCGCGACCGGCGCACTGCAAGCCACGCAGGCCGGCAACCAGATTCTGGCGCTCCAGTCGCAGCAGCTCTCCGATCTCGTCGCGCTTCTGTCGGCCAACGGTCGGGCGAGCGCACTGACCGAGGCCGAGCGCGCCGCGGCTGCCGAACAGGGCCGTGAACAGCGCCGCCGCTTTCTCACGCCCGGCGGCGGCTACCAGCCCGGCAACGCGCAAATGTTCGGCGGCAATTGAGGGCAAGCGGATGGACGGCAAGATGCTGGCCCGGCTGGGTGCTGTCGTGTTCGTCGCCGGCGCCATAACGGCGGCGGTGATCGAGCTGACCCGCAAGGACGAGGCGCCCGCGTCGCCGCCAGCGGAAATCGTCCAGCCCGGACGCGATCCCCTGCGTGAGGGTCAGCGCCGGTGCCAGAAGCTTGGACAGAAGGCGGCCGAGGATGCCGAGTGCCTGCGTGTCTGGGCCGAGACCCGCGACCGCTTCTTGCGTCCTACGCTCGCGCCCACATCGCCTTCCAGCGAAGGGCGGTAACGCATGGGCGGCAGCGGCGTCATCGACAATTTCCTGGGCACCTTCACTCGCTACATCGACAGCGGGTTTGGTCTTCTCGGCGGCGAAGTCGCATTCGTGGCGACGACACTCATCGTCATCGACGTGACGCTTGCGGCGCTGTTCTGGTCGTGGGGCGCCGA
>DPXQ01000051.1:0-1963 GCA_003527225.1 Rhizobium sp.
GTCACCCAGCACTCCCGCCGGTAACAAACCACCTCGACCTTGAGCACCAGATCCCGGACGAAGCAGTCCTTGTAGCCCTTGAAGCGCGATCCGGGCGGTACACTGGCAGGCAGCACCTCTTCACGCGTCACCCGCTTCGTGTCGTTCTTCGGCCCTCGCGGCCGGGGCGCCGGATCCTTGCCCGAGAGCGGCTTGTCACCCGTCGCTTTCTCCATACCCGATGGTCTGAAGGGCGGGCGGGGCGGCAGATTTTTCAGGCGCGCAATCTCGTCGCGCAGAAGCTGGTTGTCGATCTTCAGCCGGTTGTTCTCAAGCCTGAGCTGATCGTTCTCATCGCGAAGCCTCTGGTTTTCAGCTTCGAGCTTCTCAATTCGGGCGTCTGCCCGATCAGCACGCTCCACCAGACCGGTCACGAGCTCGCGCAGCGCCTTCAGCGACAGCGTGTCAGCATGCTCGACCATGGGCAGGCGGCGCTTCGTCATGAAAGAAGAATCTCATGAATTATCTGAAAGAGGAATCCCTGGTGCCACCGGATTTGCTCCAGGTACTCTTGAGGCCGATTTCCGAGGCTGGGGTCGCTCTTGCCCGTCTCGACGAGCGCATCGCCCGCTCCCCCGTCGGCGAGGGCTTTCTTGAGCGCTCGCATTTCCTCGACGCCCACGCCTCACTCTGGGTCGACGGTGAACTCGTTCATCTCGAGGACCTCGTCCTGCATGATGCGCTTCGCGACATCCGCGCACCGACCCACGAACTCACCATTGCCCGCGACATCCTGAAAACCCGCCGCCGCATTGCCGCCCATCCACCCGCCTGGGCGCTGTCGGCTCAAGGCCTCGCCTCGCTGCGCGGGCGAGCGTGGCCCGCGGCATCATGGGGTGGAGACGGGGAGGGGGCGCCGGATGGGAGCGTTGAGGTGCTGGACGCTGCTGGGGTAGGGGAGCCGGAGAACCCCGGCAGTGACGGTCTGGGTCATGCGTTGGCCGCGATCGATGCTGTGCTCGCCCGGTCCGAGGCCGTGATCGAGGAGGCGAAGACGCCCGGTCCTGTTAAAAGCACTCCGGAAAAGGATCCCTTTGTCTACGATCTCGACTGGGATGAAGACGATCGGCTGGAGGAGTGGCAGGCCGTCCTTGGCCGGGCCCGGGATCTTCCACCCGTCCTGCAGGCGATCGTGGCGCTCGACGCCTGGAACGAGATCGCCGTGCTCCAGCATGCGCCCTGGCTCGGTCGACTGCTTGCCGCCTCGATCCTGCGCGAGGGCGGCGTTACCACAAGCGGGCATCTCGTTGCGATCAATCTTGGCCTCAAGGCCATTCCCGTCGATCGGCGCCGGCATCGTGATCGGGAGACTCGGTGGCTGGCGATAAGTCGAGCGTTGATCATTGCCGCCGAGGCAGGGTTGAAGGAACACGACCGGCTGGTGCTGGCGCGGCAGATGATGATGCGAAAGCTTGAGGGACGGCGAACGTCGTCCAGGCTGCCGGAGCTGGTCGAGTTGGTCATGGCGCGGCCGTTGATCTCGGCCGGGATGGTGGCGAAGACGCTTGAGGTCACGCCTCAAGGAGCGAGGCGCATCGTGCAGGAGCTCGGCCTCAGGGAGATGACGGGGAGGGGGAGGTTTCGGGCATGGGGGATCATGTGAGGCGCCATCGCAGTGGGACATGTAATTTTCGCGACAAAGGGCGTAGCAACTGCTGGCGTAGTGATTGGCTACTGCCACAACGTCATTTTTCAGGCCCAAATGGGGTTTCGGAGGTCGCGTAAGTTTCGTGCTGGCTTTGATCTATAAAGAAGCCTTGTGGCCAGCCCAAAAGTTTGTGTGCAGGCGAATCGAGGCTTGCCTGTTCCCATGATATTCGCGATGGTCAAGACACATGCAACCCAAGGGAATGAACGATTGTGCCAAGCTGCGATACCGGCCTCAAGGATGAGCGGTTCCCCCCCATGTGTGGACGGCCCGTGG
>DPXQ01000051.1:2107-29169 GCA_003527225.1 Rhizobium sp.
TCTTGTTTGCGATCGCTACCGACACGATCTGATCAGGCATAGCTTGGAGAGAGGACCGGCTGATGGGGGGAACCTATTTTGATGACGAGCAGGAGATAGGCCCACAGGGTTTGGCATTGCTACGCAAGGTGCTCGCGGACCTGTTTCGAGATCAATCTGGCGACTCGAATGCGGATCAAGAGCTTAGCTTGGCAAAGGAGCTGGTCGCCCTTTTCAAGTCGGGCTTTCGAAGCGAGGAAGAGCTGAAAGCAATGGCCAGGGGCATGACAATCGAGAGCCATCAGCATGATTGAAAACAAAGGACTTGATGGGAGCGCAGGAGCTACTATTTCCCGCTCATGATCCACGAGGTTGCCAAAAAACTCAATTCAGTTCTTACACCTGAAGATCTGGCATTGCTGGACACGGCCTTTGCGCGTGTGTGCGAACTGCGCGGCGTCTCTCAAACATCGCCGCCGGCGCAGGAAAGCGCTAAAGTTCTGATAAACCTATATCAGAGCGGAATTCGACCACGGTTCGCGGCCACTCGCAGGCGGCGGGCGCTAAAGGGGGACTTATCAGGAGGCTTTTGGTCGATCACGCGGCGGCTTTACGACGAAAAGCCACGCCCGAGCAGACGGTCAAGGACGCCCTCTGGGCTTCGTCCTGACAGGCGGCGAAGCTTCGGACTACAACGCCGTTCCCGATCTGCTGGCGATACCGGTCGGCAAACCGAGACTGTTCCTTGCCGACAGCCGCCGGTTTCTGGAGGCGCCCGATGCGCGTGCCAGCATCGACCAGTGGGCCGGTCTGCTCGGCGTCAGCCGTCGCTCGTTCAGTCGCTGGTTCCGCGTGGAGACGGGCGTGAGCTTCGGTACCTGGCGGCAGCAGGCATGCATCCTCGCGGCACTGCCTCGCTTGGCGCGGGGCGAGCCGGTCACCAATGTCGCGCTCGACGTCGGCTACGAGAACATTTCCGCTTTCACGACGATGTTCCGGCGCATGCTCGGCAGTTCTCCGAGTGCCTATCTCAAGTCGCGTTCTGCGTGAGAAGCAGCCGGGGGCGTAGTTCCGTCTGGTAACTCAATGGTACGACCGGCCGATCGCCCTTAACGGGACAACCAGTCCGACGCGCCCTGACGGTAGAGCCGCGGGGAGACGGCGGTATGGTTGCGGAAAAAGCGGCTGAAGTGGGCGGGGTCGGAGAACCCCAGGCTGCTCGCGGCGGCGCTCAGGGAATCCTGGGTATCGATGGTCAGGCGGATCGCCTGTTCCAGGCGCACCACGTTCTGGAAAAGACCCGGCGACATTCCGGTGCAGGCCTTGAACTGCCGGAAGAAGTTCGCCCGGCTCATTCCCATGTCGGCAATCATGTATTCGATGGTTTCGAAGTCGCCGCTGTTGTGCTGCAGATATTTGACGGCCTTGCGGATGCGCCAGTCGACAAGGTGCAGGCGGCCGGATGGGGCGGCGGTGCCGGTTCCCGGCGACGGCTGGTGAAGAACGGAAAGAACCAGATGGCTCAACAGATGTTCGATCTCGGCCTTGGAGGGGGCCGCGCCGTTCAGGCAATCGACGATCGCCATAAGGATGCGGTAGGTGGCGCGGGAGACATGGCCCGAACTGGATTTGAAGAAGTGCAGCGGATTGAATTCGCCAAGGTCGGAGCTGAGCGAGGAAAGCCAGTCCGAATCCATGTAGAGCGCGATGATCTGGGTCGGGGGCTGGCCGGGCTTGTAGACGAATTCGTGCTTGCGCCAGGCATCGACCAGTACGACGGAATCATCCGTCAGCGGGATCGGCACGTCATCGACGATGAAATTGGTGTCTGCGCCGCCCACTTTGAACAGCATGTGGCAATGGGGGTGGGCATGGCGCACGAGGCCGTGCCCCAGTTCAACGAGAGCAACCCGGCCAAAACCACCCAACATGACACGTACAGCTGCCGTCATGATCGCACTATAACAAAGTCCCTGGTTTGAAAAAGAGGGGAACGAAGTCCCGCCGGCAAGAGGTGAATTGACTCGCCGCAGGTGTGAAGCGATACGATAGCCACTCGGAAAACGAGAGTGGGAGAAGCCAGTTGGCTGAAGACGAGTCCCTGCGACAGAAGCTGGTTCCTGCCGTGGAGCGCGCGTCGATCATTCTCGACATGGTGGCGGTTTCGAAGCGCTATCCGACCGTCTCTGACCTTGCGCGCGAAACCGCGCTTCCCAAGAGCACGGTTCACGGGCTCTGCACGACCCTGGTCCAACTCGGCCTCCTGATCCGCAGGCCGGACCAGACCTTCGTGCTCGGGCCGCATCTCCTCAAATGGTCCAACGCTTTCGAGCGCCAGACGGACATCGCCGCGGAGTTTGCCGCGCTCTGGGACCAGTCGGAAGAGATCGCCGACTCCGTCGTTTCCTTGTGCATTCTCGACGAGACCGACGTGGTGTTCATCGCCTCGCGGCAGGCCAATGCCCTCGAGCGCTTCACGGTCAGGCCCGGCATGCGTCTGCCGGCGGCCTTTTGCGCGGCTGGCAAGGCGATCATGGCGCGTTGGCCGGACCATGAGATCCACCGGGTGTTCAAGACCCGCTTTCCCGAGGCGCTGACCGAGCGATCGGTTGGCGGTGTCGCCGAGCTTCTGGAGGAGATCCGGCAGATCCGGGCGGACGGCTCCGCCATCGACGTCGGGCAATGCCAGCGGGGTGTCACCAATTTTTCCGCAGCCGTGGTCAATTCGCTCAACCGGCCGGTGGCCGCCGTGCTGATCAGCGTCGATTCCGAGGAACTCCCGGAAAAGGCAAGCAAGGCGCTGAGCGCGAATGTGCATGCGCTTGCAAGCCGGCTTTCGCTCCGCCTGGGCGCCGAAGCGGCCGGCTGAGCCATATCCCCGGGGTTCCCGCGAGCGGCCGATACGGGCCTTGCCCTGTTCAGATCGTTGCATGCGCCACCACGCGCTCGTCCCGACCGAGAACCCTGGGTTCCGCCAGATGCCCGCAGATCAGGTCGAGCACCACTTCGGTACTGTCGTGCTGCGGATAATGCCCGTCATGCTGAAGGATGACCCATTTCATCGGCCCCTGCACGCGCGCCGAAATGGCATCCATCTGCGCGGGTGCACCGCAATCGTCCTTCAGTCCCTGGATCAGCAATAGCGGCGCGTCGAGCTTCTGGATGCGGCCGAGCACGCGATCCAGGTCGGCCGCCAGGGCAAGTCTTGCCGATGACCAGCACGCAGCGGCAAGCTTGGGGTCCAGATGGCTGGCGCCGAGCTTGTCGATCTCTGGGGCGCATTCCTGCTCTGAAGGGACTTCCCCGCGCGCGCCAAAGTCCGGCTCGTTCGCATGCACCTGCGGCGAGATGGCGACGATGCGGTCCACCAGCCAGGGATGCGCGCAGGCAAAAAGCATGGCGACGGCGACGCCGTCGCTGTGGGCGACGAGATCGGCCTTGATCACTCCCAAGGCACGCATGATAGCGGGCAGGGCAAGGCAGGCCTCAAACGACAGATAATCGGCATTCTCGGCTGCATCGGCTGCAGGGCTGTTTCCCCGGCCCGGCCGCGAATAGGCGATGATCCGCCGCCCGGGAAACCGAGCCTCCAGGCCTTCGGCGATCTCCTGGAAGGATTCCACGCTTCCGAGGCCATGCGTTATCAGTATGATCGCCTGTGCCTGGCTCTTGCCGATATCAAGGATATCCACCACGCCCGCATCGGTAGACACGAGATGCCGGCGCGAGGCCGCAACCTTCGTCATGCGTGCGGCATTCGCACTCTTGTCCTGTCTGAAATACAGCATCGATCCCCTCCCAAGGCCAGGCTCGCGCTTTCCTCGCATGGACCTCGCGCCAACCCGCTGGGATGATGGCATTGTCGGCTGTTCCTGATAAGGCCTCGGACCCCCTGGAACTTGCCCAAAAATCTCATTTTTATGATTGTCGTCAGCGGGCCGGAGTGACTGCTTCGCCGGACTCGGAAACGTCGGCCCCCATGCGGTGGGACAGGCGGCTCGCCATCCGCAGCACGTTTGCGATGATCGAGGTGCGGTCGCCGATGGCCTCGGCGTCCATGGACAGGCTCACCGCGATGCCGGCGATCGGCCGGTTGCGCGAATCCAGCACCGTGGCGCCGAAACAGACCATGCCCTCGGCGACCTGTTCCTCGTCGCAGCTGTAGCCATCGCGCCGCACGTCCCGCAGTTCAAGCAGCAGGTCGTCAACGGACCGCACGCTGCGGCTCGTCCTCGCCTCAGGGATGCCCTGAACGAAGAGCCGGCGAATTTCGTAGTCGCTCAGATGGCTGAGAAAGGCCTTTCCGGTTGCGGTGAAGGCCGCAGGCAGTCGCATGCCGACGCGAAATTCCATGGACGGACGGATGCCCTTGGAGTTGCGAGCCGCGATATAGACGACCTCGGTCCCGTCCTGGACGGTGAGCGTGATCGTCGCGCCCGGAAGCTCGGTTTCCTGGTCCCAGATGGCGGCGAACTCCGTCGCCACGTCGGATTGTCTCGTGAACGCATTCGACCAGCGCATGACGTGGGGGCCGAGCTGGAACGTCTGATCGGTGCGCCGGATCAAGAGCTCTAGATCAACCAGCGTGTGGCACAGGGCATGGACGCTGGAACGGGCGATCCTCAGTTCGCGGGAGAGGTCCGAAAGGCTGAGGAAGCCCTTGGATCGCGCCACGAGATCGAGAATGCGAGCGCCTCGTTCCAGCGCGGGCGACTGCAGCGGCTTGTGGTCGTCGGGGGCCATGAAGAGATCCGCAAATTCGATAATCATCCATTTTTCTTCTTGACATTCGTATAGCCTGCCGACTAGCGTCCAGTCCAGTGAAAAATGTTCAGTATATTGAACGACAATCGAAATGCGGGATTGCTTGGTTTGCGTCGGACTGACAAGGCGGACCGCAGTGGGAGGATAAGGCATGGTCATGGGCGTGCGCGATTGGGCTGTCCGCTTCGGGGAGGCCTCGGACCGTGACCCGACGATCGGGGCCATGGCACGTTACTTCACGTGCAGCTATCTCTGGGACATGGGCACCCAGAAGGTGATCGTCGAGATGCTGGACGGCAAGGTCTATCGCGTCAACACGGAACCGCAGCCGCTCGATTCCTATGATTTTGCCTTGAGGGCAAGCCCCGCAACGTGGCGCGAATTCGCCAAGCCGGTGCCGGAACCCATGTATCACGGCATCTGGTCCGCCAGCTTCCGCCGTGACCTCAAGATCGAGGGCAACATCCTCGTGATGATGCAGAACCTGCGCAATTTCACCGTTCAATTCGAGCTGCTTCGCAAGGTCGGCGTGCCGGTCTGACGTCGTCCCCATCAATTACAGGAATACCCGGAATGGCCAAGCACTCTCCCGTTATCGGTCGTTACGTCACCATTGATGTGGACGGCTACGAATACAAGGTCTTCTACCTGCGCAACGGCACGGGCATACCGCTGGTGTGTCAGCACACGGCCGGTTGCCACAATCATCAATGGCGCGGCCTGCTCGAGGACGAGACCGTCACCGACCGCTACGACGTGATCGCCTATGATCTGGCCCGGCACGGAAAGTCCGATCCGCCGCTCAATCGCGAGTGGTGGAAGGAAGAGTATACGCTGACCGCCCGCCACTACATGAACTTCATCATCGCGTTCTGCGACGCGCTCGAGCTCGACCGCCCCATTTTCATGGGCTCGAGCTTTGGCGGCAATGTCGCCTTGCAGCTGGCGCTCAACCATCCCGACAAGTTCCGCGCCGTCATCCCCGTCGAGGCTGCCGAGCACGCGCCGGGCTTCTATCTCGACTGGTGGCGCCATCCGCATGCCAATGCCGCGCAGGTATGCGCCAGCGGCGTGTGGGACCTGATGGCCCCCCAAAGCCCGGATCGGGATCGGTGGCTGACCTGGCACTACTACACGCAGGGTTCCGAGGCCTTCAAGGGCGACCTGTTCTTCTACTCGGTCGACCACGACCTTCGCGGCAAGCTCGGCAATATCGATACGAGGCGTTGCCCGGTGATCATGATGACCGGCACCTACGACTATCTCACCCCGCCCGAAGCCACCGAGAACACCGCCAGGCAGATTCCGGGAGGGATCTATATCGAGATGGAGGACATCGGCCACTTCCCGATGTCGGAAAACTATCCGCTCTTCGCAGTCTACTTGAAAGAAGCGCTTCGACTTGTTGAAGCGCGTACCTGACGCAGATTCGGAAAGTGGATTTTGACCATGAAGATCATTGAATTCGACGACAAGGGACGCCGCATCGAGACGGATGCCTCCTCCGCCTCGCAGCAGACCGGCCGTTCCTCGCTGGCGCCGCGCCCCAGTTTCTCCCCGGCCCCGAAGGACGCGCCGCGCATGCGGCGCAAGTCTTCGGGGATCGAATTGCACATGTTCCAGACGGGAACGCTGAAGACCAAGACCAAATACATCAAGATGAACCAGGGCGAGGACGATTTCGAGATCCCGGTGCCGTGGTTCCTCATCAAGCACCCGCAGGGGCATGTCGTCATCGACGGCGGCAATGCAGTGGAAGCGGCCATCGACAAGCGCGGTCACTGGGGCTCGGTCGTCGATGCCTATGATCCGGTCATGGCCGTGTCCGAGAACTGCATCGACCAGTTGAAGATGGTCAACGTCAATCCGCAGGACGTCCGTTACGTGGTGCAGTCGCATCTGCATCTCGACCATACCGGTGCGATCGGCCGCTTTCCCAAGGCGCAGCACATCGTTCAGCGCATCGAATACGACTATGCCTTCAAGCCGCACTGGTTTTCCGCCGGAGCCTATATCCGCGCCGATTTCGACCGGCCGGGACTGAACTGGAAGTTCCTCGGCGGAGAGTTCACCGACAATTTCGACCTGTTCGGTGACGGCACCGTGCGCATGATCTTCACGCCGGGCCACTCGCCGGGTCATCAGTCCTTTCTCATCACGCTGCCCGAGAGCGGTCCGATCCTCCTGACGATCGATGCCGCCTATACCGTGGACCACTGGGAAAACCGCGCGCTGCCGGGCCTCGTCGTGTCCTCCGCGCAGGCCGCCGATTCCGTGGCCAAGCTCAGGCGCATCGCGAACGACACCAACGCCATGGTAGTGACCGGCCACGATCCGGTGACCTGGCCGGGATTTCGCAAGTCCCCGCAGGATTTCTACGACTGAACGCATGACTGCACTGCAACTAGGAGGAGAGTTGGAATGTTACGCAAACTGCTAAGCGCGGCCGCGATGTTCGCCATCGCCGCCACGGGCGCCCTTGCCGAGGGCGTCGATGAATTGAACCCCGATGTGGCCAAGAGGCTCTACAACAAGGAAATGCTCGATCCGATGCAGCCGATCGGGCCGAGCAAGTGGCGCGACTTCAAGGCCAAGAAGGGACCGCCGTGGAAGATCGGCTATGCCTCTTCCTACGCCGGCAATACCTGGCGCGCAGCCGCCATGGACGAATTGCAGAAGGTGATCATTCCGGAATGGCAGAAGCTCGGGCTTCTCTCCGAGGTCGTCGTCACGCAGTCCAACCTCAACGATTCGACGCAGATCCAGCAGATCCGGCAGCTCGTCGACCAGGGCGCGGACGCGATCATCCTCTGCTGCTCGAACCCGACCGCACTCAATGCGTCGGTCAAGTATGCCGCCGACAAGGGCGTGCCGGTCTTCTCGATGACTGGCTATCTGACCTCGGAATATGCCATCAACTCCTCGGTCAACTATCAGGTCGGCGGCTATGAGATCGGCAAGGCCATGGTCGACCAGCTGGGCGGCAAGGGCAACGTGCTCGTCGTCGAAGGCATCCCCGGCACGTCCGGCTCCGACAGCCAGAACCGCGGCGTTCTCGCCGGTCTTGCTTCCTCGCCGGACATCAAGGTCGTCGGCTCGGTCGCCGGCATGTGGACCGACCAGGTCGCCCAGGGCGAAGTACAGAAGTGGCTTGCCACCAATCCCGGCAAGCTCGATGGCATCGTCGTTCAGTCGGCGGCTGAAATGGGCGTCCTGCGTGCCGTCCAGCAGGCCGGACGCGGCGAGATCCCCGTCGCGATCGGCGGCGAGCTGGGTGCCCTTTGCTACTGGCGCAAGAACCCCAACTACATCAACGCTTCCTACCAGCTCTGGCCGGCAGCCGACGATATCGAGTTGATGTGGCACATCATGATGCGCACGCTGCAGGGGCAGGGTCCGAAGATCCAGTCCGTGCTCGTCGATCCGATGAAGCTCACCTATGATGATCTTGCCAAGATCATGGACGAGAACTGCAACCTCGACAGCGCCGAATGGCTGAAGGTCGGCGCAAAGCGCTGGGGTTACGACCCGTCCTACCTGGACGACTTCTTCCTACACCCGGCCGATCCGCGCGCCTACAAGCCCTGATCGCAAAGGGGACCGGCTGCGCCGACGAGGCGCGGCCATCCCTCTCGATCAGGCTCTTTCCATAACCGTTTCATCCTTGTCATCGGCCATGGCGGCCAGATGGGTAGAACCATGACGTCCTCCGCTCCAGAAATCGCACAGCCTGCCGGCCGGGAGACCATCCTGGTGCGTGGTGTGAAGAAGTATTTCGGGCCGACCCGGGCGCTGGACGGCGCATCCTTCTCCGCCCGCGCGGGGGAAATTCACGCCATCGTCGGGGGTAACGGTTGCGGCAAGAGCACCATGGCCAAGGTCGTCTCCGGAATCCTGCCAGTCGACAGCGGATCGGTTTCCATCCTCGGCGAGACGCCGTCTACTCCGGCTGAAAGCCGTGCACTCGGCATTTCGACGGTCTATCAGGAAGTGCTGGTGGCCGACGAAAGCTCGGTCGTCGACAACATCTTCATGGGATCGGACCGTCTGTTCTCCAAGACGCTTTCCCAGGAGCGCAAGGTTGCCCGGGCGGCCGAACTGATGGAAGAGCTCTCAGGCGAGCCGGTCGATCCCCATGCCCTGGTCGGCACTCTGCCGCTCGGGTTGAAGCAGTGGATCACCATCGCCCGTGCGCTCCTTTCGGAGCCGCGCATCCTCATTCTCGATGAGAGCTCCGCCGCTCTCGACTTCGATTCGACCGAGCGGCTGTTTGCCAAGATGCGCGCCTTGCGCGACCGCGGCACGACCATTCTGATCGTCACCCATCGGATCGCCGAACTGGTTCGCATTTCCGACCGCGCCACCGTGTTTCGCGATGGCCGCGATGTCGGTGTGCTCGAGAAGGCCGAGATCACCGAGAAGAACCTGCTTCGCCTCATGACCGGCGAGGACCGTTCCGCGGGCCATGGCAGTGCCGTCGCCCCCGTACCGAAGTCCGCCGAACGGGCGATGAAGGTCCGGAAGCTTGCAGTCTGGCCCGATTCCAAACCGTTCGCCTTCGACCTGCGCCGCGGCGAGGTGGTCGGTGTCGCAGGCCTCGACGGTCAGGGGCAGGATGCTTTCGTGCGCATTCTCGCCGGTGTCATGAGCCCGAACCAGGGGCTCGTACAGGTGGCCGGCCGCGACGGAAACTGGGCGCCCGTGCGCAATCTCGGCGAAGCCGTCGCCGGCAAGATCGCCTATGTCTCCGGCGACCGCAAACGCGAGGGTATCTTCGCCTCGCTGTCGATCTTCGAAAACATGGTCATGCCCCTCTATCGCGAGAAGAAGCGCGGCGGCATTTTGAGTTTCATCGACCGGGGGACGCTTTCCACGCTGTTCAAGCGGGAGGCCGAGAACCTCTTGATCAAGTTCGGCGTCAAGGAAGACCGCATCACGTCGCTGTCGGGCGGCAATCAGCAGAAGGTGCTGATCGGCCGTGGCTTTGCCATGCGGCCGGATGTGATCATCCTCAACGACCCGGCGCGCGGCATCGATGTCGGCGCCAAGAGCGAGCTCTACAAACACTTGCGCGCCTTCGCCGAAGAGGGCAGGGCCGTCGTCTACCTTTCATCGGAGATCGAGGAATTTCTCGGCTTCGCCACCCGGGTCATCGTGTTTCGTGACGGCGCGCCGTTCGATGCCTTCGACGGACGGGACCTGGAGCCGAAGCGCGTGCTGGAGGCAATGTTCGGTCATACGAGCGGCGAGGGCCTGAACGCTCCCTACGGTCTTCGTCCCGGCGCGCCCCATCCGGCGGGAGAGGGCGCAGCGCGTGCACCGGTGCTTGAAAACGGCCTGCGGGTCCGCGTGACCGTCCCCGAACATCTGAAGCCGTCGGCTCCCACAACGGTCGAAGCCCGGCCTTCTCGTTCTGTCGAGCCCGCATCGACGGTGCCATCCGGGGATCCCTCGGCTGCCCGTGCGATCCCGGCAACCATCAAGCCGATCCGCATCGTGGAATTCAGCGAGAACGGCACCAGGATCGAAGGAGGGCGGCCATGAGCCTTCCCGTTTCAGAGGTCTCGCAACCGGTCGCGTCCAAGGCCGAACTGCAGGGTGGACGCTCCAATCCGTTCCTGCTGATGCCGATCACCTTGTTCTTCTTTTTGCTCTCCGTCGCGGTCCTGCGCACGCCGAGCCTGATGACCGCGTCCGGCATCGGCGCCGCGATCATCGTGGTGACGCCGCTCATTCTCGCCACCTACGCGCTGATGGCCTCGACCATTTCCGGCCGTGGCACGGTCGATCTATCGATAGGGCCGCTGATCGGTTTCATCAACGTCACCATGATCCAGCTCAATGCCGCCGGCATGCTGGAAAACCCGATCCCGGTTTTCCTCTATTGCATGGCGGTCGGAGCCGCCTACCAGTTCATCTTCGCGCTGATCGTCATCTATGTCCGCGTCCAGCCGATCATCGTTTCGCTGTCCGGCTATCTGGCACTTTCCGGCATCAACCTGGTGATCCTGCCGCGGCCGGGCGGCATGGCGCCGCCATTCATGGCTGAATGGGGCTATGGTACGTCGATCTTCTCGCCGGTGCTGATCATCCTGCTGATCGCCTCGGTCGGCTGGCTCCTGTTCACCGCGACCGCCTTCTACACCCATCTTCGACTGATGGGGTCGGACGAGCGCGCGGCCTACACCTCCGGCGTGCCGATCACGGTCGTCCGCATCGGCGCCCATCTGATCTCCGGCTGCTTTGCCGGCCTCGCCTCGATCTGTTTCACCGCGCTGATCTCTTCGGGCGACCCGTCGCAGGGCACGACCTACACCCTGATCGCCGTGACCGCGCTCGTTTTGGGCGGTGCTTCGCTGGGCGGCGGCCGGGGCGGGGTGTTCGGTTCCGCGCTCGGGGCGCTCAATCTCTACATGATCACCTACGTGCTCTCGACGTTCAATTTCGGTGCCGTGCAGAGCTTCGTCACCAACCTGGCCTATGGCGCCATCCTGGTCATCTCGCTGCTGCTGACGCTCCTCATTCCGGTGATCCAGCGGCATATCCGGAATTTCTCGCCGCTTCTCTACTTCGTCTCTCTCTCGGTCGTGGTGCTCGGCATCATACTGCACGCGACCTTCGACTACGCCGCCCTCGGCGAAGCACCGGCCTATTTCCCGGGGCCGCTCGATCTGCAGGCCGCGCTGACCGGCCCGCTGGAGATAGCGACCCTGTCGCCGGAGACGCTCGCCCTGCGCCTGCAGGTCGCGCCCCTGGTGTTCTTCACCATCCTGCTCGTGGCGATTGCCGTGTTCCTCCGCCTCGCCGTCGGACAGTCCAGCCGCAAGAGCGTCGGGCCGGTCGTCGCGGTGATCGTGGCCGCCCTGGTCGTCGGTGGTGCCTATGCGATCCGCGAGACGGCGGGCATTTCTGACGTGGAGGCCGTCAACTGATGGAAAAACTGCCTCAGATCAGCTTTCCCGCGCGTATTCTCGGCCTGGTCATCGCGATCATCCTGGCCGGTCTCGGTGCCGGATTCGGCTTTGCCCAGGGTCTGGCGGTTCAGGTCGTCATCCTGTCGTCGATCGCGACGCTGGCGCTCTTCGTCCTGGCCTGGCGCTTCGTCATCGGCCAGTTCCTCGAGGGCGCGCCAACGGGCGGTGACGGACCGGGGCAACTTCGTCAGGCCTGGACGCAGTACCGGTGGCCGCTCATCGGTCTTGCCCTGGTGCTCGACGCCTTCCTGCTGCTTTCGCTGACGGTCGAAGGCTTCTTCAATCCCTGGAACGTCATCTCGCTTGCCATCCTGCTGGCGATCCTGGTGCTGACGCGGACGCTCGGCCGGCAGTTCCAGCAGAACCGTTCCGCCTTCATCGGCATCATGGTGCTGGCCGGCCTGTTCTCCGTGGGGTCGATGAACATCGAAGGCTTCTCGTCGGGCAACAACATAAAGTCGATGCTGCTCTTCGCCTCCTTCCTCGGCATCGCCTCGATCGGTCAGACCCTCGTCGCCCTGCTGGGCGGCCTCGATCTCTCGATCCCCTTCATCATCGGCGGCGCCAATGTCGGCCTGCTCTACCTGATCGGCCTCGGCGTTCCCCCTTGGCTCGCGACAGTGATCGTTCTGTTCATCGGCACCCTGTTCGGCGTGATCAATGGGCTGCTCAGCTATCGGCTTCAGGGACAGGCGCTGATCGTCACGCTCGGCACGGGGTTTGCGATCTCGGGCGGCGTCCAGATCGTCACCTCCATCGGCTCTGCCTACTCCGGCAACGTGTTCGGCACCGTACCGCCGTGGCTCTCCAACATATCCGCCATGAACGGTACTACCTTCGGGCTGCCCTTCCCGCCGGTGATCGCCATCTGGGCCTTGATTTCGCTCATCCTGATCATCGGGCTGCGCACCACCGTCTATGGCCGCTATCTCTATGCACTTGGCGTCAACCGCACCTCGGCCAGCCGCGTGATGATTTCCGAGATGCGGTACTGGGTGACGATGTACGCGCTCTCCGGCTTCTTTGCCGCGCTGACCGGCGGCCTGCTGCTCGGCTGGTCCGGCGGCGGTTTCATCGGCGTCGGCGACCAGTATCTGTTCCTCACGCTTGCCGCGGTCGTGGTCGGGGGCACTTCGCTGCTCGGCGGAGCCGGCGGCTATGGCTTTACAGTGATCGGCGTCCTCGTC
Organism: Rhizobium sp.; assembly: GCA_003527225.1. The sequence continues at coordinate 15,012 of DPXQ01000051.1, forward strand.
CTCCAGGTGCTTTCGAGCTTCCTGGTGGGCATCGGCCTCGATTTCAAATGGCAGCAGTTCATCTTTGGCCTGCTCATCCTTCCCATGGTGGCGCTCTATGCACGCTCGCCACACATCCGGACGCAGATCTGAGGAGGACCTGGTGCAACACGACGATTTCCTCGAAGGGAGACAATGATGATGGCGGTCTATCAGACATCCGACCTGACTGCGGCGAGCTACTCGGTCGCCCTGTTCGGCCTGGCCGCGACGACTGTACTTCTGTTGCTGGGCCAGGCCTGGGTTGACCGCAAATGGCGGCTGCCCGTTGCGCTGTGCGCCATCGCGGCGCTCGTCGGGATCGGCGCCGTCTACGAGGCGCGGAACGCCTGGCTCGCCGGCAACGGCGTGCCGGTGGTCTATCACTATGTGGGATGGTCGGTCTCGATGCCCCTGCAGGTGCTGGCACTGTTCTTCCTGGTGGGCACGGCGGGCAAGCTCAGCGCCGGACTGTTCTGGCGCCTGGTGGTGGTTTCGGTGCTGATGGTCTTCGTCCGCTATCTCGGCGAAGCGCAGTTCATGCACCCCACGCTTGCCTTCCTGATCGGGCTCGTCTTCTGGCTCTATCTGCTCGGAGAGTTCTATTTCGGCCGCATGGACGACGTGGTGCGCGGCTCCACCGGTGACTATCTGCGACGCGGCTTCTTCTGGTTGAGGCTGATCGTCACGGTCGGCTGGGCCATCTACCCGCTCGGCAACTTCCTGACCGCCTTCGCCGGCATCGCCGACGATGGCAGTCTCTCTGTCGCCTATAATTTCGCAGACATCCTCAATCGCATGGCGTTTGGCATTGCGGTGCTGTCGACGGCCGTTCTGGCCAGCGAGGAGAACTCCCATGCCTGAACTCCATCACTTGCCTGAAACCCCTGCTCATTCAGAAGGAACACGTCCATGAAGGGTGCAGACGTCATTGCCATCATCATCCTGGCGGCCATCGTCATTGCCGTTGCCGCCTATCTTCTGCACTGGCTGTATCGCCGCTCGACCAAGGATGTGAGCTTCGTGCGCACCGGCTTCGGTGGCGAAAAGGTCGTCATGGGCGGCGGCGCCCTGGTCCTGCCGATTCTGCATGACCTGACCGAAGTCAACATGAACACGCTCCGTCTGGAGGTGACCCGCGCCCGAGAGAAGTCGCTGATCACCAAGAACCGGATGCGCGTGGAACTGACCGTCGAGTTCTACGTCCGGGTGTCGCCGAATACCGATGCCGTGGCCACGGCCGCGCGGAGCCTCGGCAACCGCACCATGGATGCCGAGCAGTTGAAGGACCTGATCCAGGGCCGGTTCGTCGACGCCATGGGTGGCGCTGCTGCCAAGATGACGCTGGAGCACATCCACGAAAACCGCCAGGCTTTCGTCAAGGAAGTGAAGCAGGAGGTAGCGGAGAGCCTTGCGCTCGATGGCCTCGAGCTCGAATCCGTTTCGCTCACCTCGCTCGACCAGGCCGACATCAAGCTCTTCGACCCGTCCAACACCTTCGACGCCGAAGGTCTGACGCTTCTGACCGAGCAGATCGAAAGCCGCAAGAAGAAGCGTAACGACATCGAGAAGGACACGGCCGTGGCGATCCGCGCCAAGAACCTCGAAGCGGAAATGCGGAGCCTCGAGATCGAGCGCGACAGCGAATATGCGCGCCTGTCGCACGAAGCCCAGGTCTCGATCGAGCGGGCCACGAAGAAGTCCGAGGTTGCCGCACAGAACGCCCAGCGCGAGCGTGAGATCGAAGCCGTCAAGCTACGGGAACGGGAAGCGGTCGAACGCACCCGCATCGAGATGGAACGCGAAGTCGAGATGATGGAAATCCGTCGCCGCGAAGTCGTCCAGATCGAGGAACAGTCCCGCGAGATCGCCGTGTCGCTGAAGTCCAAGGAGCGTTCCGAAGCGCAGGCCGAGGCGGAAAATGCCCGCGCCGCCATGGTCGAGGCTCAGGAAAAGGTCCAGACCCTCAGGGATACCGAGATCGCCAACCGCCAGAAGGCCATCGACCGCATCGAGGCCGAACGCGAGGCGGGCGCCGAAGCTGCCCGGCTGCGCATCCTGGCCGAGGCCGAGAAGGCCGCCGCGCAGGACCGGGCCGATGCCGACCGTATTGCGGTTGCCGCGCTCGAAGAGCGCATGAAGGTCGAAGCCGAGGGCAAGGAAAGGCTCAATGCTGCGGAAAACATGCGTTCCGATGCCAGCCGGCGCTCCGCCCTGCACAAGGCGCTGGTCGAGAACCTGCCCGGGATCATCCGGGAAAGCGTCAAGCCGATGGAGAAGATCGAGGGCATCAAGATCGTGCATGTCGAGGGTCTGCCCGGTCTTTCGGGTGGCCAGGGTGGCATGGGGCAGCCCGTCGCCGGTGTCGACGGCGGCTCGCCGCGCGAAGGCAATCTGGCCGAGCAGGTGGTGACCTCGGCGCTGCGCTATCGCACCCAGGCTCCGTTTGTCGACACGCTTCTCGGCGAGATCGGCCTGACGTCGGAGACCATACACCGGCCGCATGCGCTGAGCGATCTGTCGAAGATCGTCTACACCGAGCCGTCCGCCGCAACGTCGGCCGGCAAGGACAAAACCCGTCCCAACTGAACGTGAATGCCGGCCGGGGAGCACCCGGCCGGCGCGCTCCGCTCGCGGGAAGCCACAGGAAGACGTGCCATGAAACAGACCGGCTCCAGTATTGAACGCTCCATCCTGATCTTCGCGATATGGGCCGTGCTCGGCTTTCTGGGCCTCGGCGTGTTTCTCGAAGGCATGAAGACCGACATCTGGCTCGTGTCGGCCTGCGGTGTCTCGGTCATCGTTCTCGCCTTCATCGCTCACATCATCGTCAACGGCGTCTTCGACACGGGCTTTTCGGCCGGGGAGACTTCGCTGGGGCTGGGCGCCTATGGCGTCCTCGGCTTCGTTTTCGTGGTCTCCGCCGCCGGCGGTTCCCTGACCATGGCCGACTATTACTCCGGGCTGACTCTGTTCGGCGTGCTGGCCGCCGGCTTCCTCGCCTATCTCTTCACGCGGCATGGCCTGCGCGGCGCCTTTTCCCGGTTCCACGTCAAGCCCATGGACAGGCGGGAGGCCGGCCTATGATCTGGTTGCCGCTCTATGCACTTTTCTACGCCGCCGCCACGCTTTACTGGGCGCGCCTCAGCGCGCGGGAAAACGGCGACTATCAGAGCTTCTTTTCTGCCGCGCACGGGCTCCCGCCCTGGATATCCGCCCTGGTCGTGGCCGGTACGAGCATTTCCGGCTGGGCCGTGCTCGTCGGCGCGGAAGAAATCGGCAGGAATGGCTTCGGTCTCGCCGCCGTGCTGCAGGCGGGCGTGGCGCTGGCCTTGCCGGGCGTGATCTTCTTCAAACGCATCTGGCTGCTGGGCCGGCATTTGCGGATTTCCTCGTTACCCGAACTCTTTCGCGCCTACTGGCAGTCAGAGTTCCTGACAGCTTTCGCCGCCATCGTTGCCGTGCTCTTTGCCGTCGCCTTCGCCGGCCTGCAACTCTCCGCCCTGTCGAAACTGCTGGCGCGGATGAGCGATGGCGCGCTGTCGCCGGAAATCGCAGCCACGCTGCTCGGGCTCCTGCTGTTCGGCTATGTGGTGATCGGCGGGATGCGCGCCATCGGTTATCTGGGTGCGCTTCAGGCCTTGCTCGCCGGCGCGGCCCTGATCGGACTTGCCGCCTTTTCCCTGATCTCGATCGGCGGGGCCTCGGCTCTGAATGCCGGGCTGTTGCGGCTTGCCGCAGACCCGGCCACCGCCGGCCGGTTCCTCGTCTCGGGCGTCGTTCAATTCACCGCTGGCGTGGGCAAGGAGGCTGCCGTCGGCCATGAGGGCACGGCCTTGGCGAGCCTGTCCTTTGCCCTGGCGCTGATGGGGTTGCAGGCCAGCCCGATGGTCATGAAAGTGGTGCTCTCGACGTCAAGCCCGCGCGGTTTCGCGGCCGGGCAGACATGGGTCATGGCGGGTGCCTTCGGTGCCATGTTCGTCTTCTGCACGGCCGTGATCGGCGCTGGCGAATTGATCGATCCAGCACTCGGCCTCGCAGGGCTACTGACCGGTCTTTCGCCCTGGTTTTCGGCCTGGCTCCTGATCGGCCTGCTTGCCGGCATTCAGCTGATAGCGGGTCTCGCACTTCTCAGCGCCGGGGAAAGCCTCGTGCGCAACATCCACAAGCCGCTGTTTCACAGCCAGCTGTCGCGGCGCGACACGGTCACGCTCACACGGATCCTGATCGGTCTTCTGGTGGTCGCGACCGTGGCCATGCAGGTGCTGACCCCGGTCACGCTGTCCATGCTTGCCGCGCTCGCGCTGCCGCTGTCGTTCCAGCTCTGGACGCCGTTGCTGGGCATGACATGGCTGCGCTGGATCACCAGGCCCGCCGTGGTGACCGGCGTGGGATTCGGGGCGGCGGCGGTGCTCTTGACCGAGCCATTCGGCATATCCCTGCTCTCCTATCTCGGCCTCGATCTGCCCTGGGGCCGCAATCCGTGGACCATCCATTCTGCCGCCTGGGGCATGGCCGCCAACCTGGCCGTCACCCTGCTGGTTTCGGCGTTTACGCAACGGCGCGGTTTCGGCGAGGCCGCGGAGGAGGCGAGAAGGTTCCTGTTCGACGAGCTGCGCGGCAGTGCTAGGGTTCGCGCGCTTCGCTCCACGGCATGGTCCGTCACGCTTGCCTGGATCTTTCTCGCCATCGGCCCCGGCCTTGTCTTCGGCAATTACGCCTTCATCGATACAGGCGGCCGCTGGGTGCTTGGGCTGCCCTCGCTCTGGGGCTGGGCGCTTTCGATGTGGGTGGCCGGCCTCGGGCTGGTCTGGTTCCTGTCCTACAAGATGGAAATGGCAAGCCCGCCCGCCGTCGATGTTCCCTCCTACACGCCGCGTCCGAAACTGAGGACGAGCCAGATCGAGGCCGAACGGGAACGTCGACGCAACTTTATCATCACGATAGCCGTTGGTTTCAGCCTTGCGGTCATTGCCGCGCTGTCCTTCGGCCAGCCATGAAAAAGAGATACGAGGGAAGTTGAGATGAAAGCCAGAATTGCGCTTCTGAAGTCCATGTACGCTGCACGCCCCTATCAGGACACGAGACCGCTCGAGATTGTCGAGGTGGAACTCGACGAGCCGGGTCCGGGCGAACTTCGCGTCAAGATGGCGGCAGCCGGGCTCTGCCATTCCGACCTCTCCGTCATCAACGGCGACCGGCCTCGCGACATGCCGGTTGCGCTCGGACACGAGGCGTCCGGCGTGGTCGAGGCCGTTGGCCCCGGCGTCAACCGCTTTTCTCCCGGTGATCACGTTGTGCTGGTCTTCGTTCCCTCCTGTGGCCATTGCGTGCCGTGCGCCTCGGGCCGACCGGCTCTCTGCGAGCCGGGTGCCGCGGCCGCCGCCAAGGGAACGTTGATTTCCGGAGAAAGGCGCCTGCGCTACAAGGGCGAGCTGATCAACCATCACATCGGCGTCTCCGCCTTTTCGACCCATGCCGTCGTGTCGGAAAATTCCTGCGTGAAGATCGACAAGTCCATCCCGCTCGACCGGGCTGCCTTGCTCGGTTGCGCCGTGCTGACCGGCGTGGGAGCCGTGCTCAATTCCGGTGAACTGAAGATGGGGCAGAGCTGTGCCGTGATCGGCCTTGGCGGGGTCGGCCTGGCGGGGCTTTTGGGCGCGGTCGCCGCCGGTGCCGAGACGATCATCGCCGCCGATCCCGCGGGGCACAAGCGGGCCCTGGCGCTCGAACTCGGCGCCACCCATGCCATCGATCCGGCGGATGACAACGCAGTGGCCGAGGTGAAGGCCATCACCGGTGGCGGTGTGGACCTGGCGGTGGAGCTCGCCGGTGCCGCAGCCGCGCTGAAGTTTGCCTATGACATCACCCGCCGGGGCGGAACCACCGTCACCGGTGGCTTGCCCAACCCCAAGGCGGAACTGAGCATTCCGGCCGTCTCCCTGACGGTGGGCGAGCAGACGCTGAAGGGGTCGTATGTCGGATCATGCGTGCCGGTGCGGGACATCCCGCGCTTTGCCGCGATGATGCAATCGGGAAAGCTGCCGATCGAAAAACTGATGACCCATACGATCTCGCTCGATGAGATCAACGAGGGTTTCGAGCGTCTTGCCGCCGGCGACGCGATCCGCCAGGTCATCGTGTTCTGAGAACCGCGAGCGCCAGGAGAACCCGCTCCTCCGTCAGGAAGCGCGGGTGCCCTGTGGGGCTGCGGGAGAGATCATCGACTTGGCCCTGATCTTTGCGGCCTTGCGATAGGCCCGGGGCGTCAGGCCCGTTTCCATGCGAAAATAGCGATTGAAGTTCGACAGGTTGTTGAAGCCCGCCTCGAAACAGATGTCGGTGATCGGCAGGTCGCTTTCCGACAGCAGGGTGCGGGCCAGCCACACGCGGACCGAACGGCTGTAGTCGGAGAAGTTCATGCCGGTGAGCCTGCGGAAGGCCCGTGAGAAGGCGGAGGGTTCGAGGCCGACCCGCTCGGCGACCTCGCGCATCTGCGCCCCGGGGCTAGACTGCATGATCTGGATCGCCTGGTCGATCCTGCGGTGGCGCCTGTCCGACAGCTGGTTGTAGACGGAGATGAAGTGCTCGCTGGCCAGAAGCCGCTTCTGCGGGGCGGCCTCGATGGCATTCAGGATCTCGATGAAGAGGCCGAGCCCGCCACGGTTTCTGGATGCATGCAGTGCGAGGATCTTCGCTCCGATCTCATGCGCCTCCCTGCCGACGATCTCGATTCCGCGTTCAGCCATGGGCTTCAGGCGGTGCAGGACCTCGAACTCGGGGCAGATGGCCCGCACGCCCATCAGTGCATCGGCATCGAACTGCAGGACCATGTCGCGCCCGGGCAGCGGCGGTGCCCCGGGCGTGATCCAGTTGTGCGGCAGGTTGGTTCCTGCCAGCACCAGGTGACCGGGTTTGAACGGACCGATGTAGTCGCCGACATAGGCAAAGCCATGGGCGTCTGGGATGAAGTGGATTTCCCACTCGGGGTGGTAGTTCCAGATGCAAATCGGGTTTGGGTAGTCGTCGCGGCGGATCAGATAGGACGCCTCGCCCGGCAGCACGATCTGCTCGCGTGTCGCCGTGAAAGTGTCGGAAACCGAAATGGGGAAATCTGATGCAATAGGCATTGGTCGACTCGTGTTGCAGCGCAGAAATGTGAAAATAGTATCAATTCTGCGGCAGAGGCAAACTAGTTCAGGTCTTCCGCTCGGGCAAGATAGCGCCTGTACATGGCAAGGGAGTTTTGCCATCCGAGGGAGGAAATCATGACATTCAACAGTCTCCGCGCCGGCTGCGCGGTTATCGCGTTTCTTGCGGCTTCCAATGCTTTCGCCGCTGCCCAGTGCACTGACGACCTGCGCGTCCTGGCGCAGCCGCGCGACGGCCTGACGCTTCTCGAAGACTATGTCGACGAGTTCGAAGAGCTCTCCGGCGCCGGGTTCGAGATCAGCTATCTGAACGAGAACGACCGCCGCGCCAAGTCGCAGGCGGACGCATCGACCGTCGGCAGCTTCGACGTCTACTATGTGGACGAAGCGAACCTGGCCTTGTTTGCCTCGTCCGGATGGATCGTGCCGCTCGACGGCTTTTACCCGGCGGAATACGACTACAATGATTTCGACGCCGGCATGCGGGCTGCGGCCACCTATGACGGCAAGCAGTGGTTTGCTCCGATCCAGGGCGGCGGCGACCTGATGGTCTACCGCACCGATCTGCTGGAAAAGGCCGGCATCGCTCCGCCGAAGACCTGGGACGAATATCTCGCGGCCGTCAAGAAACTGCATGACCCGGCCAACGGCGTCTACGGCACGGCGCTGCGCGGCCAGCGCGGCTCGGGCGCGAACGTCTGGCGCTGGATGCCCCTGTTCAAGGCCAATGGTGGCGAATGGTTCAAGGACGGCAAGCCGGCCTTCAATTCCGAAGCCGCGGTGAAGGCGACCGAGGCCTATCTCGACCTGTTCAAGTATTCGGCTCCGGGCACGCAAACCGGTTCCTGGGACGAGTCGACCGGTGCCTTCCGCGCCGGCAAGGTGGCGATCATCGTCGAATCCGCACCGCTCGGCGGCATGTCCGTCGACAAGGCGCAGAGCCAGGTCGCCGACAAGGTCGCCTTCTCCGTGCCACCGTCGCCGCTACCGGGCGGTGGTTATGCCCACGGTTTCGCCATCGCCTCCAAGGCCAATGCAACGGACGAGGAAAAGGCCTGCGCCGGTCTGTTCGTCGCCTGGGCCACGTCGAAGGAGCAGGAAGCGCGTCGCCTGGCCGCCGGCCAGCCCGGTGAACTGACGCGTACCAGCACCTATCAGAGCCCGGAATACGCCAAGACCTTCGGCCAGAACCTTGCCGATGCGATGGCCGCCACCGGTGCCAAGACCCAGGTCACCTTCTGGCAGGATCCGCGCTGGCAGGAACTGGGCAACCAGTGGGGCATCATGCTGGAAGAGCTGATCACCGGCAGCCGCACCGACATCAAGGCGACGCTCGACGAACTCGAGGCCTTCGCCGCCAAGCTCTGACGTCTCCCAAGCCGTCAGCGGGCGCGTCGCGAGGCGCGCCCGCTCCTGTCACGCGAGGATCTGCCATGCGCCGCGGCCGTTCGCTGCCTTACGTCTTTCTTGGGCCCACTTTGGGCATCCTGGTCGTTCTGGCGCTCGTGCCGACGATCTATGCGATCAACATCTCCCTGCAGAACCGCACCCTGGCGCAGCCGGAGGCGGAGTATGTCTGGTTTGCCAACTACCTGGCGCTGTTCTCCGACGCGCGCTTCCTCAATGCGCTCTGGGTGTCGTTCAAATGGGAGATCCTGAGCGTCAGCGCGACCATGGCCACCGGCCTTATCCTGGGCATTGCGATGTTCGAGGCAGCGAGCCCGCGCATGCGCAACATTCTCTGCGTGCTGTTCATCATCCCCGTGCTCCTGCCGCGCGTCTGCGCTGCCTTCGTGTGGAAATTCTCGTTCCATCCGCTCTATGGCGCGCTGACCTGGCCGGTCCGTGAACTCACCGGCAGCACGCCCGACATCCTGTCGACGCCGCTGGGTGCGCTGCTCGCGGTCGCCTTCGTCGATGTCTGGCAATGGGTCGATCTGCTTTGGTGGACGCATTGCGCTCGGCCCTAGCGGACTGGAAAAACTCATGTGGTGCTCGGTCTGGGATGGGCGGCGTACGAGGGGGGCCTGTCCGTCGACTTCACCACGGCCGCCGCGCTGGTCAGCAAGATGGTGGGGGACCGCGACGAGTGGCGTCTGCTCCCCTTCCAGAAGCAGATGCCAACGTCTCAAAGCTCTCGCGCATCGTGTTGTTGATAATACCGATTTCGTGCAGGCCCGTGGCGATCGTCTTTTGACATGCCTCGAGATCGGCAATCAGGTCATCGAAGACGCCCTGACCTGATCTTGCACTTTCGACCTTGCCCATAACCCTGACTGCAGCGAGGGCGGATGCCAGCCGTTTCATCTCGGCAGTGACGTCGAAGAAATGCTGTATGCGACCCTCAATAACCCTCAGCATCTCCGATGCTTTCAACCGATAAAGTTCGGTTTGTCGGAGAAGCGCAGCTTGCTCACGGGCGCTTGAACCTGAAGACTGCGACAATTCCTTTTCGAAAAGATGCGCCATTTCCTCCTGCAGCTTGGCAATGCAGGACAGGAAGAGCCCCTCGGTGACGGACGCCGAGACCGCTTTGGCGAGGCCGTCGAGTTCGTCGAGCTTGCTTTCAATATTGCTCGAAAGCAGCCCGTAATTGGAGGAAATAACGCCAATGGCGTTTGCTTCTTGCCCCAAGCCTGTCGCCTGCATTCGCAAATTCATTGGAGCGTAGCGGAACATCCAGTTTGTTTCGGCAACACGGCTTACGGCAGACAGCAAGGAACCCGACGCGCTCATCAATGTCTCTATACTGGTGAGGTTGGAGGAGAACGGTCGCCCCATCGCAGCATCGCGGGTCTTGATCTCATGGTTCAATGCCGTTGTCATGAAGTGTTCGTAATCTTTGAAGCCTAGGGATCGCAATTTCGCTATGAGGCCATGGGCGCTCTCGGCAGGCTTCAGGTTCTTTTCCGCCTCGTCTCTCAGCACGTCGGAATATAGGTTCTGGGCCGCGGCGAAAAAGCCACTTCCAGGCTTCAACCGCACAGATAGATACCCGTCTTCAACCGGTGTGACGACGGCAAAAACCCAATAGTGGCTGCCATCCTTGGAGCGATTGTTTACATATGCCCCAACTGGCCTTCCACTCCGAATCTGATCCCAAAGAACATAGAAAACAGCGCGCGGCATGCTTGGATGGCGGATTATGTTGTGCGGTTTGTCAATCATCTCCTCCCACGTAAACTGGCTCACCCGCTGGAAAACGGCATTCCCGGCCTTGATTTTCCCCCGGGCATCCGTTCTCGAAAAAAACAGTTCGTCGATGGAGAACATCGCTTCAGACATAGGAAGCCTCGGAACTCAAAGGAAATGTCGTAGAGGAGGAAGGGAGGTAGCTTGCAAAGCAAGCCGCATAACCTATTTCTGTGGGAGCTTATTTGCGCTGGCGCAAAGAAAATGGGCCAGCGATTGGCCCCGAGCGTGCTGGTGTTTGATCCTGGAAAAAGCATCCTGACATGAGAAGTAAGAGGCAGGACAAGCAGTTCAAATCGCGCGCTAAGGTCGAACGGATAGTAAACCCTCGTCTCGAATCCGCATAATGGTCTGCCGGCTTGTCACGAATTTCCTGGCGATCGCTGAAACGCTCATCCCAGTTGCGAGATCGCCGCGTACATCCTGCTTCTGTTTATCGCTCAGCGTCGAGGGACGGCCGAGGGCCTTGCCTTCCGACTTGGCGCGCTTGAGGCCGGATTGCGTCCGCTCGATCAGCAAATCCCTTTCGAACTGAGCGACGGCGTTGAGCACGTTCATGGTCATAGTACCGGCGGAGTTGGTGAGATCTGCCCCACCGAGCGCGAGGCAATAGACCCGCACGCACATTTCGGCCAGAGCCTTCACCGTGGTGCTGACGTCGATCGCGTCGCGACCGAGCCTGTCGAGTTTGGCCCCGTCGGCTCGAAGCTGGGATTTTGGCCAAGTTGAAGAACGATTGGTGAACGTCAGGGTTTGGCCTGAGCTTTGAGCAGCATGGCCACATTGTCGGCGGTGAACTTGAAGCCGCGGCGATCGGGAATACGCTCTACGGAGATAGGGTATTTGGGTCGTCGCGGATCAATGCCGGTGATGCGGAAGCGCTCACCGCCAGCTATAAACTCGCGTTCGAAGTCAGCAGCCTCCAGGCCGTACTGTTCGGCCAGCACGGCGAACATCTCCTTCTCCAGATTGAGGGGCTTACCATCTGGCGCGGGAATGCTGATGCGGAATGCAGGTTCGAACGAGAAGCCAGGCTCCAGGCCGCGCCACCCGGCGCTTTCGATGACCAGGCCGTGATCTGAAGCGATCTGCCTGCAAGCCTCAAGCATGCGTGCCTGGATTTGCTCGCAGGTGGCGGACGTCAAACGGGTGATGCGGTTGGCCTTGCTCATTCGGAAACACCTTTGCGGACCTGATAGACCGTGCCGCGCGATATGCCGAGATCGCGAGCGATCTTGCTGGGGCCGTGGCCCTGTTGCAGCCGAAGCAGGATTTCTGCGCGGTCAATCTTCGGTGGGCGGCCTTTGTAGATGCCACGTTTCCTGGCAGCGGCGATACCCTCAGCCTGCCGCTCGCGCCGCAGGTTGGTTTCGAACTCCGCGAAGACGCCGAGCATGTCGAAGAACGCCTTCCCGGCGGCTGTGGAGGTATCGACGGGCTGCTCGGTGGCAACCAGATGCGCGCCCTTGGCCTTGAGGCGGTCGACTATCACCTGAAGATCGCGCAGAGATCTGGCCAGCCGGTCGATGCGGGTGATGACAAGGGTTTCGCCGGCATGGATGAAGTCGAGAATGGTCATCAGTTGCGGCCGACCTTCGAGCGATGCGCCACTTCTCTGCTCCTCGCGGATGACCTCGCAGCCGGCGTTCCTGAGCGCGGCGATTTGCGCGGCAAGGTTCTGGTCTGTGGTCGATGTACGGGCATATCCAATACGAGCCATGTCCTATACCATGCAAACTGTTCAATTTGGGTGTGCCATCTTGTCGATTTGTTCAATATCTCAGTCGGGACCCAAAATAAACAGGATTCCACAGCCTCGAACTGTTCATTGACGACGTTCACTACGGGTATACCCAAAAAATCCCCCAGGAACATGCTGTCGCAAAAGTCCCTCTCTGCGGCCGGACTTTTGCGCCTGATATTTGCGACACGGCCAGTAGCGCCCGAAGTCGGGCGAGCGGTTTGACGGGATGGAGTTGCGGGCTTTGCCATGATGGTTTCCTTTTCCGTTTGCCGAAGCGGTTCCGGCCCCTTGGCCGTTCTGTCCTTCGGTGCGGTCAGAAGGAACCGGCAGCAGACGGGCGGTTCAGGGTCCGGGCAGGCCAGATCGAGCGGGGCGGCCGAGCGGTCAAGCAGGTCTCACAGACCTGCGAAACCCGATTGGCCACCTTGTCGAGAACGGCATGACCGGCCGCCCCGCGGCGCGACAGCGGCCTTGAACCGAACGGGCGCCGGTTCAGACCGCCACGAAACCGAAGGACAGACCGGCCAAGGGGCTCCTCTGAACCCTGGACGGACACGGAAACCGGGCAAAGCGCGAACCTGACCTCCACCCAACCGCCCAGCTCCGTGACCGCGGCCAGCGCAACAATCAGGGTCTCGGATCCTCTCCGCCCGCGTAGCCGCCCTGTCGAGCGGCGCCGGACGGTGAACTCCTGGCACGCAATGACGCGATTGCCGCCTCCTGTCGCGCCAGCTTGCGCGAGAGTGCATCGGTCTCCGGCTGGTGCTCAGCGGTGATTGCCGCAAGATGGGAGCGGTAGCGGGAAAGGAAAGCCTCCGGGTCCGGCGGCCTGCCGCGACGATAGCCGGACCGACGCGACGAAAGCGACGGGATCAATGCCGTCATTTTGCGGATGATCTGACGATCGATCATGTCGAGCTGATGCCGTGTCTGGCGGCACGCCTCCTCCATGCGCCGCAATTCGGTCTGGCGGTCTCCTGAGGTCATCATGCCGCACCCCTCCCCGTCCACGACACGAAGCTCGACGGGCCGTCATAAGCAACATGACGAGCCTCATCGATGACGAAGCCAAATCGGCCGACCTCGTATTCCACCGACGGCAGCAGAAAGCGCTGCTCCTCGATCTGAGGATCGCGCTTGCCGCCACGCGTGGCGATAACCTCCGTAATGCCGGAATGATGATCCGACCGGATGGCTGATATGACGACCCAGTCACCGGCATGCTTTGCCTCGAAGTCGCGACGGTCCTTCACATGGGATTCTCCGGCAGCCAGGATCGTGCCAAAAATCTTCTCCCAGGCATCGGGCCACCAATCCTTGATGGACCGTTCCGCGCATTGCCGCTCAAGCGCGGTAAACAGATGGGGATAGGTGATCGCAACGATCGCCCAGGCAGAGTCTTCTTCATAGAACCCGTCTTTCGACCGCAGCAGCGGGTGAACATCGCGATTGCGTGTCGCCGAGAGCTCGAAGCCGCCATGACTTGATGTCGTGTGGAACGCGATACCCTCTGCGTAGACGGTCGTTCGCTGTGACACTCCCCACGGTGTATGGACGCGGGCAACGATTTCTCGGCGGCCGAGTGCCTGTCGTTCCCGCTGGTGTTCGGCATTCTCGATCATGCAATTTCTCCCGAGGTTTTGAGGGGTGTTGAAACGAAATCGCCGCCGATGGAGATCACTGGCGGCGGAACATCATTCGGAAGGGAAAAGGGAGTGCAGCTATTCTGCCGCGATGCCGTAGGCGTGCTGCTCCTCGTCAGGCTCGGCCGCGTCCGGAGCATTCTCGATGGTCTCGGGCAGATCGGGAGCGTCGCCTTCATCGGCCGTGGTTTCCCCAGCCGGATTGCCTTCGTCTGTATCTGCCTCCGTCTCTGCATCGGTCGCGGCGCCTTCAATGCGCTCGAACTCGGGGCCATCCTCCCTGACATCGGCCCTGGATGCCTCGTCATCGAGAGTGCCGGCTTGGCTGATCAGATCTGCGACGTCGTTCGGATCGGGGGCGAAGAGTGCCGACGCATGCACGAAATGTAAGCGGCAAGGAGACCCCATCT
>DPXQ01000098.1 GCA_003527225.1 Rhizobium sp.
CGGCGTCGAATGCCGTCGATATGGACCTCGGGACTTCATGAGCCTTCTCCGATTGAGGCCCGCAGAGTGTATCAGTTTTTCCCTGTCCCGTGGTCTAGCCCGAGGGGTTCACTCCATACCGGCTCAGTTCTGCGTGGAAACCAACAATCATGCCTTACAGAAGGACCAGGCCAACATAGACGATCAGGAAGCCGGTGGCGCCAAGTCCGCTGCCCTGGACAAAGTGTCCAATCGCCGAAGGAATGCCGGCGACAGCGAGCATCTGGCTATAAAAGCTGGCGGCCACAAGCAGGATCAGAATACCGACAGAAATCGTACAGGTCTGGGTCAGGACGGCCCACCACTTTTTGAGGTCGAGACTGCGCCGAAATATGGCAATCACAGGGGCAGCAAAGGCCCCCCACGCCGCCGGCTTCGGTCGGCGTGAAGAAGCCGCTGTAGAGTCCGCCGAGCACGAAGACGACCAGCAGGAGGATAGGCGTTGGCTTACGCCCAATCTCGGCACCACTCATGGAAGGACCAGGCTCGCGCTATTGAAGCTGGCTTTCCAGATGCTCCTTGGTGAAGACAAACCCGGGTGCAAAGCGTGCCGTGGCCATGATCAGTACAACAAAACCGACGGCCAGGAGAACGCCCGGCGGAATGAGCATGCCGAGAACCGAACTGCCCGCGACAGTTCCCGCTGCGAACGAGGCACGGTAGCCGTGACGGGTCATTTCCGGGACTGCCACCTTGGTGAAGACCGCAGCGGAGGCGATCGACACCCCTGCGACGGCCGCAAAGATCGTATTGGCTGCAACGGTTGCTACGGCAGCAGCCCAATGCCGAACAAGAGATTTTTGTTGCACTTGTCACGTTTTAATGTTGGACTTGCAACTCTAATGATCACATGGAACGTCAACGTGTTGTACAACGCAGAGTTTCTCTCCAGACTCACCAATGGCGTCAGGCACCTGATGCCAATCTGGGAAATCTCACCGAATGCCAGTGTTGAGCTCTTGACCATCTCGGAAAACGCCACCTTCCGTATTGATGACCAAGCGCTGGGACGGCACCTCATCGTACGGGTTCACAGGCCAGACTATCATTCGGAAACTGAGATCCTCTCTGAACTCGCCTGGATCGAAGCGCTGCGACGGGATGGGACCGTCGCCACCCCCCAGCCGTTGGCAGGACGAGGAGGCGGCTTGCTGCAGAGCTTTTCCGACGGCGAAACGATCCGCCATGCCGTCGCGTTCGAATACATGTCCGGCAAAGAGCCGGATGCCGAGTCCGATCTGGTCAAGTGGTATGGCGCGCTCGGTGAGATCAACGCCCGCCTGCACGGTCACAGCCGCAACTGGAAGCGCCCGGACAAGTTCACCCGCAAGACCTGGAACTTCGACCGCATTCTCGGCGAAGGTGCCTATTGGGGCGACTGGCGCGCCGCCCTGGGCTTGACGTCCGAGGGCAGAAAAATCCTCGAGCGTACCCACGCGCTGCTCGAAACCCAGACCGCGACCTATGGCTACGGCGCCGATCGCTTTGGCCTCGTTCATTGCGACATGCGCGCCGCCAACCTGCTGGTTGAGGGCGACCGGCTCGGCGTCATCGATTTCGACGATTGCGGCCTGTCCTGGTTCGCCTATGACTTTGCCGCCGCGATCAGCTTCATGGAGCACGAGCCCTTCATTCCCGACCTGATGGCGGCTTGGCTCGAAGGCTACCGGCGCGTCGCACCGCTCGATGCCGAACACGAGGCGGCGCTGCCGATGTTCATCATGCTCCGCCGCATGCAGCTCACCGCCTGGATCGCCTCGCATGCCGAGACGCCGACGGCACAGTCCATGGGCACGGCCTATACCGACGGCACCGTGGCGCTCGCCGAGCGCTATCTGACCGAACACCGTTGAGGAGAGCCCTATGAGCGTCGCCACCAAGGAGATTCTCGACCTCAACCGCTTCGATGCCACTCGCACCGAGGGGTTTCCGGCCGAACTCGCCGAGCGCGTCGCCAAGCGCCA
This sequence comes from Rhizobium sp., assembly GCA_003527225.1. Next base: position 2,004 of record DPXQ01000098.1, read on the forward strand.
GGCCGCTTTCGGCGCGTCCTCCGTGCTCTTCTATGAGCAGCCGATCGAGATGGTGCGCGCCCAGGGCGCCTATATGTATGACGCCGGCGGGCGCCAGTATCTCGACGTCTACAACAACGTGCCCTCGGTCGGCCATTGCCACCCACGCGTGGTCGGGGCCATCGCCCGCCAGGTCGGCGAACTCAACATCCACACGCGCTACCTCAACCGCGTCGTCGAGGCCTATACCGAAAAGCTGCTCTCAAAGTTTCCGGATAACCTGAGCAATGTCGTGCTGACCTGCACCGGCAGCGAGAGCAATGATCTCGCCATGCGCATCGCCCGCATCGCCACCGGCGCCGAAGGCTTCATCGTCACCGAAGCCGCCTATCACGGCAATACGGCACTGGTGACGGAAATTTCCCCCTCCTCGCTGCGCAAGCGCAAGCCCGCCCCCTTCGTGGCGATCATCCCGGCGCCAGCCGCCCGCGACGGCATGAGCGTCGAAGCGAGCTTCGCAGCCTCGGTCGAACAGGCGATCGCCGAGCTGAAGTCCCGCGGCATCGGCCTTGCCGCACTGATCATCGACACGATTTTTTCCAGCGACGGCATCTATGCCGATCCGGCCGGCTTCCTCAAAGGGGCGACCGATGCCGTGCACCGCGCCGGCGGCCTATTGATCGCCGACGAGGTCCAGCCCGGCTTCGGCCGCACCGGCGGCGGCTTGTGGGGGTTCGAGCGCCATGGCGTGACGCCCGACATCGTCACCATGGGCAAGCCCATGGGCAACGGCTTCCCGATGGGCGGGGTGGTCACAAGGCCAGAATTCCTGAAACGGTTCTGCGAGGAGACCGGCTATTTCAACACCTTTGGCGGCAATCCGGTGGCGGCCGCGGCCGGCCATGCCGTGCTGCGGGTGATCGAGGATGAGGGACTGATCGAGCGCTCTGCTACTGTCGGCGGCTATTTCAAGCAATCGCTTGAGGCCTTGCAGGGCACGCATTCCGAGATCGGCGACGTGCGCGGCGCCGGCCTGTTCATCGGCCTCGATTTTGTCGACCCGGCGACCGGGGAGCCCGACACGGCGCTCGCCACCCATGCAATCAACCAGCTGAAGCACAACGGCATCCTGATCGGGGCTGCGGGCAAATACGGCGCGACGCTGAAGATCCGCCCGCCGCTCTGCTTCTCGCAAGAGGATGCCGACCTCTTCACCGGCACGCTGGACACCATTCTCAAGGCGCGCTGAGGCGCCTGAACAGCTTCCGAGGAAGCCGGGCGCAACATCGTGCCCGGTTTCTTCCGTTGTCAGCCCATGGCTTCGAGTGCGCCGAGCGATTCCGGCAGGATCTGGCCGCCATCGACGACGATCGACTGGCCGGTGATATAGGCCGCCTCCTCGGAGGCGAAGAACAGGGCGGCATTGGCGATATCGGCCGGCGTGCCGAGACGGCGGAGCGGCACCGAGGCCTCCATGGAAGCTATGTATTCCGGGCCGTTGCCTTCGAGGCCTTCCGTCATGATGTTGCCGGGCATGACGGCGTTGACAGTGATCCTCTTGGGCGCCAGTTCGATTGCCGCCGTGCGCATGAAGCCGAGCTGGCCGGCCTTGCTCGCCCCGTAGTGCGACCAGCCCGGATAACCGGTGATCGGTCCGGTGATCGACGAAGTGATGATGATGCGGCCGGAGCCCGCCCTGGTCATCGCCGGCAGCACCGCCGAGACGCTGAGGAAGGTGCTCTTGAGATTGGTCGAGATGACGTGGTCGAAATCGGCCTCCGTCATTTCGCCGAGCTTGGCGGCCGGAAAGATGCCGGCATTGGCGCACAGCACGTCGACACCGCCATAGCGGGCGACGGCCGCCTCGACCATGCCCTTGCAGCCCTCCTCCGTACTGACATCGGCGGCATATCCCGAAGCGTTCGGACCGATCTCGGCGGCGACAGCGTCGGCATCCGCCTGGCTGCGCGACACGACGAGCACGTTCAGCCCGGCCTCCCCGAAGCGCAATGCGATGCCCTTGCCGATCCCGCGGCTGCCACCCGTGACGATAACTGTTTTACCTTGTAGCGACTTCAACATTTCTTGCTCACTTCGTTGTTCTGGACCAAGGGGGCTCAGCCGCCGATATTGCCCGATTTTTTTGCACGAGATTAAAACCTAGCCACTCCTGCATTGGCGATTGCCCAAAAGAAATGCAAAGTAATTCTCGTACATTAGGTGCAATTCGGCGACGGATGCAGGACGCATGCAAGCGTCATTTGGCTTGCCACATCCTCATTGCGCAATGCACAATGAAGAAGAAAATAGATGTTGTAAACCACACATTTTTGCGACACACTTCCAACATTATAAGTTCACAAGCCGCCACAGCCGGCCAAAAACAGGGGAACGATAATGATGAAACTCTCCAGACGTAACATGATGCAGATGATGGGCGTGGCGGCCTTTTCCGGTCCGCTGGCAAGCGCCACGCGCGCCTTTGCCGCGCGCGAGAAGGAACTGAACATCCTCTGCTGGGAAGGCTACAACTCCGCCCAGGTGCTCGATCCGTTCCGCTCCAGCCAGTCGGCGACGGTCAAGGCCGAAAGCCTGACCAACGACCCGACCATGATCAACCGCCTGCGCGCCGGCGAAACCAAGATCTGGGACCTCATCAACGTCAACAATCCCTGGGCCCGCAAGGTCATGGCGCCGGCCGGCCTCATCAAGCCTTTGCCGCGCACCGAGTTCGAGCCTTACTTCGACACCATGCTGCCCGACTTCAAGGCGCCCTATCGCTGGGCAATGAGTGACGACGGCAAGGACCTGCTCGGCATGGCCCAGCGCTTCGGGCCCTACAGCTTCGTCGTCAACACCGACAAGGTCAGCAAGGCGACGGCGGAAGAACAGGGCTGGGACCTGTTCAACGACACGGCTCTCGCCGGCAAGTACGGCATCCAGGAATCCGACGACTGGAACGTCTTCAACATCTTCCTGATCGCCGGCATCAATCCGTTCAAGGAACACACGGAAGAGGAGTTCAAGACCTTCTCCGCGACCGCCGAGAAGGTCTTCAAGGGCGCCAAGATGGTCGGCGACATGGCCTCGCTCAACCAGGCGCTGGTTTCCGGCGAAATCGACCTCTACATGACCGGCGGCACCTATTCGGTATCCCCTGCCCGGGCCGACGGCTATCCGAACCTGCGCGCCATCACCCCGCTCAAGGGCCCGATCGACGGCAAGGGCGGCATTTCCTGGATCGAGATCACCTCGACCGTCAACAATCCGGACCTGTCGCCGCTCGCCATCGAATTCCTCAAATATGTCCAGGATCCGGAAGTCGCCCACACCGTGGCCTTCGCCGAGGGCACCTTCAACCCGGTCAGCCAGATGGGCAATCCGAAGTGCTTCGAACTCTTCACCAAGGACGAGCTGGACGCCATCCAGTGGGACAGCCTTGAAGAGGACATGGCCCGTTCGGCCGAGTACGACATCGTGCCCGACTACGACAAGGCACTGGAATTGATGACGGCGGCCAAGCGCCTGCGCGGCTAATCCGGACCTTTTCCTGACGGAGCAAACGAAATGAGCCTTGCGATGATCTCGCCCACCTTGACCGACACGAAATCGGAGACCGAAGACGCAGTCCAGGCCCCAACGGCACCGGTTCTGCAACTGGTCGATGTCCGCAAGATCTTCGGCGATTTCGCCGCGGTCGACGGCATCAATGTCGACATCAAGGAGGGCGAGTTCGTCACCATTGTCGGACCTTCCGGGTCCGGCAAGACGACGCTCTTGCGCATGCTGGCCGGCATGGAATCGCCATCGCAAGGCTACATTACGCTGCGCGGCGAACTGATCAACGACGTGCCGGCCGACAAGCGGCCGACATGTCTTGTCTTCCAGTCGCTGGCGCTTTTCCCGCACAAGACGGTCGGCGAGAACATCGAGTTCCCGCTGAAGGTCCGCAAGATGCCGGCGGCCGAGCGCAAGGCCCGCGCGCTCGAGCTGATGCGCATGGTGCGCCTGCCCGAGAGCTACTACTCCAAGAATGTGATGCGCTGCTCGGGCGGCGAAAAGCAGCGCGTGGCGCTGGCCCGCGCCTTTGCCTATGACCCGGACGTGCTGTTCTTCGACGAGCCCCTTTCGGCACTCGATTACAAGCTGAAGAAGGTACTGGAGAAGGAACTGAAGGACCTGCACCGCGAGAGCGGAAAGACCTTCGTCTACATCACTCATTCGCTCGAGGAAGCCATGGTGATGTCCGACCGCGTCGGCGTCATGAGCCGCGGCCGCCTCGTCCAGATCGGTACGCCGGAGGAGATCTACACCCGACCCGCAACCCGCTTCGTCGCCGAGTTCTTCGGCGAGGTGAACAGTTTTGAGGTGAAGCGCGAGGGTCAGAGAACCTGGACGCTGACCGACGGCAAGCCAATCACGGTTGCACCGGTCAGCGAGGTGATCGGCGACACGGCAACCGTCATCGTGCGGCCGGAGACCATGCGCTTCGTCACCGGCCCATCGAGCGCCGACAACCTGATCACCGGCAGGATCTACAACGAATATTCGCTCGGCTCGCGCATGCAGTACCAGGTGCATTCCGGCGAACGCATCTACCTCGTCGAGGCTGCCCGCACGGCCGTCGCCGGCATCTCCGCGGGCGACACCGTCACCATCGGCTGGGATGCCCGCGATGCCATCGTGGTGGGAGACTGACATGGCGGTAGCGACCCACGAAGACATGGCAAGCCGTGCAAGCGCGCTGCCCGCAATCCCCGCCGGCCTCCGCGCCGCCGGCCCCGTTGCCATCCTGCTGGTGCTGGGCTTCCTGGCCCCGCTGCTGACGGTTGCGGCTTATGCCTTTGCCACGCCGAAGAGCTTCGACGTCTTCCGCTCCTTCACCCTCGCCAATTTCGCGGCGATCTTCGACACCTCCAACACGGTGTGGATGTCGTTTGCCTGGTCGCTTGCCTATGCATTCGCCACCGTGGTGCTTTTGGCAGTGATCGCCTATCCGATCGCCTATGGCCTCAACCGCATGTTCGGCAAATGGTCGGGCCTGGTCGGCGTGCTTTTCGTCTTCCCGCTCTTCGTCTCGGAAAACGTCCGTCTCTATGGCTGGGTGCTGTTCTTCATCAAGAACGGCGTGCTCGACGGCGGGCTGAAATGGCTCGGCTTTTCCGGCGGCCCCGAAGTGCTCTACACGCCCGGCGCCATCCTTTTCGGCATGCTCTATGTCTACCTGCCCTTCATGCTGTTCCCGATGTCGCTCGGCATCGCCATGATCCCGAAGGACCTGGTGGATGCGGCCCGCGACCTTGGGGCTAGCCGGCTGATGATCTGGCGGGAAATCGAGCTGCCGCTCGCCATGCCCGGCATCCTGATCGGCATGCTGCTCACCTTCGTGCTCGGCGCGGGCGCCATCGCCGAATCCAAGATCCTCGGCGGCCAGTCGGTCATCACCATCGCCCAGGACATCGAGGTCGCCTTCACCTATGCGCAGAACTGGCCGCTGGGTTCCGCACTCGCCATCCTGCTCGTCATCATCGTCAGCGGGCTTGCCCTCTACGTCCTGTCGAAGCTCGATCTCGACCGTATTCTCGGAAAGAAGTGAGACATGGAAACCCGCTCGCAGATCCGCGCCCGCGCCTTCGTCAAGCTCTGGACCGCCTTCGTCGTTCTCGCCATCTACCTGCCGATCGTCTGCGGCGCGCTGGCCGGCCTGTCCAAGGGCCGCTACTTCGCCTTCCCGATCCGGGTTTTCTCGACCGAATGGTGGGGCAAGACCTTTGCCTCGCTGGAAATCCAGACGCTGGTACAGAACTCGCTGCTGATCGCGTTCATCGTCACGCTGGTCTCGGTGGTCTTCGCTTTCTTCGGCGCACTCGCCTTCGCCCGTTACGACTGGAAGGGTCGCAAGCTGTTCCAGAAGGCGATCCTTCTGCCCGTCTTCTTTCCGCAGCCGGTGCTCGGGCTCGCCCTCCTCCTGTGGTTCAATGCGCTCGGCATCAATCCGAGCTGGCAGACCGCCGTTATCGCCCATCTCGTCTGGATCGTGCCGGTCGTCACGCTCGTCATCGCCATCCAGGTCTATTCCTTCGACCCGACGCTGGAAGAAGCCGCCCGCGACCTCGGTGCCGGCCGCTGGTTCATCCTGCGCGAGATCACCCTGCCGATCCTCTGGCCGGGCATATGGTCGGGCGCGCTCTTCGCCTTCCTGCTCTCCTGGGGCAATTTCCCGCTGTCGCTCTATACGGCGGGCGTCGACTCGACGATCCCGAAATGGCTCTATTCCAAGATGGTCGCCGGCTATTCGCCGATGGTGCCGGCGCTCGGCACGATGAGCACGCTTTCGGCCGCCGCCCTGTTGCTTGTCGGCGGGCTTGTCATCATGCTGGTGCGCCGCCGCCAAGCCGAAGCATGAGGAACCTTGCATGAGCTGGAAGACCGAACGCCGTTCCTTCTACTACCAGGGCGCCCCGGAGCCCGAGGATCCGGTGCTCGAAAAGGGCAAGGTGGCGCTGCTCGTCATCGACATGCAGAACACCTATGTCAACCGCCCGGACCCGGCGACCCTGTCGGGCGAGGAGCTTGCCCGCTATCACGCCTGGACGCCGTTCCATGAGCGCATGCACGGTACCGTCATCCCCAACAACCAGCGCCTGCTGGAGCGCTTCCGGGCGCTCGGCCTCGACGTACTCTTCGCTCGCATCGCCTGCCTGCGCACTGATGGCCGCGACCGCTCGCTCAGCCAGAAGAAGCCCGGCTGGAACAACCTGCTGCTGCCGAAGGACGAGGAGGCCTCACAGATCCTGTTACAGATCGCGCCGCTCGGCGGCGAGATCGTCGTCACCAAGACGACCGACAGCGCGCTGACCGGCACCAACCTGCGGCTCATGCTTGCCAACATGGGCATCACCCACGTTGTGTGCACCGGCATCTTCACCGATCAGTGCGTCTCCTCGACCGTGCGCAGCCTTGCCGACGAAAGCTTCGACGTGATCATTGTCGATGACGCCTGCGCCGCAGGCTCGATGGATTTGCATGTAAGCGAGCTCGAGCGCATCCACATGATCTACGCCAATGTCATGAACACCGACGAGCTGGTCGGCTATCTGCCGCCCGCGCAAGGATGAGACAGTCGGGGATGGCCCACGGCCGAGACTTGTTCAGGTTCGCCGTTCCTGACACTACTTGGCCAATGAAAGCGCCCGAAATCCTCTGTGTCGACATGACCCTTGCCGTCCGCTTCGCCGCGGAACAGGCCGTGCTCAGTTGGTCCCTGACGCGGCCGGGCTTTGTCCGCGCCGACACCATCGCCTGGCTCGAAGTGTCAGAAACGGACCTGCCGATCGGCGTCGATCCGGCGGGCCTGCTCAGCGACCGGCTGACGGCGGCCGGCTACGGCGATGCGGTGCAGCTGATGACCTCGCGAGACGTGAAAAAGCATCATCAGGCCATGCGGCAAAGCGGGGAAGCGACCGCCTTCTGCCTGGCCACTATCGGCCTTGCCAATGCCGGCCGCGTCGGCGCCGATACGCCCCATTCCGGGCGGGTGGGTACGATCAATCTCGTCGCCCATGTCGACCAGCCGCTCGACGAGGCGGGCCTGATCGAGGCCCTGTCGATCGCCACCGAAGCGCGCACCGCAGCGGTGATCGATCTCGGCTGGACCAGGGACGGCCTCGTCGTCACCGGAACCGGAACCGACTGCCTTGCCGTCGCCTGCCCGGTCGCCGATCGGCGCCAGACCTACGCCGGGCTTCACACCGATGTCGGCCGGGCGATCGGCGGAGCGGTCTACGACGCGGTGCTTGCCGGCGGACGCGAATGGGTGGACGAAAAGGCGCTCAGACGGCAGGGGAACAAACAGCGATGAAGAAACCGAAGAGCGTGCGCCAGGAGCGCATCCTGACCGAACTCAACCAGGCGCCGAGCCTGCGCGTGGCGGAACTCGCTCGAAGGCTCGACGTCTCGACCGAGACCATTCGCCGCGACCTCGACGAGATGACCGAACAGGGCCTGTTGAACCGCACCTATGGCGGTGCCGTCCGTTCGCTCTCCACCGAGCCTTCGGTCACCGAACGCCATGCCCTCTTCGTCACCGAACGCGAGCGGATCGCCAGGGCGGCAGTGCAGATCCTCAAAGGCGCGCAGGTGCTGATGATCGGCTCCGGCTCGACGACGGTGCATACCGCCCGGCGCATCGCGGTGGAGATGAAGAACATCACCGTGCTCACCCATTCTTTCGGCGTGGCAACTGTGCTCTCCATCAATCCGACGATCAAGGTCGTCATGCTGCCCGGCGACTATCACGCCACCGAGGGTGCGACCGTCGGCGCTCACACCGTTTCCTTCCTCAATTCCTTCTATGCCGACTTTGCCATCCTCGGCGCGAGCGGGCTCGGTCCCGATGGCCCGTCCGATGCGCTGCTCGAATGCGGCGCGGTCTATACCGCCATGGTCTCGCGTGCCGCGTGCACCGCCGTCGTCGCCGACCATTCCAAGCACGACCGGCTTTTCCCGGCGCGCTATGCGCCCTGGCGCGACATCACGAACGTCGTCACCGACCAGGCACCGGGCGACAAACTGAGGGAAAGCCTGGACAGCAACGGCGTGAAGCTCACGGTGTGCTGAGAGAAGACGGGTTGCCAATGGGAACGACGCCATGACCGACGACACGACCGCCCCTGGCAAAAAGCGCGCCCACGATTTCGGCATTCCCTTCGACGGCACGCCCGGTCCGCTCAACGCCATCACCGACATCGCGGGCATCCATGTCGGCTATTCCACCATCCGCGAGGAGGGCCCCCGCCCCGGCCGCAAGCTGCCGGTCCGCACCGGCGTCACCGCCATCCTGCCGCACGCCACGGCCGATGAGCCCGTTCCCGTCTTTGCCGGCATCCATCGCTTCAACGGCAATGGCGAAATGACCGGCTCACACTGGATCGAGGACGGCGGCTATTTCGTCGGCCCGGTCCTGATCACCAATACCCACAGCGTCGGCATGGTCCATCACGGCGCGGTGCGCTGGATGATCGATCGATATGCCGCGACCTACAAAGGCGACGAGCATCTTTGGATCATGCCGGTGGTGGCCGAAACCTATGACGGGCTGCTCAACGACATCAACGGCCAGCATGTCACCGTCGAACACGCCTTCGAGGCGCTGAACGGCGCGAAACCCGGCCCGGTCGCCGAGGGCAATGTCGGCGGCGGCACGGGCATGATCGCCTACGGCTTCAAGGGCGGCACCGGCACCGCCTCGCGCCGCATCACACTCGACGGCGAGCCTTACACGGTCGCTGCCCTGGTGCAGGCCAATCACGGCCAGCGCAACTGGCTGACGATCGGCGGCGTACCGATCGGCAAACTGCTGAAGCAGAACGATCCCGGCCTTTCCGAGCGCGGCTCGATCATCGTGGTGATCGCGACCGACCTGCCGCTCGCGCCCCACCAGTTGCAGAAGCTCGCCCGGCGCGGCGCCATCGGCATCGGCCGCAACGGCACCATCGGCGGCAACAATTCCGGCGACATCTTCCTCGCCTTCTCTACCGCCAATCCCCATCCGATGCGCCACAAGGCCGGCCCGATGTTAACTCTCGAAATGGTCAACGACGAGATCCTCGATCCTACCTATAGCGCCGCAGTCCAATGCGTCGAAGAAGCCGTCGTGAACGCCATGATTGCCGCCGATACCACCGGGGGAACTCCGCACGATCGCTATCGCATCGAGGCAATCGACGGCTGGGAAGTCGCGCGGCTGCTCTGCTCCCCAAAACTGGCGGAGAACTGGGGCTCAGGTCGTGACCGGTAACGCAATTCTTGACACCGCTCTCACGTGATTGCTGAACGCGGACGACGATGGGAAGAAGCGCTTAAGTCACTCGCGCTTCCTTTTCACCCCTATCTCGCAGAGGGTTATAACATTTCTGATCATCAACACGCCCGGTCCTTGGGTAACTACCAGACCAAGTCGCCTTGGTTCGGGTCTTGCCCGACACCTGACAGCCGTAAGGAGAATTCATGCAGTCGATCGATCATTCCGCCCTGGAACTGCTTACTCAGAACATTTCCGAGCAAATGCGCGGACCCGGCGGAGCGATCGGCGTCGTCAAGAATGGCGAGACCGTACTGAGCCATGTCTGGGGTTACGCCGATCCGAAGCGGCATGTCCCCGTGACGGCTTCGACTCGTTTTCCAATCTGCTCCATCAGCAAGCAGTTCACTTGCGGCATATTGCAGGACCTCGGGAAGGATCTGGAGTACTTCGATCCGCTCCTGCAAAACCATCTGCCGAATATGGAGACGAAGCGCCCAGTCATCCGTGACCTTTGCAACAACCAGTCGGGCCTGAGGGACTATTGGGCTCTGACTGTGCTGCACGGCGCCGACGCCGAGGGCGTCTTTCGAAGAGAAGATGCAAGACCGCTATTTGCCCGCATGCGCAGCACCCATTTTGCGCCGGGTAGCCGCTATTCCTATTCCAACGGCAATTTTCGTATCCTGTCCGACATCATCGAGGAGGTTTCGGAGCGTTCGCTCGGTGAACTCTATCGCCAGAGGATCTTCGATCCTGCGGGAATGCAAACGGCAGAACTGCTGCCGGATACCGCCAATCCTGCCGATGACGTCGTCGGCCACGAAGGCAACGATTCCGTCGGCTTCTTCCCCGCCACGAACCGTATCTACTGGACCGGCGACGCAGGCATCTTCGCATCTCTCGAAGACATGCTCGCCTGGGAGCGCTTCATCGACAAGACACGCGACGACGAACATGGCCTTTATCGGCGCCTGTCGAAGCCCCAGACTTTTTCCGACGGCCGAAAGGCCCCCTATGGCAATGGCCTCGCCCACGACACGGTTGGCCAGACCGAGACCACCGGTCACGGCGGAGCCTTGCGGGGTTTCAGGATGCACCGCATTTACGCGCCGTCCGAAAGACTGTCCGTTATCGTTCTTTTCAACCACGAAGGAAACGCGCAGGAGACGGCGACCAGGCTGATGAAGGCAGCCCTCGGCATCCCCACGGAAATACAGAACGAGGCAGCCGCCGGTCCAGGCTGGAAAGGCCGCTACCTCGACCGGGAAACGGGCCTGCTGTTGACTGTCTCGGCAGGTCACAGCGGCCTGAAGGCACTGTTTGCCGGATCGCCTGAGCGGCTCTCCACGCAAGAGGCGGACGCCGCACGTTCGTCCACAATGACTCTTGTCCGGCGCGGTGACGAGATTGGCTACGAGCGCTGGCGCGAGAACCTGCGCGGCTCAGCGACACGCGTGGCGGGGGCAGCAAAACCTGACATTGCCGGCCGCTATCATTCAAGGGAGCTCGATGCCGCATTCGAGATCACCCTAATGAACGGGGCTTTTTATGGCTTCTTCGAAGGATTTCTCGGCAAGGGAGAAATGATGGCCCTTTATCCGGTGGCCGAGGATCTCTGGACACTGCCATGCCGCCGCTCGATGGACGCGCCCGCGCCCGGCGACTGGACGATACAGATCAGCCGCCACGGTGACGGCACGATCAGCGGACTGACGATCGGCTGCTGGCTCGCCCGCAACATCGCCTATGATCGCGCGCACGGATGACCATCCGTGTTTGTCGTCAAGGCGGAGTTGGGGTCCGGAGGCGGCGATGCCGACGCAGGAACTGCCGCTCCGGCAGCCCTTGCGCCGGAAATAGCCCACGCTGGCAGATGCCGGTCCAACGGCCGGCGGGCGAAGGCTTGATCGGCTACCGGATCACCGGCTCGCCATGATACCGGCGCCTGGACGGCCTGGAGACGCCGAAGCCGACTTCCATCATGAGACGCGGCGCAGTCTTCGCCAGTGTTCCCATGTGGAAGCCGAAGGGATCCTCGACAAAGCCGGTCCCGGCCCTTCCCGTCAGCGTGGTCGCGCTGTCTTCACCGTAAAAGCCCAGAACGTCCTGCGCGGAGTGACCCACGAGCAGCGTCAACTGGTGCTTGATGCGCCGACGTTTGTGGCTGCCGCGGACATAGACATGCGGACCCGCATCCGCGTCGACATCGGACAGGTAGAAGAAGAACTTCAGCATCCGCCAGTCGTCGAGATCGAAATGGAACTTGAACGAGGCCCGGCTGAGTTCAGCGTCCGAGGCATTCTTCGTCGGAAAGCTCCACCAGGTGCGCGTGGTGATCAGTTTCGCCTCGCCGCCGAGATAATGCCGCGCGACATCGAGGAGCAGCGGGTCCTTCTGAACGGCAACGGCCGCCTCGCATTGCAGGACCCGTTCGAAATGATGGCCGCTCAGTATGGCGCGCCCGAAGCGCCGTTCGGCCTCCGCGTGCTCTGCGGCGAGGAACTCCAGTTTGCGGTCGAAATTGCCGAAGCACGGCGTCTCCCGCGCGAAGCGGGCGATCTCCCCGTGGATCGGCGCAGGCAATGTCAGGCCGGTGAAGATGCCTGTTTTCCTCAGTTCCGAAGCGACATCCGTCGCGCTGATCGCCCCGAACATCGATTCGGCCGGCGTGGCAGAGGGCGAAACGGCTCTGGCGGTCAGCCAGTGCGCCCGGCGGAAAGGCATTGTCCGGGCCAGCACGAACATCGGCAGCCAGGCCGGGTTTTCCCGCAGGTCCGTCAGATAGGTGGGCAGGCGCGCTGCCATGCGACGAAGAGGCCCGCCCGTGCGGGCAATGGCTTCGAGGTCATTGGGCTTGGATGGAGGCGTATCAAGCATCTGATCTCCTTGTGCGAATGGCGTGTCCCACGACGCCTTTCATTCCACAGCCCGCCCGGAAGCTACGCGGTTTTACCCCCTGATGCAACGCAACATAGCGCTTCCAGTATCCTCTTTAGGTAGCAAGCCACTGAGCTGATTGGGGAATTTAAGTTGCTGATGCATAATGGCAGGTACCCGTGTCGGGCGATGGTAAGCGAAGCCTGTCCGCATTCGGCGATGCGGATGCAATAGCCAGCAGAAGACCCGATCAGCGGGGAATGAAGCAAAGTCGAGGAGCCGGCTGCCACGGGCTGCGCATCCTTGGACAGCGCCATGCGCCGGTTCGCCAACCGTCGTGGCACAAGAAAAGCCCGCCTGACATCGCCAGGCGGGCTCTTGTACAGCCATTGCCGGCCGGGGTCTCGGCAACCGGCAGCAGACCCCATCAGTTCTTGACGGTATCCTCGAGGAAGAAACGGCCAAGCGGGTTCTGGTCGAAATTCTCGATATTCTTGCGCGAGACGTTGATGTAGGGGCTGTAGTAAAGGTCGATCCAGTGCACGTCGTCCTTCGCCATCTTCTGGATGTCGACATACATCTGTTCGCGCTTGGCCGGGTCCATTTCCAGACGGGCGGCAGCCACGAGGTCCTTGACCTTGTCGTTCTTGTAGCGGGTCATGTAATTGTTGTTGGAATCGTGCCCGACGACGAAGGTGGTCTTCTGGTCGGGGTCGAGAATGTCATTGGTCCAGTACATGACCGAGAGATCATAGTCCCCCGCAACAAGCATGTCCCAGGTCTGGCTCGGATCCATCTTCTGCAGATTCACCGTGATATCGGCTTTCTGCAACTGCTGCTGGAGCAGAACCGCGATCTGCTCATCGACTTCGTTGCCAGCATTGACCAGATAATTGAGCGTCAGGCCGCTGACGCCGGCAGCAGACAGAAGCGTCTTGGCCTTCTCGGGATCATAGGGACGATGCAGGTTGTCCGCATAGTGATAGAGCGCGCCCTTCGGGATGAACGAATCTGCCACCTCACCCTGACCGAAGGTGACGGTATCGACGACCGCCTTCTTGTCGATCGCGTAGTCGAGCGCTTCGCGGACTTCCTTCTTGGCAAGCTCGCCGTGCTCATGGTTGATGAGAAGGTGGTCTTCCCGGGTAGAGGTGTCGAGATGGACCGTCAGGTTGGGATCCTTCTTCAGTTCATCGACCCGTGAGAAGGGCACGAAGATCGCAGCATCGAGCTGGCCGGCCTGGACATTGAGCATGCGCGTGTTGTCGTCCGGAACGGAGATCCACTCCACGCCGTCGAGCGACACGCGGTCGGCCTGCCAGAAATTCGGGTTCTTTTCGAGAATGACGCGATCGCCGCGTCGCCATTCCTTGACGACGAATGCACCCGAGGCGACCGGGCTTTCGGCATAGGCTTCCTCACCGAGCTGCTCCATCCCGGCCTTCGAAATGATCGAGGTACCTGGCATGGCAAGGGTGGACAGGAATGGGGCCGAAGGGCTTGCCAGTTTGACGACGAGGGTCTTCGCGTCGGCCGCCGTGGCGGTTTCGATCACCTTGTAGGAGTCAATCCAGAGCGAGCCCTCATTGTCACGGATGCGCAGCAGACTGAAGGCGGCGTCTTCGGCCGTGATCGGGCTTCCGTCCGAGAATTTCGCATCACGCATGGTGAAGGTGTAGGTCAATCCGTCATCGGAAACCGTCCAGCTCTCGGCAAGGCCCGGTTCCAGTTTGGTGCCCGTCTTGTCGACCCGGATCAGCACGTCATAGACATTCGAGAAGACCCAGAAGTCGATGTTCTGCGCGGTCTTGATCGGGTCAAACGTCGTTGAATCCTCGCGACGACCGATCGTGAGGACACCGGCTGCTTCCGCAATCCCGGCTCCCGCCGAAAGCGCGGTCATGACGGTGACCATGCCGATTTTCATCCATTTCCGTAGCATTTGATTGTTCCCTCTTTTGTTGAATTGAGCGGTGGTTCAGGCGGCAGCGGGCGCGACTTTGGGCGCCAGAAGCTTCTTGTCGGGATCTATGTCGGGGACAGCGCCGATCAGCGCTGCGGTGTAGGGATTTTGAGGACGGGCAAAGACCCGAGAAGACGGTCCCTCCTCCACCACCTCGCCATGGTACATCACCACGACCCGTTCACAGAGATTGCGCACGATCGCCAGATCATGCGCGATGAAGAGCAATGTCAGGTTCATGCGCTCCTTCAGTTCGGCAAAGAGATCGACGATCTGCTTCTGGATCGTCACATCGAGAGCCGCCACGCACTCGTCGGCGATGATGAGGCGAGGGTTGACCGCAAGCGCGCGGGCAATTCCGACACGCTGGCACTGGCCGCCGCTCATGCTGCGCGGTCTGCGTCCGGCAAATTCCCGTTCGAGATGCACAAGGTCCAGCAATTCATCGACGCGGGCGGGGATATCCGCGGCCGGCATGCCATGCGTCTTCAGGACCTCGCCAAGCGTTTCGCCCACCGTGAAACGCGGGTTCAATGCATTGAGCGGGTCCTGAAACACCATCGCCGTCTCACGCCGCAGCCTGGCGAGCGCCCGGCTGGGTTGCTGGGCAAGATCGACACCGTCAAAGGTGACATGACCGGAAGAGATCGGCGTTAGCCCGAGAATGGCGCGGGCAAGCGTGCTCTTGCCGCTGCCGGATTCCCCGACAATGCCGATCGCATCGCCGGGCATGACCTGAAGGCTCACTCCCTTGACCGCACTGACGGTCTTGTTGCCCGCACGAAGGAAGGAGCCACCGGCATGAAACCGGACATGCAGATCGTCGACCTCGAGAAGAGGCCGTGTCGGGAGGCGATGGTCCGCTACTGAGGGGAAAGTTCTTGCCCCCTCCCCCGCCGGGAGCGACGGGTGGCTGCCGATCAGCATCCGGGTGTAGTCGTGCTTCGGGGCGGAAAGGATCTGCCGCTTCTGTCCCTGCTCCACCAGCTGACCGTTACGCATCACGGCAATCCTGTCGCAGGTCTGCGCGACAATACCGAGGTCATGGGTAATCAGGATGACCGAGAGCCCCAGCCGGTCGCGCAGTTCGAGCAGCAGTTCCAGGATCTGCGCCTGGATCGTCACGTCGAGCGCCGTCGTCGGCTCGTCGGCGATCAGGATTTTCGGTCGACACGAAAGGGCCGCCGCGATCATCGCGCGTTGACGCATCCCACCGGAGAATTCATGCGGATAGTTGTCGTATTGCCGGGCCGGTTGCGGAAAACCGACCTGCGCCAGCATCTCGATTGCTGCCTCGCGCGCCTGGCGCGCTGTTGCTCCCTGATGAAACCGGATACCTTCGGCGATCTGATCGCCGATCCTCATGACCGGATCGAGATGGCTGCTCGGGTTCTGGAATATCATGCCGATCTCGCCACCGCGAACGGCCAGCATCTCAGCCGGGCTTGCGGTCACGAGGTCGTGGCCCTCCAACATCACCGAGCCGCGATCGATCGACAGCTGCGGCGACGGCAGAAGTCCCATGACCGCCCGGCAGAGCAGGCTCTTGCCGGAGCCACTTTCACCGACCAGACCGAGGATTTCGCCTTGCGCCAGATCGACGGAAACATGGTCGATCAGGGTCCTGGGGGACATTCCACCGTGAAAATTCACGACGAGATCGCGGATCGAGAGAAGGGGCGCGGTCATTCGTGAAGTCCCAGCAGGTCGCCCAGCGCATCGCCAAGCAGGCTGAAGGCAAAGGCGAGGAAAACGATCGAAAGCCCCGGAAAGAAGGTGATCCACCACGCCGTGGTGACGAAAGGCTGGCCCTCCGCGACCATGATCCCCCATTCGGCGGTCGGCGGCTGGACGCCGAGACCAAGATAGCTGATGGCGGCGCCGTTCAGGAGGACGAGCACGGCGTCCGACATCACGAACACCAGCGATCCGGCGATCGCGTTCGGCAACAGGTGGCGGAACATGATGCGCATCCGGCCGAAACCGAGGCTGACGGCGGCAACGGCATAGTCGCTGTTTTTCAGGACCAGGATCTGGGCGCGCACGAGGCGCGCATAGGATACCCAGCCGACCAGCGCCATCGCGATGTAGAAGCTGATCAGGCCCGGCCCCAGAATGGCGATGATCGAGAGCATCAGCACGAGGAAGGGGAAAGCGAGAATGATGTCGATGATGCGCATGAAGACGATGTCGACCAGTCCGCCGAAGAAGCCGGCAACGGTTCCGAGCAAGGTGCCGATGATGAAGGGGAAGACCACGCCGATGAACGCGATCTGAAGATCGATCCGGGTGCCCCATATCACGCGAGACAGGATGTCACGGCCGAAATTGTCCGTTCCGAAGGGGTGGGCGAACGAGGGCGGTGTGAGGCGCACATCCGCCATCTGCGACACCGGATCATAGGGTGCGATCAGGGGTGCGGCGATTGCCACCAGGAGGAAGAAGGCCAGCATCCCCATGCCGATGGCCAGCGACAGGTGCTGGCCCAGCCACCGGCTGAGCCCGGACGATGCGGAATAACGGGTGGCCGACGCGCTCATAGCTTCACCCTTGGGTCGACCGTCACGGTGACGATGTCGGCGAGGAAGTTTACGAGCACGGTGGCGCAGGCAAACACCATGGCGACCCCCTGGACGACCATGTAGTCACGTGAGAAGATCGCCCTCACCAGCAATTGGCCCATGCCCGGCAGGGCAAAGACGGTTTCGACGACCACGCTTCCGCCGATCAGCCAGCCGATGTTGACGGCAAGCAGGTTGACCGTCGGAACGAGGGAATTGGGAAGCACATGGCGCCAGAAGACGATGCTTTCGGGCATGCCCCGGGCACGCGCCGCCGTCGCCACGTCCGATCGCAAGCCCTGGATCATCGCGGCCCTCAGGCTGCGCGTAATGACGGCAGACAGCGACAAAGCGATGGTGAGGCTCGGAAGCGCCAGGTGCCAGGGCTTTTCGACGAGGCTGTTGCCATAGCCGGAGACCGGAAACAGATCGAGCTGCACGGCGAAGAAGATGATCAGCATGAGCCCGAGCCAGAAGGGCGGAAATCCGATCCCCATGGTGGATACGACCCGCACCGCATGATCGGCGAGCCGCCCCTGGCGGCGCGCCGCGACCGCCGACATCGGAAGGGCGATCAGGATGGAGAGGAGCACACTTGCAAGCACAAGCATCAGCGTCGGCTCGATACGCGTGGCGATCAGTTTCAAGACGTCGATCTTGTAGAGGATCGACTTGCCCATCTCTCCGCGGCCAAGGTTTTCGATGAAATAGAAATACTGGAGCCAGAGCGGCTCATCGAGGCCGTATTGCTCGCGAATACGGGCAATCGCCGCCGGGGTTGCCTTGGTGCCGAGAATGACACGTGCCGGATCGCCGGGAATGAGGCGCACGAGCACGAAGGTGATGATGCTGATGCCGAAGAGGACGGGCAGAAGCTGCAGCGGCCGGTAGAGAACGAACTTGTATCGATGCATCAGTTCGACATCCGCCTCCCTTGAGGTTCCCGATTAAGGCCGATCACCATCAGGCTGACCTGTGCCGGGAGAGGAAATCGGTCAGGGCGCCATAATAGTCCTCGGGGTTTTCATAAAACGGCATATGGCTTGCGTTGCGCAATACCCGGAGCTCGGCATCGGGCAGCGCATTTTTCATGCGCATGGCGCAGGCCGGCGTCAGTTCATCATGTTCGCCGACGGTAATCAGCACGGGAACGTCGAGACCGGGTAGATCCGGGATGCGGTTCCAGTCCTTCAGATTGCCGGTATAGAGGAATTCGTTCGGCCCCTGCATGGTCATGTACGGCCCCATGTTCCAGTCATCGAGCGACCGGCGCACGGGTGCCGGCCAATCCGGCAGACGGCAGACGTGACGATAGTTGAGGAGCGTGATCGCAGCCAGATATTCCGGATGATCGATCGTGCCCTGGGCTTCATGCTTCTGCATCATGGCGACCGTTTCGGATCCGAGTGCTGCGCGAAGCCGTTCCAGTTCGACAACCAGATGCGGCATGTCAGCGACCGTATCCTCGAGGATCAGCGTCTTGAGGTATTCGCGGTATTTCAGGGCATAGTCGATGGCAAGCCAGCCGCCCCAGGAATGCCCCAGAAGATGTACCTTGCCGAGACCGAGTTTGCGGCGGACCGTCTCGGTTTCCTCGACATATCTCCCGATCGTCCACAAGGCGGCGTCGGTTGGCCTGTCGGACGCCCCCGTCCCGAGCTGGTCGAAGGCAACGATACGATAGCCTTTGTCGACAAGACAGGAATGGGCGTCCCGAAGATAATCACAGGGGAGGCCCGGACCTCCGTTCAGGCACAATATGGTCTCGTCGCCGCTGCCAAACAGGTATGTCACGACCTTGAAACCGTCGACTTCCACTTCGATGCGGTCATCCGGAGTGATTTCACGCCACATGATGGACCTTGTCCTTCTGAATTATCTTGACCATTTTTTGAGCATGACTAACTTTAACGCATCGCACCATGCGCACTAGCTATAAGAAGTGATAGGGTGCCCTTGCCACCGCCATGCCGGAGTGTGGGATGCTTGACGAAATCAGTGCCATCACGGATCGCTTCTCGGCGTCGGAGACCCTGGACGACAGGATTGACCTTGCCTTCGGCGCGATGCGCAAGATGGGCTTCGAGGCCCTGATTTATGACTATACGCCGACACGGCGCGGCTTTGACGGTCAGGTCGAAATCCCCACCCTCCTCAAACTGCGCAATGTCGCCGGCGACATGTACGACTACTGGTGCAACCGCGAATATTTCCGCATCGATCCGGTCCAGCGGCTCGCAATGCAGACATCGGTGCCATTCTTCTGGAACTACGATCCGGATGTCGAGACCAGGATCACGCGCTTCCTGACCGACGAGACTAAGCCTGTCTGTGACTTCCTGCGCGAACACGACATGCTCGCAGGCGTCACCGTGCCGGTCCACATGCCGCGGGGGGATTATGCGACGGTAACGGGCGTGCGGTATGGGGCGCGGCGGGAATTCATACGTGATGCCACGCAGGTGCTCGCCGACTTCAGCCTGCTTGCCCAGGTCTTTCACGAAGCCGCATACGAGCTCTTCGACGACACGGTGCTGAATGCTTCGGGCGTGCGGCTGACCGAGCGCGAGCGCGAATGTCTTTCCTATTCCTCCCATGGACTGTCGGCCAAGGAAATCTCGCGGGTGATCGGCCGGTCGGTGCCGACGGTCGTGATGCATCTGAACTCCGCCGCCCGCAAACTCGGCGCCAGGAACAGAACGCAGGCGGTCGTGCGCGCCACCCAGTGCCGTCTTCTCGAGGGTGTGCCTGCCTATAATTTATGATAGCTGCCATGTGCCCTTGAGCACCGCTATGGTTTTCTCCCTGCAGTGAGACAAGGAGAACGGGCGTGACAGATATTCCGTCCAGCGAAGGCTATCTGCCGTTTCGTGAATACCGCACCTGGTACCGCATCACCGGCCAGCTCTCGTCCGAGCGCCTGCCGCTCGTCGTTGCCCATGGCGGGCCGGGATGCACCCACGATTATGTCGATTCCTTCAAGGAGATCGCGGCGCTGGATGGCCGGGCCGTCATCCACTACGACCAGCTCGGCAACGGCAACTCCACGCGCCTGCCGCAAGAGGGTGAGGATTTCTGGACGGTGTCGCTGTTCCTCGAAGAGCTCGACGCCTTGCTGGCGCATCTGGGCATCCAGGATCGATATGCCTTTCTCGGCCAGTCCTGGGGCGGCATGCTGGGCGCCGAACACGCCGTTCGCCAGCCCCCCGGACTGAAGGCCCTTGTGATCGCCAATTCTCCGGCCAGCATGAAGACCTGGGTGAGAGAGGCCAACCGGCTTCGCGAAGAACTGCCCGCCGACGTGCAAGCCACGCTGCTGCGCCACGAGCAGGACGGAACGCTCACCCATCCTGAATATGTCGCCGCGTCCCGGGTCTTCTACGACCGCCATGTCTGCCGGGTCGTACCGTGGCCGAAGGAGGTGGCGCGCACCTTTCAGATCATGGAGGAGGACAATACCGTCTATCGAAACATGAACGGCCCGACCGAGTTCCATGTGATCGGAACCATGAAAGACTGGACGATCGAGGACCGGTTATCCTCGATTACCGCACCGACGCTTCTGATCTCGGGGCGCCATGACGAGGCCACGCCGCTCGTGATCGCGCCTTATGTCGAAAATGTCCCCGGCTGCCGCTGGGTCGTCTTCGAGGAATCGAGCCACATGCCCCATGTGGAGGAGAAGGAGCTCTGCCTGAAGACCGTCTCCGAATTCCTCAAGGAATTCGATTGAGCCAACACTGACAGATCAAGCGGTCCACACCCCGGACCGCCCTCACCTTCCCGGCCGCGCCAGGGATCGCGCAATGTCGATGATGTCGTCGCGCGCGGCTGTCGGGTCTTCCTTGTTCCAGGCAACGCCTAGCCCGATCTTGAAATCGATGCCCCGAACCTTCTTCAGAACGATATCGCGATCGGGAAGCTCGGCTGTCCATTCCGGTGCAAAGCCGCCCTTCGGAAGTTGTGTCCTCATAAGTCCGTAACGGGACCGAAAGCACGCCATCAGCTTTTGGGTTTCCATGTCGACAGCCTGCCGTCGCGCAGCCGACCTCAACCAGGTCACAGCGAGCGGTTGGGCGCCAACGATCCCGTAAGCTGGCATCGGACCATCGTCAACGCTGACGATCACATGGTGACGGTCCAGGTCGACAAGAACCGTCAGCCGCGCCGAATCGCCCGAGACGGGTCCGTCGCTTTCGCGATCCGAACGCGTGTGGCGGCCCTTCTGATGGCACTGCCTATTTGACATCCCACTGGGCCCTAGTGCCAAATGGGACGTAACGATCGTCCTTGATGAGACCGTCCGGACTGGAACCTCTCATGCCAGGATGCGATCGAGCCGGTCTTCCAGCCGGTCGCGGAGATGGCCGTACGAAGCGATGAATCAGTCCAGTCTGATCGTACAGCACGGTTGTCATGAGACCTGTTGACCGGCTAGAAATCCCCGCCGTGTTCAGGTGGCGCAATAACGCACTGGTCAAGAGCCATCCGCCCCCTGCGATGACAAACCCTCGCCTTCCGTGGGAAGACGAGGGCTTGATTGGCGTCAATTCGCCGACCGACTATAGGGCTTGGGGGGCTGGGGTGGTCGGCCGGAAGCGACACTATGCCATGACAGCCGAACTGTTGATAGCCCTGAACTTGGAGGGGTCAGGTCGCTTTCGCCGGCAGCAGGATCAGCCGCTCTTGCGGGAGCGGCCGCTGCAGCACCTTGGCCTCGTCCCATGGGGCGGTCATCCAGATCTCGATTTCTTCCGGTTCGGTCAGCAGCACCGGCATGGCTTTCGGATGGATCGGCGCGACGACGACGTTGGGCTCGGTGGTCAGGAAGGCGTAGAGGTCGGTCTTGATCAGACCCTCCTTGACCTTGCGCACGCTCTCCCATTGCGGCACCCAGATCCCGGCGAAGCACATCAGCGGCTGATCGGCATTGCGTGCGAACCATGCGTTCGGCGTGCGGCCTCCTTCGACCTTGCTTGCCGGGTCCGGCTCGGCGAAGCGCGTGACCGGCACGAGGCAGCGATGCTCGACGCCCAGCCAGCGCGTCCAGTGCTTGCTCGCGGTGTTGCGCACGTTCGTCGTGCCGCCGTCCGGCTCCATTTTCAGCAGCTCGTCGAAGTCAACCTCCTTGCCCTTGGCGCGCAGCTTGTCGGCGCGCCTCGAGGCGGCCTGGAAGATCGCCTGGCGCGAACTCGGCAGGCCCCAGCGCACGCTCGCCAGCTCGCGGCCGGCCGGCGTGTTGCGCACGATCGGAGCCATCTGGTCGGGGTAGACGTCGAAGGAAGGCTCGAGGTTGCCGAGATTGTCGACCATGGCGCGGGTGAAAGCCCGGATCGCCTCCTGGTTGGTCGTGACATTGTAGAGATTGCACATGGGGCGGCTCCTTGGTCAGAGCTTTCTATCACGCCAAACCGGCCTTTTCACCCACTGCACCTCGACCAGCTCGCGAACCACCAGGCCGGGGATTTCCCGGGCAAGCAGCGTCTTGAACTCGACGGCCATGTATTCCTTCGTTCTGCACTGGTCGCAGCGGAATTTCTCCTGCAGACGCAGGATGTGGATGTTCTCGCCGATCAGCTTTCGGATGTCAGCCGGCCGATAGAAGCGGATGGTCTTGCAGCGGACGCACCCGGCGCGGACGAACTGGCCGAGCCCGTCGGCATCCTCGAGCGTCGGGATCTTGTTTTCGAGAGTGGGATGGGCCCGGCCGCGATAGCTGCTGGCGGGCATGGTTATTCGCTCCGGTCGAAGCTCGGCCTCCAGCCGCGCGTCATGCCGCGGCTCATGGCGCCTTCCGTCAGCGCCAGCTGCTGGCGCAGATGTCTGCAGTCCTCGATAAGCGTGGCGATCGTGGCGCGCGGGTCGCCCTGGTGCCAGGCAAGGGCGACATCGACAGGATCTTCGGGGATGGTTTCGGGCGCTTGGCGTTCGGCGTGCATGGCTCAGTCCTCATGAAACAGCATTGCATTCGAAAGCGGCTGCCTCACTTTTGTTCTTTATATGTTCTCACGAGAGAGGGAGTCAATGGCCTTGGTCAGTCGCACCAAGGCTGGCGCCTACGCGTTCTCCTTAGGCCACCATTGGCCTTTAGGAGAACGCGTAAGCGCAAGGATTGACGGGGCCAATTTCCGTGTAACCGGTTTTGAATGGTCGATGTGCATTGTTGATATCAATACGAGCAATGGGAAGAAGGTGAAAGCGCCTCGTGAGGAGAGAACTTTTTCCTTCGCTCGTGACAGGCGCGGTCGCGCGCATCTGCCCTGCGGCAGGTTTCCGCTATTGCAGCCGTGCGGACATCTTCTCCAGTTCGCTGCGGTTCGCGTCGATCAAACGCTTGGCAAACGGCCCTTCGGCTAGCATTTCGTAATCAATCGTTCCAGTCACGAGTTGGTCGGAGTTTGCCTGGTAGTCGTGTTGCATGAGCGAAACGACCTTTCCTCGCTTTGTCCGTATGCGCTGTTTTGCTCCAACCCTCTCGGATCAGCGTGATTGTCGATGGTGACGCTCGAAAGAAGTGATCTCTCGGTCTGAAGATATGGTAGTTCAGTCTCGCTCCTCGACCTTCACAATGCGGCCGTCTTCCAATGTCAGAACACGGTCAGCGCGGTCGAGGATGCGGTTATCATGGGTGACGAGCAAAGTCGTGGTACCCCGCGCTTCGCCCATGCGTTTCAACAGATCCACGACCTCGGCCGCACTGTCCTTGTCCAGCGCGGCGGTGGGCTCGACTGCCAGCACCAGCGCCGGGCTGGAGACAAGGGCCCGAGCGACCGCCACGCGCTGTTTCTGCCCCCCTGACAAGTTGGCGGGCAGGTAGGTCGTGCGGTCCGTCAGGCCGACGAGGCCAAGTGCATGGGCGGCCGCGCGTTCCGCCACGCCGTCGGACACGGCACCATGCCCC
>DPXQ01000155.1 GCA_003527225.1 Rhizobium sp.
GCCACATAGCGGAAGTCATGGGCGCGGGCGGTGTCGCGCAGCATGATCTCGCTCATCAGCTTGGACTGGCCATAGGGATTTTCCGGCAGGAGCGGCGCGGTTTCCTTGACCGGCTCGGCGCTTGCCGGCGTGCCATAGACGGCAGCCGTCGACGAGAAGATCAGCTTGTCGATCCCGGCCTCGACCGCCGCCGAAGCCAGCACCCGCGTGTTGCCGGTATTGTTCTCGTAATAGCCAAGTGGATCGGACACCGATTCCGGCACGACGATCGAACCGGCGAAATGGATGATCGCCTCGATCTCGTTCTCGAAGAAGACCTGCCGCAGCAGATCCGCATCGCCGATGTCGCCGAGGTAGAACCGCGCCTGCGGCGCGACGGCCCAGCGGAAGCCTGTCGAAAGCCGGTCGATCACCACCACGTCTTCGCCTGCATCCAGCAGCGCCCAGACCATGTGACTACCGATATAACCGGCCCCACCCGTTACCAAGATCGCCATGTTTGTCCATCCCGCAATTCTTTGACGGGATGAACCTAGGCAATGCAGCCTTTAACTTTGCTTACAATTCTCGGCTTTGCTCAGTATTGATACAGTTTAGTTCCAAGTATAGAAAACGCAATATTGCAAATTTCGCTAGAATTTTATCGATCGCGGCGCGGAGCATGGGAACCCCGCGCCGTCGCGGGATCAAAGCGCCAGGATATAGCGGCACAGCCGGTCGGCCGCTTCCTCGATCTGTTTCGGGTCGCGCAGGAAGCAGGCCCGCAGGAAACCCTCGCCGCCCATGCCGAAGGCCGATCCCGGCGCCAGCGCCACGCCGGTTTGATCGACGATGTCGAGCGCGGCCTGCCGGCTGTCGGTGATGCCGTCGATCTTCAGGAAGGCATAGAGCGCCCCTTCGGGCTTCAGGGTTTCGACCCGGTTGGTGGCGATCAGCGCATCGCACAGCAGATCGCGCGATTTCTTCGCGCGTTCGAAATTCTCGCGAACGAAGCCGTCACCCTGATCGAGCGCGGCAACCGCGCCACGCTGCATGAACTGGGCGACGCCGGAGGTGGAATACTGGATCAGGTTCTCGAAAACCTGCCCCGTTTCCGGCGGCGCGACGATCCAGCCGACGCGCCAGCCGGTCATCGACCAGTTCTTGGAGAAGGAGTTGGCGNNATCTCGTCGGCGAGGATCCACAGACCGTGGCGGCGCGCCAGTTCGAGAATGGCCTTGAGGTCAGCATGCGTCGCCGTCCAGCCGGTGGGATTGGACGGCGTGTTGATGAACAGGCCGCGCGTCTTCGGCGTGATCGCCTGTTCGAGCCTATCCATGTCGAGTGACCAGCGGCCATTGGCAAAGGTCAGCGGCACGCCGACGGAGCGGCCGCCGGCGATGTCGATCGCCGAGATGATGTTCGGCCAGGCCGGCGACAGGTAGATCATCTCGTCGCCCGGTTCGGTGATCGCCTGGACGCCAAGCGCGATCGCCTGCATGCCGGAGGCCGTGACGTAGAAGTGCTCGGGCGAAAGCTCGACGCCGAAATGGCGGGCATAGTAGCGCGAAAGCGCTTCGCGCAGTTCGGGAATGCCGCGCTGCCAGGTGTAGAAGGTCTCGCCGCCGAGAAGCGCGTCGCTTGCCGCGCGATTGATGAAATCCGGGCTCGGCAGGTCGCCTTCCCCGGCCCAGAGCGGCAGGAGACCCTCGCGTCCACGGGCATAATTGATGATCTCGACGATCCCGCTTTCCGGCGCGGCAAGGGCGCGCGGGCTGAGATCCTTCACAAGCGACATGGCAAGCTCTCCGGTTCGACGTCTGTTCGCGAACCAGAGGTCTAACGGATTGCGCCGGGAAAATCCCATGACAATCCGTGAGGGCAGAATCGATTTCGGTGATGGATGCGGAACGGGTGGCGCGGGATTGCGCCCGGCCCTGCCCGCGACCGATACCGCGTCAGCGTGTCTTCAGCAGGTCGCGGATCTCGGTCAGAAGCTGGATGTCGGCCGGCGGCGGGGCGGCTTCAGCCTCCTTCTTTTCCTGCTTCTCGAGCGAGGCGCGCAGCGTGTTCACGCCCTTGACCATCAGGAAGATGATCCAGGCGAGGATCAGGAAGTTGATGATGACGGTGATGAAGTTGCCATAGGCGAAGACGGCGCCCTGCTCGCGGGCGGCCTCGAGCGAGTTTGCCGTTACGTTCGAGCTCAGCGGCAGGAAATAGTTGGAGAAATCGAAGCCGCCGAAGACCACGCCGACCAGCGGCATGACGATGTCCTGGACAAGCGAATTGACGATCAGGCCGAAAGCACCGCCGATGATCACACCGACGGCAAGGTCCATGACATTGCCGCGCGCGATAAAGGTCTTGAACTCGTTCAGCATACCCATCTCCTTTGATCGTTCGACAAGCCACGCTCGTCCCTGGCGTGGCGTCCTGCCTCGACAAGGAATATCGAAAGTACGATCATTCGGAAACAGTGAAATTCTAGCCGGCGCGGTCAGCGTTCGACTTAAGATCGAGATTGAAGCGATTTCAAACGGCGGTGACTTCCCCTAAGGTTCCCGCTCGATGGAACGCCGACGATGAGGAGGAAGCGTGCTTCCGGGATGGGTCATCTTTGCCTCGGCCTTCGCCTATCTGCTGCTGCTCTTCGCGGTGGCCAGTTACGGTGACCGCAAGAGCCGCGCCCATGGCGTGCCCGAGAACGGCCGACCGATCGTCTATGCGCTCAGTCTCGCCGTCTATTGCACCTCCTGGACCTATTTCGGCGGGGTGGGCCTCGCTGCCGAACATGGCCTCGAATTCACTGCCATCTATATCGGCCCGATCCTGATGTTCACCATCGGCATGCCGATCGTCCGGCGGATCATCGATCTCGCCAAGGCGGAGAAGCTGACCTCGGGCGCCGACTTCATCGCCGCGCGCTATGGCAAGAACCCGATCGTCGGCATGCTGGTCACGATCATCTGCCTGGTCGGAACCATTCCCTATATCGCCCTGCAGCTGAAGGCCGTATCGAGCTCCGTCGCCGCCATGGTCGACCCGACCGAATACGGCATAGGCACGGGCAACCTCTACTTCATCGACCTGCCGCTGGTCGTCGCATTCGTGCTCGCCTGCTTTGCCGTCGTCTTCGGCACGCGCCACACCGACGCCACCGAACACCAGGACGGTCTGATCCTCGCCATCGCGATGGAATCGGTGGTCAAGCTCGTGGCCTTCTGGACGCTCGGTATCTACGTCGTGTTCTTCCTGTTCGACGGACCGACCGACCTGTGGCAGGAGGCGACCGAGAACGAGGCCGTCATGACGGCGCTGTCCTACCAGACGCCGCTCAGCCGGTGGCTGCTACTGATCGCGCTGTCGGCCTTTGCCATCATCATGCTGCCGCGCCAGTTCCACGTCACCGTGGTGGAAAACCGCACCAGTCGCGAGTTGAAGCTCGCCGGCATCCTGATGCCGCTCTATCTCGTCGCCATCAACATCTTCGTCCTGCCCGCGGCGATCGGCGGGATCATGACGTTTTCCGGCGGCGGCGATGCCGACCTCTACGTCCTGTCGCTGCCGCTGCACAACGAGATGGCGGCCGTTTCGCTGATCACCTTCCTCGGCGGTTTTTCCGCAGCGACCGCCATGGTCATCGTCGCCTCCGTGGCGCTGGCAATCATGGTTTCGAACGACATGATCCTGCCGATCTTCCTGAGGCAGAAGCTGCTCACCCGCCCGAGCCATCGCGACGACTTCGCCAAGACGCTGCTGCACATCCGCCGCTCGGCGATCTTCGCCGTCATGCTGCTCGGCTATGTCTATTACCGCTCGGCCGACAACACGACCGGGCTCGCCTCGATCGGGCTGCTGGCCTTTGCCGCGATCGCGCAGATCGCCCCTTCCCTGTTCGGCGGCCTGATGTGGCGACGAGCCAATGCCCGCGGCGCCATCGCCGGCCTGTCCTCCGGCATCTTCGTCTGGGCCTATCTGTCCTTCCTGCCGAGCCTCGGAGCGGAGGACAATTCGCAGATCGCCACGTCGATTCTCGGCTTCCTCTTTCCCGGCGTCGGCATGTTCAGTCCGGAAAATGCCGACCCGCTGGTCAATTCGACGCTGCTCAGCCTGCTGATCAACACGGCGGCATTCATCATTGGTTCGCTCAGCCGCAATCCGCGTCCCGTCGAGCGGATCCAGTCGGGCATTTTCGTCAAGCGCCATCCGCGCTCGCAGTTTGCCACGCGCGGCTGGAAGACGCGGGTCACCGTCGGCGACCTGAAGGCCGCCATCGCCCGCTATCTCGGCGACGAGCGCATGACGCGCTCCTTCCGCTCCTACGAGCAGGCCGCCGGCCGGCGGCTGGACGACGACAGCCCGGCCGACATGGCCTTCATCCATTTCTCCGAGCAATTGCTCGGCAGCGCGATCGGCTCGTCCTCGGCCCGGCTCGTGCTGTCGCTGATCCTGCAGAAGGCGGAAGACACCTCGGCCGACACGGCCTGGCTGCTCGACCAGGCCAGCGAAGCCCTGCAATATAACCAGGACATGCTGCAGACCGCGCTTTCGCAGATGGACCAGGGCATCGCGGTCTTCGATGCGAGCAACCGCCTGACGATCTGGAACCGAAGATTCCGCAGCCTGCTCGACCTGCCGGAACATGTCGGCCAGGTCGGCTTCCCCTTGAGCGAGATGGTGGCGATCCTCGCGCAACGCGGCGACGTCGCCGCCGGCGATCAGGCCCAGCTGGTCAAGCGCTTCCACCAGTTCGACAAGCCGTTCCGGCTGGTCACGGCCGCCGGCGAGCGCATCATCGAGGCGCGCTGCAATCCGATGCCGGACAAGGGCTTCGTCGCGACCTTCACCGACATCACCAGCCAGGTGGCGGCCGACAAGGCGCTGAAACAGGCCAACGAGACGCTGGAACAGCGGGTCGGCGAGCGAACCGCCGAGCTGACCCGGGTCAACCATGCGCTGGCCGAGGCGCGCGCGGCCGCCGACGAGGCGAATATAGGCAAGACCCGGTTTTTCGCCGCGGCCGGCCACGACATCCTGCAACCGCTCAATGCCGCCCGGCTCTATTCCTCGTCACTGGTCGAGCGGCTAGGCGATTCGGACAATAGCAGCATGGTCCGCAACATCGATTCCGCCCTGGAATCGGTCGAGATCATTCTCGGCGCCGTGCTCGACATATCAAGGCTCGACACCGGCGCCATGAAACCGCGGCTGGCGCCCGTGCCGCTGCAGGGTTTGCTGGAGCGCATCGAGACCGACTTCGCGCCGATCGCGCGGGAAAAGAATCTCAAGCTGGTCGTCATGCCGACCTCGCTCACCGTCCGCTCCGACCCCAATCTCTTGCGCAGACTGGTGCAGAACCTCGTCTCCAACGCTATCAAATACACCCCTTCCGGACGCGTGCTGGTCGGTGCCCGGCGGCACGGCAATGAGGTCGTGATCCAGGTGATGGACAGCGGTATCGGCATTCCCTCATCGAAGTTCCGCACAGTGTTCAAGGAGTTCGCCCGGCTCGAGGAGGGCATGCGCACCGCTTCCGGCCTCGGGCTCGGGCTTTCTATCGTCGATCGCATCGCCCGCGTGCTGAACCATCCGGTGCAGCTTTCGTCCAAGCAGGGCAAGGGCACGACCTTTCGCGTCGTGATGCCACTGGACAAGTCGGTTCCGGTGGCGGCCGCGGTGACCGACCTGCCCGTGGGCGGCAAGGCTGCCATCCCGCTCGAAGGTTTGCGGGTTCTTTGCATCGACAACGAACCGAAGATTCTCGAAGGCATGGACCTCCTTTTGTCCGGCTGGGGCTGCGCCGTCACCTTGGCCGGCTCGATCGAGGCGCTCGATGATATCGTTGCGGAGAACAAGAGCCCGCCGGACGTCATCATCGCCGACTACCATCTCGGCGACGGCAGCGGCATCGGCGCGATCCTGCGCCTCCGGGCGCTCTACGAGAGCGACATTCCCGCTCTTCTGATCACCGCCGACCGGACGGCCGAGGTCAGGGCGGAAGCCGAACGGCAGAACATCACCCTGCAGCACAAGCCGGTCCGTCCGGCAGCCCTTCGCGCCTTCATTACCCAGGTCTCGGGAGGCAAGCGGGCCGCTGCCGAATAGGTCGTTCCACCGAGACCGAATGGGCTTGAGCCTCAGCGGTTGCACGATCCAGGTTCATGATCCGGACGGGCTCGATATGTCCCTGCGCGACCCTCGCCATTTCCGGCGAGTTCGGTCGTTCAGCGCTCCAGCGCAGCCACCTGTGGCGGACGCTCGGGCTTCGACCATTCGGCGAGAAGGTCCTCCTCCATCTTGTTGCGGCCCAGCGTCTCCCATCCGTCGCGGCCGGCCCGGACATAGCGCAGGAAGGTAAAGCCCGTTCGCCCGCGAAGGGTGGCCGCGACCACTTCGTCCGGCAGGATGAGACGCCGGCCGTAAACGAGACGGGTGGGCAGCCGCATCTCCGGCAGCACGGTGTTCACCAGTTCCGTGCAGAAGGTGCAGGAGGTCGTGTCGAGGTCGAAATAGTAGTCGAAGGGCATGCCGACGCGCTGGTAGAAGCCTGTCAATGCCTGCCGCCGCCGCACAGCGCCAAGGCCGGCGGGCCGCAGGAGCGCAATGGCATCGGCATCCAGCGCGGCTGGCGCCGTGGAAAGGTGGACACCCTTGTTGTCGGCCTCGATGAACAGCGCGCCGTCGCGGATCGCCGCGTGGTGCTTGCGGACCGCCGGATGGTCCCAGGCGCCGGCGCGGCGCAGTTGCGCTTCCGTCCCGACATAGATCGCCACATGGCCGAAATGGCCGGGGATCGCATGGCCGGAGAGGCGTCCCTTGTTGCTGACCGCGACCACATCCAACGGCCGTAGATCGGCGAGCAGACGGTCGATCGCGGCGTCATGGCGCAGCAGGTCACCCTTGCGCCAGACGACGGCCGCGACCATCCGGCCGATCGTCGGGGCGAAAGGCTCGGCCAGGGCGACGAGGCCCTTGGGATAGCGTTCCGGCTTCTGGCAGCAATCGCCCAGCGGGGCATCGGCGGGCAACGGGGCCTGAGCGGGCTTCGGCACCGTCGTGCAGGCCGAAACGAAGAGCATCAGTCCGACCACGAGGGCACGGGACGCCCAGCGACGGAGCGCAATTCTGTCAAACGCCATGGCCCAGCCTGCGGCAAGCGGCGCGCATGGTGAAGCGGCGCGAAAACATCATCATCATGCAGAAACCAGGCCCGTCCCCCATCCGCGCACAGACCCCATTCCATGCTCCGGCACCGTTCATTCGATCCGACGAAGATAACTAATCCGGGGCGCGCGGCAAATCAATCGCCGAGAGGCGCTATGGCAAGCGACGAAGGCTTCAGACGAAAGGGACCGAAACGGATCACCAGGATTTGAGCGCCCTCAGCGTCGGCGTCTTCTTGAACATATGCTCGTCCATGCGGGCAAGCAGGCGGTCGAGCACTTCGACCGCCTGGCCGACGGCCGGTCCCTTGTTGAGCATGACGCATTCCGCCCTGGCAGCCA
>DPXQ01000142.1:0-2464 GCA_003527225.1 Rhizobium sp.
CTTGCGACTGACGGTCGGCAGCGGCGAATGCAGGGCACGCGAGGCCGCCGAGAGGCTCCCGCCTTCGACGGCCGCCAGAAGAACCCGCATGGCATCGAGGCGATCCATTGATTGGCTTCCAATAAACGAGAGGATGACTACCGATATATCTGCCTACTACAGGAAAATGAAACCTTCTACTCCTTGCCGTGTCTTCGGGACCGCTCTCCCGACCGAGCCATCGAACCAGCCCTCGACCCAGCCAAGGAAACCGACATGAAGCTCTATCATTTTCCTCTCTCGGGCCATGCCCACCGCGCCGTGCTTTTCCTTTCGCTGCTCGGCGTGAAGGCGGACCTCGTCGAGGTCGACCTGCCGAACGGCGAACACAAGCGGCCAGACTATCTGGCGCTCAATCCGTTCGGCCAGGTCCCTGTCCTCGAAGACGACGGCGTCGTGGTCAACGATTCCAATGCCATCCTCGTCTATGTGGCGACCAAGCTCGGCCGCAAGGACTGGCTGGGTGAAGACCTGGCGACGATCGCGAAGGTGCAGAAATGGCTCTCGGTGGCGGCCGGAGAGATCGCCTATGGGCCGGCCGCGGCGCGTCTGATCACCGTCTTCGGAGCAAACTTCCGCGCCGACGAGGTCATTGCGCGGGCCCAGCGCATCCTCAAGCTGATCGACGCCGAACTAACTGCACATCCCTTCATCGCCGGCGACCGGCCGACGATCGCCGATATCGCGCTCTACAGCTACATCGCCAATGCACCGGAAGGCAATGTGGACCTCGAGCCCTATGACGCAGTGCGCCGCTGGCTGGCGCAGATCGAGGCCTTGCCGGGCTTCGTCGGTTTCACCAGCACCCCGGCGGGCCTCAGGGCCTGACTGTTGACGGGCCCCTCACCCAACGGGAGACGACGATGACCGATGGCATTGAAGGGGCGGCTTCGCCCTGGCATCCGGGCGAACTGGAACTGCAGCGCGCGGCAGGGGTTGCCGCGCAGATGGATCCGATCGGCCGCAAGGTCGTGCGTCCGTTCCTGCTCGACCAGCACCGCGAGTTCTATCCTCTGTTGCCCTTCATCGTCATCGGCGCCGTCGATCCGGACGGAGCACCCTGGGCAACGATCCGCGCCGGGGCACCGGGCTTCCTCCAGTCGCCCGATCCCCTGACGCTGACGGTCGAGGCCCGGCGCGATCCGACCGATCCGGCCGAGAGCGGCATGGAGGACGGTGATCCGGTCGGTCTCGTCGGCGTCGATCTCCTTACCCGCCGGCGCAACCGGCTGAACGGCACGATCAGTCGGCGTTCGGACGATCGCTTTACCGTCAGCGTTGGCCAGAGCTTCGGCAACTGCCCACGCTACATCCAGAACCGCCACTTCCACTGGGTTCGCGATCCCTCTGTTCAGCACGCGCCGACGACTGTCTTCAGCGACCATCTGGATGGCGACACCCGCCGGATCGTCGAGGTCGCCGACACCTTCTTCGTCGCCTCCCATGCGGACCGTGACGATGCGGGGCGGCAGGTGGACGTTTCACACCGCGGCGGCAAGCCGGGTTTCGTCCGCGTCGAGCCCGACGGGAGCCTCACCGTGCCGGACTTCTCCGGCAACCGCTTCTTCAACACGCTCGGCAATTTCCTCGTCAATCCGCGGGCCGGGCTGCTGTTCATCGATCATGAAACGGGCGGGTTGCTGCAGGTGACGGGTACGGTCGAGGTCATTCTCGCTTCCCCCGAGATGGCTGCCTTCGAGGGAGCGGAGCGCCTGTGGCGGGTGACGCCGGAGAAGATTGCCTGGCGTCCCGACGCGCTGCCGCTGCGCTGGACGTTCGCACCGGACGGCCTGTCGCCAAGCAGCCTTGCGACCGGCAGCTGGAACGAAGTCGAACGCCGGCTCGCGGCCGCTTCCAGCGATTAGAGGCCCCGGCGGCTCCTCGTAGAAAACGGCCAGGACCGGAAGAACCCTCGCACCGGGAGAATGGTGGAGGGGACAGGCCCTCAACGGGCGGCGCGAAGAATGCTCAGCAGGCCCGGGCGATCGAGCCGGACCGGATTGCCGCCGGCGCAGGGATCCACCTCGGCCATGGCCACGATCCTCTCCTCGTCGATGTCGGCAAGTCCCATGGCCCTCAGTGTCTGCGGTATCTCCAAAGTCTCGCGCAGGTCGAAGATCCAGTCGATCACCCCGGTCGCCCGGGTCACCGGCAGGTCGAGCAGCCGGGCCAGCAGTTCCAGCTTGTCCTTGATGGCCGGGGCGTTGAACTCCAGCACATAGGGCATGAGGACGGCGTTCAGCAGTCCGTGATGGGCGTCATGCAGGGCCCCGAGCGGATGCGCCAGCGCGTGGATGGCGCCCAGCCCCTTCTGCAGGGCGACGCAGCCCATGCCCGACGCGACCAGCATCTGGCCGCGCGCCTCGAGGTTCTGGCCTTCCGCGACTGCCACCGGCAGCCAGGTCTTGATCAGCTGTAGCGCGTT
>DPXQ01000142.1:2510-4359 GCA_003527225.1 Rhizobium sp.
TCCGGCCGTCAGCTCGGGATCCATGATGACGATGTTCGGCATCATGCGCGGATGGAAGACGATGACCTTGCGGTGCTCGTCGTCCCTGGTGATGACCGAGGAGCGGCCGAGCTCGGAACCCGTCCCCGCCGTGGTCGGAACGGCGATGACCGGCACGAGGCGCGAGGTGTCGACGCGCTTCCAGTTGTCGCCGATGTCCTCCAGATCCCACATGGAGATCGTCTGGGACGACATCAGCGCGATGGCCTTGGCCGCATCCAGCGCACTGCCGCCGCCGATCGCCACGACCAGGTCGTGCCCTCCGCTGCGCAGAACCTCGACGCCGTCCGCGACGTTGCGGCCGGTCGGATTGGGCTTCACATTGAAGAACAGACCCGGCTGCAGCCCCGCCTCGCGAAGCGCTTCCAGCGCCCTTTGCACCGGGAAGAGGTCCTTGAGGCCGGCGTCGGTCACGACCAGCGGCGACGACGCACCAAGGGCTCGGACGGCGGCTCCGATCTCCCGGATCCGGCCATTGCCGAAACGGACCTCGGTCGGAAAGCTCCAGTTGCTGGCCACGGCCTGGGTGTGGATCGTCATTGTCTATTCCTCGGTGGATGGCATGGACTGGCGCTTCAGAGCCCGGCGTCGCAGCAGTTCACCGAACGCGACCAGAATGAGGGCCGGGATGAAATTGAGCGTCGCCAGCGCCGGATAGATCGGCGAAGAGCCGACCGCGATGCCGCTGTAGACGAAGATCGGCAGCGTCCGTGCCGTTCCGGCCAGCGAATAGGAGACGTAGAAGTTGCCCCAGGACAGCAGGAAGGCGAAGATGGCGGCCGAGAAGATGCCGGGCCAGAGCAGCGGAAAGGTGACCTCGCGAAACACCTCCCAGCCGCTTGCGCCCGCATCGCGCGCGGCGTCCTCGAGCGTGTCGTCGAAGCCGTAGACCTGCACGGCGACGATCACCAGTGCGAACGGCGTGATGTAGACGACATGGCCGATGATCACCGTGACGAGGCCGGTCGAGAAGCCGAGCCAATTGCCCAGCACCGAGAACCACAGCAGCATGACCACGCCGAGCAGCAATTGCGGGAACAGGAGCGGCGCGAAGGTTACCAACCGGAAGGCATTCTGCAGGCGGAAACGATAGCGGATCCAGGCAATCGCGCCGGCCGTGCCGAGGAGCGTGGCAAACACGGTCGATACCGCAGCGACCATGGCGGAATTGGCGACCGCCGGGAGGAAATCCGGCTTGTTGAACAGTTCGCCGTACCAGTCAAGCGAGAAGCCCTCGATCGGCAGGGTCAGCACCCGGCTGGAGGTGAAGGAGAAGGCGACGAGGGTAACGATCGGGATGTAGAAGAACACAAGCAGCAGGGCGAGGCTGCCGACCAGGCCCATATCGATCAGCCGATCCTTGAGACGATGGGAGATCATGCGCCGGTCCTCCTCAGGGCGGGAGAGCGCTTCATGGCCAGCAGGCCGGCCAACGCCAGCGTCAGGGCTCCAACAGCGATCAGAACGATGGTCAGCGCCGCACCCAGCGGCCAGTTCACCCGGGTCTCGAAGCTCTGGCGGATCAGTTCGGAGGCGAGCGGCGACGTGCCTCCGCCGAGCACCTTGGGTTCGAGGAAGGCACCGAGGCTGAGCACGAAAACCAGGACCCCTCCAGAATAGAGCCCCGGCCGGGAAAGCGGCAGGGTGACTTCAAAGAAGGCCCGAAGGCGCGACGCGCCGGCGTCATAGGCGGCCAGCAGGAGGTCACGGTCGATCCGTACCAGCGAAAGGTAGATGGTGAACATCGGATAGACGACGAGGTTGTAGACCATGCCGACCATCGTTCCAGCCGGCGAGAACAGGATATCCA
>DPXQ01000145.1 GCA_003527225.1 Rhizobium sp.
TGGATATCCTGTTCTCGCCGGCTGGGACGATGGTCGGCATGGTCTACAACCTCGTCGTCTATCCGATGTTCACCATCTACCTTTCGCTGGTCCGGATCGACCGTGATCTCCTGCTGGCCGCCTATGACGCCGGCGCGTCGCGCCTTCGGGCCTTCTTTGAAGTCACCCTGCCGCTTTCCCGGCCGGGGCTCTATTCTGGAGGTGTCCTGGTTTTCGTGCTCAGCCTCGGTGCCTTTCTCGAACCCAAGGTGCTCGGCGGAGGCACGTCGCCGCTCGCCTCCGAACTGATCCGCCAGAGCTTCGAGACCCGGGTGAACTGGCCGCTGGGTGCGGCGCTGACCATCGTTCTGATCGCTGTTGGAGCCCTGACGCTGGCATTGGCCGGCCTGCTGGCCATGAAGCGCTCTCCCGCCCTGAGGAGGCCCGGCGCATGATCTCCCATCGTCTCAAGGATCGGCTGATCGATATGGGCCTGGTCGGCAGCCTCGCCCTGCTGCTTGTGTTCTTCTACATCCCGATCGTTACCCTCGTCGCCTTCTCCTTCACCTCCAGCCGGGTGCTGACCCTGCCGATCGAGGGCTTCTCGCTTGACTGGTACGGCGAACTGTTCAGCAAGCCGGATTTCCTCCCGGCGGTCGCCAATTCCGCCATGGTCGCTGCGGTATCGACCGTGTTTGCCACGCTCCTGGGCACGGCCGGCGCGATTGCCTGGATCCGCTACCGGTTCCGCCTGCAGAATGCCTTCCGGCTGGTGACCTTCGCGCCGCTCCTGTTCCCGCAATTGCTGCTCGGCGTGGTCATGCTGCTGTGGTTCTCGGTGCTGGGCAATTGGCTCGGCTTCTCGACCGGCCTCGTCACGGTGATCATCGGCCATGTCGTCTACATCACACCGTTCGCACTGGTGATCGTCGCCGTGCAGGTCTACGGCTTCGACGACACGCTCGAGGACGCCGCGCGCGATGCGGGCGCGAGCGGCTGGGAGGTCTTTCGCGAGGTCACCTTTCCGCTGCTCTGGCCCGGCATCTTCTCGGCCGCCATCTTCGCCTTCCTGCTGTCCTGGGGCAACTTCTACGTCTCCTATTCGCTGGCCGGAACGGCACGGACGCTGCCGATCTTCGTCTACAGCGGCATCGCGGTCGGCTCTTCGCCGATCTATCCGGCGCTGGCGACGCTCAATTTCATCCCGGCCCTCATTCTGGTCGCGTTCGGTGAACTGCTGCGCCGCCGGGCCCTGAAGCGCCAGTCCATGCCAGCCACCGAGGAATAGACAATGACGATCCACACCCAGGCCGTGGCCAGCAACTGGAGCTTTCCGACCGAGGTCCGTTTCGGCAATGGCCGGATACGGGAGATCGGAGCCGCCGTCCGAGCCCTTGGTGCGTCGTCGCCGCTGGTCGTGACCGACGCCGGCCTCAAGGACCTCTTCCCGGTGCAAAGGGCGCTGGAAGCGCTTCGCGAGGCGGGGCTGGAGCCCGGCCTATTCTTCAACGTGAAGCCCAATCCGACCGGCCGCAACGTCGCTGACGGCGTCGAGGTCCTGCGCAGCGGAGGGCACGACCTGGTCGTGGCGATCGGCGGCGGCAGTGCGCTGGATGCGGCCAAGGCCATCGCGCTGATGTCGTCCCAGACGATCTCCATGTGGGATCTGGAGGACATCGGCGACAACTGGAAGCGCGTCGATACTGCCCGCCTAGTGCCGGTCATCGCCGTTCCGACCACGGCCGGCACGGGTTCCGAGCTCGGCCGCTCCTCGGTCATCACCAGGGACGACGAGCACCGCAAGGTCATCGTCTTCCATCCGCGCATGATGCCGAACATCGTCATCATGGATCCCGAGTTGACGGCCGGACTGCCGGCGCACATCACGGCTGCAACCGGCATGGACGCGCTTTCGCATGCGCTTGAGGCCCTGTCTTCTCCGACCTTCCACCCGATGGCCGAAGGGATCGCGCTGAACGCCCTGCAACTGATCAAGACCTGGCTGCCGGTGGCGGTTGCGGAAGGCCAGAACCTCGAGGCGCGCGGCCAGATGCTGGTCGCGTCGGGTATGGGCTGCGTCGCCCTGCAGAAGGGGCTGGGCGCCATCCATGCCCTGGCGCATCCGCTCGGGGCCCTGCATGACGCCCATCATGGCCTGCTGAACGCGGTGCTGATGCCCTACGTGCTGGAGTTCAACGCCCCGGCCATCAAGGACAAGCTGGAACTGCTGGCCCGGCTGCTCGACCTGCCGGTGACCCGGGCGGCCGGGGTGATCGACTGGATCTTCGACCTGCGCGAGACTTTGGAGATACCGCAGACACTGAGGGCCATGGGACTTGCCGACATCGACGAGGAGAGGATCGTGGCCATGGCCGAGGTGGATCCCTGCGCCGGCGGCAATCCGGTCCGGCTCGATCGCCCGGGGCTGCTGAGCATTCTTCGCGCCGCCCGTTGAGGGCCTGTCCCCTCCACCATTCTCCCGGTGCTGGGGTGCTTCCGGTCCTAGCCGTTTTCTACGAGGAGGCGCGGGGGCCTCTAATCGCCGGAAGCGGCCGCGAGCCGGCGTTCGACTTCGTTCCAGCTGCCGGTCGCAAGGCTGCTCGGCGACAGGCCGTCCGGTGCGAACGTCCAGCGCAGCGGCAGCGCGTCGGGACGCCAGGCAATCTTCTCCGGCGTCACCCGCCACAGGCGCTCCGCCCCCTCGAAGGCAGCGATCTCGCGGGAAGCGAGAATGACCTCGACCGTACCCGTCACCTGCAGCAACCCGCCCGTTTCATGATCGATGAACAGCAGCCCGGCCCGCGGATTGACGAGGAAATTGCCGAGCGTGTTGAAGAAGCGGTTGCCGGAGAAGTCCGGCACGGTGAGGCTCCCGTCGGGCCCGACGCGGACGAAACCCGGCTTGCCGCCGCGGTGCGAAACGTCCACCTGCCGCCCCGCATCGTCGCGGTCCGCATGGGAGGCGACGAAGAAGGTGTCGGCGACCTCGACGATCCGGCGGGTGTCGCCATCCAGATGGTCGCTGAAGACAGTCGTCGGCGCGTGCTGAACAGAGGGATCGCGAACCCAGTGGAAGTGGCGGTTCTGGATGTAGCGCGGGCAGTTGCCGAAGCTCTGGCCAACGCTGACGGTAAAGCGATCGTCCGAACGTCGGCTGATCGTGCCGTTCAGCCGGTTGCGCCGGCGAGTAAGGAGATCGACGCCGACGAGACCGACCGGATCACCGTCCTCCATGCCGCTCTCGGCCGGATCGGTCGGATCGCGCCGGGCCTCGACCGTCAGCGTCAGGGGATCGGGCGACTGGAGGAAGCCCGGTGCCCCGGCGCGGATCGTTGCCCAGGGTGCTCCATCCGGATCGACGGCGCCGATGACGATGAAGGGCAACAGAGGATAGAACTCGCGGTGCTGGTCGAGCAGGAACGGACGCAAGACCTTGCGGCCGATCGGATCCATCTGCGCGGCAACCCCTGCCGCGCGCTGCAGTTCCAGTTCGCCCGGATGCCAGGGCGAAGCCGCCCCTTCAATGCCATCGGTCATCGTCGTCTCCCGTTGGGTGAGGGGCCCGTCAACAGTCAGGCCCTGAGGCCGGCCGGGGTGCTGGTGAAACCGACGAAGCCCGGCAAGGCCTCGATCTGCGCCAGCCAGCGGCGCACTGCGTCATAGGGCTCGAGGTCCACATTGCCTTCCGGTGCATTGGCGATGTAGCTGTAGAGCGCGATATCGGCGATCGTCGGCCGGTCGCCGGCGATGAAGGGATGTGCAGTCAGTTCGGCGTCGATCAGCTTGAGGATGCGCTGGGCCCGCGCAATGACCTCGTCGGCGCGGAAGTTTGCTCCGAAGACGGTGATCAGACGCGCCGCGGCCGGCCCATAGGCGATCTCTCCGGCCGCCACCGAGAGCCATTTCTGCACCTTCGCGATCGTCGCCAGGTCTTCACCCAGCCAGTCCTTGCGGCCGAGCTTGGTCGCCACATAGACGAGGATGGCATTGGAATCGTTGACCACGACGCCGTCGTCTTCGAGGACAGGGACCTGGCCGAACGGATTGAGCGCCAGATAGTCTGGCCGCTTGTGTTCTCCGTTCGGCAGGTCGACCTCGACGAGGTCCGCCTTCACGCCGAGCAGCGAGAGGAAAAGCACGGCGCGGTGGGCATGGCCCGAGAGAGGAAAATGATAGAGCTTCATGTCGGTTTCCTTGGCTGGGTCGATGGCTGGTTCGATGGCTCGGTCGGGAGAGCGGTCCCGAAGACACGGCAAGGAGTAGAAGGTTTCATTTTCCTGTAGTAGGCAGATATATCGGTAGTCATCCTCTCGTTTATTGGAAGCCAATCAATGGATCGCCTCGATGCCATGCGCGTTCTTCTGGCGGCCGTCGAAGGCGGGAGCCTCTCGGCGGCCTCGCGTGCCCTGCATTTGCCGCTGCCGACCGTCAGTCGCAAGATAGCCGATCTCGAGGCGCATCTCGGCGTTCGCCTCGTCACGCGAACCAGCCGCAGGATCCTGTTGACGGAGGCCGGCGAAGGCTATGTCAGCGCCGCGCGCGAGATCCTTGGCCGGGTGGAGGAGGCCGAGCGGCGCGCCGCGGGCGAATATCTCGCGCCGAAGGGCGATCTCACCATGACCGCCCCGATCGTCTTCGGCCGCCTGCATGTGCTGCCGGTGATCACCGCGTTTCTCAAGGCCTTTCCGGATATCAACATGCGGCTGACGATGAGCGACAGGAATGTCAGCCTCGCCGACGAGCACATCGACGTGGCGCTGCGGATCAGCCCGCTATCGGAGAACAACCTCATCGCTACCCGCGTCGGCTCGATCCGCCGCACCGTCTATGCGAGCCCAGACTATCTGCGACGCCACGCGCGACCGCTCCATCCCCGCGATCTTGGCGCCCACGACTGTGTCGCCTTCGAGGGAATCCTGTCGGCGCAGTCCTGGATCTTCGAGGAAGACGGGCAGGATTTCTCCGTGCCCGTGCGGCCGAGATTGTCCGTCAACACCGCCGAGGCGGCGGTGGATGCGGCGGTGGCGGGTCTGGGGATCACAAGGGTCATGTCCTATCAGGCCCGTCATGCCGTGGACAACGGCCTGCTCTTGCCCCTGCTGGAGGCCTTCGAAC
Source organism: Rhizobium sp. (assembly GCA_003527225.1). Next base: position 5,095 of record DPXQ01000145.1, read on the forward strand.
GACCGGCAACCCCCGTTCACCTCGTGCATCTGTCGCAAGGGCTCATACCTTTGAAGCTCAGGGCCTTCCTCGATTTTGCCGCTCCGCGCCTGCGGGCCGCGCTGCTGCGATAGCCGCCGTTCCAGGATTTGACGCCAGCACGCCGCCGCCCACAGGGTGAACGCAAGAAAAACCTTCCGGCAGCGGGAACCTCGAGCAGGCGTTCGGCGTTTTGCGCGTAAAGGAGGAGTTCGTCATGGCTGAGGTCTATTGCGATGTCGTTCCACACGCGAACGGATGGGTTTTTCTCTCGGACAGGGGCCAGTCGCCGGCCTATCCGACCTATCGCCTCGCCGTCGAGGCGGCGCACCGGCATATGCAGGCCGTGGGAAAACGGCGCGCCATGATCCTGCGGGAACAGGGTCTGAACGGTAGCATGCAGCGGATTGGCGAAATCTCGATCTATTCCCTCCCGCGCCAGGGACCGGGTGTGGTCGAGGTCCGCTAGACGATGCCACGCAGGTGGTCCCGGAACACAAATGCGCCCCAGTCACCCTCTCGGATGGCCGGGGTTTATGCGGCTGGATGGCCGATAGGGCGTGTCCGCCGGGTTTCAGCCCACTTCGAGATCGTGGGTGATCTTTTCCACGCCCGGCACGTCCAGGACGATCTCGATCGCGCGATCGATTTCGTCCCGGTCGATCATGGTGCCCGAGAGAAAGATCGTCGAGCCGGAGGCCGTGACGGAGAGGCGGGAAGCGTCGATACCCTGCGATACCGCCAGTTGCCGGGCGACAGCGGTCTCGAGCGGTTCTTCGTTTCTGTGCTCCAGTTCCACGACCGGTTTCTCATCGTGAAAGCGCTGCGGCTTGAATACCATGGTGTCCTCCTTGGGCGGCGTATGCGCCCTAACGCGCGAAGGGCCGTTTGGTTCGCCGATGCCGGCGGAGTTTTTTGTT
>DPXQ01000092.1 GCA_003527225.1 Rhizobium sp.
CGTCGTGAGGCCGGACATTGACGATAAGGTCGGAACGGTAGTTTCGGCCGAGATCGGAAACAATTTCGATGCTGCAGAGGGCTTTCGACGAACCAGTGATGGAAAACGTGATGGACGCATCCGCGAGCCAGCTTCGGGGCATCGCATTCGCGTCCATCAGCCGCGCTATGGCTCGTCGATAATACGCACCCGAAGCGGTAAATCTGGCATCTTCAGGCACCGTCGACCCGTCTTGCAGATGAAACACCAATTGGTCTTCGCCGCGGGCCATCAGGAAGGCTACATATTGCCCCAGGGCCCAATAGCCGTCCAGATCGTTGTACCTGCTGACAAAACTCTCAAGAATATCGTGACAGATTCCTCTGAACTGCTTTCTTCTCGGCATAGGGACTCTGGTTCGCGCGTTGCTCGGCGGTCTCGGGACGAGTGGTCAAGCTACTGCGCGCTCTCACAATAGCAACCCGGAATGCCGGCCGGATTGCCGGATTGGCGCGCAAATCCGTCACAGCCGACATGCTCGCCCCCACCCGGCCGTTCCGCCGCACCACGCGCCGCCAAAAGCCCCTATCGGGCGAAGTGCTTGGCGCCGGCGACGCAGGCCACCACGGCGGCGGTAACGGCGACCATGGACCCGCTCACCGCCTCGCCGAGCAGGCTTGCCGCCAGGACGAGGCCGAAGAAGGGCTGCAGCAGCTGCAGCTGGCCGACGGCGGCGATGCCGCCCTGGGCGAGGCCGCGATACCAGAAGATGAAGCCGATCAGCATGCTGAACACCGAGACATAGGCAAGGCCCAGCCAGGCCGGCTGGCCGGTGCCGGCAAAGGACGGCGGCATGGTGGCGAGCGCCAGCACGATCATGACCGGCAGGGAAAGCACGAGCGCCCAGGAGATGACCTGCCAGCCGCCGAGCGTGCGCGACAGTTTTGCGCCCTCGGCATAGCCCAGCCCGCAGACGACTATGGCGCCGAGCATCAGCAGATCGCCGACCGGCGCGGCCGTCACGCCCTGCATCAGGGCGAAGCCGGCGACGAGCAGGCTGCCCAGCCCGGAAAACAGCCAGAAGGCCGGCCTTGGCCGCTCGCCGCCGCGCAGCACCGCGAAGCTGGCGGTGGCGAGCGGCAAAAGCCCGACGAAGACGATCGAATGCGCCGAGGTGACGTGCTTCAGCGCCAGCGCGGTCAAGAGCGGAAAGCCGACGACCACGCCGAACGCGACGACGACCAGCGACACCATCTCGCTCGCTTTCGGCCATTTCTGCCGAAACAGCAGCAACAGGACGAGCGCCAGCGCGCCGGCGATCGCGGCCCGCGCCACGGTCAGGAAGACCGGATCGAAATCGGCCACCGCCACCCGGGTGGCGGGGAGCGAGCCGCTGAAGATCAGCACGCCGAGAAAACCGTTGACCCAGCCGCTTGTCGTCTTGTCCATCAAAAAAAATCCATCCTCGTCGATTGGCCCACGAAGATAGGCGATCGGCGATGGATTTCTCAGAGACAGTGCATTACAGTTTGGCCGAACTGTAATGACACCAAGAGCAGTACGGATGCTGGACAAGATCGCACGTAACGGCGAAGGCGACGGCGAAGACGGCACGCGCGTCGGCCGCGTCATGGGCGCGATCCGCCAACGGATCGGCGGGCGCACGCTGGCGCCGGGGGCCAAGCTGCCGTCGATCCGCGGCTTTGCCAAGGTCATGGCGGTTTCCACCTCGACCGTGGTCGAGGCCTATGACCGGCTGGCGGCCGAGGGGCTGATCCAGTCGCGGCCGTGCTCCGGCTTCTATGTCGCCGGCCACCTGCCGCCGCTGGTGCTGGCCGAGATCGGCCCGAGGCTCGATCGCGCCGTCGATCCGTTCTGGGTGTCGCGGCAGTCGCTGGAAGCCGGCAAGGACACGCTGACGCCGGGCTGCGGCTGGCTGCCGGCGGAATGGATGCCGCAGGAGGAGCTGCGCCGGTCGCTGCGCCAGTTGACCCGGGCCGACGACGCCACCCTTGCCGACTACGGCACGCCGCTCGGGCTTCCGCCGCTCCGCCAGCTTCTGTCGCGGCGCATGGCCGAGCGCGGCATCCAGGCGGCGCCCGACCAGATCATGCTGACGGAATCCGGCACGCAGGCGATCGACCTTCTCTGCCGCTTCCTGATCGAGCCGGGCGACACCGTGCTGGTCGACGACCCGTGCTATTTCAACTTTCTGGCGCTGCTCCGCGCCCACCGCGTCAAGGTCGTCGGCGTGCCCTATACCGCGACCGGCCCGGACATGACGCTGTTTGCCGAAGCGCTCAGCGAACACCGGCCGCGGCTCTACATCACCAATTCGGCGCTGCATAACCCGACCGGGGCGACGCTTTCACCCGCGACCGCCCACCGGCTGCTCAAGCTCGCCGAGCAGTCGGGCCTCACCATCATCGAGGACGACATCTTTGCCGATTTCGAGCCCGAGCCGGCGCCGCGGCTTTCGGCCTTCGACGGGCTGGAGCGGGTGATCCATATCGGCAGCTTTTCCAAGACGCTGTCGGCGGCGGCGCGCTGCGGCTTCATCGCCGCCCGCCCCGACTGGATCGAGGGGCTGATCGACCTGAAGATCGCCACGAGTTTCGGCGGCAATCCAGTTTCCGCCGAGCTGGTGCTGAACATCCTGAAGGACGGGACCTACCGCAAGCACATCGCGACCTTGCGCGACCGGCTGTCGCGCGCCATGGGCGAGACCAACAGGAAGCTCCAGGGGCTCGGCCTCAAACCCCTCCTCGAACCGCGCGGCGGCATGTTCCTCTGGTGCCAGCTGCCCGACGGCCTCGACGCCACCGACGTCGCGCGTCGCGCGCTCGCCGACAACATCGTGCTCGCCCCCGGCAACGTCTTCAGCGTCTCGCAGACGGCGACGCGGTTCTTGAGGTTCAATGTGGCGCAGTCGAGCGATCCCCGGGTGTTTGCGGCGGTCGAGAGGGCGATGCGGGGGTGAGTGGGGCAGGTGGCAGAAGGGAAGCTGCCGTATGCCGGTCTCTTGGTCAATCCATGACAGCCGTAACAAGCGCAAAGTAAACGTCAGCGACGGGATAGGCGCGCACATAGGCGCTTGCCTTTAGAGCACCGGAAGACACCGCATCGCTTTCAGCTCCAGAGCTTTGAGGCTCGAAATACCAGTTATCTTATGTGGGGCGATAGTTGTCGTCCGGCCCGGCGAGAACGTCTCCGCCAAGCACTGTGATGCCTGCGTCACGTAAGCGATCAATCGCAATAAGGGCCTGCTCCTTGTTGAGGGCCCAGTTTCGATGTTCTGGCCCCAACCATATCCCTACAGAAAGTGTTCTGTCTGCTTCGGATGACTGAATGGCGCGCATCGGCTTCTCTCTCTTTGACCGTAGTGGGATGGGACCAGCGGTCCGTCATTCACGTCACGAAAGGCATGATGTCCACGCCGTCGCCGGGAAAGACGGTGAGGTGCGGGTGGTCGAGGAACAGCCGGGCGGCGGCATCGGCGGTTTGCGCCTCGACGACCAGATAACCGCAGAACGGATTGCGGGCTTCGGTCACGCCGTGCTTCGTCACGCGCGTCGTCTTGCCCACCATGCCACCGCGATCGAGGATGCTTGCGGCATTGCGTTCTTCCCACGCCGCCCATTGTCGCACGCCCTGCGCATCGATGGCATCCTGCTCGGCCTTGGGCAGGCTTCGAAACCACGCGAGGTCTTCGGGCTTCATGGTGTAGACGGCAAGAAATCGGGGCATCGGCATTACCTCCTCCTGACGTGATGGCGATCAGTTTACAGACCGGGCCACGAAAAGCACTCCTGGGATGCAAGAGGCGGCGCAAGCCAGCCAGTGAATGGGGGGGCTGACGTTTCGATGCTTTGAGGTCCTGAGCGGGTCTGCTTTTGGCCCATCGCAGTCATGGGCTGCGGACAATGCCAGATTCCCAGCCATCGTACTCACCACCAAATTTGGCGGCATTGATGTCGAGTTCTTCCGTCTCGACGTCAATATCGTTCGGCACCTGCACCTTCGAGAAGACAATACCCCACGGATTGAAATATGGATCCTGATGACTCTCGCGATCAACTTTATAGCCGCGCGCAAACAGAAAATCGCGATAGAGGTCCCGCGCCTCGGACGTTTGAAAATACGCGTAGTGCTGGACTACTCTGGCCGTCCGACTGTCGTCACCCTGTTTCCGCAGTATTTGACGAACTTCTTCATTCTTCTCGAAGTCGTTTGACATTGCAGTCGATCCCACCACCGGCATCACTGATGAGACAAATGCCATGCACAACGGAAACAGTCTTCGCAGCATCGGAGCCTCACTTATCGCGCACGAGAATTACCGAAGGATGATTGATTTCGCAATGTCCGCTTATGGCGCAAAGCGGTCGAGCACAGGGCGCGCCTCATTCACGCCAGCCAGCCAGCAGAACCACCGTTTGCGCACCGACGAGGCGGGCGAGTTCAACTTACAGTTCTTCGAGCCGCCTGCGGTTCACACCACTTCGCGAGCCATGCCGACGGAGCGGGGCGCGGTCTCTACGAAGCCGAACTGGGCATAGAGGCGGTTCGCCGGCACGTCGGCGATCAGGCTGACATAGGCAGATTTCGGCAGCATTGCGATGAAATCGGAGAGCGCCTGCATGATCCACTTTGCCAGTCCCCTGCCCTGATGGGCGGGCTCGATGGCGATGTCCGTCACCTGGAAGAAGCAGCCGCCGTCGCCGATGATCCGGCCCATGCCGACCACCTCCTCGCCCCGCATCAGGCAGACGCCGAAGACCGAGTTCGGCAGGCCCCTTTCCGCCGCTTCCCGGGAAAAGGGGCTGAGGCCGGCGACCTGGCGCAGGCGCAGGTAATCCTCAATGCCCGGCACGCGGGCCACGATGCGATAGTCGCTGTTGCTTTTCTCCGGCATTTCCACTCCTCTTCTCACCCCAGCCACCCGTCGCGGTATTCCACCCGCTCCACGCCAGCGAACCTCGCCAGCCGCGCCAGCTCCGCCTCCAGCTTCTCCAGCCGCCCGGCCGACGGTTTAACGCCCTTTTCCAGCCAGAGCCGCTTGACGTCGAGGATGCCCGCCTTGCGGTCGGCCTTCATGTCGATGCGGCCGATCAGGCGGTCGGATTCCAGGAGCGGGAAGACGTAGTAGCCGTATTCGCGCTTCGGCTCGGGGACAAAAATCTCGATGCGGTAGAAGAAGCCGAACAGGCGTTCGGTGCGGTTGCGGTCGCGGATCAGCGGGTCGAAGGGGCTCAAAGTGCGGATGCGGGCCGGCGGCTCGGGCGGGTCGAGCAGCGCAGGCAGGCTTTCGGCGAGTGCAAAGGAGGCGCGCGGCTTGCCGTCGACCGTCCCGATCGAGATCTCCTCCAGTTCGCTGCGGTGGCCCTCCACCCAGGCCTTTGCCTCCTGCGGAGTGACCAGATCGAAGAAGGCGGCGATTTCGCCATGGGTGGCGAAGCCGAGGCGCGTGAGCGCCTGCCGGCAGGCCCAGTCGATGAAGGCGTCGTGATCGACCTTGGCGGCAAAATGCTCGGGCGGGATGACGCGCTCACTGAGGTCGTAGACCTTCTGGAAATTGTCGCGCCCGGCGATCGCCAGCTTGCCGGTGTGCCAGAGGAATTCGAGCGCGGTCTTCGACGGATGCCAGTTCCACCAGCCGCCCGACTTGTGGTCCTCGGCCTTCACCTCGCGGGCCATGATCGGGCCGTTCTCGCGGATCTTCTCGTAGGTCTCGTCAAAGGCCTGGTCAAAACCCTCGCCCTGCCATTTCGCCCAGTTCTCCAGGATGCGCTCCCTTCGCCGGACGAAGCGGTGCTTCCAGTAGGGAAAGAAGGCCGAGGGGATGATCGAGGCGTCGTGCGTCCAGTGCTCGAACAGCGTGCGGTCCTTTTCCAGAAGCGCGGTCAGGTGTTCCGGCCGGTAGGTCTGGTTGCGGGAAAAGAGGATCTGGTGATGGGCGCGCTCCACCGTCGCGATGCTGTCGACCTGGACGAAGCCGAGGTCGTGGATGAGTTCGTAGAGCCCGGCCTTGCCGAGCGCCAGATGCGGCGGCCGGGACAGCCCCTGCCGCTCGAGGAAGATTTTTCGCGCCTGGGTGTTGGAAAGAGGAATCGCCATGGGAGGGAGGGTAGAGGATGTTCATGATATGTTCAATGGGTGAGGAATGGTCGGCGAAGCCGACGAAACGATCCAGTGAATCGTTTGAGTGACGAACACCTTGAGCCCAGGCGAAGGGCCGCCAGAGGTGCAGCGCCGGGATGTTGGGGCGGACGGGCGGGGCGCGAGGCCCGCATCCGGGCCCGGATGCTTCGAGGCCCTCGCTGTGCTCGGGCACCTCAGCATGAGGGGGACATGGGCTGGCCGCTTGTCCCTTCTCCCCGCCTGCGGGGAGAAGGTACCGGCAGGCGGATGAGGGCGCCCGCCGAGGGCAGCCGTCCGAGGGACCGGCGGCACAACGGTAGCCCTCACCCTGAGGCGGGAGCGAAAGCGACCCTCGAAGGGCGGGGGCGGATGGAGGGCCGCCCCTCACCCTCATCTACGCGAGGCGAGGGAGAATCGCCCCTCACCCCGCCCTCTCCCCGCAAGCGGGGAGAGGGAGACGAAAGGCTGCAGCAAGTTCCTTTTCCCCAGCTCCGGCAGGGCCATCGGATATGGAACCGACGGCGGCGCGGCATTCTGAACCTTCCCCCTTGTGGGTAGGGTGGTCGGCAGGCGGGAGCGGTTTTGCTGCTGAGCGAAGCCCCCTCCCCACAAGGGGGAGGGGCTCCACCTGCCGACCCATGCCTTCATATGCGATTGCTCCGTAGCCCTGGGGCATATTCCCCTCGTCCCTCCCCGGGTCTATAGAGACGCCAGGACATCGGCGGGGGCTTTGA
>DPXQ01000109.1 GCA_003527225.1 Rhizobium sp.
CGCGTCGTGGTGCTGGACGGCGACGGGCATTTCACCGGCATCAGCATGTCCGAATTCGCGGCCGATCTCGGCAAGAAGGTGACGCTAGTCACCAACATGTCCGACCCGACGGAATACGCCCAGTTCACGATGGAAGTGCAGAACAACAAGCGCATGATGCACGAGAAGGGCATCGCCGTAATGCGCAACCACTGGGTCGAATCCTACGAGAACGGCAAGCTGACCCTGTTCTATCTCTATCGTCACGGCTGGGCGCTGACGGATCCCGAGATCGGCAAGATGCCACGCCGCGAGAGCACGGACGTAGTGGTGTTCGATACCGATGCTGTCATCCTCGTGACCTCCCGCGTGCCGATCCAGGATCTCTTTGTCGAGCTCAAGAGCCGTCGCTCGGAATGGGCGGCACACGATCTGCAGGCCGTCTATCGCATCGGCGACTGCCAGGCTCCCCGCCAGATCTCCGACGCCATCTTCGACGGACATCGCCTGGCGCGGGAATTCGACAGCCCGCATCCGCAGTATCCGCTGCCCTGGATCCGCGAACGTCAGTTGTGGGGCGCGGAGACCGTCCCTGCCCTGGGCGACCGCAGGCCGGTGGTCGAAACATCCGCCTGAACGGGTAAGGTGTCGTCCCGCATCACCGGGACGACACCTCCTCCCCGGAGCTGTTACCCATGCAAACCCGCGAACTCTTCTTCCATTTCACGCCGATGGCACTCGGCATCTTCTATCTGATCGCCATCGCGGCGATGGCGGCTTTCGTCGTCGGCTTCGCCCGGCATATCCTGCGCTACAGGCGCGGACAGCCGGCGGGCGTCGAGATCGACTGGGCCGGCGGATTGCGCCGGATGCTCGACGACGTCGTCACCCATCGCACGCTCAGCCGACGCGATACCTATGCCGGCACCGCCCATCGGCTGATCTTTTTCGGCTTCGCCATCCTGTTCGTGGGCACATCGACGATCACGCTGGAACACGACATCGTCAAGCCGCTGACGGGCCTGACCTTCTGGAAGGGATGGTTCTATCTCGGCTTCAGTGTGGTGATGGACGTCGCCGGCGTGGTGCTAATCACGGGACTTGTCATGATGATTGCGCGACGGGCCTGGTTCGGGCTGGCCAAGCTCGACTATGTGCGCCGCTACCGCGGCGACACGACCCCCCTGCCGCGAGCCGTGGCGTGGAAGATGGAGGACTGGGTGTTCCTCGGCATGCTGCTCGTGATCGCGCTCACCGGCTTCGTCCAAGAAGCCGCGCGTCTCATCGCCGACAAGCCGCCCCTCTCCGACCTTTCGCCCGTGGGCGCAACGCTCGCCTCGGTGCTCTCCGGCCTCGGCATGAGCGAGGCGGGTGCCACCACACTGCGCGCCGCCAACTGGTGGGTGCATGGTATACTCGCCCTCAGCTTCGTCGCCGGCGTCGCCTGGACCAAGGGCAAGCATATGGTCGCCGCCTTCGGCTCGCTCGCCGTCCGCGATCCGCGCAGCGTCGCGCGCCTGCCCGCGGTTTCCGAAGACGCGCCTGTCGGCGTCACCAAGGTCGAGGATTTTTCCTGGCGCGACTTGCTGCATTTCGACGCCTGCACCAAGTGCGGCCGCTGCCATGAGGCCTGTCCGGCACGCAACAGCGGCTATCCGCTCAGCCCACGCGACCTGGTGCTCGATCTCAGGCTGCTGGCCCAGTCCGAGGACGTAGCTGCCGACGTGCATCAGACGATCCCTCCCGAAACGCTCTGGGCTTGTCTTTCCTGTGGCGCCTGCGCCGAGATTTGTCCCGTCGGCATCGAGCATCCGGTCAAGATCATCAAGATGCGCCGCGCTCTGGTCGACAAGGGGGAGATGGACCCGACGCTGAGAGGAGTGCTGGAAACCGTCGCCAATGTCGGCAACAGCTTCGGCGAGCCGCCACGCAAGCGCGGCGCCTGGACCCGCGAGCTCGAATTCCCCGTCAAGGACGCTCGCAAGGAGACGGTCGAGGCGTTATGGTTCGTCGGCGACTTCGCCTCCTTCGACCCGCGTTCGCAGACGGTTTCGCGCACCGTCGCCCGGCTGTTCCGCGCCGGCGGACTCGATTTCGGCATCATGTTCGAGGGTGAGCGTTCCGCCGGTAACGACATCCGCCGCGTGGGCGAGGAAGGCCTGTTCGAAACGCTGTCATCGCACAATTCCGCGCAGATGGCGCGATGCGATTTCGACTGGCTCGTCACCACCGACCCGCATTCGCTCAACACGCTGCGAAACGAGTATGGCGCGGCTACGAAGGACCGCAAGGTCTTGCACTATACTAAGGTGCTGGCCGACTGGCTCGAAAGCGGCCGACTGAAGGTGACCAAGCCGCTCGGCAAACGGGTCACCTATCACGACCCCTGCCATCTCGGTCGCCTGAACAAGGAATACGACGCCCCGCGGCGGGTGCTCGAGGCCATCGGTTGCGAACTGGTCGAAATGCCGCGTTCGCGTGACAATTCCTTCTGCTGCGGCGCCGGCGGCGGCCGCATCTGGACGCCCGATCCGCCCGGCGTCGAAAAACCCTCCCACAGCCGCATGCACGAGGCGGCGGCGCTCGGGAATATCGATGTGTTCGTAACCTGTTGTCCGAAGGATCTGACGATGTTCGAGGATGCACGAAAGGCCAGCGGCCACGAGAAGGATTTCGTGGTGTCGGATCTGGCCGAACTGGTGGCCGAAGCCATCGAACTCAAGGCGATCCCGGCCGGCTATCTGCCGGATCTCGCCAACCGCATCGCCGAGAGGCTCGCGGACAAGGTAGTGGCGCGCGTCGTGCCGCAGGTGCTCGAAGCACTCACGGCCCAGGCGCATCTGCTGCCGGCGGTTCCCGAGCCGCCCCAACCGCCCGCCCCTCCGGCCCCCGACGCTTCCGGCTTGCTGCCCGAGGTGTCGGCCATCAGGGCCGCACCCGCGCTGGACGCCGTTCCAGACGGCGAAGCCTGGTCGGTCAGCCCCGTCGCCGCAACCCTGATCACGGACTATGAACGGCCAGAAAAGGCCGGCCCGAGGGTGCTGGTCGCGGTCAAGCATGTCGGCAAACTGGGCGACGAATTCGGCTTCCTGCCCGATGGCCTCGACGTCAGGCCGGAGGACCTCGACTACCAGCTCAACGAATTCGACGAGACCGCGCTCGAGGCGGCCCTGCAGCTGGTCGAAGGGCTCGACGGCGGCGAGGTGGTAGCGGTGACGATCGGCCCGGAGGAGGCCGAACCCTCGTTGCGCAAGGCGCTGGCCAAGGGCGCCCATCGCGGCGTGCGAGTGTGGAACGAGGCAGTCTCGCCGTCCGATCCGATCGCGGTCGCTTCGCTGCTCGCCGGTGTCGCGCTTCGCGAGACGCCGGACCTGATCCTCACCGGCGTGCAGTCGAGCGACTTCGCCAACGGCGCCACGGCCGCCGCTCTGGGCGGTGTCCTCGGCTGGCCCCATGCCGCCGTGGTTGTCGGACTCGGCTGGGACGTCCAGGGGCGCCTGGACATCGTCCGCGAACTGGAGGGCGGCATCCGCCACCGCCAGAGCCTGCCCTGGCCGGCCGTGCTTTCGATCCAGACCGGCGCCAACGTGCCGCGCTATGCCACGATGCGCATGATCAAGGAAGCGAAGTCCAAGAGCGTGGCCGACATAGCAGCGGCCTCGGTGGAGCAAAGCGCGCTCGTCCGCCATGTCGCCGGCATGGACCGGCCGTCGCTGGGCCAGGCGACGATGATCGAAGGTTCCGCCGGCGAAGTCGCGGCCAAGGTGGCGGCCATCATCCGCGAGAAGAGAGGGATCTGACATGAGCGGAATACTGGTGATAGCCGAACACCTGCGGGGCGCGCTGAGTGTCCAGACAGGCGAGGCGATCGGGCTGGCGAGGGACGTGAAGGCCCGCCTGGGCGGCCCCCTGCGGGTCGCGGTAATTTCCGACAAGCCCGACCGCTTTCACGCCGACTTGGCGCTCGACGGCGTCGACGAGGTTCTCTGCGTCCCGGCGCCGGACGAAGATTTTGACGCGGCGATCTATACGGAAGCGACCGTGCGGATCGCGCTGGAGACCCAGCCCCGGCTGGTGATGATCGGCCACAGCGTCAACGGCATGGGTTATGGTCCGGCGGTCGCGGTGCGGCTCGGCGGCAGCTTTGTCAGCGACGCGTTCGCGGTGGAGGCCGATGGCGGTCGGCTCACCGCCTCGCGCGGCGGCTATGGTAACAAGGTCATCACCCGGCTCGACCTCGGCGGTCATTCGGTCAGCACGCTAATGATCCGGGGCGGCAGCGCCAAGGCCCCGGCAGGCGATGGTTTGGCCCCCGCCCGGACGTTCCCGGTCGATTTCTCGGCGATTGCGGCAGCGACCGCGCAACATGCGGAATACGTCGACCCGCCGGCGGCCGACGTGGACATCACCAAGGCCGAGTTCATCCTTTCCGTTGGGCGCGGCATCCAGGACGAGAAGAATATCGAGCGGTTTCGGGCGCTTGCGGAGAGGCTCGGGGCGACATTCGGCTGCTCGCGCCCGATCGCCGACTCCGGCTGGCTGCCGAAGGCCCACCAGGTCGGACTGTCGGGCAAGGTAGCGCAGAACTGCAAGCTCTATGTGGCGCTCGGCATTTCGGGCGCGGTCCAGCATCTGCACGGCATGAAGCACGTGGAAACCATCATCGCCGTAAACACGGATCGCAACGCGCCAATCTACAATGTCGCCACCTATGGTGCCGCAATCGATCTCTTCGAATTCACCGACGCACTGGAGGATTCGTTTAATTGAGAGGTTGCCAAGGCATATGAATTCCAACTGATGTTAGTCATCGGGAGTGGCAAGAACGGGAAGTTCACGCACCTAGCAGCGTCGTTCCGGAAAACTCACGCTTTTCGCCTCAACCGCGATTAGACAACCCCATCAGTCCGGACCTTCGACGAGCCGCTTTGTCTTCGCTCGTGTCGCCAGCACATTGCGGGTCGCGAAACTTGAATGGATGCGCGCGATGCCCAGCGTCGCCGGAAGGATATCCTTGTGGATGCGCTCGAATTCGCCGGCACTAGCACATCGACGCGCAGGAGATCGTCGGAGCCGCTCGTCATTAGGAAGCACTCGCGATTTCCGGGTGCTCGTACACCGCCGCCTCGAAGCACCGGATTAATCCGTCTCGCCGCCATCGTGATCTGGATACGTTGAGTGTCGCAACTTCTATCAGATTTCAGAAAATGTCCGTTAAGGAACCGATTTTCAGGCTCTTTTGACCTTTTTACATCCGAAATCGCCCCCAAACGGATCGTCCTGGTCATTGACGGTCCAGCCGCCCGAAATACCGAAGCCCTTCTTCAGCCACGGCATCACCTCGAAACCCGCGAGGGTTCGTCGAGTTGTGTTGAAGGATCTAAAGCCGTCGATTTTCGGGCGGGCCTTCTTCACTTGGAAATGATCGCTTTCGATACCTTGTTGGAGGTGCTTTGCAACATAATGCGCCGGGTTCAGCACGGAGCAGCCCTTCCTTCATCGGACTTCGATCGTCCTGGGGGTAGTTACTCGCGCCATCCGTGTCGATCTTTTGCGGAAACAGAAGGTGCCCGTCTATCCGCATCTTGCGGAAGAACCGCTTAGCGGCCTCGATTTCGCACTTTGTAGTCAACGGAAAACCGAATAGATGCCGTATTTGTCGATGGCTTATGGCCTCGGCGCACTCAAGACGAACCTTCTGATAAGGTTCCCCGGTGTAGATTCCCCAACGCTCCCTGCAGCTCGCAGAAAGTATATGGTGGACGACTTCTACGGTGGGCAGCGCGGACTATCCCGCGCTACCGTGGGTTATCTCTCCACGGCCGTTCTCAAACGGGCGTGCCGCGCTACTTTCACCCTGCCCTTATGAATCTCTGGCGTATTTGTAGACGGTGTTGCGCGAGACGCCGAGCGTCCGTGCCGTGAGGCTAATATTGTTGCCGTTGCTGCGTAGTATCTCGGTTACTTCACGACCGATCTTGGTGCGTAGGGAATGGGTCTGGCGGCCGACGTCTTCTACTGGGTGGCCGAGCAAGTCGAGAACATCGGAAGGTGCAATCCTGCTGCCATCGGCAGTCATCACCAGCTGAAGCAGCGCCGATCGCAGCTCGCGCATGTTGCCGCGCCAGCCGAATGCCGCTATCAGCATTGCGGCGGCAGGATCGATCCGCGTTTCTGGCGAAATCCCGGTCAGCATACTGTCGAGCACGGCGCCGAAATCGGTCCGTTCGCGCAGCGGCGGGAGCTCCAGCCTTATGACGCCGAGGCGATAAAACAGGTCCTCGCGGAAGCGCTTGGCGGTGATCGCCTCCTCGAGGTCGACATTGGTGGCGGCGACGATCTGGATATCGACCTTGCGCACCTGATGGCCGCCGACGGGGCGGACTTCGGAACTGTCGAGGAAGCGCAACAGCGCCACCTGGCTCGACAGCGGCAAGTCGCCGATCTCGTCGAGGAAAAGCGTGCCGCGATCGGCGGCGACGGCCAGCCCCTCGGCGCCTGTGCGCTGGGCTCCGGTGAAGGCGCCGCCAACATATCCGAAGAGCTCGGCCTCCAGCAGATGTTCCGGCAGCGCGCCGCAATTGACGGCGATGAAGCTCCCCTGGCGCCGGCTTGCCTTGTGGATATGCCGGGCGAGCATTTCCTTGCCGGTGCCACTTTCGCCGCGGATCAGGAAGGGCGGCTTGAAGCGGACGGCGCGGGCTATCTTGTCCAGTTGCCGACGCACGACAGCGTCGTTTGCGATGAAATCGGGCTTCGTCGGGGGTAGCAGACCACCGCCGGCCGTGTCGGCGCTGGCTGTTTTTCCGGCCTGAGGCAAGCGCCTCTCGAAACTGTGACGATTGCGCCAGTGGACGGCGTAACGGCTTCCTAAACCATCGCGCAGCGTCGGCTGCCGGCTGTTCGACATCTCCGCCAGAGCCAAGTCGAACGGGGTGTCGAAAATGGCGTTGAATTCCGTGCCGGGGCGTAGCGAGATACCGCGCAGGATTTCCCGTGCGCGCTTGTTGATCGCGACCAGCCGCCCACTGGTATCGAAGGAAACAAGCCCGCCGCTTACGGAATTCAAGAGTTCCCAGCGCGAATGAAACAGCACGACAATGTGCTTTTCCTGTTGGGCGAGAAACAGCGAGTTTTCGATATGGGTGGCAGCCATGCGCATCAACGCCAGGGTATGGCTGTGGCGTGCACTGCAATCGGACGAGGCGTCCAGCACGCCGGCAAGTTCACCGTCGGAATGCAAAATCGGCGCAGCGAAACAGCTGACGTCGGAATAGGCGGCGAAAAAATGCTCTGCCCCGTGGACGATCAGCGGCTGGCGGCCAGCCGCGCAAGTCCCAAGCGCATTGGTGCCGCGCTGGCTTTCTTTCCAGACGGCGCCCGGCACGATTCCCCTGCCCGGTCTGCTGGATTGAAACTCTCCGTCGGCAATGGTGTCGAGAACCGTTCCTTCGGCATTGCCGAAGGCGATCAGGAAATTGCTGCCGGCTATCTGCTGGTAGAGCGAGTGCATCTCGGCCACGGCGAAGCGATGGGTCAGTTCATCGCGCTCGCGCAACTGCTTGAGCTCGCGCATGCCGATCTGGATCGGTGGCGGCGTCACCCGTGGATCGAGTCCGGATTCAATGCAGCGCTGCCAGCTCTCGGCGATCTGCGGATTGACGAGATTACCGTCAACCTGGCCACCCTGCATCAACGTGATCCTGAGCCTCTTCAGGCGCTCAGTCCGTGAAAGCATCTGTCTATTCCCCCCGGACAGCGCCTCTCCTCAGGCTTTTCAAGGGTTTTATCCCTTCTTGTCCGGGTCTCAGTGGACCAATTTTTGCTCCTGCTTGCAAGTGTTCATGATTTGAACAGGTCGGTCCCGGCGTCTGTTGAATGCCTGAACACCATGCGCTGCTCCAACCGCGACGCAACACAACTACATGTCTCTGAATTCATTAGATTATCTTCGCGGGCCGGGCAGTTGGCACGGCAACTGCAATGGAAAAGACGGAATGACAATGTGCCGAGTGAGGAGGCTTAGGTATGAAGGCAGCAGTTCTGCACGAATATGACGAGAAGCTCGAGAAGAGCGAATTCGTAATCTACGAGGATGTTCCCGATCCTCGTATCGAAGGACCGAACGACGTGATCGTGCGGATCGGCGGCGCGGGCGTCTGCCGCACCGACCTGCACGTCATCGAAGGTCTGTGGCGCAACAATTCAGACGTCCAGCTGCCCTATATCATGGGGCACGAGAACGCCGGATGGGTCGAGGAAGTCGGGCCGGGCGTCACCCATTTCAAGCCGGGCGACGCGGTGATCTGCCATCCGCTCGTCACGTCGGGCCATTGCCTCGCCTGCCGGCGCGGCAACGACATGCATGCCGAGGAAAGCTTCTTTCCGGGCATCAACACCAATGGCGGCTACGCCGAGTATCTGCGGACCGGTGCACGCTCGCTGATCAAGCTGCCGAAGACCTTGGCGCCAAAGGATGTGGCGCCCTACACCGATGCCGGCCTCACCGCCTACCGCGCCTGCAAGAAGGCCGCCCAGCATCTGCTGCCCGGCCAATA
>DPXQ01000001.1:0-2794 GCA_003527225.1 Rhizobium sp.
CAATTGACTTCACAAGCTCGATTCCCTCGTTATAATGTTTTTCAAAAACAGTATAACCGGCGATAGGATAGCGGGCAAGGTGGGATGGTAGCTCGATCGCCTTGACGGGAATCGAACTTTCGGTTCCAGTTGTTTCGGTTAAGCCTTTGATCTGCAAGCCTGCTACAGCAACTGGGCGGCGAAAGTTTATTATAGAAAATAATCACACCATTCGGCGTTCGCGAAAGAAGGTAGCTCTTACACCCCATCACTTGAAAACTCGCCCTGGCGCCCGGGGACATGAAAATGTCCGGCATCAGTCATCCTCTACGAACACCTGATCGCGCTTGGAACGTATCGACGGTAGGAGCGCCAGGATTACGCAGACCAGACCCAGGCCGAGCAGCGATGCAGCGATCGGGTTTGTGACGAACACCGTCGCGTCGCCGCGGGAGATGATCATCGCCCGCCGGAGATGCTCCTCGAGCAGCGGCCCCAGAACGAATCCCAGCAGAAGGGGTGCCGGTTCGCAGCCCACACGGATCAGCACGTAGCCAAGTATGCCCGAGACGATGATTGCATAGACGTCGAAGGGGTTGTTGTTGATGGAATAACATCCGATCGAGGCAAAGATGACGATGGCCGGAAACAGCATGCGGTAGGGAATGGTCAGCATCTTCACCCACAGCCCGATCAGCGGCAGGTTGAGGATCACCAGCAACAGGTTACCGATCCACATCGATGCGATGATGCCCCAGAACAGCGCCGGCTGGCTGGTAATGACGTCCGGCCCCGGCGTGATCCCCTGCAGGATAAAGGCGCCAACAATGAGTGCCATGACTGGATGGGCCGGAATGCCGAGGGTAAGCAGCGGAATGAAGGACGTCTGCGCCGCAGCGTTGTTGGCGCTTTCGGGTCCCGCCACGCCTTCGATCGCGCCATGGCCAAATTCGGCCGGATTTTTCGACAGGTTCTTCTCGACCGAATAGCTGGCAAAGGACGCCAATACGTGACCGCCGCCCGGCAATACGCCGAGAAGCGAGCCAAGCGCCGTTCCCCGCAATACAGGGCCGATAATCCGCCGGAAATCGTCTCTCGTCAGCCAAAGGTTCGTGACGTGTTTCACTCCGATTTCGCGCGTGTGCTCGTTCTGAAGGTTGCGGAAGATTTCGGAGACCCCGAATATTCCAACAGCAATCGAAACAAAGTTGATCCCCTGCGACAATTCCAGGCGACCGAACGTGAAGCGCTCCTCGCCCGTATAGATGTCCTGGCCCACCGTCCCAAGCAGCAAGCCGATGACGATCATGCCCAGCGCCTTGAGGACCGAACCGTGAGCGAGTGAGATCGAAACGAGCAGCCCGAGAACGATCAGGGCAAAATATTCCGGCGCGCCAAATTCGAGCGCGATGGAGGCAAGCGGCGGAGCCGCGATCGCCAACAGCATTGTTGCCACGCAGCCTGCGAAGAAGGATCCGAGCGCCGCGGTTGCCAATGCTTGGCCGGCACGACCCTTTCGGGCCATCTGATAGCCATCGATCGCTGTGACAGCGGAAGAACTTTCCCCCGGCAGGTTGATGAGGATTGCTGTTGTGGACCCACCATACTGGGCGCCGTAGTAGATGCCCGAAAGCATGATCAAGGACGTTACCGGGGAGAATGTAAACGTGATCGGCAGAAGCATCGCGATCGTCGCTGTCGGCCCGATGCCGGGCAATACGCCAACGAGCGTGCCGAGCAGTACGCCAACGAAACACCAGACGATGTTTATCGGCGTGAGAGCCGTTTCGAAGCCAAGGGCAAGATTCGAGATCAGATCCATCATGGTGAGCACCTCATAGTCCGAAAACCGGCCCGAATGTCGGAATGGCAACTGCCAGCCCGACCTTGAAGACCAGATAGCAAAGAGTGGCGATGACGGCGGCCATCATAGCCGCCGATACCAGCGAGTTTCGGCGAGACGCGAGTGCCGTCATGAACGTGCACAGCAGGACGACGGGTACGAGCCCAAGATCGCGGGCTCCGGCCGCAAAGATGGCAAGTGCCAGACAGATAAGGACGAGCCCGCGCCAGGGCACGGAACCATCGGTCGGCTCCGGCTCACTGCGCAAGCCATCAAGGCCGATGACGACGCCTAGTGCGCCCAATACGAAAGCGAGCACCACCGGGAAAAAGCCCGGGCCCATCTGGGTCGCGGTCCCGAACTCATATCTTAGACCCTGCACAGCGAACGAGGCCGCGATGGCGATGAAGAAGCCACCGGCAATCAGGTTTTTCCGGGTGTACTTTTCGAGTGTAGCCATGGTCTCCTCCCCTCTGGCGTCCCCTGACGGTCCTCCCGTTCAGATGATATTCGATCCTGCGATTGCGTTGCATACGGCTTCGGTGACTTGGCTGGTGTTGGCGGTGCCACCGACGTCAGGGGTCAGGATACCCGCTTCGGTCACGCGCTCGACGGCGCTCATCAGCCGTGCGGCGGCGTCGCGTTCACCGAGATGCTCGAGCATCTGCGCGGCAGTCCAGAAAGTGGCGATCGGGTTGGCGATACCCTTGCCGGTAATGTCGAAGGCAGATCCGTGGATCGGCTCAAACATTGATGGGAAACGGCGCTCCGGGTCGATGTTGGCCGTCGGCGCAACCCCGAGGCTGCCAGCGAGAGCACCAGCCAGATCCGACAGGATGTCGGCATGCAGATTGGTCGCCACTATCGTATCCAGCGTCTCCGGCTTCAGCGTCATGCGCACCGTCATTGCATCAACCAGCATCTTGTCCCAGGTGACATCCGGGAACTCCGTCGCCACTTCGGCCGCGATCT
>DPXQ01000001.1:2911-27425 GCA_003527225.1 Rhizobium sp.
GGGCGCCGACCGCACCGAAGAAGATCGCATCGAACTTCTTCAGCTTGTCCAACCCGTCGGCCGGCATCATCACGCCGTGCTTCTTGTAATAGTCCGAACCCCAGTCGAAGGTTTCGGTATGGATCTTGAAGTCGCCGCTGCGCTGTTCCAGCGCCTCCAGAACCTGAAGACCCGCAGCTATAACCTCAGGACCAATCCCATCCGCAGGGATCGCTGCAATCTTGTATTCACGCATGGGAAGTTCGCTCCTGTTCAAGGGCTAGCGCTCAGGGTCAAGCGCCGGACGCATGGCCCGTGGCCATGACGAATGATGGATCGGCGGCTTATTCTCAGCCGCCGACCAAACCGAGGTTACTTGCCGCTTTCGCTGATCAGCTTCGTCAGTCGCTCGACTTCAGACGCGAACTTCTGGTCAAGCGCCGCCGGTGTCGCCAGATCTTCCGATACCGGTGCGGTTCCAAGGCTCGCAAAACGCTCGATCACGACCGGATCCTTGAGTGCGGCGCGCAACGCTTCCGCAAGCTTGCTGCGGATGGCTTCAGGCGTTTCCTTGGGTGCCCAGAGCGCATGCCAGGCACTGAGCTCGAACCCTTGCAGGCCGCTCTCTTCCACAGTCGGAAGATCTGGCAGCACGCCAATCCGCGCCTTCGTTGTCACCGCATAGGGATGAACCTCACCGGCCTTGATCTGGGTCGTGGTGTTGGTCGTCTGGTCGCAGGCGAGATCGATGCGACCTCCAATGAGATCGGTCATTGCGGGGCCCATGCCCTTGTAAGGGACCAGAGTGATCTTGGTGCCGAGCGCGTCCTGCAGCAACCTGCCGCAGAGATCGGAAACGGCACCCGTGCCGGCGGTCCCGAAGGTGACGGCAGGCCCGTTTGCCTTCACATAGGAGAGGAGATCGGTGAACGTCTTCGGCTCGAAGTCCTTCCTGCCGACGACCGTCATCGGGACCTCGGTAATCAGCCCGACGCTCGAAAAGTCTTCGATCGGCTTGTAGGTCAGGTTCGGGTAGAGCGCAGCGAAAGTGGCCACCCCGATATGGTAGAGCAGCAACCGGTAGCCATCGGGGTCCGCCTGCGCCACTGTTGCGGCACCAAGCGAGCCGCCAGCGCCGCCCATGTTTTCGATCAGCACCTGCTGGCCAAGGGTCGTGGACATCGACTGCGCCACCAGGCGCGCCACGGTGTCACTCGGTCCACCTGCCGCTGCAGGCACCACGATTGTGATGGGTCGATCAGGATAGTTCTCCTGCGCCAGTACCATATGGCTGGACATGGCAAACAGGACACCTGTGAGGGACAACAGTACCTTTTTCATCGCGCTTTCCTCCCTGAGATCGCGAAGGATGCCTCCACATCCTTTTCCATGCTATCTTGCATGCAAGCTTACATTTATTGATGCGCGCCCGTTTGTCAAGCTCCAGGAGAGCGGCTATAACGAGCCTTGAAACAACGACAGGCAGTTCATGATCAGGACGATCGACATTCCCGGAGCCGCGCCACGCGATCCGGCCACAGAACAGAATTCAGCAAACTCCGACATCAGCGGTTCGGGTCGGGTTTCTGCCGCCTATCTCGCCATCAAGGAGGCGATACGCTCCAATGCGTTTCCCCCCGGGTACCAAGCCGCAGAAATTGAAATTGCGCGTCAGCTCGGCATGAGCCGAACCCCGGTGCACGAAGCCATGGCGCGACTGCAGGAAGACGGACTGGTCCGGATACTTCCCAAGAAGGGCATCATCATCTGCGCCCTGTCTCCCGCGGACATCGAAGAAATCTACGAAGTCATCACCGCGCTCGAGGGTGCCGCGGCGGCACGGCTCGCCCGGCTGCCGATGGAGGAACGCGCGCCCGTCATCCAGCTTCTGAAGGCCGCCACAAAGCGGATGATTGAGGCATTGGCCGACAACGACCTTCCACGATGGGCTGTGGCCGACGAGGATTTTCATCAGACTCTCGTAATAGAGAGCGGAAACAGCCGCCTCATGCGGATGGCGGGGACCGTCGCCGATCAATTGCATCGCGCCCGCATGTTCACCCTCAACCTACGGCCCTTGCCGCTGCACTCGGCCGGTGAGCATGCGGAAATCATAGAAGCAATCGAGCAGGGTGGTGGGGATGCGGCGAGCCGCGCCGCACGGCTGCACCGCAAACATGCTCATGACGCATTGATCCCCCTTATTGCTCGATACAATCTACGCAATCTCTAGGTTGTCGGTTGCGGCGATCTGAACGACGCGGAGATTGTTGGTGCTGCCCTGTTGCGCAAATGGAAATCCCGCCACGATGACAATGTGATCGGAGGGACTTGCCAGCTTTGCTTCCTGCACCGCCTGTTGCGCATGAATCAGCGACGCCTCATAGGTGTGGACATCTTGTGATCGCACGCCGACAACCCCCCAGAACATGTTGAGCCGGCGCGCGACTTGTTCGGACGGAGTGAGAGCCAGAATTGGCAATGCCGGTCTGGCACGCGAAATTCTGGCCGCGGTTGTTCCGCTCGATGTATAGGCCACCACAACCGGCGATCCCAGAGCCACGGCAACGTTGGCTGCTGCAGTGGCAACTGCATGCGGCGGTGATTGAGCGACATCGGGTTCCGTTGCCTCAAGGATCGGCCGGTAGTGCTTGTGCTTCTCCGTCTTCTCGATGATCCGGTTCATAATTTCGACCGCCTCCACCGGGTAGGCGCCTGTTGCGGTCTCGGCGGAAAGCATGACGGCATCTGCCCCATCATAGATGGCACCGGCAACGTCCGAGGCTTCAGCGCGCGTCGGCGTTGGCGAACTCACCATCGAGTCGAGCATCTGTGTGGCGACAATCACGGGCTTGGCCGCTAGCCGGCATGCACGGATGATTTCCTTCTGCTTGCCCGGAACGTCCTCCGGCGGGATCTCCACGCCGAGATCACCTCGCGCAACCATGACGCTGTCCGAAAGCCTGACAATATCCTCGATGTCATCGAGGGCAGACGGCTTCTCGATCTTGGCAATGAGGCCAGCCCTGTCTCCAACGAGGGACCGGGCTTCGATCATGTCGCGTGCCCGCTGAACGAAAGAAAGTGCGACCCAGTCGACGCCAAGCTCGAGCCCGAATTCCAGGTCCTCACGATCTTTCGCCGTGAGCGGGGAAATGTCCAGGACAGCGCCGGGCACGTTGACACCCTTGCGGTTCGACAAGGCGCCTCCATTGAGGACCTCGCAAACAAGCCGCCCGTCCATCACCTCCATGATCCGGACTTTTATTCTACCGTCGTCGATCAGGAGGTCCATTCCGGGCACCGCCACCTCGAAGATTTCCCGATGAGGTAGCGGAATATCGTTCATTCCTTCACCACCCTCACGGCCAAGGATAAATCCGATGGTGGATCCAAGTGCGAGATCGAGCCTGCCATGTGCCAGAACTCCGATCCGGATCTTCGGACCCTGAAGATCCTGCAGCACGGCGATAGCAGCATCATGCTCCTGCTCAAGAGCTCGGATGTTCCTATAGACTTCCGCGTGATCGGCCCGGGCACCATGGCTGAAATTCAGGCGGAACGTATCGACACCGGCGAGAAACAGTGAACGAAGCATATCGGGCGAACTTGACGCCGGTCCGACCGTCGCGACGATCTTTGATCGCCGGTTGTTGCGTATGAACATGTCCAAACCTAACCTATGAGAATTGCGCGGATGTCGTTGACGTTCGTAAGCGTTGGGCCTGTGACCACCAGGTCGCCGATGGCCTTGAAGGCCGTGTAACTATCATGGGCAGACAAGGTCGCCCGTGGATCGATACCAGCATCGCGCATTCGGATAAGACTGTCTGGCGCGACCAGCGCACCGGCAGCATCCTCGACACCGTCGATACCATCAGTATCACCGGCGATGGCCCAGATGCCGGAAGCTCCCTTAAGGGCAACCGCAAGGCTTAGAAGGAATTCCGTATTTCTTCCACCTCGCCCGTCGGTCATGCCACCAAGGGAAACAGTGCCCTCACCACCGGACAGGATGATGGCAGGTGCTGCTACAGGCAGGCCCTTGTCGCGCGCGGATAGCGCGATGCCCGCCATGACACGCCCCATTTCGCGAGCCTCACCTTCCAGGGCATCTCCGAGGATCAGTGGACACAAACCGGCTTCCAGCGCGGCCGCGGCGGCCGCTTCGAGCGCTATCGAGGGGGCAGCAACCAGCCGAATCTCGCCTGCAACCTCCCCTGCCTTCGGCGTCTCGTTGCCTTGCGCCAACACTGCGCGCGCAGAATCGGGCAGGTCAATGCCGTAGCGGGCGACGATGGCTGCTGCATCTGCCAAAGTGGTAGGATCCGCGACCGTTGGGCCCGAGGCAATCTCCGATGGATCGTCACCCGGCACGTCGGAGATGACCAGTGTCACCAGTTTTGCCGGCAGCGCTGCGCGGGCCAGATGGCCTCCCTTGATAGTGGATAGATGCTTGCGGACGGTATTCATCTCGGAGATGGTGGCACCGCTGGCAAGCAGCGCCTGATTGACCGCCCTTTTGTCGGCCAAAGTCATCTTGCCCGCAGGCGAGACAAGCAATGACGAACCGCCGCCGGAGATGAGAGCCACCACGAGATCGTCCGGACCAAGGCCCTGAACCGCAGCGAAAATCTTCTCTGCAGCCTTGATACTCATCTCATCCGGGACGGGGTGGGAGGCCTCCAGGATTTCGATGCGTCCCGCCGGAACGGCGTGGCCGTAGCGAGTGACCACGATGCCCGAGAGATCGACATCGGGCCAGGCGGCGTCGACCGCAGCCGCCATCGCAGCCGACGCCTTGCCCGCTCCCACCACAACGCAGCGACCTCTGGGACGCTCTGGGAGGTTGTTGACAACAGCTATTTTCGGATCCGCGCTGGCAACGGCTGCGTCGAAAATTCGACGCAGCACCTGGCGAGCGTACACATCGTTCCAGGTCATTCTGCAGCGGCCATCTTCAAGATATTCGATCCAGCGATTGCGTTGCATACGGCTTCGGTGACTTGGCTGGTGTTGGCGGTGCCACCGACGTCCGGCGTCAGGATGCCCGCTTCGGTCACGCGCTCGACGGCGCTCATCAGCCGTGCGGCGGCGTCGCGTTCGCCCAGATGCTCGAGCATCTGCGCGGCAGTCCAGAAAGTGGCGATCGGGTTGGCGATACCCTTGCCGGTAATGTCGAAGGCAGATCCGTGGATCGGCTCAAACATTGATGGGAAACGGCGCTCCGGGTCGATGTTGGCCGTCGGCGCAACACCGAGGCTGCCAGCGAGAGCACCAGCCAGATCCGACAGGATGTCGGCATGAAGATTGGTCGCCACGATCGTATCCAGCGTCTCAGGCTTCAGCGTCATGCGCACCGTCATCGCATCGACCAGCATCTTGTCCCAGGTGACATCCGGAAATTCCGTCGCCACTTCGGCCGCGATCTCGTCCCACATCACCATGCCATGGCGCTGGGCGTTCGACTTGGTGACGACAGTCAGCAGTTTGCGCGGGCGCGCCTGGGCCAGCTTGAAGGCGTAGCGCATAATGCGGGTCACGCCGACGCGGGTGAAGATCGCCACTTCCGTGCCGACCTCTTCCGGAAGGCCCCTATGGGCGCGGCCGCCATGGCCGGAATACTCGCCTTCGGAATTCTCCCGCACGATGACCCAGTCGAGATCGCCTGGACCGCAATTGCGCAAGGGCGGCGTGATGCCGGGCAGGATCTTCGTCGGGCGCACATTGGCGTACTGGTCGAACCCCTGGCAGATCGGCAGGCGCAGGCCCCAGAGCGTGATATGGTCGGGAACGTCAGGGGCGCCGACCGCACCGAAGAAGATGGCATCGAATTTCTTCAGCTTGTCCAGACCGTCGGCCGGCATCATCACGCCGTGCTTCTTGTAATAGTCCGAACCCCAGTCGAAGGTCTCGGTATGGATCTTGAAGTCACCGCTGCGCTGTTCCAGCGCCTCCAGAACCTGAAGACCCGCAGCTATAACCTCAGGACCAATCCCATCCGCAGGGATCGCTGCAATCTTGTATTCACGCATGTCTTTTCTCCACTTTGAGATTTAACGATGTTGGACCGGGGCGACTTTGCCCCCGTTTTCCGGTGCGGTGCGCGACAACACGAGCGTCACGATCGCGGATACGACCAGCAGACCGGCGACGAAGTAGAGCCCGCCCGCAAAGCTGCCCGTAGTGTCCTTGATCCAGCCGATCATCGAGGGACCAACGAAGCCGCCCAGGTTACCGATCGAGTTGATGGTAGCGATACCGGCTGCGGCCGCTGGTCCTGACAGGAAGAGCGTGGGCATGCTCCAAAGCGGCGGCTTCGAGCAGCTGATGCCGATGTTAACCAGCGTCAGCGCAATAAGGACGGTGAAGACGCTTGTCGCACCCGTGGCAAAGGCAAGCCCGACGGCGGCAAGCAGACACGCGCCAACCACATGCCAGGTCCGTTCACCGGTCTTGTCGGAATGACGCGCCCAGAGAACCATTGCAACAACTGCGAAAATGCCCGGTACTGCGTTGATGAAGCCGACCTGAAGGGATGACAGGCCGAATTCCTTGATAATCTGTGGCGCCCAGATGCCGAGGGTGTAAAGGCCGGCGGACGTGCCGAAATAGACAAGGGCGAGCGCGATAACCCGGATGTCGGCGAGGCCTGCAAGAATGCTGTGGCTGGCCTTGCCCTTTGCGGATTGCTCAGCGTTCATCGTCTTCACAAGCCAGTTGCGCTCATCTTCCGAGAGCCACTTGGCTTTTTCCGGACGGTCGGTCAGGTAAAATAGGACGACGAAGCCGAGGATGACCGCAGGAGCGGCTTCGATCAGGAACATCCACTGCCAGCCGGCAAGGCCGAGGAAACCGTGCATTTCCATGAGCGCTCCGGAGATCGGCGAACCGAGGACGGTCGAAAGCGGGGCTGCGGCCATGAAAATCGCCGTAACTGCTGCACGTCGGCGAGCCGGAAACCAAAAGCTCAGGTAAAGGATAATTCCCGGGAAAAAGCCCGCCTCGGCAACGCCGAGAAGGAAGCGTAACGCATAGAAACTTGTTGTTCCCTGTACGAACGCCATGAGGCCGGACACGATCCCCCAGGTGATCATGACGCGGGCAATCCAGATGCGCGCACCGACTTTGTTGAGAATGAGGTTGGACGGAACTTCGAACAGGAAGTAACCGACGAAGAAGATGCCTGCACCGATACCGAAGACAGTCGAGGAAAATCCAAGGTCCTCGTTCATGGTCAGTGCGGCGAAACCGATATTCACCCGGTCCAGGAACGCTACAAAATAAAGCAGCATGATAAATGGCACAATGCGCAGAGTAATTTTGCGCAGAACGCGCGTCTCCAGGTCGCTGTTCATAGCGAACTCCTCCCAATGATCCGTTGGGCGCACCTCCTGCGCCTTCGGGAAAGACGTTAATTCGTACTTTCCTCCCAAGCGACAATGCTTTGATTATATAATTAAATGATATAAAGGCATGTCATGGAACTGGAACAACTAAAATGCTTCGTCGCTGCGGCCGAAGAACTGCATTTCGGTAGGGCTGCACAGAAAATGGGAATGCTACCGGCATCGCTGGGACGGCATTTAAGACTGTTGGAGGAGTCCCTCGGCACTCGCCTCATGTCCCGGACAACCCGAAGTGTCGCCCTGACCGAAGATGGAGTCGCGCTGCTGGAGGAGGTGAGGCCCCTTCTCCATCGTCTCCAGACACTTGCGGAAGAGTTTCGATCAAGGAAAACTCAGCAGGCGACCGTGCTCCGCATAGGTGCGATAGACAGCGCTGCAGCAGGTCTTATACCGCCGCTGCTGCATGATTTTCGGGAGCGATGCCCTGGGATCAAAACTCAGCTCGTCGAAGACAAGTCGATACGTCTCATTCCAAAACTGATTGCCGGGCGTCTGGATATCATCTTCATTCGACCTCGAGACGGACTAAACCGGAACCTGGTTATTCGCACCCTCACGCACGAAACACCCGTTATTGCACTGCCCGTCACGCATCCGCTCGCGGGTCGCGAGCGGATCTCCGTCGATGAACTGCGCGACGAGGCCCTCATCGTGCCAGAGCGCCGCTCTCGTCCCCACAGCTATGACCTGACCATGAAACTCTTCGAGGACGCCGGACTACACCCGCGCATCGCCCAGATTGCTGACGAGAAACAAACGATTATCAACCTCGTTGCGGCAGGAATCGGATCCGCCATCGTCCCCCGCTGGACCGCGAAACTCGCGGTATCCGGGGTGACTTTCGTTCCCCTCATGACGGTTGGCGGCATTTCACTCCGGAAACTGCCTCTTGCCGCAGCCTGGGCAAAAGCTGTTCGTGATCCCGGACGCGACCAGTTGCTGGAACTTCTCGACACAAATATCGACCGATATGCCGAGCAGGCGTAGGCTCGCCCGCCTCTTCATTCCATCTGTCTGCACCTGATAGAGAGGCGGGCGCCAACATCTGGCTCCTCGTCGCCTGAACAGAATCGAACCGAGACATCCCGTTCAACTAACTGATATCACTGAAAGTTCCGACTTTTCAACTTCAGCGTATCGATATGCAAGTCAGGCACGTAAATTTCTCGCGCCTTAACGCCCATCGGCGGCCGTTCGCGGCTATCCGGGCTGCCCGGTGATCCATGGGCGAACTCGTCGCCACGGCCTGTCGGCACCCGGAATGTGTCCCGCTCGCCCAGGCTTGCCAGATCGGTGGTCAGATCGAACATACGTTGCGCCACCAGATGCACGACGCCGCCTTCGCGCTGGATCTTGCCGTTGATCGCCATCATCGAGGATCCGAGCACGACGCGGCGCTGCTTTTCAAAGAGGCTCGGCCAGACGACGACATTGGCGACGCCTGTCTCGTCCTCGATGGTCATGAACATCACGCCCTTGGCACTGCCCGGTTTCTGCCGGACGAGGACAAGGCCAGCGGTCATCAGCCAGCGACCATCGCGGGCCGAAGTTGCCTCGGCGCAGGTGACGATTTTTCGCCGGGTGAGATCCTCCCGCAGGAAACTGACCGGATGGGCTCGCAGGGTCACGCCGGTATGTCCATAGTCCTCGACGACATTGGCGCCTTCCGTCATTTGCCGAAGCGCCACATCCGGTTCCTGCTGTTCGGCAATCACCGCCCGTTCGCGATCAGCCGCCGCTGCAAACAAGGGGAGTGGTTCATCGCGCAAGGCCTTGATCGCCCATAGCGCATCGCGTCTTTCAAGTTTCAGGGACGGCCGGAACGCATCGGCTTCGGCAAGCTTGACCAGGGAAGCCGACGACACGCCGGCGCGTCGCCACATATCGTCGATTGAAACGAACGGCTCATCGCCACGCGCCACTGCGATTTTTGCCGCATCCTGTTCAGGCAGACCCCTGACCAGACGCATACCGAGCCGCACGGCATGGTCATCGGTTCCCCTGACTTCTTCCAGCGTGCAATCCCACCGCGAACGATTGATGCAGACCGGCCGGATTGCAACACCATGGGCGCGGGCATCTGTGACGATCTGCGCCGGCGCATAGAACCCCATCGGTTGCGCGTTGATGAGGGCGGCACAGAACACATCCGGATAGTGGCACTTGATATAGGACGAGGCGTAGGCGATCAGAGCAAAGGACGCGGCATGGCTCTCGGGAAAGCCATAGGAGCCAAACCCCTCAAGCTGCGAGAAGGTCTTTTCGGCGAATTCCTCCGTGTAGCCGTTTTTCACCATCCCCTGGACCAACTTGTCCTTGAACTTGCTGACCCCGCCGGTGAACTTGAATGTCGCCATCGAGCGTCTCAACGCATCGGCCTCGCCGGCGGTAAAGCCCGCGCAGACGATTGCCACCTTCATCGCACTCTCCTGAAACAATGGCACGCCCAGCGTCTTGCCAAGAACAGCCTCGAGTTCGGGCTTCGGATAGACGACAGCCTCCTTGCCCTCGCGCCGGCGAAGATATGGATGCACCATGTCGCCCTGGATCGGCCCGGGGCGAACGATCGCCACCTGGATCACCAGGTCATAATAGGTCTGGGGTTTCAGCCGCGGCAGCATCGACATCTGCGCACGCGATTCGATCTGGAACGTGCCGAGCGTGTCGGCCTTGCGGATCATCGCGTAAGTGGCCGGATCCTCCTGCTCGATGGTCGCGAGATCAAGCTTCACTCCCTTGTGCTCTTCCAGCAATGCAAAGCCCTTGGCCATGCAGGTCAACATGCCTAAGGCCAGCACGTCCACCTTCATGAACTTGAGCGCCTCGATATCGTCCTTGTCCCATTCAATGGTCTGGCGGTCCTCCATCCGGGCCTGCTCGATTGGCACCAGTTCGTCGAGCCGGTCATTGGTCAGGACGAAGCCGCCGGGATGCTGGCCCAGATGCCGAGGGGCGCCCATCAGTTGTTGCGCCAGTTCCAATGTCAGCTGCAGGCGGCGGTCAGACATGTTCATGTTCAGCTCGTTGACCTGCTTTTCGCCGACGCCCTCCTTGCTCCAGCCCCAGACGCCAGCCGACAGAGCTGTGATCATGTCTTCAGGCAGGCCGAGCACCTTGCCGACATCACGAAGCGCGCCTTTGGCGCGGTAGCGGGTGACGGTGGCGCAAAGGGCGGCCTTCTGCCGACCATAGGTCTTGTAGATCCACTGGATCACCTCTTCGCGTCTGGCATGTTCGAAATCGACGTCAATGTCGGGCGGCTCGTTGCGCTCTTCCGAGATAAAGCGCTCGAACAAGAGATCGTTTGCGGCCGGATCGATCGCAGTAATCCCCAGCACGTAGCAGACGGCGGAATTGGCGGCACTTCCGCGACCCTGGCAAAGAATATCTTGAGATCGCGCAAAGCGGACGATGCTGTAAACCGTCAGGAAATACGGCGCGTAATCGAGTTTGCGGATCAGGTCGAGTTCGTGATTGAGGGTCTTAATCACGTCGTCAGGCACCCCCTCGGGGTAGCGGTCGCGAACGCCCTCCCAGGTGAATTTTTCCAACGTCTGCTGCGCCGTCAGCCCGGGGATGATTGCTTCCTCCGGATATTGGTAGGTCAGCTCGCTCATGTCGAAGCGACAGCGATCGACAATCTCGCGACTACGGGCGAGCGCCTCCGGGTACCGGGCGAATAGCCGGTGCATTTCCTCGGGCGGTTTCAAAAAGCGGTCGGCATGCCGTTCGCGCAAGAAACCGGCCTGGTCGATGGTGGTGCGATGGCGAATGCAGGTGACGACATCCTGCAGCTGTCTCCTGCCCGGCTCGTGAAACAGCACGTCATTGGTGACCACCGGCCGAACCTTCTGCCGGATCGCCATGGTGTTGAGCTCGTGCAGGCGCAGCTGGTCGTTCGGCCGCCGGCGCAGCGTCAGTGCCAAATAGGCGCGGTCGCCAAATATCTCCTTCACCTTGCGCAACTGGACGGCGCATGCGTCATCGGCCTCGTCGGGGATCATGATGGCGAGCAGACCGTCCGCATAAAGGGCGACATCCGTCAGATCGAGGATACATTTTCCTTTGCCGCCCCGCTCCTTGCCAAGTGACAGAAGCCGGCACAGCCTCGAATAGGAAGCCCGGTCCGTTGGATAGACCAGCATCGACATGCCATCTGTCAGATCCAGCCTGCACCCAACGACCAGCCGGACGCCGGTTTCCTTGGCCGCCTCCCAGGCACGCACGATGCCGGCAAGGCTATTGCGATCGACGATACCAAGCGCCTCGATACCCAGTGCCTTGGCGGTGGCGAACAGTTCATCGCAACCTGACGCGCCGCGCAGGAAGGAGAAATGACTGGTGACCTGGAGTTCGGCGTAGCGCATCAGCCATAGATCCCATGCAGGAACCATTTTGCCGTTCCGGTCGCGGGATCCACACCGTCGCCGGAGCGATAGACCCAGAAGCGATTGCCATCCTCGTCCTCGACGGAATAGTAGTCCCTGACCGCCTCCATCTCGGACGAGCGGACCCACCACTCGCCGAACACTCGTTCCGGCCCGTCACCACGCTTGATGCGCCGGCGCTTGCCGCGCCAGGTTATGGAGGCCGGCGGGTGATCGGGTGTGAGCGCAATCACTTCGATCCTTTCCGGGTGAGCGAGCATCCGGCTCGGCCGGGGCCAGCGGGTTGGCCAGGCCTGACCGAGTTTTGCGGCAATGGGAGAGACGCGCCCGACATTGCGCTCGGGAACGTCGCTTTCGACGGGAGCCAGCCGGTACATGCGTTGGCCACGGTTTCCAAAACTGTCGAGCAGCGGCGTCACATCGACGATGGTTTCTTCGACAAGTGAAGAGATCGACTGCTTTTCCTCGAACGGCTCGAACATCGTCGCGGCCAGGGACAGTTTCTCGATGCCGAAACCGGGATCGATTTTCTCGATGCTGGAACAGAGAAGCTTTGTCAGGTGCTGGATATCACGCACCGGCTTGGCCGTGCCGGCGCGAAGGGACTGCAATGTGTTGTCGACGCGGTAGATGATCAGATCGGCGCGGCGAACACCCTGCCCGCGCGTCTCCAATGCGGCGCAGAGTTCGATCACGAGCTTGCCGATATATTTAGCGATGGTCTCAGAGGCACCGATCGGTTCAGGAAAGGATCTGATCACTTCGATCAGGTCTGCGGTGCGAATGGGGTCGATCGGTTCGGCAAGGCGTCCGAACATCTGATCGAGCCTGCGGCCGACCTCCGGCCCGAAGCGCAGGGTGAGTGGTGCCCGCGGCGTTGCCGAAAGCTCGCCGACGGTCCGGAACCCGAGCACGGCCAGGCCGCTGACGATGTCGGGCGACAGGCGAAGACTGGAAATTGGAAGGTTGACGACAGCTTTGGCTGTCTCATCAACTGGCACGATGATCACCTCACGCCGCGTGGCGCGTGCAATCGCATGGGCGCTGCCCCAGGTATCGGCGATGGCGCCGCGGGCCTGAAGACCATGTCCTCGCAGAGCGTTGACAAGACCAGTCAGCATCGGCAACTCGCCGCCGCGCAGATGGTCGGCACCCTCGGTATCCATGACGATGCCATCAGGGCTGTCCATCGCTACCACCGGCGTATATTGGCGCAGCATCCATAGCGACAGACGCTCGATTGCCAATGCATCACCGTCCGGATCAGCATCAACTATGTGCAGGCCGGATATCATCGCCTGGGCTTTGGCGGCGGGCATGCCGATGCGGACGCCGGCCTTGAAAGCCGCAGCATCGATTGCGGCGACGGTGCGTTTCGATCCACTGCGCGCAACGGCCACCACCGGTGTTTCAGCCAAGATTCCGGGATCGGCGCGCCTGATCCTGTCCGTCGCGAGCGTGGGGAGAAAGACTGATACGACCCGTGGCATCGCAGGCACCTATTTCAAATTCCGCGGCTTCTCCCGCTCTTGCTCTGATCAATTCAGCCAGCCACCGCGCCCGGCCGATGCCCGGCACGGGAAGCGGTTCGGAAGGCAAAACGCTGATGCGCCACCGTGTCGTGGCGGCCGTCGGCTGCCCAAAATCAGCGGCCTCCGTCGGGCGACGCCATCGTCGAAGCGCAATGCCGATCGTTCCTGAGGCTTCGGCGGCCAGCTGCAGCCGCCGCGATGCGGTCATGGGCAGGCGCACGAGTTCGGCAACCACGGCGCCAAGCCCCCCAAACCGCAGGCCCTCTTCGAAATTCGTCAGCACGTCCTCTTCCCGGTCGGCTTCGACATAGATCACCCGATCATGGTGAAGCCCCGCCTGTGCCAATGCCGGCGCAAACAGATCCGGCCGTGTCAGGCACCAGAGGACGTCGCCTTTGGTGCGCGCAACGATTCCGGCGACAAACAGAGCGGCGGCCGCGCCATGTACGGCGTCGGCGCCACCACCGGCCACCTCATGCAGGGCACCGCAGGCCAACCCACCACCGGGCAGCTTTGCGTCGATCTCAGCTATTCCGAACGACAGCACCTCGCCCTTGCGCGCAGTTCCGCCTTCAAGCCGCCGGATGCGGTCCTGAAGCTCGAAAATGACGGGATTGGCGGCAGTGATTGGCATCAGGTTCCAATTCAAGAGTCCATTTGCATAGCCACAAAAAGGCTAGTCTGTTCTGTTTTTGTTCTTTAATGGGTGATGAGTCAACGGGCAAGAATCGGGTGGACAGCAGCCGGCATCACGAGACGGCTGTTGCTCATTCGATTCATCAAGCAGATTCAATTCGATGCTGAATGGGACAAAAATATCGTGAATGAGAAAATAGAGATATGCCCGGCCTGCTGACGCTCAGAGATTTCAAGGGACCGGTGATTACCGTCGAATGCAAGCCGTGCGGGCAACAGGGTGAGCTTGATCGCAAGGCGCTGGTGAAACAGTTTGGCGCCAGCATGCGTTTTGTGGATCTGCGCCGTCGCATGGCGATGGGTTGCGACAAGATGCATTGTTCTGACGGGCAGGATAGATGCGGAACTGGATTTCCATGTTTGCTGGAGGCGGCCGTAGTTCTTGAGCTGCAAAAGCCCACGTGATCGGTGGAGCTCTCAAAGCTTGGTTGCAGTCCGAAAGAGTCGGAAACTTCGCCTTGAGCCGCATTGGATAGGAGGACGGGTAGTGTGTAATCTCTATAATGTGACGACCACGCGTGACGCGGTTCTGCAATTTACAAAGGCGTTCCGGGATCGAGCCGGCTGGAATGAAGCCTCCTTCGATGTTTATCCAGGCTATCAGGCGCCGATTGTCCGCGTCGCCGAGGACGGACAGCGCGAGATTGCCCGGGCGACCTGGGGAATGCCGTCGCCACCGGCCTATGTGAAAAACTACGACCCGGGCGTCACCAATATTCGCAATGTGAGTTCGCCGCACTGGCGGCGCTGGCTCGGCCCAACCAGCCGGTGCGTCGTGCCGTTCACGTCTTTTGCCGAGCCTGACCCAGCCAGCAAGGTGGAAGGCGGGCGTGTGCCGAACGCCTGGTTCGCCGGCAACGAAGACCGGCCGCTGATGTTTTTCGCGGGCTTCTGGACGCCCTGGAAAGGCGTGCGGAAGGTCAGGGATGGCGAACAGGAATACGAACTGTTCGGTTTTTTGACGACTTCCCCCAACGAGATCGTCTCGCCTATCCATCAAAAGGCCATGCCCTCCATCCTGACCACCCCTGAAGAAGTCGAGACCTGGCTGACAGCACCGTGGGATGAAGCTCGTCTCCTACAGCGTCCGCTACCGGGCAACATGCTGGTGATCGTGCCGCCGCAGGCCAAACCAAAGCCGGACGAGGAAGGTCTGTTGCTTTGATCACCAGCATAGAGCACGACCAGGGCAGTCAAATGCCTGTTCACGAAATGCCGGTTTACCGCCTGGAAACTGACGGAATGGGTGTCGCGCAACCCGTGCGCAAAATCATCCATGTCGACATGGATGCCTTTTATGCGTCGGTCGAGCAGCGAGACAACCCGGAGCTACGCGGCAAGCCATTGGCGGTCGGTGGATCCGCGGCACGCGGCGTTGTGGCCGCCGCAAGCTACGAAGCGCGTGTCTTTGGTGTGCATTCGGCCATGCCGTCGGTCACCGCCAAGCGCAGATGCCCAGATCTGATCTTCGTACCGCCGCGCTTCGAGGTTTACAGACAGGTCTCGCAGCAAATTCGGGAGATCTTTGCCGAATATACGCCGCTGATCGAACCGCTGTCGCTGGACGAAGCCTATCTTGATGTCACCGAAAACCTGAAGGGCATGGAGATCGCCACCGAGATTGCGCTGGAGATCCGTGCGAAGATCAAGGCGGTCACGGGCCTCAATGCCTCTGCTGGCATCTCCTACAACAAGTTCCTGGCCAAGATGGCGAGCGACCTGAACAAGCCGAACGGCCAGGCCGTCATTACGCCAAAGAACGGCCCGGGTTTTGTCGAGGCCCTCCCCGTCAAGAAAATCCATGGCGTGGGGCCGGCCACGGCCGAGCGAATGAAACGGCATGGCATAGAGACCGGGCTTGACCTCAAATCGAAATCCCTTGCCTTCCTGCAGCAGAATTTCGGGAAGTCCGGTCCTTATTTCTATGGCATTGCCCGTGGGGTCGATGAACGCCGGGTGAGACCCGATCGCATTCGAAAGTCTGTTGGCGCCGAGGACACGTTCGTTGAGGACATCGACGATCTCGATCTGGCCAAAGCCGAGCTGCGGCCGTTGGCCGAGAAGGTCTGGCGCTATTGCGAGGCGCACGACATCACGGGAAAGACGATCACCGTCAAAATCAAATATTCGGATTTCAGTCAGGCGACACGCAGTAGGACCGTGTCGGGACCCGTGTCCGACGTCGACATGGTCTTGGAGAATGCTGAAACCCTGCTCGCCTCGGTGTTCCCGTTCAAACGTCCGGTGCGGCTCCTCGGGATCACCCTGTCATCGCTCAACACCGAAGAGAGCGGGCAAGAGCCGCAGCTCGCGCTCGGGCTCTGATACCACGGTCCTGAAAACGAAAAAGCCTGCCGCGGGAGGAGGTGCGGCAGGCTTTTCGAAAAGAACCGAACAACGGCTGGGAGGAGGAGTGCCGCTGTTCCGACAGACGTCCCTTGGGAGGAGGAGAGGGCCGTCTGAATCCGAAGCTCTGCGGGAGGAGGTGCATCGCTTCGATGAATACCAAGGTAACAGTTTCCGCCGCACACGAAACAGACTTTGCTGCAGTGCAGCTATGCAAAAGACGCAAGGCCTTTTTTGCGGCTTCAGAAGCCCCGAACCAAGTTCCGGGGTGGGAGAGCACATACAAAAACGCCCGCGTCATCAGCGGGCGTAGCATCAGTTCGACAAGTTGGAAAAGCCGCTTAGCGGGCGACCGACTGGCGAGCAACGCTGTGGATGTCGGCGCGATTGATACCGAGGTCCTGCAGTTCGCGCGAGCTCATGCGGCCGAGTTCGGTGACGGTCTGACGATACTTGCGCCAGTTGTTGAAGGAGCGTGCTACGTTCATGATGATCCCCTTTCATGAGGTCTCTTGACGCCAGCAACCATTCCTTGGTTCCAACGCCGTTTCGATGATTGGAATATAGGCCCTTGGACACCCGTCGATAAGGCACAAGGTCTCAGGTCGGCCATGCGCTCAAAGCATGGGTCCGATCAGATCTGGACTTAGCGGGCTATCAGGCCCGGAACCGGTCGAAGGCAGTGAGGCGTTTGATTGGAGGATCGGCGTCTGGATAGCGGTAGATTTCGGCCCTGAGATAGCGAAGCTCATCATCGAGCGCTTCCTCGCCCACCTCGATCCACCAGGACTTCGGGCGGCCATCGCTTCCGTCAGACCAGCGATAGCCTCGCGCCTTCAGGTGATCCTTCATGTCGAAGGGGCTGTTTTCCGCGAATATCCGGACACGCGACCGTTGGCTTGCTTCGTAGAGTTCCGCGAACGCGGTGGAAGCCGATCCATCAGCCTCTCGGGTGACAATTTTCGCTCGCAACCTGCCAACTTTCCTCCAGAACAGGAATGGATTCGCAACGAGAGGAAACGCTTCGGGCTAACGGCCGCACCGTCGCAATCCTGGACTTGGACGACGCTATCGAACTCAATGAGGCGGAAACTTGCCTGCCCAACTGCTGCCCGCCCACGTCCGAACGGATTGACAGTCTCCTCGACACACGCTATTTAACCATTAGGTTTTGTAACCAAATGGATTAATACGCTGATGGCGACTGATGTTCTAAGTCATACTTTCGCGGCGCTAGCCGATCCGACCAGAAGAGCAATTGTTGCGCGACTTGCTATCGGGGAGGCGACGGTCTCCCAGCTTGCCGAGCCCTTCGACATGAGCTTCCCCGCCGTCTCAAAGCACCTGAAAGTTCTCGAGCGGGCCGGCCTCATAGAAAAGGGAAGGGAAGCCCAGTTTCGTCCCCGGAAGCTGAACCCGGAGCCTCTGCGTCACCTGGCAACCTGGCTAGAGAATTACCGCCAGTTCTGGGAGGCCAAGCTCGACGGGCTCGATGCCTATTTGAAGGAAATCCAGACGAAGGACGGCCAGGAATGAACACGCTCAGAACCTCTCACGCAGCAAGAGCACAACTGACGCTAACACGCGTCTTCGAAGCGCCGCTGAAACTTGTTTTCGAATGCTGGACCCAGCCGGCACATATGGAAAAGTGGCTATTCCCAAAGGACTTCACAGTGCCGTTCTCGGACGCTGACATCCGCAGTGGCGGTTCATACCGCTCGTGTCTGCGCGCGCCGGATGGCACCGATCACTGGGTTGGCGGAACCTACATCGAGGTCACCCCGCACTACCGTATCGTGTTCACCCATGCCTGGCAGGATGAGGTCGGCAAATCTCAGCACGAGACAGTTGTCACCATCACGCTCAAAGAGGTTGGTGCCGGCCGAACACAGCTCACACTTCACCAAGCATTCTTCGAATCCGAGTCGTCTCGCGATGGTCATGCCGAGGGCTGGGATGAAACCTTCGACAACCTTGAAAGGTATCTGGCAGCATGAAGCTTTATCTCACACCTGGGGCTTGCAGCCTCGCCGACCACATTGCGCTTACCGAAGCTGGCATGGACGTCGAAATGATCCGGGTCGATCTGCAAACGCGGCTTACCGAGCACGGCAACAACTTTGTTGATGTGAACCCTAAGGGCTACGTTCCGGCGCTGGAGTTCGACGACGGCGAGGTACTAACCGAGAACGTGGCGATTTTGGATTGGATCGTGGGTGAAAAGCCTGACCTGGCGCCGGAAGGACGACTGGGTCGATCGCGCAACATCGAAGCACTGGCCTTCATTGCCACAGAAATCCATAGGCCATTCATGCGCTGGATGTTCTCCCCGGCGGACACAGAAAAACAAGCTGCAAAACAGGCTATCACCGAGCGAATGGCGCTTATTGCCAGCAAGCTACAAAGCAATTACATCTTCGGCGATGCCTTCTGCACTGCTGACGCGTTTCTCTACGTGATGGTTCGTTGGGCCCGAGACTCGGGTTTCGATCTTTCGGACAAGCTGATCGCATACGCTCAGCGAGTTGAGGCTCGGCCGAGTGTTCAAAAAACGCTCCAGGCGGAGGGACTCTCATAGGATGCCTCAAGTTGTTCCGGTCTACAACCGAGCGCAGCTCGAACTGGCGTTTGCAGAGGATGGTGCCATGACTGGACGCATTGTCGACGCGAAAAAGAGAGGCTGTGGCGCTGAGTTGGACGACGTTGGCCCAAGCCTTTCACTACATGGCCGGCAGATGCGAGCTGCGCCTCAAGATGAGTAGGCTAGTCCGAGTCCGATATTGAGAAACACACAGCTCACCAACGCGAACATAAGCCCTGCCGGTAGCAAGCTTGGGGTTATCGAGAAGCGACGGCGCGCGTACAGGAACGTGGATAGCGGAAGAACGAAGGTGGCGAGAAGGTGCCAGAAACTAAAGGTCTTGAACGGGCCTGCAAGTTGCGAACCGGCTGAGAACAGCACGAGCCAGACGGCGACAGCGACAATCGCGCAAGCTCCTGCCACGACAGCGACAAGACAGCCATAGGTGTTGGCCAGCCGTCGCAGTTCCGGCACTAACAGCCCTGTGGCCAAAATCGTCGCTAACAGGAATTGTGTCCACATACGGTCGAGGTTAGGCGCCACTGGGGGAGGCCGCAAGCTCGACGTGCAGCCGGATCGAAATTGTTTTCGACAGCCTCCGGAGCGGCATATAGGCCGTAGGCGGCCTTGGGAGGTCACGTGGATCTGGCCAGAGGAATGGGCCAGACCGGATCAATCCACACCCACATTCAGGGTGCCTTGCAAGCGGGGAGAGGCTCCATTGAGCATTGGATTGCCCCTCAGAAATCTAATTTTATCAATTTATTCAGAACCTTATAAGAAATCGCATAAGCAAAATTATGGAACTTTTCGGTAAATCGGCTGTTTCAGGCGTGAAATATCGCTTTTCTCTTTCGTTGCTGCCCAGATGCACGATGGGCGAAACGATACTCCGCAACTGCTGCAAAGGAGGCAGCTTGGCTTCAAGATGTGGTCCCTTTTCAGCTTACTAAACTGTCTGAATGGAGGGGAACTCCAGGCGGAAACCGCGCATGGCGCCTTGCGCCAACGTCTCCGGGACGCGCGCGATTTCGGCATAGGCTTGCCAATTCCTGGCAGCGTCGATGACATCCTCCAAGACGGAGTTGATGCGGCTTTTCTTGAGATCGGCAAATTGTCCGAAGGCGACTAGATCCGCTTTCCCGAAACCAGTCGT
The DNA here is from genome assembly GCA_003527225.1 of Rhizobium sp. Next base: position 22,999 of record DPXQ01000001.1, read on the forward strand.
CTTGCCGTTGAGTGACATCTGGTGCTGGCTCGTCCATTCCCCGTCAGGATTATAGGCATAGGCAACGTCAAAGGCTGGTGAGAGCGACCAGCGCCCGGAGCGATCCATCAGAAACGCGATATTCTTCACGTGGTCATCCTGGTTGCGGATCACGATATTGAGAAAGGCTCGTCGGACCTGCTGTTCGAGCGCCGGTTGGTCGAATCCTAACAGCCTCATGGTTTCAATCGCCTGCTCATAGGAATAGGCGCGCGGAACATTGAAGTCGAAATGCCGCATCGCGCCGAGCGACAACATGTGAAGCTTGTCGCCGCGATCGGATCGATCGAATCTTTTGGTCATGAAATGGGCTCGACCGCCTTCCTCATGTAGCCGGGAGGGCGCCATTGTCACGCCAGCGTCCTGCGCCAGCAGATAGCATGCATATTCGAGCCGGCCGAAGCCGTTGGGATCGGCCAGTTCCTTGTCGGAATTTCCGGCAACACCGTCAAACTTCATCAGCCAATGTTCAAACCCCGATCCAGGCATCGTCTGGCCGGAGCGAAATTCTCCCGTGTGCGGATTCCAAGCAAGCACCGCTTTTGCGCGCGCACCGCCGGCGGATGTGCCAATTCGCAGGATTTCGCGCAGCGCCTCTGCATCGTCCTCGCCGGCCAGGACGCCGGTCAATTTCAGGCGATCGCTGACGGCCGCCGAAGCGAGATCGACCATTGCGGCGATGTCGAGTTCGGCGCCAGCCGGACCAAGAGCTGCGGCGGATGGTTCAAATTCCAACGCTCCCATGCCGCGGCTTCCAGTGTAGCAGAGCCTTTCGACCGGGTTCATGCTTTCAGCCGGGCGTCCCTGCTGCGCGAGCCAGCGGTTGATCAGCAAGTTGCCGAACTTGTCGGGCAGACTGTCGGACAACAGACCTGGCAAGCCCTTGAAGGTTCGCCAGGCAAGCTCGGGAAAGTCGAATACACCGGACCTTAGCTGCGTCGCAAGCGGAGCAACCTCGATACCGGATCGGACAAAGTTGCGCGCATATTCGAACACGCCGAGACTGCGTGTTTCGTCCCAAACGACGGCACCAATGATGCTGCCCCATAATTTGACTTGAGCACGTTTCAACGTTCTTGCCCTCGGGAAGCGTTGTCACCCCAAGACCAAGGCTCGTCAGCCTCTTCTTCCTCTTCCGTACTGCGCACCCTCTGGCGCGGTCTTCCCTCCGCCGATCGCGCGTCAAGCGGACTCAACCTTGCATCGGGTATGACATTGAAGATACGCTCCTCCAGCCCGTAGGCCCGCAGAACGCGCACCAACGTATCGAGCGTCGCGCCTTTGCCGCTTTCGAGCTTGCTTACGGTCATGCGCGAGAGGCCGGCAAGCTTTGCGACATCTTCCTGCTTCAGATTGCGGGAGATCCGGTACTGCTCCAGCCGTATTCCCAAAACATCGAGAGCGACCTTGAGGGGCTTACTTCGGACATCGTCACTATGCATATAAATATTATCCTTAAGTCCGCCGCGCGTCATAACGATCACATTTCACATCCTAAAGTCCAGATATTTTTTTGATTACAATTATTATCTCTAAATTGGATCTGCGCCATAATGATCAGTTTAACGATCTTAATGATGAGAACGGCAGCGCAACGGTTTAGAAACCTTTCCGTCCTAAAATTAGGGCAGGTCGCAGCCTCGTCGCGCGATTCAGCTGAAATGGAAATGGGATGACGATAGAAAGCTGCGCATTTCCATGACCGGAGCCACGTTTCTGCTCACGGTGAACTTTTCGATCGGCGTTGCCTTTGCGATCGCATTTCTGTCGATGAGCGGTCTGAGAGCGGCGGTGCGAAAACCTACCACGGTAGCGGCGGGATAGTCCCGCTTCGGGCGGCGTAAAAGTCGGCCACCTATTTACCCTTCTGCGACGCATGCAGGAGGGCCTGGGGATCTACACCGTGGAATTGTATCTGAAGGTTCGACTGGCTTGCTCGGAAGGCATGAGCCGTCGTCAGGCTGCAAAGCATTTCAACATATCGCGCGACAGCGTTTCCAAGATGCTGTCCTATTCGACACCTCCCGGTTATCAGCGGCAATCACCGATCCGGCGGCCGAAGCTGGATGCGTTCGTTTCGACGATCGATCACTGGCTTGATGAGGACGTTAAGGTGCCGCGCAAGCAGCGCCATACGGCCAAGCGGGTGTTTGACCGGCTTCGTGACGAGCGCGGGTTCACCGGCGGCTATACGATCATCAAGGATTACATGCGCGAGCGGGATCAGCGTCGCCAGGAGGTGTTCGTGCCGCTGGCGCATCCGCCAGGACATGGGCAGGCCGATTTCGGCGAGGCGGTGGTTGTCATTGGCGGCGTGGAGCAAAAAGCGCATTTCTTCGTGCTCGATCTTCCCCACAGCGACGGCTGCTATGTGCGGGCCTATCCGGCGGCGGTGGCAGAGGCCTGGGTCGATGGCCACATCCATGCGTTCGGCTTCTTCGGGGCCGTGCCGCAGTCGATCGTCTACGACAATGATCGCTGCCTTGTGGCGAAGATCCTGCCCGATGGCACACGCAAGCGTGCATCGCTGTTCAGCGGCTTCCTGTCCCATTACCTGATCCGGGATCGTTACGGACGGCCGGGCAAGGGCAATGACAAAGGGAATGTCGAGGGTCTCGTCGGTTATAGCAGGCGCAACTTCATGGTTCCGATCCCGCAGTTTGCGACATGGGAGGCATTCAACACCTGGCTGGAAGAGCAATGCCGCAAGCGCCAGCGCGACAGGCTGCGGGGCGAGAGCGAGACGATCGGAGAACGGCTGCAGCGCGATCTTGCTGCCATGCGCCGATTGCCGGCGTCGCCATTCAATGCCTGCGACCAGACGAGTGCCAGAGTCACGGCCCAGTCGCTCGTTCGCTACAAGACCAACGACTATTCCGTGCCGGTCGCCTATGGCCATCAGGATGTCTGGGTCCGGGGCTATGTCGACGAGGTGGTGATCGGCTGCCGTGGCGAGATCATCGCCCGCCATCCTCGGTGCTGGGAGCGAGAAGACGTCGTCTTCGACCCTGTGCATTACCTGCCGCTGATCGAGCAGAAGATCAATTCTCTGGATCAGGCGGCCCCTCTCCAGGGCTGGGATCTGCCCGAAGAGTTCGCCACGCTGCGCCGCCTTATGGAAGGCCGCATGGCAAAGCATGGCCGGCGTGAGTACGTGCAGGTTCTTCGCTTGCTGGAGAGCTTCGAACTCGCCGATCTGCATGCGGCGGTGAAGCAGGCCCTGCAACTCGGAGCGATCGGCTTCGACGCGGTCAAGCATCTGATCCTGTGCCGGGTGGAGCGCCGGCCGCCGCGACTGGACCTGTCCATCTACCCCTACCTGCCAAGGGCGACGGTCGAGACGACGTCGGCGAAAGCCTACATGCGCCTTCTGTCGCCGGATTCTGGAGAAGCGGCATGAGCACCGAAGTACCGGATACGCCCCCTGGGATCCTGCTTGCACACTATCTCAAGACCCTGAAGCTGCCGAGTTTCCAGCGCGAGTATCAGAAACTGGCCCGGCTGTGCGCCACCGAAGGTATCGACCACGTCGGATACCTCACCCGGCTTGCCGAGCGGGAGATGATCGAACGGGATCGCCGTAAGGTCGAGCGCCGCATCAAGGCGGCACGGTTCCCGGTCGTCAAAAGCCTGGACAGCTTCGACTTCGCCGCCATCCCCAGGCTGAACAAAATGCAGGTGCTGGAACTGGCTCGATGCGAATGGATCGAGCGGCGCGAGAACGTTATCGCGCTTGGTCCCAGCGGCACGGGAAAGACCCATGTTGCGCTTGGTCTCGGCCTGGCCGCATGCCAGAAGGGTCTGTCCGTCGGGTTCACCACAGCGGCTGCGCTGGTGAGCGAGATGATGGAGGCGCGAGACGAGCGGCGTCTCATCCGGTTCCAGAAACAGATGGTCGCTTACCAGCTTCTCATCATCGATGAGCTGGGCTTCGTGCCGCTCTCCAAGACCGGCGCGGAATTGCTGTTCGAGCTGATCTCGCAACGCTACGAGCGAGGCGCCACCCTGATCACCAGCAATCTTCCCTTTGACGAATGGACGGAAACCTTAGGTTCCGAGCGTCTGACCGGCGCTCTGCTGGATCGTATCACCCATCACGTCAACATTCTCGAAATGAACGGCGACAGCTATCGTCTCGCCCAAAGCCGCGCCCGAAAGGCCGGCTGAAACCCTCTCAAAAAATCGCTACGCGCGCATGAGACCACCGCTCGGGCTACGCCCTCCCGGCGGTCTCATGCGCGCGCCACAAGTGGCCGACTATTGCGCCGCCGCCTGGCCGGTTTTTACTCCGCCGTTGACAAGGCGAGCGGCACGGTTGCCGGCCAGGCGATCGCCGCCATGTCCGATATCGAGGCTTCGGCCGAGCAGATCGGCCAGATCATCGGCTC
>DPXQ01000087.1:0-130280 GCA_003527225.1 Rhizobium sp.
CCATCATCGCCTCCATGTCGATCACTCCGGAACGCAAGGAAAAGGTCGATTTCACCGACAAGTACTACAATACCGGACCGGCCATCGCCGTGCGGAAAGATTCTCCGATCACCGACGTCGCCGGCCTGAAGGGCAAGGTTATGGGCGCCCAGTCGTCCACGACCCACGCCAACTTTGCTGAAAAGGCTTTCGCCGATTCCGAACTCAAGCTCTATCCGACCACGGACGAATACAAGCTCGATCTCGAAGGCGGCCGTATCGATGCCGCAATCGACGACGTCGTCGTCCTGTCGGAATGGGTCAAGTCGGATGCCGGCGCGTGCTGCAAGATCCTGACCGCGCTCACCCCCGATATCGAAATCCACGGTCCGGGCGCCGGCATTGCCGTCCGCAAGGGCGAAACCGCACTTGTCGAAAAGTTCAATGCCGCCATCAAGGCGATCCGCGCCAACGGCAAGTACAAGGAAATCAACGACAAGTTCTTCGATTTCGACGTATACGGCGACTAATCGTTGAAAATCTGAATTCGGAATGGCGGAAGGCTTGCACTTCCGCCATTTTTGCTTGAAAAAGGCAGCCAATCAAGAAATGCGGCGCAGACCGCAAGGGGAATGTCAGTATGAGCGGATTGTTTTCCGCCGTTGGCTCGTTCTGGGCCTGGTTTCAATATGCCTTCGATCCGCTGTGCGGGCCAGTCGGACTCTTTACTCTCTTCGGTTCTTCTTCGATCGTCGCTTGCGGGGCCACTGGTTGGGGCGATGAAATTGCCTTCGGCCTGAAGGTTACCCTTTCCTTGTCGCTCGCGACCCTGCCCGTGGGGTTGCTCATAGGATTTGCCATCGCGCTGGGCATGCAATCGCAGGACAAAATCCTGCGGCTCGCGGCCGGGATCTACACCACGATTTTTCGCGGATTGCCGGAACTGCTGACGCTCTTCATCGTCTATTACGGCGCGCAGATGCTCATCCAGTCTATCCTGAGTTCGTTCGGTTATGACGAGCGGGTGGAGATCAACACCTTCTTCTCCGGCATGATCGCGCTGTCGGTGGTCTTCTCGTCCTATTGCTCCGAAGTCCTGCTGTCGGCGTTCCGGGCGATACCCAAGGGCCAGTATGAGGCCGGCGATGCGCTCGGGCTGCATCGTGGCCGCACCATGCGCCTGATCGTCGTACCGCAATTGATCCGTATTGCACTTCCGGGGCTCGGCAACCTCTGGATGAACCTCCTGAAGGACACTGCTCTCGTATCGGTGATTGGTCTTCCCGACATCCTGCGCCTGACCGGCATTGCCGCCAAGGTCAGCAAGGAAGCCTTCTTTTTCTACCTGCTCGCCTGTGCGCTCTACCTCGCTCTCGCCGTCCTTTCCTCCCTTGGCCTGAGCGTCATCGATCGCTGGAGCAACCGCGCGGAGGTCCGCCGATGAGCTATGCAATGCAACTGATCCCGCCACAGCCGGCCCCGCCACAAGCCGCCAGGCGGCTGACAGGCAGCCGCATCCTCGGCCTGGCCGGGATCGGCCTCTGGGTCCTGCTTGCGGCCGCGCTCGTCTACATGATGGTCAGCAACTGGGACACGGACAAATTCGTGAAATACGGCCCGCGCTACCTTTCGGGCTTGTGGGTCACGGCGACGCTGGTTGTCGTCTCCATCTTTTTCGGCGCGCTCCTGTCAGTGCCGATCGCCTTCGCCCGCATGTCAAGCAACCGCGTTCTGAACGGTATCTCCTATACCTACGTATACATATTCCGCGGCACGCCCCTGCTCGCCCAGATCTACCTGATCTATTACGGTATCGGCGGTTTCAAGCTGCAAATCGAGGCGATAGGCCTATGGTGGTTCTTCCGCGAAGCATGGTATTGCGCGCTCCTGTCGATGACGCTGAACACCGCCGCCTACCAGGCCGAAATCCTGCGCGGCGCAATCCAGAGTGTTCCGCGCGGCCAGACGGAAGGCGCCAAGTCGCTCGGTCTCTCGACCTTCGTCACCTTCCGCAAGATCATCCTGCCTCAGGCGCTGATCGTCGCCCTTCGCCCCTATGGCAACGAGATCATCCTGATGGTCAAGGGCTCGGCCGTCGTGGCGGTGGTGACCGTCCTCGATCTGATGGGGCAGACCCGCTACACCTTCTCGCGGACGTTCGACTACCAGGCCTATCTCTGGGCAGCGATTTTCTATCTCTCCATCGTCGAAACCATGCGCCACCTTTGGGCCGCCATGGAGGCACGCCTGACGCGCCATCTCAAGCGCTGACGCTGCCGGCGAAGCCATTCCAGGTTTCAATAGGCCTCATTGCAAAAATGCGCCCGACCCTTTAGAGCCAGCGGCAAAGCCGCCGGTGACCGGGCGCGCGCACCGCAAAGGGATTGAGATGGCAAAGATCGACGAAGATGCTCTTGCTGAGGCCTACAACCGCGCCCTGGCACTCGAAAAGGCCGGCGACATCGATGCCGCCGTCAAGGCCTATGGGGAGGTCCTGGCGATCGACCCAGAGGATCACGGCGGGGCAGCCATCAGGATCGCGGCGCTTGGCCGTGGCGAAACCCCGCCCAAGGCACCAGACGCCTATGTCGAAACTCTGTTCGATCAGCACGCGGAGGCTTTCGAGGATATCCTCGTCGAGCAACTCGGCTATGCGGTTCCCGTCATGGTGCGCCAGCGCCTGCACACACTCGGCCTCGGCCCGTTCAAACGCATGCTCGATATCGGCTGTGGCACCGGGCTCACCGGCGGCACGCTGCGCGATATGGCCGATGACATCACCGGCATCGACATTTCCGAGAAAATGGTCGAAATCGCCCATGAAAAGGATCTCTATGAAACGCTCTACGTCGCCGAAGCGGAAGACTTCCTCGAGGATAACGACGAAGAGCCATTCGATCTCATCACGGCGACAGATGTCCTGCCCTATCTCGGCGCTCTGGAACCTCTGTTCTTCGGCGCAGCCGAAAACATGGTGCCGGGCGGCCTCTTCATCTTCTCCTCCGAGACACGCCCCGATGAGGTGATGGCCGGTCGCCCCTTCATGGTCGGCCCGCATCAGCGCTACGTCCATTCCGAGGCGTATATCCGCGAACGGCTTGCCGCCACGGGTTTCGAGATCGTGGAGATCACCGAGATCAACGTCCGGATGCAGGATGGAGAACCGTCTCCTGGCCATCTGGTCATCGCGCGTTTGAAGGATTGATCGACCGGACAGCAATCTGACCGGAACCGTTAAGACAGTTGCGTGCCGGTATGTGCGCGCAAATGTCTTTCCAGTCGAAGAAGAGGCCCGCTTATGATTCGCAGCATCGCCCTTGCGCTCCTGCCCCTCCTCTATCTGGCAGCCCCGGTCTCGGCCGAAGGCGACGCCACTGCCGGCGAAGCAGCTTATGCCAAGGCTTGCGCCCGTTGCCACAAGACAGCCTCACGGATCACGCCCTTCATCGAGGGCAAGACCACTGAGGAGAAGGCCGCCTGGCTGGATGCTTTCCTCGCCGGACATCATGCGACCGACGCCAAAATCCGCGCCAATCTTGTTGCCTATTTGCTGGCAAACTGACGGTCATCGACACGGTCAAACCCGCCCCACGCGGCCACTTCAGCGGCTTGAGACGAAGGCGTCTTTCCTCTAAAGCTGTTCCACATTGAATTGATGGGAGAGACGGAATGGCGAAAATTGCATTCATCGGATTGGGCGTCATGGGATTTCCCATGGCCGGACACCTGAAGGCTAAGGGGGGCCACGACGTCACGGTCTACAACCGCACGGCGGCAAAGGCCGAGAGTTGGGTCAAGCAGCACGGCGGTACGTCCGCACCGACCCCTGCCGCCGCCGCGAAGGATGCCGATTTCGTCTTTACCTGCGTCGGCAATGACGACGATCTGCGCGCCGTAACAATGGGCCCGGACGGCGTGCTTTCGACTATGAAAGAAGGCGCGACGCTGATCGACAACACCACCGCTTCGGCCGAAGTCGCCCGCGAGCTCTATGACGCTGCCAAGGCAAAAGGCTGCGGCTTCATCGACGCGCCGGTCTCGGGCGGCCAGGCAGGCGCCGAGAACGGCGTGCTGACCGTCATGTGCGGCGGCGACGAGGCGGTCTTCGACAAGGCAAGACCTGTGATCGACGCCTATGCCCGCATGGTCGGCCTCATGGGCGCCGCAGGTTCCGGGCAACTGACCAAGATGATCAACCAGATCTGCATCGCCGGCCTCGTGCAGGGCCTCGCGGAAGGCATCCACTTCGGCAAGAAGGCGGGACTCGATATCGAAAAGGTAATCGAGGTCATCTCGAAGGGTGCGGCCGGTTCCTGGCAGATGGAGAACCGCTACAAGACCATGAACCAGGGAAAATATGACTTCGGCTTCGCTGTCGACTGGATGCGCAAGGATCTCGACATCGTGCTGTCGGAGGCCCGGCGCAATGGCGCCGCACTACCCGTCACGGCCCTTGTCGACCAGTTTTATAGCGAGGTGCAGAAGCTCGGCGGCAAGCGCTGGGATACGTCGTCCCTGCTCGCAAGGCTCGAAAAATGACACTTGGGCCATCCGCCACGGTCAATGACATCGTTGCGTATCTCAAGTCGTTGCGCAACGATGACAACATTGCCGGGATGGCGCGCTACGGCATAGATACGAGTACGGCGCTCGGGATCACGACGCCGCAAATGAAGAGCCTCGTTCGGCAAGTCAAGCGGGACCACCAGAGAGCCTTGGCTCTCTGGCAGACCGGCCTTCGTGATGCGCGGATGTTGGCTATCCTGACCGCAGACCCCAAGCAGTTGACGCAAGAGGAAGCCCGCTCCTGGGCCGGCGATTTCAATTCCTGGGAAATCGTCGACACTGCCGCCGATCTTCTGACCGATACGCCCTACTGGCGGACCCTGATCCCGGAATTTGCGGCCGACAAACGGGAATACGTCCGCCGGACCGCCTTTGCGATGATCGCCGGCGCTTCCGTCCACCTGAAGAAGGAGCCGGACGAAACGCTGATCGGCTTCTTGCCCTTGATCGAACAGCATTCGACGGATCCGCGCAACTTCGTGCGCAAGGCGGTGAACTGGGCGCTGCGGAACATCGGCAAGCGCAACCGTACCTGCCACGGCCCTGCGCTCGCGCTTGCAGAGAGGCTGGCAGAGAGCGATGACAAGACCGCGCGGTGGATCGGCAAGGATGCCGTGCGCGAGCTTTCGGGCCAACCGGTCCTCAGGCGACTGGGGCTCTGAACGTCAATCCTCGGAGGACTTCGGGTTGTCCAGCAGCATATAGTCGAGCGGCAACTCGGTGGTATACTTGATCTGTTCCATTGCAAACGCCGATGAAACGTCGCGGATTTCAATCTTGGTGATCATCCGCTTATAGAAGGCGTCATAGGCCGCGATGTCAGGCACCACCACCCTCAGCAGATAGTCGATATCGCCGCTCATGCGATAGAATTCCACCACTTCGGGGAATTCCGCCACGACTTCCGAAAACCGCTTCAGCCATTCGATCGAATGGCTCGATGTGCGGATCGAGACGAAGACCGTGACCTTGGTGTTGACCTTGACAGGATCGAGCAGCGCAACCCGGCGGCGGATCACGCCGTCTTCTTCCATCTTCTGGATACGGCGCCAGCAAGGCGTTGTCGAAAGCCCGACCTTCTTGGCGAGATCGGCTACAGCCAGCGTCGAATCCTCCTGCAGGATACGCAAAATCTTTCGGTCGAGACGGTCCATCCCATAGCCTTTCGGAATATTTTTCCTCGGTATAGCCTATAATTCGTTAAATTAAAGGATAATGTTTCATCTTGCGAGCTGCATCACCTCCAGCCGCAGAGCCGGCAAGACCTCCGCTTCGAACCAGGGATTTTTCTTGAGCCAGCCGGTGTTTCGCCAGCTCGGATGCGGCAGAGGCAGCACCTTTGCACCCTCTCCATCGGCAAGGAAATAGTCGCGCCAATGCCGAACCGTGTCGTTCAGGGTACCCTTCCGGCGCGCCCCGATATGCCATGACTGCGCATATTGGCCGATCGCCAGGATGAGTTCGACCTGCGGCATCGCCGCCATCACCTTTTCACGCCATGCGGGCGCGCATTCGCGCCTCGGCGGCAGATCGTGGCCATTGGCGTCATAGCCGGGGAAGCAGAAACCCATCGGTACGATGGCGAATTTGGCCGCATCGTAAAACGTGTCCCGATCCACACCAAGCCATTGCCGGAGACGATCGCCCGAGGCGTCGTTGAATGGCAAACCGGTTTCATGGACCTTGATTCCGGGCGCTTGTCCGGCAATCAGGATCCGGGCCGTGGCGGAGAGAACCGCGACCGGCCGAGGCTCGTGCGGCAGCCGGTTGGCCTCGCCGCCCTCCGGACAATCGCGGCAGATGCGACAGGCGGCAATCGACTGCCGCAGGTATTCAAGCCCGCCACATATGCTCATCGGCCGTCCGCGATCAAATCGCCGCACTTGGACGGGCGGACACCTGGCGATACCAACGCCAGACATGGGTGAACTCTTCAGGGCAGACGATCCGCGCCGGCTTCATGAAATCGAAGGCGATCATCGCCGTAATGTCAGCGATCGTGTAGCGCGGCCCCGCGATGAATTCCCGTCCCGCCAGCTCGCTGTCCAGGAAGCGCAGGAAATCCAGCGCCTTGGGCTTGTTGACCTCGCCCCATTCCGGAACCTGTGGGACCTCCCACTCGACCATCGCCGGATGGAGGTGCCGGAATGCGGCGGCAACTGCGGAAAGGAACACCAGCTCGGCGCGCCGGTTCCACATTTCGACGATTGCCCTGTCCTTGGCGTCCAGGCCGAAGAGAGGCGGATTGGGATGAATTTCCTCGAAATAGCGGCAGATCGCCACCGATTCGCAGATCACTGTCCCGTCATCGAGCTCGAGGATCGGCAATCTCTGCAGGGGGTTCTTCGCCGTCAGCTCCGGGGCCTTGTGTCCCAGCTTGCCCATATCGACGGGGATGGTTTCGACTGTAATGTCCTTTTCCTTCAAGAACACAGTGACCCGACGGGGATTGGGCGCTCGCCCGCCATCGTATAGTTTCATGCTTTCCGTCCTCCAGTTACCGTCAGTTGACACCAAAGAACCGGCGGAGAAAAGCAAAAAAGCCCCTGCCCGCGACTGCAAAATCGTCGCCGGCAACATCCACCTGGTGGGCGCGTCGCCAATCCTGCGGCCGCTCGAACGATCCCGCCCAGATGCCGACGCCCTCCCTGCGAGCGGCTGCTTCCTCAGCAGCATACGCCCCGTACGAGACGGCGAACCCTTCCCGCACGAGGGTCGCATTGACGTCGACACCCGCCGCGCGGCAGCGAACCAGCCAGCGGCCATAGCGATCGGTGGCACTTCCTCTACAGCCGAAATCCGGGGTCGAAGCCATGGACGACAGGCGCTGGCGAGCGGCGGCCCCGCAAGGCCAATCCTCGCCAGACTGCCTGCACATTTGGGAGATCTCCGGCGCATCGAGCCCCTCCAGACGCGCCCTGCCGCCCTCGGTCATCAATGTATCGCCGTCGACTGCCGAAAACGTTCCGGAAAATCCGCGTTCCCGACCCCCATCCAGCTTTGCCACGATCAGCAGCGCAAGCAGCAGTATCGAGATCGCTGCAACCGTGTCGCGCATAATTCGCCACAGTCTGATCACATTCTCGCCCTCTTACCGAACAAATGCTTTGCGTTCATGGCAAATAAAACCTTTTCGACAGCATCTTCTTAAGACTTGCCCGCTAGTCTGGCCCGATCGCGGCAAATCACTATTTGGCATATGAGTAAAGGCGTCCCCACCTCGACCGACAAGAACATCGTCGACCTTTCCCGCAGCCATCGTAACAAAGCTGTGTCGAAAGCCGTTCGGACGACGCGCGAGCGGCTGCAATCGACGCAGTCGGGCACACCAGTTTTCGATCGCGAAATGCTCGGTATGCATGTCAACTCGACCCTGCAGGGCGCCGCCGTCATACCGATCATGGTTCTCTTGGCCGGTGGATTGGGCGCCTATATCAATTTCGATCCGGCGATCTACATCTGGGCGCTGCTGACGCTCACCGTCCACTCGCTGAACACCCTTGTCGCCAGGCGCGCTGCCACGCGGGATCTGAATACGCTCGAAATCGGCAAGTGGCGGCGGATCCTGCTGGCCGGACAGGCTGCCATGGGCTTCTGCTGGGCGCTGTTCGCACTCCAGGATTGCCCCAATTGCGGAGGCGATACCTTTGTATTCTACAAGGGTTCCGTGCTGCTGATCGTGCTTTCGGTCACCGCTATGGCCAACATGCTGTTGCGCCAGGCGGTCCTCTTCGGCTTCCTGCCGACGGTCGGCGCTCTTGTGTATACCGCCGCCACGACCCGAAATGCGCTCGATATCGGCCTGATGGCGATGTTCACCATCGCACTGGCTTTCTTTATCTACATCACCGTCCGGCTCTACCAGAACAATCTCAAGCTTCTGTCCTTTCAAACCGAAAAAGACGATCTGATCGCCGAACTAGAGGTTGCCAAGTCGCTGTCCGACGAGGCACGAAGGCGCGCGGAGGAGGCAAATCTCGCCAAGTCCCGCTTCCTCGCGTCGATGTCCCATGAATTACGCACGCCGCTCAACGCGATCCTCGGCTTTTCCGAGGTAATGGCGACAGAAGTTCTGGGGCCTCTCAACAACCCGCTCTACAAGGAATATTCCGACGACATTCACCGGTCGGGGAAGCACCTTCTCGACCTGATCAATGAGATTCTCGACCTGTCACGCATCGAAGCGGGCAAGTACGATCTCAACGAGGAGCCGATTTCCCTTCTCGATCTCGCAGAGGATTGCATCGGCATGGTGCAATTGCGCGCCAAGGCCAAGAACATCACCATAGAGGATCAGTTCGAAACCCACCTGCCCGCCGTATGGGCGGATGAAAAGGCAATACGCCAGGTGGTGCTGAACCTGCTTTCAAACGCCGTGAAGTTCACGCCCCAGGGCGGCGAGATCATCGTCAAGGCAGGATGGACCGCCGGCGGCGGACAATACGTCTCTATCCGCGACAACGGCCCCGGCATTCCTGAAGACGAAATTCCCGTGGTCCTCTCCGCTTTCGGCCAGGGCTCTGTGGCCATCAAGAGTGCCGAACAGGGAACAGGGCTGGGACTGCCCATCGTGCAGGCGATCCTTGCCAAACACGGCGGCGAGTTCAAGCTGAAGTCCAAGCTGCGCGAAGGCACGGAAGCAATCGCCATCCTGCCGGCTCGCCGCGTTCTCCAGAGCATTCCCGCCATTTCGGAAACGCAGGCCGTCGAGCCGCGCCGGAAGCATTTCGCCTGATTCCGTGCCCTTTCAGAAGAACACAGTGTAGGCCACGAACAGGCCGTTGGCGATAAGCAGGCAGAAGACCGAGAAAGAGCCGAGGTCCTTGGCATTGCGGCCGACAGTCGAAATCTCCGGCGATATGCGGTCGACCAGTTCCTCGACAGCTGTGTTGATCGCCTCGATGGAAAACAGAAGCAGTATCAAGATCGCAAAGGTCAGATATTCACCGAAGCTTGCTCCAGTGACGGCAAACAGCACAAGCCCCACAAAAAACCCGAGCAACTCGTGCCGGAACGCCGACTCTCCACACAGCCGAAGGAAGCCCTGTAGGGAATAGCGCGAGGCCGCCAGGAGATGGGCTAAGCCTTTCTCCTTGCGGATCTGATCGGCGGCCTTGCCCTCGGGTGCCGCGTTGCGGGGCGCTTCATCAGCCATGGGTCTGATTGCTCACCCCGGCGCTTTCGAAGGTCGCCATGCCCGAATGGCACGCAGCCGCAGCCTTGACGATGCCGGCCGCAAGGGCTGCCCCCGTTCCCTCGCCGAGGCGCATGCCGAGCGCCAGAAGCGGAGTCTTGCCGAGCTTCTCGATCGCCTTCAGGTGACCGGGTTCTCCCGAGACATGCCCGATCAGGCAATGATCGAGCGCGGAAGGATTGGCCGCCTTCAGGATGGCGGCAGCGGAAGTGGCAACATAACCGTCGATCAGGACCGGAATCTTCTGCATCCGTGCCGCAAGGATTGCGCCCGCCATGGCCGCGATTTCCCGTCCGCCAAGCCGGCGCAGGATCTCGAGGGGATCGTCGAGGTGGTCGCGATGGAATTCGACCGCCGTCTTCACCACGTCGATCTTGCGCTTCAGCACCTCGCCTTCCGAACCGGTGCCGGGACCGACCCATTCCTCCGCCGTACCGCCGTAAAGCGCCAGATTGATCGCGGCCGCGATTGTGGTGTTGCCGATGCCCATCTCGCCGAGACAAAGGAGGTCTGTGCCGCCTGCGATCGCTTCCATGCCGAAGGCCATTGTGGCCGCGCAATCGCGCTCTGAGAGAGCCGCTTCGCAGGTAATGTCGCCCGTCGGATAGTCGAGCGCCAGATCGAAGATCTTCAGCCCCAGGTCATAGGTCGCGCAGATCTGATTGATAGCGGCACCGCCAGCGGCGAAATTCTCGACCATCTGCTGGGTGACCGACGGCGGAAACGGCGTGATGCCGTGTTTCGTGACGCCGTGGTTACCTGCAAAGATCGCCACCAGCGGCCGATTGACGGCGGGCGCGCGACCGGTCCAGGCGGCAAGCCACATGGCAATCTCCTCAAGACGGCCAAGGGCGCCCGGCGGCTTGGTCAGCTGCCGGTCGCGATCCCGGGCGGCGACCAGAGCGGCGGTGTCCGGGCCCGGCAAGTCGCGCAACAGCGCGCGGAAATCATCGAACGGCAGGCCGGTTACAGTCATCGGGGGAGCTTCCTTGTAATTTTCCGATAAATCGGGCTTTGTGGGTTCCTCTAATACTGAGCGTCGGCGACCGCAACAACCCAAAAAGCGGCCACCGTTGTCGCGATCGACATGGAGCAAGGCGATCCGATGGATTTGCGCGACTATTTGACCGATACCGCCCGGGCTGTTGCCTTTCTGAGCCGGCTTCCAGTTCCCTCGCGCTTCTTCGAAGGCCATGACGGAAGCCTGTCTCGTGCGATCCGCGCTTTCCCGCTTGCAGGCGTCATCATCGCATTGCCGGCCGCACTTGCCTTCGGGATCATGCTTGCTTTTGGGGCGAGCGGGCTGATTGCATCTATCTGCGCCCTTGGCGTCCAGGCCCTCACCACGGGCGCCCTTCATGAGGACGGATTGAGCGATACGGCCGATGGCCTTGGCGGCGGGCGCGACCGCGAACACGCGCTTGCAATCATGAAGGATAGCCGCATCGGCTCCTATGGAGCCGTCGCGCTGATCCTTGTCATTGGCTTGCGCGCCGCCGCCCTGGCGGACCTTGGGACACATCTGTCCACGGTCGGCGCTGCCGCCTGCCTGATCGGCGTGGCGGCACTGAGCCGCGCTCTGATGGTCTGGCACTGGTCAGCCCTGCCGCCTGCGCGCGCGAACGGGATCGCGGCAGGCGCGGGGATACCCGAGAAACCAGCACTCCACACGGCACTGCTGGCGGGCGTGCTGCTTGCAGCAATATTTCTCCTTCCGGCGAGTTCCGTATTCGCCCTTGTCGTCGCCGTTCTCGCAAGTTCCCTTGCCGCCACAACCTTCACGTCCCTTGCCCGTCGCCGCCTTGAAGGCCATACCGGCGACACCATCGGCGCTACCCAGCAGATTTGCGAGGCGGTCGCACTGACCGCCCTTGCCATGGCAACCTGACGATCCGATATAGGGAATTCAACAAGGTACGCATCATGGAATCGCCCTGCACCCTCGTTTGCTCGATCGACGTCAACTCCGGTTACTGCTTCGGATGCGGTCGCACGGGCGATGAAATCGCGAGCTGGACCGCCTATTCGACCGCCGAACGCCGCGCCATCATGGATACGCTTCCCGCGCGTCTCGAAACGGTGGAGCGCAAGCCACGCCGCGAAACCCGGCGCAGTCGCATGGCTCGGGCGCGCGAGAACAGCTGATGCGCCTGCTTGTCGTTCTCGCCATCCTCGGTTTCGGCCTCGTGGTCCTCGCCCTCAATCATCGCAGCGGGCGCAGCTTCGGCTTGGATAATGAGAGCTTCGGGCAGATGATCAGCCTCCTGCCCTTCGCGGCCATGCTTTCCGTCGGCATTCTGGCGAGCCGCCGGAATCTGAGCCAGAGTCTCAGGCAGTTTGCGGTCTGGCTGCTGATCATCCTGGCGCTCGTAACGGCTTATCTCTATCGCGGCGAACTGCAGTCTTTCGGAGATCGCCTGCTCGCCGGCCTCGTCCCCGGGCGCGCGGTCGTCATGACCGGCAGCGATGGCGCCGCCGAAGTGGTCCTGCACAAAGCGCTCGGCGGCCATTTCGAAACACGGGTAAGCATCAACGGAGTCCCCGTTCCAATGCTGATCGACACTGGCGCAAGCGCGGTGGCGCTCCGTTACGAGGACGCGATCCGTGTCGGTATCGATCCCGACCAGCTGAACTTCACCCAGACGATACTGACCGCCAATGGCCGTGCCATGGCAGCGCCCGCGCGCCTTCGCCAGGTGGCGGTGGGCCCGATCATCCGCGAGGACATCCAGGGCATCGTCGCCGAAAAGGGCAAGCTGGATCAGAGTTTGCTCGGCATGAGTTTCCTGTCGACGCTCGGATCGCTGCAGATGCAGACCGACGAGTTGCGCCTGCGCGACTAAATGCCCGCCGGTCAGGTTCGCAGCTTGTATCCCGTCTTGAACACCCAGCCGAGGAACGCCAGGCAAAGGGCCAGGAAGACCGAGATCATCAGGAGGCTGATCAGCGGATGGACATCCGACACCTCGAAGAAACTCCAGCGGAAACCGCTGACGAGGTAGAGTACCGGATTGAAATGACTGACCGTCTGCCAGAAGGGCGGCAGGACACTGACCGAATAGAATGTTCCGCCGAGGAAGGTCAGCGGCGGAACGACCAGCATCGGCACCATGCTCAACTGTTCGAAATTCTTTGCCCAGATGCCGATGATGAAGCCCGCCAGACTGAATGAAATCGCCGTCAGCAGCATGAACATTACCATCAGGATCGGATGGGCGATCGAGAGGTCGACGAAGAAGGCGGCAGTCGCCAGAATGATCAGGCCGATGATCATGCCCTTGGTCGCAGCTGCGCCGACATAGCCGATCAGGATTTCCGTCATGGCGATCGGCGCCGATAGGATTTCGTAGATCGTGCCCGTGAACTTCGGAAAGTAGATTCCGCTCGAGCCGTTCGCCACGCACTGGGTGATCAGCGTCAACATGATGAGCCCGGGTGTGATGAAAGCACCATATGGGACCCCATCGACCTCCTGTATCCGCGAACCGACCGCCGCGCCGAAGACGATGAAGTAGAGAGCCGTGGAGACAACGGGCGAAATGACGCTTTGGAGCAGTGTCCGGCGCGTACGCGCCATCTCGTAATAATAGATCGCCTTGATCGCTTCGATATTCACGGCCTTTCTCCAATCAAGGAAACGAAGATATCCTCCAGGGAGGACTGGCGTGTCGAAATATCGGAAAACCGCACGCCCGCCGCCTCGATCGCTGCCAGCAATCCCGCAATGCCTCCGTGATTGCTTTCACGGTCGTAGTCGTAGATCAGCTGCGACCGGTCCTCGGCGAGCGTCAGCTTCCAATCGGCGAGTTCCGCCGGAACGCCATCGATAGGCTCCAGAAGTTCGACTGTCAGTTGCTTGCGTCCGAGTTTGCGCATGAGCGTGTTCTTATCCTCGACCAGCAGAAGTTCGCCGTGATTGATCACGCCGATGCGGTCGGCAATCTCCTCCGCCTCCTCGATGTAGTGGGTCGTTAGGATCACCGTCACCCCTGTCTGGCGCAGCCGGGCCACCAGTTGCCACATATCCTTGCGAAGATTGACGTCGACGCCTGCCGTCGGCTCGTCGAGAAAGAGGACGCGCGGCTGATGCGAAAGCGCCTTGGCGATCAATACCCGCCGCTTCATACCACCCGAGAGTTCGCGCAGCGCATTGTTGCGCTTGTCCCAGAGAGAGAGATCGCGAAGCACGGATTTCATATAGTCCGGATCAGGCTTTTTCCCATGAAGGCCCCGGGAAAAGCTCACTGTATTGATCACGGTTTCGAACATATCCGTCGTCAGTTCCTGAGGAACGAGCCCGATGATCTCCCGCGTCTTGCGAAACTCCTTGACCACGTCGTGGCCGGCGACCGTCACCAGCCCGCTGGTCGGATTGGTGATACCGCAGGCGATCGAAATCAACGTCGTCTTGCCGGCTCCATTCGGCCCCAGCAGCGCGATGATCTCGCCCTCCTCGATATCGAGCGAGACGCCCTTGAGGGCCGTGAACCCATTGGAATAGGTCTTTGTCAGGTCGCGGACGGAAATAATCGGAGACATGAGATACGCTCTCGGTGGGACGCATTATTCCTATATAGAAGCCCAAAAGCGCGATACCAGTCCCGGTAGCTGCGGATGAAGCGCGAACAGGCGAATTCGCGCTCGTGGACTGCAGAAGGGTGTCTTCGAGGCTTACGCCTCAACCGGTTTGAGCTTCAATTCCTCTAGCATGGCGATCTCGGAATAGACCCTGTTGCGTCCATAACGCTTGGCCAGATAGAGAAACTGATCGGCCGCGTTGAGATAGTTGCTGAAACTCTCGTTCCCGCTCACCTCCGCGACTCCGATGGATGCTGTGACGCTGAGATCTGCATCATCCAGCGCCACCCGCACCTCGGAAATATGGTGCCGGAGCACCTCACAGAAGTCGCTCGCCGACTTCGTGTCCATCCCCGCCAGCAGGATTCCGAATTCCTCGCCTCCAAGCCGGGCCAGCAGATGGTCCGAGTCATCGAGGATCTCGTGAAGCCGCGCCGCAACCGCCTTCAACACGCGGTCTCCAATCTCGTGTCCATAGGTGTCGTTGAGCTGTTTGAAATGATCGATATCCAGCATGGCCATGCTGCAGGCTTCGCCTCGCTCGCGGCAAGTCGCCACAAGCGAGGGTCCCTCATCGAAGAAGCAGCGTCTGTTGCGCAACCCCGTCAGATAGTCGCTCAGGGCCGCCAGGCGCAACTGTCGGATCTGTGACAACGTCTCGACATTGTGTCCGATCCGGCATTGCAATTCTTCCACGACAAAGGGTCGATAGACGAAGTCGTTCGCACCCGCTTTCAGGAAGCTGGCTGACAGAAGTCGGTCGGAGGAAGACGAGATCCCAATGATCCTCACCCGGTCGGAACTGTGCAGGCCACGAACGCGGCGGGTCAGCTCATAACCGTCCATATCCGGCATGTTGTAGTCGGTTACCACCAGTTCAATACCCGGATGGTCAGCCAGCATCGCCATGGCTTCGGTCCCGGTTGCAGCCTCGAAGACTTGAAACTGCTGCAATTTCAACAGGTCAACCAGCATTTTCCGCGCAGAAGGAACATCGTCGACGACCAGGACGCGCACGCTACGGTTCGAGAGGATCCGGTCAACCGCCGCAATGACCATGTCAACCGCACGCTCATTGTTCTTTATCACGTAGTCAGCGACACCCCGCCCCACGATGCGCTCGCGCATCTCGCGATTAAAATCCGCCGTAAACACCACCGCGGGGATCCCCTGCGCAATGACCTGGTCGAGGACTTGCCCGTCCGGAGAGTCGGGCAGGTTGAGGTCAACGACCGCGACGTCGTAATGTCGTGTGTTGGTGGTAACCGCCTGCCTGAATGCCTCGGTGGATGCACATTGGGTGACCTTCAGGCCATGTTCCTTCTCGAAGCGATGCGACAATATCGATGAAAAAGTCCGCGAATCCTCGATCACCAGAACATGCCCCTTTTTGCGGGCAGTGGGCTGGATCTTCGGGGCTGCTTCGGTTGGCAAAGACATAGCTCTAACTTCCATAAAGCCGAATAGTTGGCGCCACACAGACAGAATACAAATGTCGACCAGGCGCTCAAGCCCCTGATCGCAATGCTTTTCCGGTGCGGCGGCCGACTACGAAAGTCTTTGCTGCGCCGCCTTTATCTGAACCAGTGTATCGAGATTCTGGTTCACCCGGCAGTAAAACTCTTCATCGATGAACGGCCTCAGCATGAAGTCGTTTCCGCCCACCTTCAGGAAGCGCGCCGAAAGCAGGCGATCTGTCGAGGACGAAACACCGATGATCCGCAATTCATGCGAGCCCCGCGCACCGCGAATCCGCCGGGTCAATTCGAATCCGTCGATGTCCGGCATGTTGTAGTCTGTGACCACCAGCCCGATATCGGAATTCGCCTTGAGAACCTCCAGCGCCTTCGCCCCACTTTCCGCCAGACTGACGCGAAAGTTGTAGCGTTTCAACCGGCTGGAGAGCAAAGCGCGCGCTGTCGCGCTGTCATCCACAATAAGAACATGATGCCGGTGATTGGTCAGGAAGCGACAGATCGACTCCGCCAGCATTTCGACTGCGAAAATATTGTCCTTTAGGATATAGTCCACGATATCCTTGGCCAGCAGCTTCTCGCGCATCTGCTCCTGAAAGGTCCCCGTGAACACGACGGTCGGTATATTGAGATCCACCAGGTATTCCAGCGCCTCGCCGTTTTCCGCGCCGGGCAAATTGATATTGGAGATCGCCAGCGTCACCGGCTCTTCGCTGAGTTCATTGGCCGCCTGCAGATCCTCGAAAGTCCGGCATATCTCCGCGTCTATATTGAAGAGTTCCTTCAACCGCGTGCGGATCATCGAGGTGAAGACGTTGGAATCTTCCGCGACGATGATACGAGCATCCGGAAACGATTCTCCGGAATACTGCATTCCGGAAATACCTAAGAAAGCCATGGCGCGCCTTTAGTTGTGCTTTTATCGATGCCGGACGTTAGACCGAATGGCTTGCCGAACCATTAATTGCCTGTATTTGCTGATCGAAGCAGGCTCCGGCTGGCGCTCAACAAAAAAAGGGGCAGCAATTGCCGCCCCTTTTTTGGCTCAGACGTTCCAGCCTTGGCGATTACGCCCTGAGCGCAGCGTTTTCCGGGTCATAGGGGCTCTCGCCGACGACCACTGCTGGATAGATGGTGCCGAGGATCTTGATTTGCAGCCGGGTTCCCACTTCCGCAAAACCGGGCTTGACCATGGCCAATGCTATCGACTTTCCGATACGCCAGCCATAAGTGCCGTTGGTTGCGCGGCCCACAAGTTCACCGGCCTCATTGTAGATTGCCTCGGAACCACGGGCGTCGACCTCCGTGACGCCTTCGACGACGAGTGTCGCGAAGTTCCACTTCAGGCCCTTTTCCTTGTAGGCGAGCAGCCCATCGCGCCCGATGAAGGATTTTTCCGGCTTGATGAAGCGGTCGAGAGCGGACTCATAGGCGTTGTACTCGATCGACATTTCGCGCGGGATGAGACGGTAGGATTTCTCTACCGACATTGACAGCATGGCACGGATGCCGAAGGGCTTGATCCCGAATTCCGCCCCCGCTTCCATCAGCTTGTCGAAGATGTAGTTCTGCATCTCGATCGGATGGTGCAGCTCCCAGCCCAGTTCTCCGACGAAATTGACACGCAAGGCATGCGCTGTTGCAACACCGACGGAAATCTCCTTGCCGGAAAGCCAGGGAAAATCCTTGTTCTCGAGGCTGGTGCGCGTCAACTTCTTCAATACGTCGCGCGACTTCGGCCCGGCCAGGACGAGCACGCCGAGTTTTTGCGTGATCTGCGCGAGCCTGACGGATCCGTCTGTCGGCGCGAGCTTGCGCAGCACGTCGTGGTCGTGCGCCTCGTATGCGCCGGCTGAAACGAGATAGAAGCGGCCCGGCGCCCATTCGTAGACGGTGAACTCGGCCTTCACGCCCCCGTGAATGGTCAGCAGATG
Source organism: Rhizobium sp. (assembly GCA_003527225.1). The sequence goes on from DPXQ01000087.1 coordinate 17,727, forward strand.
GCAAAGCGCAATGCGGCCACGCTTCTTCGGAATCGCGTTTGCGAAGATCGATTCCAGCCAGTCCCGCGCTCCGGGTCCGGAGACCTCCATCTTGGCGAAAGGTGACATGTCGAGCACGCCGACATTCTGCTGGACGTTCTTGACCTCGTTGCCGACGTGCCCGAAGTAGTTCGAACGGCGGAAGGACCATTTTTCAACGATCCGGCCGTCTTCGAGCGGCGGGGCATGATTGTGGTTGGTGATAACGTCCTCGCCGACGCCGAGCTGATCCTCCGGGACCTCGTAGCCGGCCGGAGCGAACCAGTTCGCGCGCTCCCAGCCATAGACGGAACCGAAGACGCCACCCATCTTCCTGAGACGATCATAGACCGGAGCAGTCTTCAACGGACGGGCGGCCGAACGCTCTTCATCCGGGTAGTGCATCGTGAAGACATTGGCATAGGCCTCCTCGTTCTTCTCAATGAGATAGCCCTCGGTCGCATAGGGTCCGAAGCGGCGGGGATCGGCCCCCATCATGTCGACGGTCGGCTCGCCATCGACGATCCACTCGGCGATCTGCCAGCCGGCGCCACCAGCCGCCGTGATGCCGAAGGAATGCCCCTCGTTCAACCAGAAATTCTTCAGCCCCGGCGCCGGACCGACAATCGGCCCACCGTCCGGCGTGTAGCAGATCGCGCCGTTATAGACCTTCTTGATACCAACTTCGCCAAAGGCGGGAACGCGGGCAATCGCCGTCTCGATATAGGGTATCAGCCGGTCGAGCTCTTCCTGGAAGAGCTCGTATTCGCTCTCGGCCGAAGGCCCGTCGACATAACAGACCGGCGCGCCGACCTCGTAGGGTCCGAGCAGCAAACCGCCGTTTTCTTCGCGCATATACCAAGAGCTGTCGGATTCGCGCAGAACCCCCATTTCCGGCAGGCCCTCGGCCTTCCGTTTCTGGATCGCGGGATGCGGTTCTGTAACGATATACTGATGCTCGACCGGAATGACCGGAATGTTGATGCCGACCATCTCGCCGGTCTTGCGAGCGAAATTTCCGGTGCAGGAGATGACGTGCTCGCAGGTGATCTCACCCTTGTCCGTCGTAATCTTCCAGAGACCATCGGCTTGCTGATCGATCGCGGTCACCGCCGTATTGCGATAGATCGTGGCACCGCGATCACGCGCGCCCTTGGCCAGCGCCTGTGTGAGATCGGCCGGCTGGATATAGCCATCATCGGGATGCTGGATGGCCCCGAGCAGGCCGTCGATCTCGCAGAGCGGCCAGATTTCCTTGACCTGTTCCGGAGTCAGGATGTTGACCTTGACGCCGATCGTCTCGGCAATCCCGGCATAGTACATGTATTCGTCCCAGCGGTCCTTCGTGCGGGCGAGACGGATGTTCGATACCTGGCTGAAACCGACATTCATGCCGGTCTCTTCCTGCAGTTCCCGGTAGAATTTCACCGAGTATTTGTGGAGTTGGCCGATGGAATAGCTCATGTTGAAGAGCGGCAGCAGGCCGGCCGCGTGCCAGGTCGAGCCAGAGGTCAGTTCCTTGCGCTCGATCAGGACAACGTCGTCCCACCCCTTCTTCGCAAGGTGATAGAGCGTCGAAACGCCGACCACTCCGCCGCCGATCACCACTGCCCGTGCATGTGATTTCATCTGAAGCCAACCTCCCTTGAGCCAGGCCGGGCGATCCGCCAGGGTGCGCCGCGATTTTGCGATCCGACGTGGACTATGCAATTCCGCTTCGCGCGCTTGCTGCCTGAATGCGACATGGGCAAAGCTTGCCGCGACGACCCCGGAATAGGCAAGTCACAATCGATGTTTTCAGCGGATCGACCAGGCAACGAAAAAGCGCCCGACACGGTCGAGCGCTCTTCATCTGCGGTTATGTTCGTGCGGGCTGTGAGTGGCCGTTACTTGACCGTCGCAGCCCCGTCCTTGATTTCCACGGATTCGCCACCCTCGAGGCCGATTCGATCGCCATTCGGCAGCGTGACGAAGCAGCCGGATGGGCAGAAGGTTTCCGTTGCACCGGCATCCACCGCCAGTTCCATGCGGGCGCCGTCTTCCACCACCTGCAGGACGACGGTAGCTGCGCCATTGTTGGTGACCGAGGCCGCCAAAACCCCGGACGCCGCACTCGCGGAGAAAAGGAGCGTCAGAACAAATCTCATCATGTCATCGCAGCGCTGGTGCGCCGTCCTCTCTTCATCTTTGCTGATCAGCAGCCCCAGAGCCGCATCAGCTTGCCCCTCTTCTACAAGCGTCGACCTGAACGCAGGCTGAATGGCTTTCTAACGTAGCACTGTGTCATCTGCATCTTCGTCTGGCAAATTCCCGCGCTCGACCGGTGGCGAGGCGGGCGTCTGGGTTGAAACCTCCTCCGACCCGTCATTTCTCGGCGCGGTTTTTCGCTCTTTTGACAAAACCTTGGAGTTCCGATGAACATGCACGTCCTGCTGCGGGAAAGGAATTTCGATCCCCTCTTCCCTGAAACGCTCAAGGATCATGATGCGCGTGTCGTTCTTCACTCCAAGGCCGTTCAACACGTCGCCAATGAAATAGCAGAGCTGGAAGTCCAGCGATGACGCCCCGAAGCCGACGAAAATCACGAACGGTTCGGGGTTTCGCAACACGCCGGGATGGGCAAGAGCCACCTCGGTCAGAATCTGCATGACATGGCGCGGATCGCTGTCATAGCCGACTCCGATCGCAACATCGACGCGGCCGAGATTGTTGCGGTGCGTCCAGTTGCCGACCGAGGCATTGATGAGTTCGGAATTCGGAACGATGATCGACTGGCGCTGGAATGTCTCGATTTCCGTCGCCCGCACGGAAATGCGCCGCACGAAACCTTCCGTCGTGCCGGTCGCCACCCAGTCGCCGACCTTGAAGGGACGCTCCGCCAGCAGGATCAGACCGGAGACGAAGTTCGACACGATATTCTGCAGGCCGAAACCGATACCAAGAGAGAGCGCGCCGGCAACAAGGGCGAGGCTTGAAAGGTCGATACCGGCTGCCGAGATGCCGATGAGCCCGGCAACCCCCGTTCCCAGATAGCCGATCGCGGTCCGCACAGAGTTGCGCACCCCGGCATCGACATGCGAGCGGGCCATCACGTTCCCGTCAAGCCACTTCTGGAACCACCGGGTCCCCAGGAGGCCGAGGATAAAGAGGATGATGCCGCCGAATATCCCGAATACCGAGATACGGATATTTCCGACATTGATCTCGGTGAAAAGGTTATAGACCCAGGTCTCGATGTCGCGCGGCTGGAAGCCCCAGGAGATCAGGATCAACGGAATGCCGACGGTCAGCGCGAAAACGTAGATCAGCAGACCGGCGGCCATGCCCGCCTGGTCGAGCGCCACCGGCCGCAGAGAGAATTTCCTCTCCAGATATTTGCCGACACGGGTTTCACCGAACCGATTGGGCGCCGAGATGGCCTTGCCCGACAGGAGGCCGATATACACCGTCGCCCCGACAGCGCCCGTGACGATGATCTGCGTGGCGAGGAAACGCGCCAGCCCGACATAACCGATAGCGCTTGTGACCATCAGCGCTATCCCGATGAATCGCAACAGGACAGCGACACTCTTCGGCCATGGTCGTCCGGGCAGCCGCGGATCGCCGCCGTCGGCGTCGACCATTGGCTTCATGAAGGAAACGAGAAAGATAATCAGGCCGACCAACGTCGAGGAGAAAAAGCTCTTGATGACCGTGAGGACCACGGGCGAGGACAGCGTTTCGCTGATCGCACCGAGCACGTAGTCGAGCCCATTTATCACTGCCATCGCCAGGATCGCGGCTGCGAGATGGCGCGCACCCTTGTCGGAAACGCGCACGAGCCGCCAACTCGGAGCCCCAGGCGCCAGCACGGCCTGGCTCAACGTCCCGATAAAGAAGACCAGTCCTATCAGGGCGAATATAGCCGCGGCGATCGGAGCGATATCCTGGCGCAGAACATTGAAAATATCGAGGAAGAAGAAGGTCGCCATAAGAAAGGCGCCTAGCGCGAGCGCCGGAAGGATCGTCGACCAGAAGGCGACAGATAGCCGGCTCATATAAGTCGGATTCTCGTTGCCCGGATCACGCTTGATCAGCGACCCGAAGAGCCTGTATTCGACGAAAACAAGGAAGAGCGCCATTGCAAGCGACAGCATGACGGCGCTGCCGAGCGGCACCCGCTTGTATTTCAATATGAAGGTCACCCAGCTGCCGACAGTACGCTGGAAATCGGAGGTTTCCGCCGCAAAGGAACTCCACGCCTCGCTGAATACGCCGACCGAGATGTCAGTATGCGCAAGCAATTGTTCGGTGAAGAGGTCACGCCTAATCTTCGTAATCAAATTCGATAGGTTAGAGCCCTTTATCGAAAGGTCTTCTGCCTGCCCCGTCAGCGTATTGATATGCAAACGCTCGGCTTTAAGTCGATTGCGCTCCTCGCTGACCTCCGGTGCTTCCGCAGGCTGCCCGTCGCCCGGGGGCTCGCCGAGTTGCTCCAGACGCGCTTTGACCTCATTGAAACGCGGGCGAAGTTCAACCGAAACCTTCAACAGATCGCGGATGAGAGAATCGACCTGCGCCTTGATTTCGGTCAGCGCGGCATCGTCGCTGCTGCGCAACTCGACTTCGGCTGCCAGCGCCTCGAGCCGCTTCTGCGCAGCGGCAATCTTTCCTTCGGCCCCGCGGTCCGACGCGGTTGCACCCTGAGACGCGGCCTCCTGGGCGGCGGCATCGCCGCTGCCCAAGGGCACGGACAGGCACACGACCGAGAACAGAGCCAGCACGGCAATCAGGGAAAAGACGCGGCAAATGCGGGGCAAGGTCTATCCTTCTATTGGTGAGGAACAATCGGCGCGGACAATAGTGCCTGATTTGGCGGAAAGAAAGAACGCCCTGGCAATTGAGCCGGGTTCAAAATGTGGCGAGTGGACCTTGCCCCGCGATCATGGACACGAGCGGGAAACCCCTCTTCCCGGACGCGAGCCAGAAGTTATCCACAGTAATCCACAGGCGAAATCACGCCTTGCGTCCGCAATTCATGAACGGGACAGGAACAGTCTGGTCAACTCCTGGGAACAGAAGGGGATCATCGAAGCGAAGCGGTAGCCGACAAATTCAGCGAGACAATCGAGCGCGGGACACAAACCAGGAGAATTGAAAGGGGCGCGTCATGGCCCCCTTCCGATCGAAGGAGGCTAATCAGTCGTTGTCTGCGCCGCCGCCATCATTGTCGTGATCGCTGTCATTGTCATGACCGTTGTCGTTGTCGTTGTCGTCATGGCCGCTGCCGTTGTCATCGTCACTGCTGTCATCATTGCTGTCGTCATCATTGCCATCGTCGTCATGGCTGGTGGTGCTGGTGCTCGCGGTGGTGCTGGCGCCAGCACTGCCTTTTGCATCATCGTCATCGGAGCCATTTGCACTAAGCTCCGCGAGGCATGCGGCGACCGTCGAGCAGGCCATCGCCTGCGTGGAAAACAGGGGCGTAGCGACGAGGGTCAGGAATGCTGCGGCTACAGCAATAAACTTGTTCATTAATTTCTCCTCTTTGAACATGATAGTCGCTTAAATAATTCAGGCTGACGAATGGCTGACCGAAGATCACCACAATACTTCCGACTGAAATGGACAGGCAAAATGACCTGATCGCGATGGAACTTACCTGTTCATCGATGAAGAGAGGGTTACCGCTAGACCGTCCCGAATTGGGACGGAAATGGTGGGTGATGTAGGGCTCGAACCTACGACCCGCTGATTAAGAGTCAGCTGCTCTACCAACTGAGCTAATCACCCGACCAAGCCGTCTGGCGGCGTGACCGGGCGTATAAACAGGATATGACAGCTTGTCCAGCGGCCGAGCGGAAAAACTTCCCCACAATGGCAAAAAAATTTCGCGGTGACGGGAAAACCTTTTGTTTTCAGAGGTCAAGGACACCAGAGGCAACACGCACCGCCTGCCCGCCGATCCGCGCCCGTGTAATGTTGCCTTCCGCGACGTCGATGTGGAGATGGATATAGGACGGACGACCCATCTCCACCCCCTGCTCGATCATCAACGGGTGGTGGCCATCGGGAAGCGCGTCGAAATGTCGGATCGCACCCGAAAGAGCCGCGACCGCCGATCCCGTTGCCGGGTCCTCGATGATGCCCATGTCGGTCGCGAACATTCGGGCATGAAACTTTGCCCCGTGGTGGATGCCGCCCCGACAATAGACATAGGCCGAGGCAAGCCCGCCCTCGGCGAATGGCGCCGTGCGCTCCCAGAGTGCGGGGTCGAAATCGAGGCTTTCGACGGCGGCGAGATTGTGCACGGGGATGACGAGATAGGGTACGCCCGCGCTCCAGACCGATGGTACGTGGTTCTCGAAACCGATATCGCTGACCTTCAGGGAGAGCGCGTCGGCTAGTCCCTGGCGGTCGAGAGCGAGGTCGACTTTCACCGAGTTCTTCGGCAGATCGAATTCGGCAAAGCTCGCCTCGCCGTGGCGAAGCCGCACTGCGCAACGGACTGGCCCTATATTTTCCTCTAGGACGGAAACAAGATCGGATGGGGTGCCAATCGCGTCGTTGGCGCGTTCGGCAAGCGCGATCGCCGTGCCAACTGTCGGATGGCCTGCGAAAGGCAGTTCGCGCCCCGGCGTGAAGATGCGGATCTTTGCCGTGTGAGTAGGATTGGCAGCTGGCTGCACGAAGACTGTTTCCGACAGGTTCGTCTCGCGCGCGATGGCCAGCATCGCCTCGTCGCTCAAACCATCGCCATCGAAGATCACTGCCAGAGGATTGCCGGCAAGCTTGCGATCGGTGAAAACGTCATAGATGCAGTATTGTCGTGCCAAACTCGTCTCCTCGCCGAATGATCACCTTGCCCGCAGACTGCCCCAGCCGCAGCGAAGGTGCAAGCGACGCATGTCATCGCTCCACGGCGAAGAACCAGTCGAGAAGCGGTGACATCGCGGCTGCGTAGCGATGCGCATTCGGATCGGGCGAGCGGATCGCTACGGCGCTCGCAATCTCCTTTTCCTCATCGACCCGCATATGATCTTCGATCCGCCTGAGCAGGTCGCTTGCGCGCTCGCGGAACCGGAAGATTTGGAAGACCGTGACACGGCGCCGGCAATGGCTGGCGAAGAGCCGGCCATCGGTCTCCCCTTGTCCGAGGTCGAGCCCAGTCTCCTCCTTCACCTCGCGCGCCATGTTGCGGCGGATATCGCAATAGCCATCGACGATATCGCTCTCGTCCAGCGATCCGGCCGCGCAATAGACCTGCCCGGCATTGGCCGTGTGAGCACCCATTTCAACCGCGATGATCGCCCCGTCGGAGGATACGATCACCGGAAAGCCGTACAGATGATACCCGGTCACCGGTGACGGTTGCTTGCGCCACCAGAGAAAGGTGGAATAGGGAACGACATGTCCCTCCCCGCGCAGCGCGCCGCCTTCGATTTCGAGCTGATGCTGGAACACCATTCGCCCGTCGTAGAGCGCGGGGATGCTGGCGACCTCCAGCCGCCAGTTGGCAGCCGCGGCCTCATACTCGGCGAGATGGAAGGGATGCTCGCCGGCAACCACGCGCAGGGACAGATCCGAAACCGGAAATACTGTGTTTTCCTGTGGCCACACGGAGACGTGCCGATTGCGGGGCTCAGTCATCGCGGATCAGGGCCTAAAACGACGGTGCAGCGGACGTTGAAGGTTACGGGCGCGAGCGACATGATTCTGATCCTTTCGAGCGTTGTGAACCTAACCCCTGGCAGCGCCGTGGTGAAGCCTGGGCGTTTTTTTCGAGACGAGCCCGAGGTTCGCGGAAAATCCGCTAGGGATGGCGCGTTTCCGGGATTATGATCGACCCGACGATAGAACACCGGGGGTACAGACATGCGACCATCCAACGCAATGCTTCTTGCCGTCACACTATCGCTTTTCGCGATGCTCACTCCCGCCCATGCCCTGGCGGACAGCTACGGGGCACTGGCCTATTCTCCGTCTACAGGCGCCTCGGGCTGGTCACACTCCTATTCCACGCGGAGCGCCGCCGAAACCTCGGCCCTGCGGGGCTGTGCGCCCTACGCCCGCGATTGCCGGGTTGCCATCTGGTTCGTGAACGCCTGCGGCGCGATTGCCACCGGTCCGGACGGATGGGGATCCGGTTGGGGCGACACGCGCACGCGCGCGGAATACGAAGCCATGCAGGTCTGCAAGCGCTATAGCCGAGGTTGTGAGATCTTGCGCTGGCAATGCTCCGGCGCGAGATAGACCGCTACAATCTCCAGCTCGACCGGATTACTACGTTAAGCCTGTCCTGCGGCCTGACCGGCGTGCGGCTGTGGGCGCGCAGCATTTGTCCGTCGGCAAGCCGCAGCCGCAGCGCATAGCGCTCGCCCTCGAAAGTCACGCTTTCGACCGTGACAGCAACCCCCTCTGTATCGATATGAACATCTTGTGGGCGCACCAGAATATCGGCCCTCGGATGCTGATCCGTCTGCAAAGCGGCAAACGCGGCCTTCATCGCTGGCCAGTCGAGAGCGCGAGGAGCGCCAGGATCATATGGCAGCGAGAGGATCGTCCCCTGCCCGACCAGAGAGCCGACCAGGCGTCCTTCCGGCCGTGCGTAAATCTCTGCGGGTGAGGCAACCTGGAGAAGCCGGCCTTCCGACATCACCGCGACATCGGTGGCAAGCGCCATCGCCTCGCCCTGATCGTGGGTGACATAGACCATGGTGGCGCGCGAGCCGGCATGAAACTCGCGGAAGGTTTCCTCCATCTCCTGCCTCAGGTGCCGGTCGAGATTGGCGAGCGGTTCATCAAGAAGGACGACGTCCGGGGCCGTCACCAGGCAGCGCGCCAGCGCCACGCGCTGACGCTGGCCGCCGGAGAGATCCGCCGGACGCCGGTCCGCGTAAGGTCCGAGCCGGACGGCCTCCAGCGCTTCGCAGACCTTCTCCCTGTAGCACTCGCCGGATATTCCGCGCACCTTCAGCGGATAGCCGACATTGTCGGCGACGCTCATATGCGGCCACAATGCGTAGGATTGAAAAACCATGGCCATATTGCGTCTCTCCGGCGGCACGACGCCGCTGGCGTCCGCAAGCAGGCGCTCGCCAAGCAGGATCGAGCCGCCGCTCGGCGCCTCGAAGCCCGCGATCATCCTGAGCACAGTCGTCTTGCCGCAGCCGGACGGCCCGAGCAGCGCCAGGAAACCACCTTCGCGAACCTCCAGCGAGAGATCGCTTACGGCCGGTTTTCCCGTTCCATAGTCCTTGGCCAGCTCGTGGAGGATCAGTTTCGCCAAGGCACGACTCCTTTAGGCATCCGAACGGCCAAGAACTCGAGCAGCAGCATCAGCGTCGCCACCATGACCACAACCAGGACCGAAAGCGCCGCCGCAAGGTCGTAGGACCCGCTGTCATCGAGATTGTAGATGGCAACGCCGAGCGTCTGGGTACCGACCGACCAAAGCAGCGCCGACACAGTCAGTTCGTTGCAGGATATGAGAAACACGAGGATCACCGAAGCCCCCGCCGCGGGTGCGATCAACGGCACGATGATGTCGGTCAGCCGTCGGTAGAAACCGGCGCCGGAGAGGCGCGCGGACTCTTCCAGCGCCGGATCGAGCTGGCGGAAGGCGCTAATGACCGGCTTCAGTCCCACCGCGAGGAAGCTCGAGAAATAGGCCGCGAGGATGATCCAGATCGTACCGTAGATCGTCACCCCGAGCACAGGCATGGGCGCAGCGAACACGAGGACGAACGCGACCGAAATGACGATGCCCGGCAGAGCATAGGGGATTTCGATCATCCCGGACAAGAGGGCAGTGAAGCGGTTCGCGCCACGCGTCAGTGTATAGGCCGTCAGTACCCCGATAACCAGCAGACCGAGCGAAGTCGTGGTCGCCAGGAACAGCGAATTGGAAAAAGCCGTCCGGGTGACCGTCTGACGAAACAGGATCTCCTCATAGGCCGCGAACGAAGCGCTCTTGAAGGACAAGGCGACACCGTAGGCGGGCACCAGCGAGGCTGCGAGAAGCGCCAGGAAAGGAGCAATCAGCATGATGAAAAGCAGGAGCCACAGCGCTGACTCGACAAAAGGCCGGAAGAAGCCGAGACGGAAGGTCGCCGCGCTGCCCGAAAGGCCGATGACGCGGTAGTCCCGCCCCCTCAGCGCTCTTTCCTGGATCGAGATCCCTCCGACCGCGATAACCGCGATCATTCCGGAGAGTATGGCGATTTCGCCGAAGGTGCCGCTGCCGAAACTGGCAAGACGGCTATAGATCAGCGTCGGCAGCGTATAGATCGACGCGGGTATTCCGAGGATTGCGGGAATCCCGAAATTGCCTATACCCGAGACGAAGGCAATGGCCGCGCCCGCGATCAGCCCCGGAAGCGACAGCGGCAGGATGATATCCTTGAGCACCCGCATCGAAGAGGCGCCGGAAAGCCTGGCGGCCTCGATGCCGTCACGCGGCAGCGCCAGCAATCCCGCCCGGAGCGTGAGATAAACAAGCGGCGCATGCTGCACGCCGAACAGCAGCGCAATGCCGGCCGTGGAATAGAGCGGCTGCGGACTTCCGAGCGGCGGCCCGAGCCCCAGCGCCTTCAGGAGCGGACTCGAAGGGCCGGACATGCCGACCCAGGATAGTGCCGTCACCTGAGGAGGGATCATCGTCGGCAGCATGAAGAGAAAACTCAAGAGCCACTTGCCCCTGACATCGGCAAGCGTCAGCGCGAGCGCAAAAAAGCCCCCGATCAGCACGGATACGATCATCCCGAGGAAGGAAGTCGAGAGACTGTTGAAAGCCGCCGTCCAGACGCCGGGATCAAGAACGATCCGCGCGGCGTCACCCTTGAAGATGGAGACGAGCCCGGCCTGCAGCAGACGCAACAAGGGAACGGCACAAAAGGTGAAGGCGACGGCTGTGACAAACGGGAACAGCCAGCGGGGCTGGCTGTTCGCTTTCACGAGAAGAACGGGCATTGCCTGAGTTGATCAGTTCGTGCCGAAAATGCCGGAAAAGGTCTTGAGGTCCCCCTCGGTTGCCTTGAGGGCCGCAGCCGCGTCGACCGGCAGAACCTTGATGGTCTCGCGGGCGGGGAAGCCCTCCGGCACCGGCATGCCGTTGCGGGCCGGGATATAGCCCAGCTTCAGGAAGCCTTCCTGACCCTTTTCCGACAGTACATAGTCGACGAACTTCTTCGCGGCATCGGCGTTCTTGGTGGTCGAGAGAATGGCGACCGGCTCAGTGACGGCGGAGACGCCCTCCTTCGGGAACACAAACTCGACCGGAGCCCCCTTGGCCTTTTCGCGGATCGGCATGAAGTCGACAACCATGCCATAGGCCTTCTCGCCCGACGCTACGGCCTTGAGTACGCCGCCATTGGCACCGGCAGCAACCGCGCCATTGGCCTGCAGGCCCTTGTAGTAGCCCCAGCCGAGGCTGTTGACGCCGGCAAGCGTCTGAGCATGGATCAGCGCAGCACCGGAGGTGAGCGGGCTCGGCATGATGACGAGGCCCTTGGCCTCAGGCTTGGCAAGATCGACCCAGCTCGTCGGCTTCATCGCGGCAGCGGTGTTGTACATGATGCCGGTGGTGATGAGTTTGGTCGAGTAGTAGGCTCCGTCGGCGTCATAAAGCGCCGGATCGTAGTTTGCCGCTTCCGGCGACTTGTAGGCCATCAACTGGCCGGCCTGCTTCATCCGCTCGAGCGTTACGGTATCGGCGATCAGGAGCAGATCGGCGGCCGGATTGCCGGCTTCGATCTCGGCCATCAGCTTGGCCATGATCTTCGGCGTGCCGTCGCGCACCCAGTCAACCTTGATATCCGGATTGGCGGCCATGAAGCCATCGACCGTCGCCTGCGCATCCTCGTTCGGCTGGCTGGTATAGAGCACGAGATTGCCGGCGGTGACGGAAGTCGCCGTCAGACCAAACGCAACAACGGCGGCAAGGGTGGAGAGCAGGTTTTTCATCGGAAATCCTCGTTTTGAAAGAGGCCCGATGCATAATCACAGGCTTTTTACAGGCATGTGACAGCACACCGACAAAAGACGCCTGCCCGACGATTGGCCGCGCGCGCGACTCCTGTTGAATTCAAAATTCCCCACGGATGCGAGTTCCCCGGACTTTTATAGGGTGGATCTCGATTGTCTGTCCCCATGCGATTGATATCGCGGCCATTTCCTGCGAACCGGAAGATCTGGGGGACAGTAAAGGGGTTGATCGCGAAATGAAGTCCGGTGGCAATTGGCGCGCGCGTCTGCGCTATGAGTTCGACAAGAGCATGGCAGGCGGCGCGCTGGCGCTAATGGGTTGGCTCGCCCTGATCTCGCTGATCGTCATTTCCCTCGCCGGCGCCTTCCTGGCGATTACCGGGATTGCGCCGGAAGGCGGAGAACCCGTCAGCTTCATCGAAGGCACCTGGGAATCGCTGATGCGGACTTTCGACGCAGGAACGATGGGCGGCGACCAGGGCTGGGGCTTCCGTATCGTCGCGCTGGTCGTCACGCTGGCCGGCATCTTCGTCTTCTCGGCCTTGATCGGCGTCATCAGCTCGGGCCTCGAAGAAAAGCTGGACGAACTTCGCAAGGGGCGCTCGCGCGTCCTTGAGGCCGACCACACGATCATCCTCAATTGGTCCGCCTCGATCTTTGACGTCATCTCCGAACTCGTCATCGCCAATCAGAGCCGCAAACGTCCACGCATCGTCATCATGGCCGACAAGGACAAGGTGGAAATGGAGGACGAGATCGCCGCCAAGATCGACAATCTCAAGAACACCAAGATCATCTGCCGCAATGGCGATCCGACGGATCTCTACGACCTCAGCATCGTCAATCCTCAGACCTCCCGTTCCGTCATCGTCCTCTCTCCCGAAAGCGACGATCCTGACTCCCAGGTGATCAAAACGGTGCTGGCGCTCGTCAACGATCCGAAGCGGCGCGCGGAACCTTACAAGATCGCCGCTGAAATCCGAGATGCCGGCAACGCCGACGTGGCGCGCATCGTCGGCGGCCGAGAAATGCAACTGGTGCTGGCGGACGACCTGATCTCGCGCATTGTCGTCCATTCCAGCCGCCAATCCGGTCTGAGCGCGGTCTATTCCGAACTGCTCGATTTCGACGGTTGCGAGATATACACCTTGGAGCAGCCGGATCTCCTCGGAAAGCCGTTCGGCACCGCAGTCATGGCTTATGAGAACTCCACCCTGATTGGCATTTGCGACCTGGCCGGCGCTGTCCACCTCAATCCGCCGCCGAACCGGGTTTTCCAGGCCGGTGAGCGGGCGATCATCATCGCCGAGGACGATGCCTCGATCAAACCATCGCCGGGCGCGGTCAGCGTTGCGAAGGAGGCAATCCTGCCGACCGTGAAGCGCTCCCGTGGCCCCGAACGCACACTTATCCTTGGGTGGAACCGTCGCGGCCCGATTATTGCGATGGAGCTGTCGCGCTATGTCGCCCCCGGCTCCCTCCTGACCATTGCCGCCGACGTGCCGGAATTCGAGGAGGACATCGCGGCGCTCAAACAGACGAGTAGAGCAATGGCGATCTATCATCAGGTGATCGACACGAGCAGCCGCGCGGCGCTCGAAGCCCTGGACGCCCCCTCCTACGATCATGTGCTCGTCCTCGGTTACAGCGACCACATGGCGGCCCAATCCGCCGATACGCGCACGCTCATCACCCTGCTGCAATTGCGCAAGATCGCTGAACGTGCCGGCAAGCATATCAGCGTCGTCAGCGAAATGATCGATGTGCGCAACCGTGAACTCGCCGAAGTTACGCGGGCGGACGATTTCGTCGTCAGCAACAAACTCGTCAGTTTGATGCTGGCGCAAGCCTCCGAGAACGAATTCATGGCGGCAATCTTCGACGAGTTGCTGGATGAGGAAGGCTCGGAGATCTACATGCGCCCAATGTCGGACTATGTCGCGATCGACCAGCCGGTGAACTTCTTCACGGTGAGCCTGGCTGCCCTGCGCCGCGGCGAAGTGGCAATCGGCTACCGGCGGCTGCGCGAGAACGATCCGGACGAGCGCAACCTCAGTGGGATAACCGTCAACCCGTCCCGATCGGAAATGGTCACCTACAGCGAGAAGGACATGGTCATCGTTCTGGCCAGGGATTGAACTATTCTCTCAGGTAAGATGAGCCTGCCGACGACCGGCAGGCTCGTTCATTCTTCGTTACCGCACGAGAATTGCGCTTCAGGCGGCAGCCGCCTGCGCGCCACTGACCAGCCGGCCGAGACGCTTTATGCCTTCTTCGATCATCGCTTCATTGGCGCAGGAGAAGGATAGCCGGAGCGTATTGGCGCCTGAACGGTCGGCAAAGAAGGCTTGTCCGGGAACGAAGGCTACCTTCTCGGTCTCGACCGAATGGGCAAGCAAAGCTGCGCCATCGATCCCTTCTGGCAGTGTCACCCATATGAACATTCCGCCCTCTGGTTTGGTCCAGGTCGTCCCGGCGGGCATGTATTTGTCGAGCGCAGCGAGCATGGCATTGCGGCGCGCGCTATAGGCAGCCTTGATCTTAGCAACCTGCGCATCGAAATGCCGCTGGGCGACATGTGCAATCGCCATCTGGTTGATGGTGGAGGAATGCAGATCCGCCGCCTGCTTCATCAGGACGAGCTTGCGGATCACCGGCATTGCCGCGACCACATAGCCGACGCGCAGACCGGGGGCCAGCGTCTTGGAGAAACTGCCGCTGTAGATTGTTCGCGTGTTTTCGATCGAACCCTTGCGGGCAATCTCAAGGGCAAGAATCGGCGGTATCGGATCGCCCTCGTAGCGCAGCGATTGATAGGCTGCATCCTCGATCACCGCGATATCAAGCTCTTCGGCCAGAGCCAGAAGCTGTTCGCGACCCGCCCTGTCGAGGGTTTCCCCGGTCGGATTGGCAAAGTCGGTCGAGAGATAGGCGAACTTCACTTTGCCGCCAGCCTTTTCCGCTGCTGCACGATAGCTGTCAGGCGTCCGATTGCCGGCAAGCGTCAGCTGGTCGTAGGTCGGCTCGTAGGCGTTGAAGGCCTGCAGCGCGCCAAGATAGGTGGGCCAGGTCAAGAGTGCGGTGTCGTTCGGCGACAGGAACAGCTTGCCGAGATAGTCAAGCGCCTGCTGCGAACCGGACGTGATGAAGATGTTGTCAGCCGTGCACGGAATGCCGATCTTTTCCATCTCGCCCTTCAGCCATTCGCGCAGCGGCTTATAGCCTTCGCTGACCGAATACTGCAGTGCCGCGCCCACCTGATCGCCGGAAAAAATGTCGGCATAGGCAGTCTTGAATTCCTGGTCGGGAAAGAGCGCCGGATCGGGGATTCCGCCTGCGAAAGAGATGATATCCGGTTGGTCGAGCAGCTTGAGAAGTTCGCGGATTTCCGAAGCGCGCATTCTGGAAGAGCGCGTCGCAAAGATTTGTTCCCAATTCAGCATGGGGAGTTTCCTCAAAGTTTCTTGTGATGCGATTAAAGACCACGGAAAACGCAATAAGTCAACATTGCTGACCTATCTCTTATTGCAACAATTGCGCGCTCCGTGGCCTTTGAGCAATTTTCATTCGCGGCGCCGTGCGAGACCGCCAGATCATGACAGCATACAGGCGGGCCCGCCATGACCTTCGGGCGGCATCGACCTGACAGGGATTTCCTACCTCAAATCAACCGGTTCTCGCAAGGACACCCGCAAGGAGCGCATTCGCAGCCCACAGGGTGACCTCCTCGGCCTCCCCATCGTCAAGGCCACAGATATCCTTGAGGACGACAACGGTCTCAATGCCGCCCATCAGCGAAAGTGCGCAGACCAACCGCTTGAACTCTGCGGGCGGCAGCTCCGGACGCAAGGGCTCCAGAACCTCGGTCAGCCATACAAGCCTGCGCCCACCGCGCTTGATATTGCCCTTCCCGGTGACAGTGCTCGCCAGAAGCGCGCGGAACATGGTCTCGTTGTCCCGAACCATGCTGAAGACTTGGCTGAGCAGGGTCGTCAACCGACCCGGGACGCCTTCGCTGCCATCCCCCGAACCCGGCATGTCGATCTGGATATTCGTTGCAACGGCATCGAGCACGGCCTCGCGAACCAGATCATCCGGCGTCGAAAAATACCGGTAGGCGGTGGCACGCGAAATTCCCGCATGATCGGCAACCTCCCCAACCGAGGGCTGGACGCCTCTTTCCGCCAGTTCCCGGGCCGCCCGCAAGAGTTCGGCACGGGTGCGCCGCTTCTGGTTAACGCGCTCGAAACTTTTTTCTTGACTGCTCATTTCAACCTCATTATGAGACAACAATCTCATTACGAGTTTAATCTATCACAAAGGCACGAGGATACAACGATGAAAACCAATATCAGCGCCGCCTCGGCGGCAACGCCTGCCAATCCGTTGACCGTTCACTTTCTTGGCAACCTCCTCACCTTTCGGGCACGCGCCGGGGATACGAACGGACATTTTTCGGTCGTCGAATGCCTGACCGCCCCCGGGGCAGGATCGCCCCCCCATCTGCAGAACGATGAAGAAGCGTTCCTTGTTCTCGAGGGCCGGTTCGATTTCATCCTCGGCGACGAGGTCCGCAACTGCGGCGCCGGCGAATTCGTCTATATCAAGCCCGGCACGCCGCATGCGTTCCGCAACAGCGAAGTGACTCCGTCGAAGATGCTAATCATCAATCTGCCGGGCGGACTGCATGAAGGCTTTTTCCTGGAAGTCGGAGAAGAAATGGCGTCCGCAGAGGTCGGCTTTCCGCCGATGGGCGCTCCGGACGTACCGAGGATCGCGGCTGCCGCAGCACGCTTCGGCATCGAACTGCTGCCGCCGAAGGCTGCCTGACCGCCGATCTTGTCGCCTTGCGCAGCGAGTACAACAACAAAATTGACAAATGCAGCTTCTGGCGATCTGCTGTTTTTGTTCACCAGTCGTCTTTGTCCTGGCCGCGGAATATCTTGGCATGCGTATATGCTTTGCATCTCCGCATCTGTTTGTTCTTCGCACGTGAACTGGCTTGACGATCAACACGCCGCTTGGGCCGGCAATCTTGGGGGTATAAATATGCGAGGACTAGCATTCTACTGTTATCTGTCGGCAGCGATCTACGCGTTGCTCGGCATGGCACTCGGCATCTTCATGGCGGCAAGTCATGACCATGGGCTGTCGGCTGTTCATGCCCACCTGAACCTTTTGGGCTGGGCATCTTTCGCGCTCTATGGATTGTTCTATCAGGCTGTTCCGGCAGCCGCAGCCACGCGGCTCGCCAGGATCCATGTGGCCGCGGCAACACTCGGTGTGTGGCTCATTATCCCGGGCATTGCGCTTGCCGTTCTCGAGATAACCGAGGGACTGGCCGTAATAGGCTCATTTGTCACCATATTGGCGATGGCGCTGTTTGCATTCATTGTCGCCCGCACTCGCGGATGGAACACCGCCGCGGATTGATCGGACCCCCCCGGCGACGCTCCCGAAAACAAGAATCCCCGGCGCATGGCCGGGGATTTTTTCGTTGCATCTGCCGCATGTCGGCAGAATTCAAAGAATGCTTTAGTTCTTAGACTTGTCGACCAGCTGGTTCTTGGCGATCCATGGCATCATGGCGCGCAGCTTGGTGCCGACTTCCTCGATCTGGTGGGCGTCGTTCAGGCGGCGGATGCCCTTGAAGCGGGCGGCACCCGAACGGTATTCCTGCATCCAGTCCGAGGTGAACTTGCCGGTCTGGATGTCCTTCAGGACGCGCTTCATCTCGGCCTTGGTTTCTTCGGTGATGATACGCGGGCCGGTAACGTATTCGCCCCACTCGGCGGTGTTCGAGATCGAATAATTCATGTTGGCGATGCCGCCTTCATAGATCAGGTCAACGATCAGCTTCACTTCGTGAAGGCACTCGAAATAGGCCATCTCCGGCGCGTAGCCGCCCTCGACCAGGGTTTCGAAGCCGGCGCGGATCAGTTCGACCAGACCGCCACAGAGAACGACCTGCTCGCCGAACAGGTCAGTTTCGCACTCTTCCTTGAAGTTAGTCTCGATGATGCCCGAACGGCCACCACCGACGCCGCAGGCATAGGACAGAGCGAGTTCGAGCGCATTGCCGGAAGCGTTCTGGTGAACGGCGACCAGGCACGGCACGCCGCCGCCCTTCTGGTATTCGCCACGAACCGTGTGGCCCGGGCCCTTCGGCGCGATCATGACGATGTCGAGGGACGCCTTCGGCTCAATCAGGCCGAAGTGAATGTTGAGGCCGTGAGCGAAGGCGATGGCCGCGCCGTCACGGATGTTGCCGGCGATTTCACCCTTGTAGATGTCGGCCTGCAGTTCGTCCGGGGTCGCCATCATGATGAGGTCGCCCCACTTGGCGGCGTCGGCTACGGTCATGACCTTGAAGCCGTCGGCTTCCGCCTTCTTGATGGTGGCCGAACCGGCCTTCAGCGCGATCGCCACGTTGGCTGCACCTGAATCCTTTAGGTTCAGCGCATGGGCGCGACCCTGGGAGCCGTAGCCGACGATGACGACGTTCTTGGCTTTGATGAGGTTGAGATCGGCATCACGATCGTAATAGACGCGCATTGTATTTCCTTCCCTATGCTTGTCGGTTTGTGACTGTTTCATTCCCTGGCGTCCGGTATCGGGGTCTCCTCAGGCCGCCAGCATCTTCTCCGTGCCGTAGAGCGTCAGGAAGGAGGAAACCGCCTTCGTCGCCCGGGCACTGAAACCTTCCATGTTCGGCCTATCGCCGAGCAGCATGCGCACATGCAGATCCGACACGATCAGCCCGTAAAACGTACGATAGGCCTCCTCGCCATCGCTGAAACGCAGCAATCCGTCACGCTGGCCCGCCTCGAGGAGAGCCCTCGCCCGCCGGTCGATCTGGCGCCGCCCCCTTTCCAGAAGCATCCTCCCGAGCTTCGAGCCATCGCGGCTGGTCTGGCCGATAGCCAGCCTGTTGAGCGCGAGAGAGACATCGCCGGCAAGCACCGCGAGCAGATCGCGCGCAAAGAGTTCCAGATGCTCCTTGAGGCTCTCCGCCGTAAGCCGCTCGCCCGACCGCTCGAAGGTGCGCACCTTGCTGGCCTGATAGGAAATCATGGCCGAGAGCAGCCCATCCCTGTCTCCGAACCACTTGTACAGGCTCTCCTTGGAGCAATTCGCGGCGCGCGCCAGGCCCGCCGTCGTCAGCGCCTTATCCCCGCCCTCCACTAGCAGCCGCAAGGCTTCGGCCAGAACGGCGTTCTGGCGCGGTGTGAATTCGGCGGATGGGGCGGCGTCAGTCTGCAACTCGTTGCTCCAATGGTACCGTACGGTACGGTTCTGTTTAAGCTTTCAAGAGAACGCCGTCAACGGGAAAATGTCGGGTCCCGAGGTGATATTCGCTGCTTCTTATCTCCCAAAACGGCCCTGCATGATCACATTTTTTTGACGGCACGATTGAGAGATTCTCTCCGGCCCTCCTCATCGAGGCAGCCTTCTCCGCGCTAATATATTGATTATATTGAGTTTAGATTTCAAGGGCCAACCAGCTCTCCGCAGACATCGATCGAACCGATCAGTTCTCTTGTGCGCAATTAGATATTGCAATCTGAAAAAAACGAGAGCAAATCCATGTCCATCGAACCAATGAGTTCGATCAACACAACGAACTATCTCAGGAGTTGATCATGAAAATTCTTGCAGCAACAACCATTGTAGCAACCCTCGCTGCCGCTTCCTCGGCCTTCGCCATCGAGCCGATCCCCGGCAGCATCACATATGGCGGACATGTGTCCATCCTCGAAAAGTCTCCGGTGGGCTCGAACTTCTTCCACACCTTCTTCGGCCCCGACGGAAAGGAAGTCCGCGAAACCTACAGGGTCAACAGCGACCACACAGTCTCGCTCGTAGCCCGCTCGGAATCGAACAACAGTTGACGCATTGTCCTCCCACTTCCGAGACAGAAGCCCCGAAGCGCGCGCTCCGGGGCTTCAAATTTGCGCCCGCAAACCTTCCGCCCAGATTTGGCATTTCAAGTAAGGCGGTTCCTGCGCTACATAATGGATGATCGTTCCGCTGATCACGAAGGATATCCGCCATGCTGTCTCGCCGCGTCGCCATTTCGCTTCTGCTAACGCTTACCGCCGGTCCGGCGCTCGCCGCAGAAAACCGATGCGGATGGATTCAGAACCCGACGCCGGGCAACCTCTGGCTCGACGATGCGCAAGGCACTTGGATCCTCAGCACCCAGGGCTCCGACCAAGAAGCTCTGGGCATGGAAAATATCCCGGATTTTTCCGAGCATGATTACGTCCGGACAAACGGCAACTACGGTTATGCCTGTGCTTGCATGAAGGTTGACACAGACACTGCGGCAAAGCGGATCGTCGCCGTCTATTCGTTCCAGCAGCTATCCTTGGCCAAATGCCAAAACGACAAGGCTCTGCCCACGCCCGAATGACGCAAGGGCCGCGCCCGGCTCACCGGGCGTAGTCGACCGGCACCGCCAATCCGCTCTTGAGCGTCTCCATCGAGATCGATGCCGACACGTCGAAAAGCTCGACCTTGCGGACGATGCGCCTGTAGATCACGTCGTATTGCTCGACTCTCGGCAACACGATCTTCAGGATATAGTCGTAGGTTCCCGTCAGCCGGTGTGCCTCGACGATCTCAGGAATATCACTGATCGCCCTGCGGAACTCCTCGGTCCACCCTTCGGAATGGTGCGCGGTCTTGACGAGCGCATAGACGGTGGTCGGAACGCCGATCTTTTCACGGTCGAGGACAGCGATGCGCCTTTCGATGTAGCCGCCCTCCTCCAGCCTCTGTATCCGTCTGGAACAGGCAGAAATCGAAAGCGCAACCAGTTCAGCCAACGCACTGACGGAGATCGCGGCGTCGCGCTGCAAATGGTCGAGAATCTTGCGGTCACGGTCATCAAGCAAGCGACACATCTCCATATAACGCGGAACTTTTGCGCGAATACTCCGATCTGCGCATCTGATTTGCGCCAATCATAAATGTTCCAGCAATCTATGCAAACAGCCTTTGCGGTCCAGGCGCATAATATGGCCGCGAATACAGACAAGAGGAACCTGGCAATGCGGATGATCGGCCTGATCGGCGGAATGAGTTTCGAAAGCTCGGCGGTTTATTACCGCCTTATCAATGAGATGATGCGCGAACGGTTCGGCGGCCTCTCCTCTGCGGAAGTACTGCTGCATTCCGTGAACTTCGCCGAAATTGTCGACTACCAGAAGGCCGGACGATGGGATCTCGCTGAAGAGAGGCTAGGCAACGCCGCGCGGGGCCTGGAAAAAGCGGGAGCGGCCTGCATCCTCATCTGCACCAATACCATGCATCTCGTGGCCGATGCCGTTGCGGCCCGCATCGAGGTTCCCTTGATCCACATTGTTGATGAAACGGCAAAGGCTTTGACCTCCGCCGGACATCGCCGTCCCCTTCTGCTCGCCACCCGCTACACCATGGAGCACGGCTTCTACACCGACCGCATGCGCGCGCTCAGCCTGGATCCGATGGTCCCGGAGGCGCAAGATCGGACAACGGTTCATGACGTCATCTTCGATGAACTCTGCGCCGGCAGGATCGAGGAGAGTTCGCGCGCGCGGCTGATAGAAATCATCGAGCAGGCGAAGAAGAAGGGCGCCGACAGCGTGATCCTTGGCTGCACCGAAATCTGCCTGCTGCTGGATCCTGAAAAGCTGCCCTTGCCAGGCTTCGATTCGACGGCGATCCACGCTCTCGCGGCGGTCGATTTCAGCCTCGCTTAGGTAATTTAGTTGACGTAGTCCATGTTTTAATTGCCGAAGGCAACATTTCGTGCTCCGATGGACAAATATCCGGGAGGACAAATGATGACACCGACTGCTGAATTCGGGCATATAGAGGCGATACGCGCCTTCAACCGCTTCTATACGGACCGCATCGGGCTTCTGGACCGCGCTTACTTGAACGCCGACTACACGCTCACTGAGGCGCGTGTAATCTATGAGCTCGGCGCGCGAGGTGAAACGTCGGCATCGGCTCTGACCCGCGACCTCCACCTCGACGCCGCCTACCTGAGCAGAATTCTCAAGCGCTTCCGTACGGCCGGCCTGGTCGACCTTGCGCCAGACCCCGCCGATCGCCGAAGCCAGACGATATGGCTCACCGCTATGGGACGCTTGGAGTACGAACGACTCGGCGATTTGTCCCGAAATCAGCTTGCGGACATGTTGTCGATAGTATCCGCCGGAGAGCGCGAGACGCTCGCTGCCGCATTCGCGACGGTCCGGCGCGTTCTCGATCCGGACGCGGTCAACGGCATGCCGGCGATCATTCGCCCCCACCGGCCGGGAGATATGGGCTGGATTGTGCAGTCGCAGGCAACATTCTATACCCGCGAACATGGATGGAACGATCAGTTCGAGGCCCTTGTGGCCGATGTCGTCGCCAGGTTCCTCGCCAATTTCGACAGCGCCCGTGATTTCTGCTGGATTGCCGAGCGCGCCGGTGAGCGGGTCGGCTCCGTGCTTGTGACCGACGGCGGTGACGGTATTGCCAAGCTGCGCCTCCTCTATGTCGACGAAGGCGCTCGCGGCCTCGGCCTGGGGCGCACCCTCGTCGACGAGTGCATCCGTTTCTCGCGCAAGGCCGGCTACCGTCAACTGACGCTGTGGACCAACGACGTGCTCCACGCCGCCCGTCACATCTATGAGAAAGCCGGCTTCCGCCTTGTCGCCGAAGAAAAGCACCGGATGTTCGGCAAGGAAGAAAACGGCCAGACTTGGACCCTCGATCTATGAAGGGATTTCAGCCAGTTGCCGCGAGTTCTTCGTCAAATCTGCGACGCGCCTCGCGGACCGTCGGATAATTCGCTTCCGCCCATTGAAGAAGCACGCTCAGCGAGACATAGAGCGACTGGCCGAGCTGCGTCAGTCGATATTCGACGCTCGGCGGTTTGGTCGGAAACACGGTGCGATCGACGTAACCGTCGCGCTGCAGGTCGCGCAGCGTCTGCGTCAGCATCCGTTGCGAAATATCCGGGACCATGCGCCGAAGTTCGCCGAAGCGATAAGGCTTTTCCGCCAGGGCAAGAAGCAGAAGCGTCGACCACTTGCCGCCGATCGCGCCAATGACGGATCGCACGGGACAGTTTTCCAGACCGGCCTGATCCCCACCGTACACGGCGATCTTGGCTTCGAAACTGGTGACGGCGACGGTCATGATGGTTCCCTATCGGTAAGGTGGGCACTAAAAACTGCCTTCTTTACAGAAGCTCGTCAATCTCCAATTTAGTGCAACTCTCAAAAAGAGAGCACCAATTGAACTGGCGGCCAGTGCCGCCGTTCCGTGAAAGGACGACCATGAGCAAGATTCTCGTCACCGGCGCCTCCGGCCATCTCGGCAGCCTGATCATCAACCATCTCCTGGAGACTGAAGGTGTGTCTCCCGCCGACATCATCGCCGGAAGCAGGGACCCCGCCAAGCTGCTCGCACTGGCCGCAAGAGGCGTCGAAACGCGCCGGGTCGATTTCAACGATACGGCTTCAATGCCATCCGCTCTCACGGGCGTCGATCGGCTGCTGATCATATCGACCGACGCGATTGGCACACGGCTCGAACCTCAGAAGGCGGCTGTCGCCGCAGCCAAACGGGCCGGGGTTGAACGCATCTTTTATACGTCCATGCCGCAGCCTGAGGACACAAAGATCACCTTTGCGCCGGATCATCTCGGTACGGAACAGGCGATCAAGGCCTCCGGGCTCGCCTACACCATCTTCCGCAATGGATGGTATATGGAAAACCTGTTCATGAGCCTGCCGCAGGCCCTTGCCAGCGGTCACTGGTACACCTCGTCCGGCAACGGCCGGATCGCCCATGTCGCTCGCGAAGACATCGCCCGCGCCATTGCTGCAGGCCTCGCCAGACCGGCGGCCGACAGCGTGACCTACACGCTAACGGGCGAAAAGACCTACACGACCGAAGAAATCGCCGCCCTGGTGCGCGAAGTGACCGGCAAGCCGCTCGCCATCGTCAACCTGACCGATGCCCAACTTTCCGAGGGTATGGCAGCAGCAGGCGTGCCCGCTCCGTTCATCCCGACCTTCGTTTCGTTTGACGCCAATACGCGTGAGGGCAAGATCGCAATGGCGACCGGCGATGTCGAAAAGCTGACGGGACGCAAGCCGCTTTCGCTGAGAGCCTTCATCGAAACGAACAAGGCAGCGCTCGCTGGCTGATGGCACACCCCGCGCAGCCATAAAAAACAAGACCCGCCTGGAATGGCCAGGCAGGTCATAGTCATCGGTCGATGCGTCCTGCGACGCGTCAGACCACTTGGCCGCAGGCGCGACGGAAACGCCGAACCGTTTCGGCCATGCCGAATTCCAGCGCGTCCGCGGTCAATCCGTGGCCGATCGAAACCTCCGCCAATCGCGGGATCCGGCGCATCAGCGCGGGCAGATTGGCAACCGTCAGGTCGTGGCCGCCATTTACGGCAAGGCCGCAGGCGATCGCAGCATCGGCGCTTCGCCCAAGCAGATCGAGATGGCGAGCCGCTTCGTCGGGATCGTCGTAGCAACCGCCATAGGGCCCGGTATAGAGCTCGATGCGGTCCGCGCCGGTCGCCTTTGCGCGCTCGACCGCATTTGCGTCGCCGTCACCGTCGGCGAAGAGCGAGACCCGCATCCCCCCCCTCTTGAGCCGCGATACGACAGCACTCAGGAAATCGCCATGGCGGACGAAATCCCAGCCGTGATCGGACGTCGCCTGAGACGGATCATCGGGCACCAGCGTCACCTGTTCAGGCTCCGTCGCTTCGCAGAGTGCGAGAAACTCTTCCGTCGGATAGCCCTCGATGTTGAACTCCGCCTCGGGGAACTCGTCATCGATCAGCGCCCTGATCACCGGCAGGTCAGAGAAGCGGATATGCCGCTGATCCGGTCGCGGATGCACCGTCAATCCACTTGCACCCGCGGCAAGGGCAATGCGGCCTAAATGGGCGACATTCGGCCACGGAAGGTCGCGGCGATTGCGTAACATGGCGATGGCATTGAGATTGACAGAAAGCTTGGCAGGCATCGGCGCTTTTCCATACGGGCGGGTGACGTTATTCGACACAAGCATTTAGGCGATCACAAGAAAGAACACCAACGAGAAAAGCGCATGTTTTCATATCTCGTATTGATGGGTCATGCGGCCCGGGCGACCGAATGTGCCCCAGGCACGTGCGCGCTGACCCGCAGGTTTTAGGTATTGACAGGAAATTGCGTGGCGCACTCAAAATTTCTTGGCTAGGGTCACCGTGATTTGCTGCTTTGCAGCAAAAGAACGCCAGGCCGGTTGCGCCGCAAATTCCAAACAGGCAAACCGTATGGAAAAGCCATTGAACCATTTTCGGGAGATCGATGGCGAGAGGATCAGCACAAGCCTGAAAAGGATATTGGAAAGCCGGATCTTCTCGCGGTCCGAACGCCTTCGTTCGTTCCTGAAATTCGTTGTCGAAATGGAGCAGCAAGGCCGCGCCCAAGAGATCAAGGGTTATACAATCGGCATAGATGTCTTCAGCCGCGACCAGTCCTTCGACGCCGGCAGCGACCCGCTGGTGCGCGTGCAGGCCGGCAAGTTGCGCCGCCTGCTCAATCTCTACTACGCCGACGAGGGCCGCAGGGAAGCGCTTCGCATCCGTATTCCGCTTGGTGGCTATGTTCCCATCTATGAATGGAATGTCGCGTCCTATATCGAACGCCACACGCATGAAGGCATGTCCCTACCCCATAGGGAAGCGAGGAGCGAACGCGCATCCCGCGAGCCAGGTACCCCAATCAACACGGCAATAAACGAGGGACACGGTAGGGATCGCTGCAGCCCGGCTGACGGCGGTGCAAGAAGCCGGTCCGAGCTCTATCGGCTCCCGCGCATCCATATCGATTGCTCGGGGATCGCCGACGGGCGCGGCCTGCCCTTCGTCAACGCCGTCCGCCTCGCCGCGGGCCTGCTTCACGGTATCGAACTGACGGCGCGGCCCATCGAAGATGATGATCTCGCCGCCGCGCATGATCTCGATTTCACCCTGTCGATCAGCGCTTCGAACAGCACCCGGCCGCTTTGCGCCCGCCTCTTGCACGCTGGCTCCCGCCTGCAGCTTTTCTCGCAAATCTGTGACGCGGGCGCGGCAACAAACAGGCTCCAGATCGCGGCATTCGCCAATCAGGTTGTCGCCCACACCATGCCGATAGCAGGATTGATCTACCAGTTCGCCAAGTGCCACGGTTATTCGACCGCGCTGATGGATTGCCTGGAGGCAACCTATAAGTACAATCTGGACAGTTCAAGCGCCGCCTATTGGGAAGCCAGCTATCACCAGACACGGTTGGCGCATTCCCGACATCTCCCAGGCTTCACGACCAACCTTGCGGACCTCGTGGCTCTGAAAGGTGTTGCAACTCAGGACAGCTGAGGCCGATCTGAGTTCCGAATTCCGAAATCCCCAAACATGCTCGCAATGCGCGATTTGACCGTGTTTGCGGCCTCTACCAGTGTATTTTGTCCGATTTCGCCTCAGCCCGGCGATCTCGCAGTTTACAAGTCTACCGCGACACCATTAAGCTGTACGTTTACTCAAAGAACGACTGCGCCTGAGCGACCAGGCACGCAATGTCAAAGAGTGGGGTCTCAGGGACCGGAGCCCAATCAAACAACGAGAATTCGCGAAACGGGAACAGGAACGCTGGAACAAGGGGGAAGTTCATGGCGGAGCGGTTGCATGACGACCCGCATCACCACAACAAGACGTCATCCCTGAACCGGAGGGGTCAGGACTATCTGCCCGATATAGCGCTCCCCGGCGAATTGCCGGCGGAGCCCGTCGCCATCGCGCACATGGCCGAAATGTTCGGCGTCACGCATCGCACACTGCATTTCTACGAGGAAAAGGGCCTGATAAAGGCCGGCCGCATCGGGCTCATGCGTGTCTACAGCCATGCGGATATATCCCGAATGGCTCTCATCAATGCCTGTCGCGAGGTCGGCATGCCCATCGCGGTTATCCAGGAATTGGTGGCGGACCTGACATTGGCGGCTTCGCAAGGAGAGGCCGATGCGATCTTTCAGCAGGCGCTTCTGATCCGCAAACGTGAATTGACCGCAGCGCTTTCCACCATTCGCCGTCAGTTGCAGCAGATCATCATGCTCCTGTCGCCGGATGGCGCCACCCCGCCAACGGCACAGGCCGACAACCGCGAACACGTCGATCTCTCCGAACTGGAGCGGCGCTGTCTCGGCCTCATGGCAGAGGGCTATACCCCGATGCGGATCGCCCGTGCGCTCAATCTGGCCAGCGAAGAGATCATCGCCGTCGAGCACATGATCATTCAGAAATTCGATGCCCGAAACCGCTTCCAGGCGGTCGCCAAAGCCGTCTTGTTCGGACTTGTGGCCTCCTGAATATCTTGCCTACCCGGTATGCCGTGACAAACGGACGCGCGACACTGAAAAAGCGCCGCGAATTTGATGGTTGTTATATCTAACAACATTGTAACGGGACTATCCGGTCACTGTAGACTAGAAGAGTTTCCATCACCAATGATGATGGACAGTGAAAAATGCCCTCCCTTTTCTCCCGCTACGCAACCCCGTTCACGACTGGCCTTTTTGTCGTCTCGCTCGTCTCCGGCATTGCTCTTTTCTTCCATTTTGGCACGACCGCGTTCCGCGGCATGCATGAATGGCTGAGCATGGTGCTCGCTCTGCCCTTCGTCCTTCATATCTGGAAGAACTGGCGGCCATTCCTGTCTTATTTCAAGCGCCCGCCGATGGCGATTGCCCTCGGCTTCTCACTCG
This sequence comes from Rhizobium sp., assembly GCA_003527225.1. The sequence continues at coordinate 45,507 of DPXQ01000087.1, forward strand.
CCGCGGCACTTGGCTTCGCCATCCCCACCATGACCGGAGAACCCGCCGTCAATCCGCAGATAGCAGCGGTTCAGGCGATCGCTCGCGGAACGCTGGAACAGGTAGCTCCACTCTACGGCCACACACCCGAAAGCCTTTCGGCATCCTTGAAGGAAAAGGGATATACCGCGGCGGGCGCCGGCAAGAGCCTGACGGACATCGCAACGCAATCCGGGAAGACCGAACGCGAAATCATCTTCAGCCTTTCAACGGCGAGAAAACAACCTTAACGCACGATGGTCAGCGTTTCGGCGGCGCGCGTGACGGCGGTATAGAGCCACCGCTCGCGTGTGTCGCGAAATGCCCAACTTTCATCGAACAGCACGACATCGTTCCATTGCGAGCCCTGGGCCTTGTGAACGGTCAGGGCATAACCGTAGTCGAACTCGTCATAGCGCTTGCGCGTGGTCCACGGTATCTCCCCCTCTACGTCCTCGAACGCTGCCTTCAGCAGCTTTATCTTGGCCGCACCGCGATCCATGTCGTCGTCTTCAGGCTTGATCAGCAGGTTGATGCCGGGCTTCACCGTCTCGCGCGACGAGGTCATAACCTGCCAGAGCGAGCCGTTCAGCAGCCCCTTCACCTGGTCGTTGCGCAGGCACACCAGCTTGTCGCCAGCCTGCGGATAGTCCACCGTAAACCCCTTGAGCTCGCGCAGCCGTTTATTGTAGCGCCGGCGCGTCTTGTTGGTGCCGACCAGCACCTGGTCTGCACCGAGAACGAGATCCTGGGTCACCTCGTTCTTGGAAATCACTTTGGCCGTGCCATAGTCGCCATACATGATCTCCTTGCCTTCGCGAATGTGCATGGCAAGTTCGATGATCGGATTGTCGCGAGCCTGGCGATGAATGTCCGTCAGAAGACAGTCCGGCTCGTGTTCGGTGAAGAACCCGCCGCCCGAGACCGGCGGCAGCTGACCGGGATCGCCAAGCACCAGGATCGGCGTGCCAAAACTCATCAGATCTTTGCCGAGCTGCTCGTCGACCATCGAACATTCGTCGATGACGATCAGGGCGGCCTTGGCCACCGGGCTCTGCCGGTTGATGGAAAACATCGGCGAGATCGAGGTCTTACCTGTTTCCTCGTCCTCGACCGCTTCCTCGCCGCGCGGGCGGTAGATCAGCGAGTGGATCGTCTTGGCATTCGACGCCCCGCGCGAGCGCAGCACCTGCGCCGCCTTGCCGGTAAAGGCCGCGAACAGAACCTCGCCATCGACATTTTCAGCAAAATGGCGCGCAAGTGTCGTCTTGCCCGTGCCGGCATAGCCGAACAGCCGGAAGACCGGCGAGCGCCCCTCCTTCAACCATCTCGAAACGGCCTTGAGAGCCTCGTCCTGCTGTGGTGAAAACTGCATGGCAGGGACTTGGCAGGATTCGGATGCGCTATGCAATCGCTATCTGCCGGCCGCCGCGAGAATTCAGGACTGGCGAAAGTAATTTGGCCCCGGCGGGAATAAAACCGGCATCCACGATGTCTAACGTTCAGGCAAGCCCACGACGGCGCCTGCCGCAAACCACTCCAATGGGAGCACGACCATGAAAACCCATATTCTCCTGTCTCTCGCAGTACTCGCGCTTGCCGGCCCAGCCTTCGCCGCCGGACCGGTCAAGACGGTCAAGAGCGACAAGGGCAATGTCGTCGCCGCCGGCAACAACGGCATGACGCTCTATACCTTCAAGAATGACAAGAAGGGTGTTTCCAACTGCTATGACGATTGCGCCAAGAGCTGGCCGCCCTTCATCGCCACTTCCGGCGCCAAGGCCGAAGGTGCATATTCACTCGTGAGCCGCAAGGACGGTTCCAAGCAGTGGGCCAAGAACGGCATGCCGCTCTATTTCTGGGTCAAGGACATGAAGCAGGGCGATGCCACCGGCGACGGCGTGAAAGGTGTTTGGGATGCCGCAAGGCCCTGACGACTACGGTCGGGCGCCGGGGTACTCCTCCCCCGGCCCCGGCCATTTCGAAAACGACATGTTGGCGCTGCTGCCCGTGCTGCGGCGCTATTCGCGCAGCCTTACCCGCTCGGATGCGGAAGGCGAGGATCTGCTCCAGGATTGTGTCGAAAAGGCACTCGCCAACCGGAAGCATTGGCGGGGCGTCAACCTGAAAGCCTGGACTTATGCCATCATGACCAATCTCTACCGCAACCGGCATCGCCGCAACGCGCGTCATCCGGCTGTCAGCATCGATGAGGCCATGGACCTGCCCTCTGTCGAAATTCAGGGAGATCCACTGGAACGTGACCGGCTGACGGGGGCGCTGAACAGCCTCGCCGAGGAAAATCGCGCAGTTCTGATGCTGGTCATCGTCGAAGGCTACGGATATCAGGAAGTGGCAGACATGCTCGATCTACCCATTGGCACCGTAATGTCGCGCCTTTCGCGCGCGCGCCAGCGACTGCGCGAACAACTGACCGAAAGCAACATCATATCGTTGCGGAGACCGCGATGAGTAAGAATTCCGACCCTGTCAACGAAAACGACCTGCACGCCTATGTCGACGGATTTCTCGATCCGGACCGGCGCGCCGAGGTCGAGGCCTGGCTCAGCGAGAACCCAGATGCGGCTGCGATGGTTGCCGACTGGACCGGCCAGAACGAGGGCATCCGCGGTCTTTTTTCCGACTACCGGCAGGATCGGCCAGGTGATGTGGCCCTTCTTTCGGCAAAGGCGGGCGCCCTGTCCACGCCGGCCACATCGCCGCGTCGGGTATATTGGCAGGCGGCAGCCGCAATCATGCTCTTCGTCGGCGGGACTGTAGTCGGCCAGGTGGCGCCGCCGCTGATGGTCGACCGTGGCGCCCAACCCGCACCGACGGCCATCGCAAGTCTTCCGGAACAGGCCAAGTCAGCCTTCCTGATCTATGCCAGCGACGTTCGCCATCCAGTCGAGGTCGGCGCGTCCGAGCAGGCGCATCTCGCCTCCTGGCTCGGCAAGCGGCTCGACTATCCGCTGGACGTTCCGGACCTGAGCGGCATCGGTTTCAATCTCGTCGGCGGCCGGCTCGTGCCGGTCAGCGGCAAGCCAGGCGCGCTCTTCATGTACGAGGACGATACCGGCCAGCGCGTGACCGTCCTCGTTGGACGCAATGACGAAAACCGCACGACGAGCTTCCGCTTTGCAAGCGACGACGGCGTCGAGACCTTCTACTGGATCGACGGCCCGATCGGTTACGCGGTCAGTGGCGAGATTTCCCGCGAGCGCCTGCAACTGATCGCCAACGAGTGCTACCGTCAGTTTCCGAGCTAAATTCTGGCGGGGCTGGCTGCCGCCAATATCCCACGGCCGGTCGCCGGATCGATGCGCCCCCTTTCCGTCAACAAGGTCTCGAGCGTACGAACCAGCGCCTGCATGTCGGAGTAGTGAATGTCGTGATGGTGTTCGTCCTGATCATGGTGAAACGCGTCGCCCTGGCGAAGTTTCCCCTGTGCTTCGAACGTCACTTGAGCATCGGCCACAGGCTCAAGACCAGCAGCACGGCCATGGATATGTTGAACCATTTGAGCCTAACGGGATGAGACAGCCAGTCGCGCAGGGCTGAGCCGAATCCCGCCCAGGTCGAGACCGCCGGCAGGTTGACGGCTCCAAAGACCAAACCGACAATCGCCACGCTCGACATGTACTGCGCAGGATCCGTGTAGGCGGCCATAGCGGTGACGGCCATGACCCAGGCCTTCGGGTTCACCCACTGGAAGGCGGCTGCACCCAGGAAAGTCATCGGCCGACCGCTCGTCGTGCCCTCGCCGAGCGTCCGCGACGAGCCTATTCTCCAGGCGATGTAAAGCAGGTAGAGTCCACCGGCTATCTTGAGCCCGGTATAAACAACCGGCACGGCCGCCAGCAGCGCACCCAATCCGAACCCGACGCCGAGCAGCAGCGACAGGAAGCCTGCGCCGATGCCAAGCATATGCGGGATCGTCCGGCGAAAGCCGAAATTCACACCCGAGGCCAGCAGCATCATGTTGTTCGGCCCGGGTGTGATCGAGGTCGTGAACGCAAACAGAATGAGCGCTGTCAGTGTCGCAGTATCCAAGAAAAGTCTCCCGTAGAATCCGCGGCACGATAGTCTCGGGCGTCTCGCCCCGCCACCGCAGATTTGTCACCATGGCAATCGGGTAAGGATTGCAAGCGCCGGAGGCTCGACTAATCTGGAGCATCCGCGAGCCATGAGGAGTCCCGATGCACGACCCGATCCCGACCGTCACCCTGCCCTCCGGCATCGCCGTCCCGGCGCTCGGCCTCGGCACCTGGCAGATGGGCGAGGCGAAGGCCCGCGCGAATGACGAGATCGACAGCCTGCGGCTCGGCCTCGACCTCGGCATGACATTGATAGACACGGCGGAAATGTATGGCGAGGGCGGCGCCGAACTCATCGTCGGCAAGGCGCTGGAGGACCGCCGCGACGAGGTTCTTCTGGTCAGCAAGGTTTATCCGTGGAATGCAAGCCGCGCCGGCACGATCGCCGCCTGCGAGGCTAGCCTGAAACGGCTCGGCACCGACCGCATCGACCTCTATCTTCTGCATTGGCGCAGCGACCATCCGCTTGCCGACACGGTCGCCGCCTTCGAGGAGTTGAGGGCTGCCGGCAAAATCGGTGCTTGGGGCGTTTCGAATTTCGACGTCGAGGACATGGAGGAACTCTATGCCATTCGCGATGGCGTAAATTGCGCCGTCAATCAGGTGCTCTACAATCTTTCCCGGCGTGGTATCGAATACGATCTCTTGCCTTGGTGCCAGGCCCGAGGCGTCACCGTCATGGCTTATTCGCCGATCGAACAGGGCCGGCTGATCCACCACCCCGAACTGATCCGCATTGCCAAGGCCTACCAGGCGACACCGGCGCAGGTGGCGCTCGCCTTTCTGCTGGAGCGCGAAGGCGTCGTCGCCATTCCGAAGACATCCAATTTGCGTCGGGTGCGCGAAAACCGCGATGCCGTCGATCTCGATATAACCCATGAGGATTGGGCTGCGATCGATGCCGCCTTCCCCCCGCCGGACGAGAAAGTGCCGCTAGAAATGTTGTAACCATCCCGACAGGACCTGTCGCTTGGCTAAAGCTACGCATCGGTCAAGTGATTGAAAAACATACGTCCATCACATGATTAGGCAATTTCCTAAATACCTTTTTTCGGTAAATATAGGTATTTAGGAATTTACCTAACTACAGAATCCGGATGTGAGAGATATGCAGTTGCACCCTCTACACGGTGGGGATGAGGATACCGAAGCGTGAAACAGAACCGTTCGGCCAAAGGTGGAAAAGGCGACGACGCTCGCAACATCCAGCGGGTGTTCCACGCACTCGCCTCACCGCCCCGCCGCGAGATCCTCGGCCACCTCGCCCTCTCTGGCCTGACCGCTGGAGAGATCGCGGCCCACTTCAACATGGCCAAACCATCCGTCTCTCAGCACCTGGCCATCCTGGAAAACGCAGAATTGATCACGAAGAAAAAGCGCGGACAGTATGTCCACTATGCACTGGCACCGAACAATCTGGCCAATACGCTGAGCGGTTTCATTCAGCAGGTTTGCCCGGTCGAACGCTCCGCGAAAAGGGAAAGCCGAACCAAAACGAAGACGGCAGAAGCCGAACAGATGACGATGTTCCTCGACCCTAGCGATCAGGCGGTTCGCGACTGAGCGCCCCGTGCCCGAAAAGGAAACGGGCGGCACCGGGCCGCCCGCAACAATCTCACAGACGCTTGCGCCTGTCACATGCCCTGCGGGCCGCGGTTCATCGCTGCAATCCCGGTGCGGCAGATCTCGTTGAGACCGAGCGGCTTCATGATTGCCACGAACTGGTCGATCTTCGACGACTTGCCGGTGATCTCGAAGATGAAGTGTTCGACGGTGGCGTCGATCACCTTGGCCTGGAACGCATCGGCAAGACGCAGCGTCTCGGCGCGGGTCTCGCCCGTCCCGGCAACCTTGACCAGCGCCACTTCCCGTTCAACCGGCCGCTCCTGACCGAGGTCCCGGGCGCGGACCGTCAGGTCGACCACGCGGTGGACCGGTACGATACGCTCGAGCTGCGCCTTGATCTGCTCGAGCACGCCCGGCGTTCCGCGCGTGACGATGGTGATGCGCGACAGATGCGCCTCGTGCTCCGTCTCCGAGACGGTCAGGCTTTCGATATTGTAGCCACGACCGGAGAAAAGGCCGATGACGCGGGCGAGAACACCCGGCTCGTTGTCGACCAGCACCGAAAGCGTATGGCTTTCGATCTTGGCGGTTTCCGGGGCGATGAAGTAGGCGGAGCCCGTGGGCTGAAGATGTGCGTTCATGATGTTCCCCTTGATCAAACCAGCTGGCGGCCCTTGGCGTCGATGGCGTTTGCAACCGCCTCGTCGGTGGCCTCGTCGGGAAGCAGCATCTCGTTATGCGCCTTGCCGGACGGGATCATCGGGAAGCAGTTGGCGAGATTGGCGACCCGGCAATCGAAGATCACCGGCTTCTTGACGTTGATCATCTCCATGATCGCGTCATCGAGCTCGGCCGGATTGTCGCAGCGCAGACCGACCGCGCCATAAGCATCCGCCAGCTTGACGAAATCCGGCATAGCCTCCGTATAGGAATGCGAAAGCCGGTTTCCGTGCAGCAGCTGCTGCCACTGGCGAACCATGCCCATGTACTGGTTGTTGAGAATGAAGATCTTCACCGGCGCTTCGTACTGTACGGCGCAGGACATTTCCTGGATGCACATCTGGATCGAGGCATCCCCCGCGATGTCGATGACGAGACTTTCGGGATGGGCGATCTGCACGCCGATTGCTGCCGGGAAGCCGTAGCCCATGGTGCCGAGGCCGCCCGATGTCATCCAACGGTTCGGCTCCTCGAAACCGAAGAACTGCGCCGCCCACATCTGGTGCTGCCCGACCTCCGTCGTGATGTAGGTGTCACGATCCTTGGTCAGCGCCGCCAGCCGTTCGATGGCGTATTGCGGCATGATGACGTCCTTTGCAGGCGTATAGGCGAAGGAATTGCGAGCGCGCCACTTGGCGATGCTCGACTTCCATTCGGCGGTCTGCTCATCATCGGGTCTCTTCGGCAGTGCCCGCCACAGCCTTACCATGTCTTCAAGCACGTGGCCGACATCCCCGGTGATCGGAATATCGACGCGCACATTCTTGTTGATCGACGATGGATCGATATCGATGTGGATCTTCTTGGAGTTCGGCGAAAACGCGTTCAGCCGGCCTGTGATCCGGTCATCGAAGCGCGCCCCGATGCAAACCATGACGTCGCAATCATGCATCGCCATGTTCGCCTCGTAGGAACCGTGCATGCCGAGCATGCCGAGCCAGTTCTTGCCCGATGCCGGATAGGAGCCAAGTCCCATCAACGTCGAAGTGATCGGGAAATCGGTGAGAGAGACCAGTTCGCGTAACAGCTTCGATGCCTGAGGGCCGGAATTGATCACGCCGCCGCCGGAATAGATCACCGGACGTCGGGCGCCGGCCATCAGGTCGACTGCGGCGCGGATCGCGTTCATATCTCCCTGGACCTTCGGCTGATAGCTCTTCTGGATGATATCGGAAGACGGCGGCGTATAGGTGCCGGTGGCGAACTGCACGTCCTTCGGGATGTCGACTACGACGGGACCGGGCCGCCCGGCCTGGGCTATGCGGAAGGCTTCGTGGATGATGCGGGCGAGATCGTTGACGTCCTTGACCAGCCAGTTGTGCTTGGTGCAGGGCCGGGTAATGCCGACCGTGTCGCATTCCTGGAAGCCGTCGGAGCCGATAAGGGTCGTCGGAACCTGGCCGGAAAGACAGACGAGCGGGATCGAGTCCATCAGCGCGTCCTGCAGCGGCGTGACCGCATTGGTGGCGCCCGGACCCGAGGTCACCAGCATCACGCCGACCTTGCCGGTGGAGCGCGCATAGCCTTCGGCGGCATGCCCGGCACCCTGCTCATGGCGGACCAGAATGTGCTGGATATCGTCCTGCTGGAATATCTCGTCATAGATCGGCAGCACGGCGCCGCCCGGATAGCCGAAGATATGCTCGACGCCATTATCCTTCAGCGCCTTGAGGACGATCTCCGCGCCCGTCATCTGATTGTCTGTACCCGTCATGCCTGTTTCCATCTGCCTTCTGGATTTTCTAGCAAGGGCTTTCTGCCCCGGTTCTGGCCATAAAAAAAGGCCCCTTTGAGGAGCCTGTCATCTAGCGCATGGGTGGCTGACGCCGGATGGTTACACCATCCTGCCCATGCGCCATCCCACCACAATAAGAGCCACAGAATTTTTCATGACTGGAAGTGATAGACACAAAAGCAGGCTCCGTCAACGCGCATCGCCTCAAAAAAACGACGCGAAACGGACGACCGGCCAGGCAGAACAGCAAGGATCGCCGTGCTTCTATACGCCTTGTTAAGTGTCCCCCCCTATTCTCGCGCCCAAGTACGGAGTGAATTCTTGCGCAACAATGATCTTCAGACTTCCGGCACCGCCGGTGAGCAGGACCGCCGCGACCAGATGAACCCCGGCAACCGGATGCTCGGGCGCGTCGTTGCGTGCAACGGTTCCCGGGCAACGATCGCCGCCGTCGCCGAGGCGGGAGGGACCGACCTCACCGAACTCTGGTCGGTCGGCCGGCTGATTTCGATCAGCGTCGGCAGAAATCGCGTTGTGGCGCTCGCCTATTCCATGCAGACAGGATCGAAGAACTGGGGCGAGAACGAAGACAACACGTTCCTGATCGAAGTCGAACTGTTGGGAGAGGTCCATGTGGGCACCAACGGCAAGGAAGAGTTTTCGACCGGGATTTCCCAATATCCCTACCTCGGCGCCGTCGCGCATCGCATCCGCGCCGCCGATCTTCTGCGCATTTACGATACCGGCAAGAACGACACCTGCGTCATCGGCAAGCTGACACAGGATGAAAGCATCGACGCCGCCATCCACATTCCTTCGATGCTGTCGAAGCATTTTGCCATAGTCGGCTCGACCGGCGTCGGCAAATCCACCGCCGTTTCGCTGCTCCTCCATAAAGCAATCGAGTCTGATCCCAGGCTGCGCGTCCTGATCCTCGATCCGCACAACGAGTTTGCGGCTGCATTCCCCGACCATGCGGTGGTGATCGACACCGAAACCCTCGATCTGCCTTTCTGGCTGATGAAGCTCGAGGAGTTCGCCGAGGTGATCTTCCGCGGACGCCCGCCGGTGGCCGACGAGCTCGACATCCTGCGCGACCTGATGCCCGAGGCCAAGCGCGCTTTCCGCGGCAGCGAGTCCGCGCTGATGCGGCGAGCCAACGAGAAAAGCTCGATCACCGCCGATACGCCGGTACCCTATCGCATCGCCGATCTGCTGGCGCTCATCGACGAGCGCATCGGCCGGCTTGAGGGGCGCGGCGAGAAGCCCTTCCTGCGTTCGCTGAAAATGCGGATCATGGCGGCGATCAACGATCCTCGCTACCATTTCATGTTCTCCAACAACACGATCAGCGACACGATCATGGAGACGATCGCCCACATTTTCCGGATACCGGGCGATCATCGGCCGATCTCGACGTTCCAGCTTGCCGGAATTCCCTCCGAAGTCGTGAACTCCGTCGCATCCGTGCTTTGCCGCATGGCTTTCGAGCTTGCACTCTGGTCGAGCGGCGCGATCCACATGCTGGTCGTGTGCGAGGAAGCCCACCGCTACGTACCAGCCGACCCCAATCTCGGCTTCTTCCCGACCCGCCAGGCGATTGCCCGCATCGCCAAGGAAGGCCGCAAATACGGCGTCTCGCTCGGCATCATCACGCAGCGCCCCGGCGAACTCGACCAGACCATCCTATCGCAATGCTCGACGCTTTTTGCCATGCGTCTTGCCAACGACCGCGACCAGGAAATCATTCGTTCGGCGATCCCCGACTCCTCGATATCGACCACCAGTTTCATATCGTCCATCGGCAACGGCGAGGCCATCGCGTTCGGCGAGGCGATCGCGGTGCCGATGCGCATGCGTTTCTCACGCGTCGAGGAACATTACCTGCCGAAAGCCAACGGGGTCTCGGTAAAGAGCTCGGACGAAACGCCGGACACGGTGGATCTTCGCAGCGTCGTCAACCGTATGCGCGCGATAGCAGGACCGGACATTTCCGCCTTCCAGCAGAGCTTCGACGCCGCGCAATCGGACGGATCCGCCTATACGGACGACAACGAACCGGATGACACGACGGACGACCGTCCGGCAGCGGCGCACGGCGAGGCCATGCCCAACCTTGGCCGGGATGCAACTTTCGAGGAGATCCGTCAGGCCCTGACGACCCCGCGGCCGCCCCAATCGGCGCCGCCGGTCGTCCGCCAGCCGGAACCGGCATCCGAGCGGCCAGCGGCGCGGCAGGACACGCCGCCGATCGAACCCTACCGGCCGGACATGCTGCCGCGCACCGCCCTGTCGGACGAGCCGCCCCGCTACGCCCGCCGCTTCGACGACCCAGCAGAAACACCCGGAAATCCCTATCCGGCCCGATCCTTTGCACAGGCTACGCCGGAACGCTCAGAACCCGCCCCGTCAATCCGGCGCGAACCCGGCCAGTCCTTGCGTGAAAGCATCCTGAAGAAGCCGCTGTCGAGTCTCTACAAGAAGGATTGAACGAGGATCGCCGCGTCGCATCCCGTTCGCTTCAGCTGATCCGCTCCCAGCTTTCGTCCATCTGGTTGCGGAACCAGGTCATCTGCCGCTTGGCATATTGCCGGGTTGCCGCCGAGGCTTTTTCGATCACCTCGGCGCGCGTCATCTCGCCTCGCAGCATGGCCGCGATCTGAGAAACACCGATCGCCTTCATCACCGGCGTCTCGGGCGAGAGGTCGAGAGCCAACAGCGCCTCGACTTCCTCGACCGCACCGATATCGAACATTTTTTCGAACCGCCGATTGATGCGGTCATGGAGAATTTTGCGATCCGGAAGGACGACGATTTTTCTGGCGCCCGCCGGATCGACGATCATCGGACCGGTTTGCCCCTGGAAAGACGAGATCGAGCGCCCCGTGACTTCGAGCACCTCCAGCGCCCGCACGATGCGCTGTCCGTCCAGTAGATTCAGCCGCGCCGCCATATCGGGATCGCGGATTCCCAGTTCGTTATGGAGTGACGCGGCCCCCTCTTCCGCCAGGCGCCGACGCAAATGATTGCGAATCTCCTCGGGTATGCCCGGCATGTCGGAAAGGCCGCCGGTCAGCGCCTTGAAATAGAGTCCGGTCCCACCGACGATGATCGGCATCACGCCCCGCGTCTTCATATCCGCGATCAGGGCCGCCACTTCCCGCAGCCAGTCGCCGGTCGAATAGGCGGCGCCCGCCGGCACATGGCCGTAAAGATGATGCGGCACGCCCGCCATCTCCGCCTCCGACGGGCGCGCCGTCAGCACCCGCAACGTGTCATAGACCTGCATGCTGTCGGCATTGATGATCGCGCTGCCGTGCTGTTTTGCCAGTTCGAGTGCCAGCGCGGACTTGCCGCTGGCAGTCGGCCCGGTTATCAGGATCGCGTCGTAGTCGTCCATAGGGTTCCTCATCATGGCCTTCGTTGCCACGCTTCTTGCCAATCCGTCAAATCCCGTCCTTGCACCGGTGCTCGCCGAGAAGGCGGCGGAAGCGATCTCAGCCTCGGGGCTCTATTGGCTCGCCGACGGAGTAGCCTGCGACATCGTGCTGAGAGACGGCACCGATCTCATGGATGCAGACGCCGCGATCCGCGCCCTGATTGCTTCAGCGCCCATCGATCTCGCCATCCAGGACGCAAATACGCGGCGCAAGAAGTTCCTGATCGCCGATATGGATTCGACCATGATCGGGCAGGAATGCATCGACGAGCTGGCAGCGGAAGTAGGGCTGAAGGAAATGGTCTCGAAGATCACCGCGCGTGCCATGAATGGAGAGATCGAATTCGAGCCCGCACTTCGCGAACGCGTCGCGCTGCTCAAGGGACTGCCGGTCGGCGTCATCGACGAAGTGATCGAAAAGCGCATCACGCTAACACCGGGCGGTCCCGAACTGATCGCCACGATGAAGGCGCGCGGCTTTCACACCGCACTCGTCTCGGGAGGCTTCACAGTCTTTACCGCACGGATTGCTGCGCGTCTGGGCTTCGATGAGAACCGCGCCAACATTCTGCTCGAGAAAGACGGCTTCCTGACCGGTGAGGTCGCCGAACCGATCCTCGGCAAGCAGGCCAAGGTCGATGCGCTGGCCGACATTTGCGAAAGGCTTGGCATCACTCCGCAAGATGCAATTGCGGTTGGAGACGGCGCGAACGACCTCGCCATGCTGGAGCTCGCGGGTTCCGGTGTTGCCCTGCACGCCAAGCCCTCGGTGGCCGCACAGGCGAAAATCCGCATCGACCATGGCGACCTGACAGCGCTGCTCTACGTCCAGGGATATCGCAAGACGGATTTCGTCACATCCTGATTCCACCCGGGAGCTTGCCCCGCATGGTCATCCTAGAAACATCCCGTCTGACGCTCCGCAACTGGAAAGACAGCGACCGCGATCTGTTTCGCGAAATCAATCGCGATCCGAAGGTGATGGAGTTCTTTCCTTTCCGCCGCAGCCCTGAGGAAGCCGACGCGATGATGGAGCGCATGCGCGCCATGATCGAGGAGACGGGCTATGGCTTCTACGCTATCGAACTGAAAGAGACGGCGGAGCCAATCGGCTTTTGCGGCCTCGCACCCGCCAACATCATGCCGTTGCTGCCTGACGCGACAATCGAGATCGGCTGGAGGCTCGCGACCCGCTTCTGGGGCAATGGGTATGTCACCGAAGCGGCGCGCGCCCTCATCGAATTCGGATTCGTGGCCAAGGACTTGCCCGAAATCGTTGCCTTCGCGGTTGAAGCCAACAAGCGCTCCACCGCAGTCATGGAGCGGATCGGGATGCGGCGCGACCTCGAAGGCGATTTCGACCATCCGCGTGTTCCCGACAGCCATCCGCATCTGAAGCGGCATGTGCTCTATCGGATCAGCAAGGACAAATCGGAACCTTCGAGAGACGCGCACTAGGAACTGGGGCCTAGCGCCCGATCGGACGAGTCAAGAAAACACGCTATTCGAGCGGAATCGCAACGAAACGCAAGTCGCCCGTCGGGTTGGCGATCATCAAATGAGCACTGCGCCTGCCCTCGCTCTTGAGTGTTCGGATCGCCTCGGCGACGTTTTCCGGGGCCGCCATGAATTCCTGCGCCACCTCGACGATCACTTCACCAGCTTTCAGACCTTTCTCGGCCGCCGCCGAACCCGGTGCCACAGCCGTGATAACGACGCCCTCGACGCTTTCGGCGATCGCGTATTCCTCGCGCGCGGCGTCGTCCAGGGCGGAAAGCGAGAGGCCAAGCAGATTCTCCATGGCCGGCGCCTTCCCCGTACCCTCGTCGCCTGGCGCAGCCTCCCCACTACCATCTTGGGGCAGAACCTCTTCGCCGGTCGGATTCTGGGTAACCTCCGCATCCGCCTCTGCCGCGGCTTCCTCATCCTCCAGCCGTCCGAGTTTCACCCTTACGGTCTGCTCCTTGCCGTCGCGCAGCAGCACCACCTCGACATCAGTGCCGACTGCACTCTCGGCGACAACGCGCACCAGATCGCGGGTGTCATTGACCGCCTTGCCGTCAAAACGCACAATGACGTCACCGACTTGGAGAGGCCCGTTTTCGACCGGGCCACCCTTGATGATGCCGCTCACCAGCGCACCCTTGTCATCCTTCAGGCCGACGCTTTCGGCAACGGCTTCCGTCACCGGCTGGATGCGTACGCCGAGCCAGCCGCGTCTCGTTTCGCCGAATTCCATGAGCTGCTTGATAACGTTCTCGGCAAGCTCCGTCGGTACGGAAAACCCGATCCCGATCGACCCACCGCTCGGCGAGATGATCGCGGTATTGATGCCGATGACCTCGCCATTCATGTTGAACAGCGGACCACCGGAATTACCCTTGTTGATTGCGGCGTCGGTCTGGATGAAATTGTCGTAAGGCCCGGCATTGATATTGCGACCCCGGGCCGAAATGATGCCGACGGAGACCGAACCGCCGAGACCGAACGGATTGCCAATCGCCATGACCCAGTCACCGATCCGCATCTTTCTCGAGTCGCCGAACTTGACCGCGGTCAAAGGTTTCGGCGGCTCCACCTTCAGCACAGAGAGATCGGTTTTCGGATCGGTGCCGATGAGCTTGGCCTTGAGTTTCGAGCCGTCAGGAAAGATCGCCTCGATATCGTCGGCGTTTTCAATCACATGGTTGTTGGTGACGATGAAACCGCTCGGATCAATCACGAAGCCGGAACCGAGCGAATTGACCTTCTGACTGCCGCCGCCATCGCGGTTCTTGTAGAAATCATCGAAGAACTCCTGGAACGGCGATCCTTCGGGAACCTGAGGCACAGGCCCGCGTCCCTCTTCCTTGACGCTCTGCGACGTGGAGATATTCACGACGGCATCGAGCAGTCCTTCGGCCAGATCGGCAACCGATTCCGGTCCCCCCGCCTGCGCGCGCGCCGTGTCTGCGCCGACACCCGCTGCACTGAACACGAAGGCCGCGCCGACCAGAAGGGTCGGAATGAGCTTCGAAAAGCTGCTGGCGGTCGGCATCATCAGGGTTCCCCCGTTGGACTCAAGGTTCAATACTTTGCCGCAGCATAAGGCGGATTGATGACAGGCGAAACGGCTTTTGCCCGTCGCGGCGCCAGCAACCGATCACCCGCGCATCAGCCAAACAATGCCGACGCCGATCGCCACCGCGGCCAGACCTGAAAGACGCAATTGTTGCTCGGGAATACTCGGCAGGAGCCGCGCCATGGCGACAAGAAAATGAGGGGCCAGTGCGTACACCAGCCCCTCGATTATCAGGAAGATCGCAAATCCCGTCACAAGGTCCGACATTTGCGCTCCGGTCAGTTCCCGCTCGGCGGTGTCTGTTCAGCCGGCTGCGCGCCGTCCGCGTCTTCGAAGAAGCGGAAGAACTGGGAGTTCGGCGACAGCACCATGCTGGTCCCCGTGTCCGCACCAAAGGCGCCGACATAGGCCCTCATGGACCGGTAGAATTCGAAGAAGGCCGGGTCGCGGGTGAAAGCTTCGCCAAAAACGCGGTTACGTTCGGCATCACCCTCGCCTCGAAGGATTTCCGAATCGCGCTGCGCGCCGGCCTGCAACTCGACCACTTGCCGGTCGGCAATTGCACGGCGCCGCTGGCCTTCCTCATTACCGCGGGCGCGGATAAGTTCGGCTTCGGCCAGACGTTCCGCCTTCATGCGGTCGAAGGTCTGCTGGGAAACCTCCTGCGTCAGGTCGGTCCGACGGATGCGGACATCGGAAATCGTAAGACCGAGGGATTCGGCATCGGCCCGCAGATCGTCGCGCACTTCCTGCATCATCGAAGCGCGGGCATCCGAAAGCGCCGACTCGAAGCCGCGCAGACCGTAAACCCGGCGCAGCGAGGCGTCGAGGCGGGTCCGCAGGCGCGATTCGGCAGCATCCCGGTCGCCGGACACCGTCTCGCGGAACCGGCGGGCATCGGTGATCTTGTAGACGACGAACGCGTCGACTTCATAGAACTTGCCGCCCGATACCTGCACGCGGATGTTGTCGAGATCGAAGCGA
Organism: Rhizobium sp.; assembly: GCA_003527225.1. The sequence continues at coordinate 61,127 of DPXQ01000087.1, forward strand.
AGGGCCTGATCCTGGACATATTGCACCCGATCCGCATCCATGAACGCAAAGGGCAGCTTGAAATAGAGACCCGGAACTGCGTGCACAGCCTGTATCTGGCCGAAGCGCACGACGATCGCCTGCTGACGTTCATTGACGACGAAGACTGAGGAATAGACCAGAAGCAGGAGTGCTCCGAAGCCGATGAGGAAATAGGGAAGACGACTGGACATGATCAATTGCTCCCCTGCGATGTACGGCCGAGCTCATTGAGCGGCAGATAGGGTACGACGCCCTGCTTTTCGTCAATGATGACCTTGTTCGAGTTTTTCAGAACCTGCTCCATGGTTTCGAGATAGAGACGCTTGCGAGTCACGTCCGGCGCCTTGGTGTACTGGTCGTAGATCGAGATGAAGCGCTGCGCCTCACCTTCGGCCTCCTTGACGACACGGTCCTTGTAGGCGGCCGCTTCTTCGCGGATCTGCGCCGCCTGGCCGCGGGCCTGACCGAGCTTCTGGTTGGCGTATTTGTTCGCTTCCTCGACGAAGCGGTCTTCATCCTGTTCGGCGCGCTGGACTTCATCGAAGGCATCGGCGACTTCGCGCGGCGGTGCCGCATCCTCGATGGCGACGGCGTTGATCGAGATGCCCGCGCCGTAATTATCCATCGTTCCCTGGATGATACCCTTCACGTCTGCGGCAATTTCCTGACGGGCATCGCGGAAGATGTCCTGTGCCGGACGCCGGCCAACGACTTCACGCATTGCGCTCTCGGCCACCTGCTGCAAGGTCTGGGGCGGGCTCTCGAGGTTAAAGAGATAGGCTTTCGGATCGCTGACGGTGAAGAGAACCGAAAACTGCACGTTGACGATGTTCTGGTCGCCCGAAAGCATCAGCCCGGCGGCTGAAGAAGCCGACGATGCCTTGGCGCCGATATTCTGCTGCTGCTCGGTGACCTTCACGATCTCGACCGACTCAAGCGGCCAGAGATGAAAGTGCAGCCCCGGCATGGCAATTTCTTCCTTGGGCTTGCCGAACCTGAGTTCGACACCGCGCTCGTCCGGCTGAACCGTGTAGACCGCCTGCATGACCCAGAAGGCCACGAGGACCAGTCCGACCACCACCACGACGCCGCCATTGAAGCCGCCGGGAACGATATTCTTCAGGCGATCCTGGCCTCTCCGGATGAGGTCTTCCAGATCAGGTGGGGTATTGCCGCCGCCGCCACGTGGCCGGTTCGGCCCCTGCCCCCAGGGACCCTGATTTTTGCCGCCGCCGCCCCAAGGGCCGCCGCCGTTCTGATTGCTCCAGGGCATCAATACCTCTTCTGTTGAAAACGCTCCCAGCCTCCGTCGCATCCGTACCTAGTGGCACAATGCGGAGATCATGACCCGTTATAGGTATCGGGGCCGCCGCTTTCAACGCAACGGCGCCAACTTCTTTGAAAGATCGGTAAAATAATCGATTATGCCGCCGGCCGGCGGCGATAGATCGCATATCGCGTGGCGTATGTGTCTTTTTCGCCCGCGGGCACTGGGCTCTCCTCGATCTTTTCGAAGACCCGCGGATCGACGGAGGGGAAGCGTGTATCACCTGCAAGTTCGGCTTCGACATGGGTGACATGCAGTGTGTCGGCCAAGGGCAGCGCCTGCCGATAAATGTCCCCGCCGCCAACAACGAAAATCTCGTCGACGCCGAGCCCGCCGGCAATCGCCGCCGCCCGGTCGATCGCCGCTTCGAGGCTCGGCGCCACTTCGATGCCGTCTGGATGGAAATCGGGATTGCGGCTGACAATCACATGAGGGCGCCCGGGAAGCGGGCGGCCGATCGATTCAAAAGTTTTGCGACCCATGATCAGCGGCTTGCCCAGTGTCAGCGCCTTGAATCGCTTCAGATCCGTCGAAAGCTTCCATGGCATGTCGCCGTCATTGCCAATGACTCCGTTTTCAGAGACCGCCACTACGATTGTTATCTTGATACCGGCCATACCGCCTCCGCGTTCTGCCCCGACAAACGGACCGATACAGTCCGTCAAACGGCGATCGGCGCCTTGATGCTTGAATCAGCCTCATAGCCTTCGAGCGTAAAGTCATCAAATGTAAAGGAAAAGATGTCCTTCACCTCGGGATTGAGACGCATGGTCGGCAGCGTTTTCGGTGTGCGCGAAAGCTGCAGCTTCGCCTGATCGAAATGGTTGGCGTAGATGTGTGCGTCGCCCAGCGTATGAACGAAATCGCCGGGCTGAAGGCCGGTCACCTGCGCCACCATCATCGTCAGGAGCGCGTAGGACGCGATATTGAAGGGCACGCCGAGGAAGATGTCGGCCGAGCGCTGGTAGAGCTGGCAGGAAAGCTTGCCGTCGGCGACATAGAACTGGAACAGGCAATGGCAGGGCGGTAGCGCCATCTGGTCGACTTCCGCAGGATTCCAGGCGGAGACGATGTGGCGGCGGGAATTCGGATTCTTGGCGATGCCTTGGACCAGATTGGCGATCTGGTCGATATGGCCGCCCTTGCCGTCCGGCCAGGAGCGCCATTGGGCGCCATAGACCGGGCCGAGATCGCCGTTCTCGTCGGCCCATTCATCCCAGATGGAAACACCATTTTCCGTGAGATAGGCAATATTGGTGTCGCCCTTCAGGAACCACAGCAGTTCATGGATGATAGAGCGTAGATGCAGCTTCTTGGTCGTCAGCACCGGAAAGCCTTCCGACAGGTCGAAACGCATCTGGTATCCGAACACGGATCGCGTGCCGGTGCCGGTCCGATCGCCCCGGTCTGATCCGGTCTCCATCACATGGCTCAAGAGGTCGAGATACTGCTTCATGGTCGTGCCGCCGATTCCTGTTCGACGGCAACATTAGCGCCCGCAGCCCGTCGAACCAAGCCGGTCCGGCAATTTATCCAAGCTCGCGTCAGAGATCGTCGAGCTTGCCGAGTTCCTTGGCGACCAGGTAGTAGAAGGTCACGCGCGACTTGCTGTTGTCGTTCGCCATGATGGTGCAGACCGTATCGACCGCCTTGTCGGCCGCCGGCCCGGTCACGCCGAGCTTCTTGCCACACCACTTTTCCTTGACGCGGGCGAGTTCATCCGGGTCGGACACAGCCACAAGCGAGGAATCCCGATTGCGCAGGGCAATTCCCAGGTGGCGCACGATATTGTTGACCACCGCCTCGTCAGCCCCAGCGTCGTAATGTTTCACTTCTGCGAAATAGTCCGTCATGGCCATCTTCCTTTCGCATGGCGCGGACGTCTCATGCACGCCCGCAGGACAGCAGAATGTGAGAACCGCTCCCAGCCGTCAAGCGGCTCGGTTACCCCGGCCGGGACGCCGCGGGAAACAAGCCGGCGCCGATTGAATTTCGCCAGGAATCCGGCGATGAAAGTGGCCCGAGCTGACGGTGGTCCAAGGCAAATGAAGGCACTTCCGAAAATGGCATTCAAACGACTGATGCTGGCGCTGCTGACGGCGCTTTCCATGGCGAACGCCCCCCTTCCCGCCCGGGCCCAGTTCGGCGCGCCCCTCAATCTTGTCGGCATGTGGAACGTCGATGCTGGCGGGCCGGTCGGCAAATGCCAGGTCGAGCTCCAGAGCCACACCTTCGCAGGCCGTCTCGCTGCCCGCTCGATCATGTGCATGGGTCCGCTCGCCTTCGTCAACGGCTGGGCGCCCGAGCGCAACGGCTTCATCCTCATCGGCATCGACGGCCGCCAAATCGCGAGCTTCGCTCCGGCGCGCGGCATCATGAACGGTCGTCTGGCCGATGGTTCGCTGGTCATCATGCGGCCGGCGGGCGGCCAGCGCACCGGCTTCATGCCGCCGCCGCCGGGCGGCGGCGTAAACCCCTGCTACATCCGCGAGGACACCGGCAAGTGCGTGCAGCCCGACGACACGGTCGCGCCGCGCGGGCCGCATCCGGTCAGGGTGTTGATTACCGGCCTGATGAACATCCGCCGCGAACGCAGCCTGGAAAGCCAGCTGGTCGGGCAGGTGAAGCCTGGCCAGTGCATTATCGTCAATGCCTGTTTCGACACCAAATGGGGCGTTCGCTGCGAGATTCCGATGGACGGCGGCGCGACCCGTGGCTTCATTCTGAAGTACTACGAGAAGAACGGCCACGACTATGTCGGCTTCGTCAATCGTTGCTGACGAAAACTTCCTTGCGGTTTCCCCTTTTCATGGGCACTGGAACCACCTATATCTCTCTTGCCGGGGCTTGCTCCGGCTATGGCGATAAACGGTCGGTGTAATAAACCTATTGGACCCGGGGGCGGTACCCGGCGCCTCCACCAAAAACCGGTCGGTCCTCGATGACCGGCTTTTGATGGGGGCGAAATAGGATCGACAAGGGTGTAAAGATCGAACTTTTGCTCGGCATGATACCGCCGTTATCGGGTCACAAGTGTAGTTGCAAACGACAACAACGCTAAGGGTTATGCTCTCGCTGCCTAATGGCGGTGCGGGAAATCCGAACCAAGTCCTCTAGGTTAGCCCCTTGAGGCGGGGTCCGAAGGCACCTGGCAACAGAAGCCTTCACCTACTCCCATCCTGATAAATCATGTATTATGTTTCAACGTGACTCGTGGCCGGGGCTTTTCCCGCGTGCGGCGCCATGGCATATAGCCGCGGAAAAGACGCCACAAGAAAGAAAGACAGGATCACATGGGGCAGGACCATATTCGATACGACATTCTGGCTCAGGACGCGCTGCGCGGCGTCATACGCAAGGTTTTGACCGAAGTCGCAGCTACCGGCCGCCTTCCCGGTGACCACCATTTCTTCATCACCTTTCTGACCGGTGCGCCAGGCGTGCGCATATCCCAGCACCTCAAGTCGAAATATGCCGAGCAGATGACCATCGTCGTCCAGCATCAGTTCTGGGACCTGAAGGTAACGGATAGCCAGTTCGAGATTGGCCTGTCCTTCTCCGACACACCGGAAAGGCTCGTCATACCCTTCAACGCGATCCGTGGTTTCTACGACCCCTCGGTCAATTTCGAACTGGAGTTCGACGTTCCGCTCGCTGACGAGGAAGAGGAAGGCGCAGAGATCACAGCCTATCCCCTGCCTTCGGCCGATAATAATTCCGCCGAGGCTGAAACGCCGAAAACGGGCGACGACGACAAAAAGCCGGGCTCCGTCGTTTCGCTCGACGCCTTCCGCAAGAAGTAGCATCACCAATTTCGTCGATGAGCGGACGATATCCGCTTGCGATTTTCTGGGGTAAGCCAATGACCGCCGACGTCGTCAACCTCCGCCAGTTCAAGAAGGCAAAGGCCAGAACCGAACGGGAAAGGGATGCGGAACAGAACCGCGTTTCCTTCGGGCGAACCAAGGCGGAAAAGAACCTGACGCGGGCGCTGCACGACAAGGCGCAAAAGACCCTCGACCAGGGCAGGATCGAAAAACCCGCTTCCGAGGAATAGGCTTGGAGCGCCGTGCAGGTCCAGAAAAGCGATTGAAGCTCAATACCTTGCCGGCTTTTGCGGAATCGACCCCTCAAACAGATGAATCATTTTCGGAGCAGCCATGATCCGCAAGCGCTCTGCAACCTTGCGCGGCCATCGTACTAGTTTCTCGCTGGAAGATGCCTTCTGGGACGAGTTGAAGGCAATCGCCGCGGCGCGCGCTCTTCCCCTCGCCGCGCTGGTGGCCGAAATCGACGCCAATCGTGACCCGACCGGCAACTTGACCTCGGCGCTCAGACTCTACGTGCTCGATTGGCTGAAAGGCAGAATTTCGTCCTCCCGGACACCACCCGACCCATCTGCAATAACCTGAGCAAGCCGATCGGTCTCGGACTCATGGCGTCTTCGCACAGCGGCTCAGCCGGGCCGGAGCCACACCGGCCCGCGCGCCGCCAAGGGAAAAGACCCACAAGTCGTCGCCGTCGCGCTCAAAAATGTGGTTGTCGAGCCAATAGTCTCCTTCACCGGCACACAACGCATCGGTGGCAATCGCATTATGCAGAACGCTGGCGTTTTCGATATTGCAGATGTGTTCGTAGCCACGGAAATCGGCGATGCCCTTGGCGCGCTCCATTCGGAAGACCGTCGGTCCCATGGAGCATCCGTTTTCCGTGTCATCACTGGGGGCTCCGAAACCGGCTTCCGCCTTGGCAAGCTCCTCCATGAATGCGCTGGCGGCATCGCTCAGGCGGGATTCGGTCTCGTACCCCCAATCCCTCAGGCGGAAAGTGACCGCATCCTGGAAATCCTTGAAATCTCCCCTGCCCTTGCAGGCATCCATACCCCCGCATTCCAGGAAACTGTCTTCCATCTTGGCATTGATTTCATCGAAAACCATGAACTCGAAGGCGCTCCGGTAGAGCCCAAGCAAAGCGGCATTGCCGAGCGCGCCGGCGCATGCTCCAGACCCTTGCTCCTCGGAGCAAAGCGTCATCGTACGGATCAGGGCGCGCTCGACGACTGGACGGAAGGCAGCATCCTTGGTCACGTCCGCGACCTCTCCGTCGCGCAGGGCGAGAATCTGGACCGGCGGGACGGAGTCCGCGTAGGAGGAGAAAGCGTACAGGAAGCGCTGATCGGACAACTCGAACTCGAAAGTCCCATCCCCCTCGAGATCCTCCGGCTTGACGCTCGCACCATCGAACATTCCCAGCTCGATGACCTTGATGCCGTTGTCCGTCGCGACAGCGATCCGTGCCTCCGTGCAACAATGCGCGCCGCCCGTGAACGACGTGAAGACGACGGCCGGATCGGACCAGTCGAGCTTGTAGACCCCGATCCCGCCAAATCCGCGTCCCTCCGGAGAGGTCTCCAGCTTGATGGTTGTCTCGCCCTTGCCGTCCTTCTCGGCTCTGAGCAAGGCGGTCCCCGTTCCGTCGGGATTGTCCTGCCCGGTCAAGCTCAGCGTCCAGCCTTCTACGGAATAGGATTTGCCAAAATCTTCGGCACTCCAGGAAACGAGTTCGTCGCTGTTGATCGTTTCCGCCTCCGCCGGTTCGGGGACCTCCGACTTGAACTCGCCGCGCTCAAGCGCCTGCGCGCACTCCAGGAGCTGCTTGATCGTGTCGTTCGAGCCCGCAAGCGAAAACGGTCCGTAGTTGACATTCTCGACGCTGAGACTGAGGCGGGACGCCCCGCGAAGGGCCGTCAGGAATGCCTCGTTGGGATTGACCAGATAAAGCCCGCCGGAGCCGTCGGCCACGTCCGCCCGCATTGTGCCGTTCCATGGCCGGCTGTTCGTCCGTATGTCGACCTTGTAGTCCTTCTCGTCCGTCAGCCATGAAAGCTTGGTGCTGGCGATCAGAACCACGACTTCGCTGCTACTGGGCCGTACGAAGAACAGACCTCCATCCGTTCCCTTGGGCGCGGCGATGCAATTGTTTTCCTGACGGTCATACTGGATCGTCCAGCCGCGATTCTCGGCAAAGGCCACGTATCGTTCCTCGGCCCGGACGCCTCGCGCCAGTTGAAGCGATATCAGCAGCGAGACTGCAACGAGCAAACTGAAGACGCGCATATCGTATCCCCCGGTCGGACTCGCGCTGGATGCCATCGCGCCGGCCACCTCTGATCATCAGGCTTCCCCAATCCCGTCAGGCGACAGGATGGGTATTCTGCCGCATCGGACAAATCCGCCAATCATAGTCTAGTTCACACCCGGCAATTCCTCAAAGAGCAGTTTCACGGGTGGCGTGGCCGGTTCGGGTCCGCTGGCCGGTGGCGGGACGCTCGCGTCGGGCGCAGGCGGCACCTTGGCTGCATCCTCCTCGGCCTTCCTGCGCGCTGCTTCCTCTTCGGCAGCCTTTTGTGATGCTAGCGCCTCGGCCCGTTGCCGGGCCTCTTCTTCCAGACGCGCCCTTTCGGCGACTTCAGCCTTCTCGCGCTCCGACGCGCGGAACTTGTAGAGCGCCACCTCGCGCCGAAGCCGCTGCTTTTCCAGCACATTCGACTGCAATGTCTCTACTCGGCGGCGCTCCCGCTCAAACGCCCTGACCGAAAGATAATTGGTGAGATCGGTCACATCGAAGCTGCGCTCCAGTGTCGGAAGCTCGCCGGAAACGAGGATGCGGAAATCCGGGTCAGCGCCCGCCAGACTCTCGTCGCCCGGCTTGGGCGCGATCGCCACCGCGCCTTGCGCCAGGCCCGTCTCCAGATCGATCCTGAGATCGCCGCTGAGTTTCGCCAGCCCGTTCTCCGCCCTGACATTCTGCGCCCGCACCACGCCCTCGCTGATATTGAAGGGAACGGTGATGCCCGCAAGCTCGGCGTCCTCATTGTCGATCAGGTCTTCGACGAGCGGCCTGACCTTGTCTGGCGTGATCTCCCCATCGATAAGGTCGGCAGCAGCAAGCAGCGGTGGCAACAATGAGAGGTTGAGCCGCGATACCGCAAGTTTCCCGATCCGCATCTCCCCAGATCCATTTGCCGCGGACAGAAGCTCGGCGACGCTCTTGCCGCTCGCCTCGGAAACCAGCGTCAGGTCGAAGCTCCCGCTGGCGGGAGGCTTGCCGCCTGCCCCCTCCTGATCGTTGAAAAGAGAAGCCATTTCCGCGCCGGCCAGCGTCATCCGGCCTTGCGCGAAACCAGTTCCTTCGGCATTCGCGAGCGTCATCCGACCGGAAAGCCTGCCTCCGAGCCAGTCCCCACCGATATCTTCGAGCGCGACGCCTCCGGCGCCTGCGTTGAGATGGGTGGAAAAATCGGAGACCTTGCCGAAGACGCCCGGCCAGAAGGTCTTCGTCTTGACGTCGAGTTCGAGGTCGGGGCCGATGCGCGGCTTCGACAGTGGGCCGGAAGACAGCGCGCCGGTCAAAGGATCGCTGACCGGGCCGAATACCGTCTCGGCCAGCCAGGCGAGGTCCAGGGTGTCCGCCTGGACTTGCCCTTCCGCTCTGAGCGCTGCCCCTTGCCAGTCGAGCGTCAGATCGCCGAGGATCGCATTCCCGGCGAATACGCCCTCCAGTTCGCTGACGGTCGCACGCCGGTCTGCAATCATGACCTCCGCGGAGGCAATCACCGGCAGACCCGCGCCCGGTTGAGGAAGGCCTACGCCATTCATCATCAGATAGGGTTCGAGGTCATCGCTATCGATCGAAACCGTGCCGGTGCCCTGAAGGAATGTGTCTGCGGCGAGTTCGATCTTCCCCTTGGCCGTCAGCACGGTCTGCCCGGCCGTCAGTGTCAGCATGGCATCGGCGGGCGTATTGCCCTCGCCCTTCAGCTTGAGAGCCAGCAATCCGCCACTGTCAGCCCCAATGGGCAATGGATTGAGACCCGCCTGTCCGATGAGGATCTGGGCATTGGGATTTTCAAGCGTCGCATCGAGCGACATCGCGCCCGTGTTGGGGCGACCCGGCATGGCCCCCCGCTCATATTTGGCCGTTACACGGCTGTCGTTGGCCGTGCCGCCAAAATTGACGCTCAATCCACCGCCTTGCGTACCACCAAAGGAAATGTGGCCGGTGAGGTTCGTATGCGCGTACCAGCCGGCATTTCGCACCAGGGCATCGAGCGCCGGATGTTGAGGCAAATGGGTTTTCAAAATGGTAAGAAACGGACCCGGCTCTTCGGCGGCAAATGTGAAATCCCCAGTCCCGGTCGCAGCGAGAAGGGTCCCCTCGGCCTTGCCTGACGCCCGGATGACAGCCCCGGACAGATCGCCGATATTCAGCTTTTCCAGCGACACGCTCTTCCCATCGACCGTGAAAACCGTGTCCAGATCGCGCGCGGCGATATCGAAGGCGGTGAACTTGCCGACTTTCAGCCGCGCCGCCATCCGTTGAGCAAACAGACTGGTTCCTGCCTCCTCGCCCGTAACGAGCGTCGCCAATGCCCGAAACGCATTGAGATCGATTTCATTACCCGTCAGGTCGACGGATAGATTCGGGGCGGCATTGGCAAACGACTGCCGCTCCACCCGCCCGTTGAGGGTCGCCGGCCCTATAGAAAGCTCGAGCCTTTCAAAGCGCTGGATTTCCGGGGTCAGGTTGACGAGTGCCGAAAACCCCGCCGTTTTCATCTGTCGGATCGCTGGATCGACGGCTCCCGTAATCCACGAGGCAAGCCCGGAAGGTTGGGTCGAGGCCACGAGCAGGTCGCCGCTGAACGATGGTTCGCCGACCAGAACAAGATTTCCGCTCGCCTCGACCTGGGTGCGCCCCGGCAGGATGGCCACGGCCTTATCCACGGTCCAGCCGGTCCCCGCCGGACGCAGGTCCAGCCTGATATCACGCAGTACCGTATCGCCGGCGACGATTGCCGGCAGTGACAGGTTCGCTCGGCCCGGTACGTTTGGGATCGGTATCTGTCCAGCCATGGACATCAGCAGATCGAGACGCTGGCGGATCGAGCTGGCGGCGCTGCGGCCGGTCTTGCCCATCGCCCCCTCATTGCCGATACGGCTCACGTCGATCTGCTGGCCTTCTGCCGTCAAGAGGAACTCCGGCTTGGCCCCCGTATCGAGCGTGGCCTCTCCGGTAACGGCATAGGGATTGCCCGCATCCCCGAGCTCGAGACGGTAAGAGGCAACGCGCACGCGCTCGTTGGTGAGCTCGAATTCGCCCTTGACACGCGGCGCCGAAACCTTGGCGGCGCCATCCTTCTTGTCCTTGTCGGCGATGCGCCAGAAAGCCTGGAAATTACCCTTGTAACTCGGCTTGCCCGCCGTCAGCGCCAGGTCCCCGTCAAGCTCGATGTCGAAGGGCCGCGTGTCGGGACTGAGCCGCGCCCTTAGCGGGACGGCCCCCGTCACGGGGTCGGGCTGCAGGCTGGAAAGGTGAAAACCTCCGGCCTCGCCGTCAACGACCGCGGTGCCATCGACAGACCATGGCCCCGCAAGCGAACGCGCCGACATCTCGGCGTCTAGTCTCGTCACCTTGCGGGTCCGCCCGGACTGCTCGTCGATGAATTCGATCTCGCCCCCGCTCACATGAACGTTTTCCAGAACCACGGTGCGCGCCGGAATGTCCGCGTTGCTGCCGCGCAGCCAATCGAGCGTGCCGTCGGCAAGGAGCCTTATCCGCGCTTTCGGTTCTTCGACGCGCATGTCGAAGATACGCGCCTCCCCGGAAAGGAAGGGGGCAAGTTCGGCGTCCATGGAGAACCGCGCCACGCTGACCAGCGGCGCGCCGTTACTGTCGGTGCCGACGGTGACATCGTGAAGCGTGACAGACGGAAACGGCAGGATTCGCGCCTCCACGTCGCCGTGGACGGTAACCTTCTTGCCCAGAATGCGGCTGGCCTGATCTTCGAAATCCTTGCGGAAATCAGTCCAGTCGACGAACAGCGGTCCAAGCAGCGCCGCAAAAAGCGCCACGACCAGCAGACCGCCGAAAAAAACCAGTAAGCGTCCGAGCACGACCCGCCGACTCCCTTTACTCTTGGCGCAAGACTAACGCTATTCGCCGCCGGGACAAGTCGCAAAGAACAGCCGTCAGAGCCGGAAAATCTTGCCAGGATTAAAGATATTGTCCGGGTCGAGGCTCTTCTTGATCTCGCGCATGATCGGGAGCGCGGATCCAAGTTCCTGCTCCAGATAGGACATCTTGCCCTGACCGACACCATGCTCGCCCGTGCAGGTGCCCTCCATCGCGAGCGCCCGCGCGTTGAGCCGCGCCATGAAGGCTTCCGACTTGGCAAGATCCGCGGGATTCTTGTCATCGAACAGCATCAGCACGTGGAAATTGCCATCACCCGCATGGCCGACGATCGGCGCCAGAAGGCCGGTCTCGCGAATATCGGCCTGGGTCTCGGCGACGCAGTCCGCCAACCGCGATATCGGCACGCAGACGTCGGTCGAGAGGCCGTTGAGTTCCGGCGCCAGCGCGCGGCCCGCCCAATAGGCGTTGTGCCTTGCCTTCCACAATTGCGTCCGCTCATCGGCGTTAGCCGTATAGCGAAATTCATCGGCGCCGAATTCCGCGGCGATCTCCTTGAACTGCTCGGCCTGCAGAGCCACAGTCTCTTCGGTGCCGTGGAACTCGAGGAATAGCGTCGGCTTTTCCGGGTAGGAGAGCTTCGAATAGGCATTGACCGCCTTCATCTGCATCTCGTCGAGAAGCTCGATACGCGCAACGGGAATGCCCATCTGGATGGTCATGATGACGGCATCGCAGGCAGCCTTGAGGCTCGGGAAAGCGCAGACCCCGCCGCCGATTTTGGCCGGAATGCCCTGCAGCTTGAGCGTGATCGAGGTAATGATCCCCAGTGTGCCCTCGGACCCGATATAGAGCCGCGTGAGGTCGTAGCCGGCGGATGATTTCCGCGCCCGCCGCGCCGTGCGGATTTCCTCGCCGCTCGCGGTCACGACGGTCAGCGCGAGCACATTGTCCTTCATCGTCCCATAGCGCACCGCATTGGTGCCGGAGGCGCGCGTCGAGGCCATGCCGCCGATCGAGGCATTGGCGCCGGGATCGATCGGAAAGAAAAGGCCGGTATCGCGAAGATAGGTGTTCAGTTCCTCGCGCGTGATACCGGGCTCGACGGTGCAGTCCAGGTCCTCGGCATTGACCTCCAGAACCTTGTTCATCCGGGTGAAATCGACGGAGATCCCGCCGGACGGAGCATTGATATGCCCCTCAAGCGACGAGCCGGTCCCGAACGGAATCATCGGCACCTTGTGGGCGGCACAGGTTTTGACGACCGTCTTCACGTCTTCCGTCGTTTCGACGAAGACGACGCCATCGGGCAGCTGCGCGGGAAGATATGACGTCGTATGCGTATGTTGCTCGCGGAACGATTGGCCCGTCTGGAAGCACTCGCCGAAACTCTGCTTGAGGATGCCGAGAACGGCGGCGATCCCTTCTTCGTTACGCGGTCCTGCGACGACATCCTTCAGCGCCATGCGATCAATCTCCCCTTTTTGGCCCGTCTCGACGAGAAGCATGCTTATCGAAACTTCGTGGTTGGTATGGTCCAACTCAAAGCCGCTTGTCCAGTGTCCTTCCGTCCGGAATTCACAGGACGCGGAACAAACACATTGCCGTGTGCAACCTCCATCAGTTAGATGACGCCATGGCAAAATTCCTGAAATACCTCGCAGCGGCCCTCTTCGCTATCGGCGCTATTACCAGTTACGTCTGGTGGAACTACGATGCCGTTGTCGCCATGATCCTGCGCCCCCAGACGGCAAGTGCTGACGGTATCACGGAAGAAAGCTTCGCCCTCGTCACGCCAGACGGCCACCATTTCGCGCTTGGTGATTTGCCGACCGCGCTCGAGAGCTTTCCGGCCGCCGACAGGCAGACACGCCCCCTCGTCCTCTTCGTCCACGGATTCGGACCCGATCCAGATGGCGAATTCGGCCTCTATACCATGGGCGAGCTTGGCAAAGGGGCGAATGCCGATGTCATCATGTTCAGATGGCCGTCCTGGATATCAATGACCGAGTTCCCGGTATTGAACGCTTCCGCCGCGAGCGAACGGCTGATCGGCCTCCTGCGGCAAGTGGAAGAGCTTCGCGGCCCCAGCAATGCGCTTGAGAAGCGCCCGGTGATGGTCGTCGGGCACTCCATGGCCGGCGAGGTGTTCCGCCACATCGGTGAAGCCGAGCCCGCCCTGCCCGCAGGCCTCATTACCCGCATTCTCTTCGCGGTCCCGGAAACGGCGCTGCCCGGTCATCGGCTGTGGATGGAAAGGCTGAGTTTTGCTGACGAAATATTCGTCTTCGTCAACGAGGACGACCCGGCGCTGCAGGTGACAACCACAATGTATAATACGGCGCGGCTCGGGCGCACGCTCATCAATCTCGACGGCTCGGCCGAGCCGTTGGCGAAAAATGCCGACTATATCCTCCTCGATCCCGAGAGCTGGCGCCACTATTTCTTCGTTTCGGGCCAGCGCAGCGAGGCGATCGATCAAATCTTCAGCGACGTACTCAGAAACGGGAAAACCGCGCTCTCAAACCACTATCTGCGTCGGGAGCCGGCCGAAAATGTCTTCGTCGTTGTCGGACCGGGTGCAGAAACGCCGGGAAGCTGACCACTTCTCGAAACGCTTGCGTCACCCGCCGGCTTCGGCCGCGGCTGCAATCGCCATTTCCCGTTGCAGCCGTTTTTCCTCATCCGCATGCGGCTTGGAAAACCGTGCGAGCGCCAGATACGCGACAGGCGTGACATAAAGCGTGACGATCGTCGCCAGACCCAGACCGCCGACCATGACCCATCCGAGCGCTATGCGCGCCTCCGCCCCCGCGCCGCTCGCCAGTACCAGCGGCACGCCGCCGAGCACAGTTGAGATCATCGTCATCAGGACCGGCCGAAGCCTGAGATTGGCGGCATTTTCAATCGCCTCTCGCACAGACTGGCCACGGTCACGCAGCTGATTGGCGAATTCGACAATCAGGATACCGTTCTTCGCCATAACCCCGACCAGCAGCACCAGCCCGATCTGGCTGTAAACGTTGAGCGTCGAACCTGTCAAAAGCAGCGCGAAAATCGCGCAGGCAAGACCAAGCGGAACGGTCGCCATGATGATGAGCGAGGAGAGCACGCTTTCGAACTGCGCGGCCAGAACGAGGAAGATGATGACGATGGCAAAGCCGAAGGTCGCCCCCATGCCACCGGAATTCTCGCTGAGCGTCGCCGCTTCCGCAAGCGGCATGATCCTGGCGCCCGCGGGAAGCAACGGCTCGGCAAGCACGGTCGCCTCGTCGAGCGCCTCCCCCAGAGAAAGGCCCGGCGTCAGGCCGGCGCTGAGAGAAACGGAGGCGAGCTGCTGTTCCCGATTGAGCGAGGGTGCAACCGCCCGCTCCTTGAGCGTCGCGATGACCGACATCGGCACGGTCTTGCCGTCGCCGGTCCTCAGGAAGATGTTTTCGAGGTCCGTCGGATCGTCGATCGGTCGCGTGGTTGAAGCGAGCTTGACCGGATAAGCCTCGCCATCGACATAGACGTCGCCGATCGACCGGCCGTCGAGCAGCGATTGCAGCGCCTGCGACAGGCCGGTGATATTGATGCCGAGATCAGCCGCCCTTTCCCGGTCGATGGCAACCGAAAGCTGGGACTGGCTGATGTCATTTGTCAGGCGGGGACTATCGAACCGGCCGCTGTCTTCCATCGCCGCCACGAGCCGGACCGCCGCTGCTGTCAGAGCGTCATAATTGGCGCCGACCAGTGCAACCTGCAATCCACTACCCCCGCCGCGTATCCTCAGGCTGTTCGGCTGCATGGCGAAAGCCCGCACGGCAGGCACCCGGGCGGCAGCCGCATTGACGTCGGCCGCAATTTCATCCTGGCTTCGGCTGCGCTCGTCCCATGGCGCGAGCGTCAGCACCATGAAACCACTGTTCTTGTTGCTGCCGAAACCGGAGATCGAGAAAATGTTGGAAACTTCGCCGCTTGTGCGCAGAGGCTCCAGATTTTCCTCAACCCGAAGCATTTGGTCCTGGGTGAATTCGAGGCTGACGCCCTGCGGCGCGGTCACCCGAAGCAGCAGCACGGAGCGGTCCTCGCGCGGCGTGAGCTCGCTCGTGATCAACCCGAAGGCGCCGAGCGCGGCAAGGGAAAACAGTCCGGCCACCGCAAACACCACGAGCGGCGCCGAAAGGCAGGCATGCAGCGTCTTGCGATAGAAGCGGGAAAAGTGGTTGCCGACCTGGCCCAGCAGATCCGGCTTCTCATCCTCGGAATGCGCTTTCAGCATCCGCGAGGCCAGCATCGGGCAAAGCGTCAACGCCACGATCGAGGACAGCATGACCGAAAAGGCGAGCACGAAGCCGAATTCACGAAAGAGCCCGCCGACCTGACCCGGCAGGAAGGACAGCGGCACGAAAACCGCCGCCAGCGTCGCCGTCGTCGCCACCACCGCGAAAAATACTTCCCGCGTACCGAGTACGGCGGCCGCGCGCGGGCCGAGCCCCTGGCCACGGCGGCGCACGATGTTTTCCAGAACCACGATGGCGTCATCCACCACCATGCCTGTCGCCAGCACGACGGCCAGAAGGGTGAGGATATTGATCGAGAACCCGGCAAGGTAGATCGCGGCGACCGTCCCGATCAACGAGACCGGCATGGTTACGGCCGGAATGATCGTGGCTCGCCAGTCGCGCAGGAACAGAAAGATGATCGCCACGACAATCACCGCCGCCAGGACCAGCGAGCGCACGACCTCCTCGATGGAGCCGCGAATGAAGACGGCATCGTCGCTGGTAATCCTGATCTGCGTTCCTTCAGGCAGGTTTTCGCTGAGGCGTGCGACCGCCGCCGCGACGCCGGCGGAAATGCTGAGCGTATTCGACTGCGCCTGCCGGATGATCCCGAGCCCGATGCCTGAACGCCCGTTCGAACGCAGGCTAGAACTGCCGGTATCTGCCCCGAGCGTGACGGTCGCCACATCCGCAAGCCGCACCCTGTCCTGCACGATCAGGTTGGCGAAGTCCTCCGGCGTTCTCAGGTCCGCCGTCGCCCGGACGACGATATCCTGCGTTGAACTCGTCAGCGAGCCTGCCGGAACGTCGAAGGCAAGGTTGGACAGCGCCGTCGTCAACGAAGCGATTGTGAGCCCCCTGCTCGCAAGCGCCGCCTGGTCGACGTCGATGCGGAAGATCTTCTCCTGGTCGCCATAGATATCGATATCCGCGACACCCTCCACCGCGGCGAGACGGTCGGCGATCTCGTTGTCGACCAGGAGTGTCAGGTCCTCGAGGCTCAGCCTGTCCGACGTGACGGCGAGCCGCATGATCGGGCTGGAATCGGAATCCGCCTTGACGATACGAGGCTCATCCGCGTCATCCGGCAACTGGTTCGTCACCCGGCCGATCGCATCGCGCACATCGGTTGAGGCAACATTGAGGTCGGTGCTGCCGGAAAACTCCATCGTCACGCGGCTCGAACCGAACTGGGAGGAAGACGACATCGATTTGAGGCCCGAGACCCGCGCCACGGCGCCCTCGATGACGGTCGTCACTTCCTGGTCGATCGTCTCCGGCGAAGCACCGGAAAAGGTCGTGCGAACCGTGATGACGGGCCGATCGACATCGGGCAGCTCGCGGACTTCGACGCCGTAGAGGGCGGCAAGGCCCGCGACAACGATCAGCGCGTTGAAGACGAGGGCGAGAATTGGGCGACGGACGAAAAGCGCCGTGAGGCCCGCTTTGACCGGCTGGTCCTGCTTCGCCTCCGTCATTGGCTTGCCACCGGCGTTCCGGCCTCCTTGCCCGAAGTTCGGACGGCTCCGCCTTCGCGCACCCGCTGCACCCCTTCGGTGATCACGAGATCGCCAGCCTTGAGATCCGCCTCGACGAGCACGGCATCGGGATTTCGCTGGACGATGCGAAGCCGAACCTTTTCCGCCTTGTCTTCGACGATCCGCCAGACATAGGCGCCGTCGCTATCCCACTGCACGGCGAGTGGATCGACCGATGGGAAGGCCTCCCCCGCGAAAGTCATGGTGACCGTGAACGACATGCCGGCCCTGAGATCGTCATTCTCGTTGGCGATCTTCGCGCGGATATGCAGCGTACGGCTCGCCTCGTCGATCCGGTTGTCGACCGCCTCGACGCTGCCCCTGTAGAGACCCGCGGGACGTGCGACCGCGGTCGCCTCCACGGGCTGGCCGACCTTGATGATCGGGGCAAATCGCTCCGGCACCCAGAAATCGACAAGGATTTCGGAACGGTCGTCAAGCGTCACAATTGTCGTGGTGGTGGTGACATTGTCGCCGGCATTGACCGTGATGATACCGGCCACACCGTCTATCGGGGCTATGATCTCGCGCCGCTTGAGATTGAGCTCGGCGGTATTCAGGGCCAGTTTCGCCGTCTCGACTGCGATGTCGGCCTCGAAAGCATCGATCCGCGATATCGTCGATTTCAGGTTGCTGTAGAGCTGAGCCTTCTCCGTCGCGCTCTTCAACGCAACCTGCGCCTGATCGCGAGCGATCACCTGTTCTACGTTCTCGAGCCTCGCGATGACCTGGCCCTTGGTCACTTCCTGCCCCGAGATGATCGCAATTTCCGAAAGCGTGCCCGCCACTTGCGGCATCACCGTCACCGACTGGAAGGCGTCGCCGCTACCGATCGCCGAAAGCCGGTCGTTCACTGTGCCGATGGTGACCGGCTGCGCCACGACCAGCGGCGCACTTCCTCCTCCTCGCCGATTGGCAGGCACGGCTCCCGGTTTCGTGGCCGGCGTGCCGGAAGTCTCGCCCACGGGCTTCTCGGACTGCGCAATCATTGCCAGAAAGCGCTCAGGCACGCCGATCCCGCGCAAGACTCCCTCCGCGCCAGGCACGAACCAGATCCAGATGACCAGACCGGCCGCAAGCGCGAGGAGACTGAGGATCAGTTGCTTCCAGAATGCCATTGAAAACTCCGGCTTGCCCTGCCGGACGCCGGCGGTTTGTTGCGGCGGTCAGGTGCGTCCAATTTCTGTCGGTATCTTGGGGCAATATTTCCGCATGGTCCGCAAACGGCAAGCCTCATCGGCCAACATTACGAAATTGTCATCCAGCGCGCCATCAACGGCCAAGCGGACACAGTCCGCCGATCCGGCGAAATTACTTGCGGAAGAGCGGGTTGTCGGAATGAAACCAGAACATCTTTTCTGGCCTTTCCATTCCGAATCACTACATTGAGCCCCATGAGTAACGGTTTCGACGACATTCCCTTCTTCGATGAAGAGCCCGCCCCGCGCAAGCCCGCAGGCGGCCCTTCCTCCGGCGGCCTCGGCATTGCCGCCCGCGCCATGGCGGCGCGCGATTCCGCCCGCGTGCCCGATTATCTCGCCGGCCTCAATCCGGAACAGCGCGAGGCCGTGGAGACGCTGGACGGCCCCGTACTCGTGCTCGCGGGTGCCGGCACCGGCAAGACCCGCGTGCTGACCACCCGTATCGCCCATATTCTCGCGACCGGTCGCGCCTACCCCTCGCAGATTCTCGCCGTCACTTTCACGAACAAGGCCGCGCGCGAGATGAAGGAACGCATCGGCTTGCTGGTCGGCGGCGCCGTCGAGGGAATGCCGTGGCTTGGTACCTTCCACTCGATCGGTGTGAAGATCTTGCGCCGTCATGCCGAAATGGTCGGTCTCAGGTCCGATTTTACCATCCTCGACACCGATGATGTGGTCCGGCTGATCAAGCAGCTGCTCCAGGCCGACGGCATAGACGACAAGCGCTGGCCCGCGAAGCAGTTCGCCCAGATGATCGATGGCTGGAAGAACAAGGGTCTCGATCCGGCCCAGATCCCGGAAGGCGACGCCCGCGCATTTGCCAACGGCCGCGGCCGCGAACTCTACGCCGCTTACCAGAACCGCCTGAAGACGCTGAACGCCTGCGACTTCGGCGACCTCCTGCTACATCCGATCCGCATGTTCCGGGCGAACCCGGACATCCTCCGCGACTATCACCAGAAATTCAAATATATCCTCGTCGACGAGTATCAGGACACCAACACGGCGCAATACATGTGGCTCCGGCTTCTGGCCCAGAGGCCACCGGGCGTGCCGCAGAATGTCTGCTGTGTCGGCGACGACGATCAGTCGATCTACGGCTGGCGCGGTGCGGAGGTCGACAACATCCTGCGCTTCGAGAAAGACTTTCCCGGCGCCAAGGTGATCAAGCTGGAGCGGAACTACCGCTCGACCGAACACATTCTAGGTGCCGCCGGCCACCTCATCGCCCATAACGAAGGCCGCCTCGGCAAGACGCTCTTCACCGACCGCACGGAGCCGGACGACGAAAAGGTCGTCGTCCATGCCGCCTGGGACTCGGAAGAGGAAGCCCGCGCTGTCGGCGAGGAAATCGAACAACTGCAACGCCAGGGCCACAAGCTGAACGACATGGCGATCCTGGTGCGCGCCTCCTTCCAGATGCGAGAGTTTGAAGACCGTTTCGTCACGCTCGGCCTCAACTACCGTGTCATCGGCGGCCCGCGTTTCTACGAGCGGCTCGAAATCCGCGATGCAATGGCTTACATCCGCCTCGTCTGCCAGCCGGCCGACGACCTCGCCTTCGAGCGCATCGTCAACACCCCGAAACGGGGCCTCGGCGACACGACGATCCGAACCCTGCACGACTATGCCCGCGCCCGCGACGTGCCGATGCTCGCCGCCGCCGTCGACCTGATTGAGACCGACGAGGTCAAACCCAAGGCCCGCAAGGCGCTGTTCGACGTGATTCAACACTTCAGGCGGTGGTCGGAACTTCTTGAAACCACACCGCATATCGAGCTTGCCGAGCAGATACTCGAAGAGTCCGGCTACACCGACATGTGGAAGAATGACAAGTCGGCCGAAGCGCCGGGCCGGCTAGAAAACCTCAAGGAGCTTGTGCGTTCCATGGAGACCTTCGAGTCGATGCGCGGCTTCCTCGAACATGTCTCGCTGGTCATGGATGTCGAGCAGAATGCCGACATGGACGCTGTGTCGATCATGACGCTGCATTCGGCGAAGGGTCTGGAATTCGAGACCGTCTTCCTGCCAGGCTGGGAAGAAGGCCTGTTTCCGCACCAGCGCGCGCTCGACGAGGGCGGGCGCTCAGGACTGGAAGAGGAACGCCGTCTCGCCTATGTCGGCCTGACGCGGGCGAAACGCCGCTGCCACATCTGGTTCGTCTCCAACCGCCGCATCCATGGCCTCTGGCAATCGACCATGCCGTCGCGCTTCCTCGACGAACTGCCGGTCACCCATGTCGAAGTGGCAGAATCCGAGCAGTCCTATGGCGGCTACGGTCGCGGCGGTTACGGCCAGTCGCGCTTCGACAAGGCCGAACCCTTTTCCAACACCTATTCCACCCCCGGATGGAAACGGGCGCAAGCCAACAAGACCGACGCCACCCGCGACAACTGGGGCAGCCGCTCGGGCCATGCGGTCGAGCGCATCGGTTACGGCGAGTCAGGCCCACGCGCCAAGACCATCGAGGGAGAACTGGTTGCGAAATCGACCACCACGGAACCCTCGAAATTCTCGCTCGGCGACCGGGTCTTCCACATCAAGTTCGGCAACGGCAACATTGCGGCAATCGAGGGCAACAAGCTGACGATCGACTTCGACCGGGCGGGCCAGAAGCGCGTCCTGGACGGGTTTGTCGAGAGGGTGTGACTGATCTCTTCCATGAGGGGGAGATCTGGGGCGAGCCCTACCCGCGCGCCTCTTCCATCTGATGCATCGCCATCAGTTCGACCTGCACCAGATCCTGAAAATCGAGGATCTGTCGGCGCATGTCCGGCTCCGGGCAGCCACGTTGCAGAAGTTCAGCGCCAAGCGCACGGCATGTCGTCCGCCAATAGGTCAGCGCCTCGTCACCGTGGCGTTCGCCGAGCTCGCCGGCGCATTTCCGGATCAGATCGCGGCGGCCCGTGAGCGGAAAGAAGGCGACCTTCGGCGCAGTTGCCGGGGTCTCGGTCTTGAAAACTGTCATGCATACCATCCTGACGTGATGCATCATGTCTAGAATGGTCGTGGTTAATGTTCGGTTGCCTTGCCCGGAATCTGTGCGTCTTCCGCGCTTTCACCGCGTCCTTCAGCCGGCCAGCTGGTCGAGATAAGCCTCGCTGTCGTTGACCTGGAACTCCACCCACATCAGCAGATGATCGCTCATCTGGTAGCTGCGCCAGTCGCGAAAACTGCGGCCGGGCTTCTCCTGCCTCTCGGCGGCATAGTCGGCCTCCTGGTCTTCGCGATAGACATGCTCGTAGAAATCGAAGACGCCAGCCCGCCCGGTCGGCTTCATGCTGCGCAGTTCCTTGTAGTAGGCGATCTGGTCGTAGTGCTTGTCCTTCGCCACATTGGAGCCGGGAATCGACTGCAGGGCGTCCGGCACGCGGAACCCCGCCGCCGTCAGCGCTTCCATGGTCACGTCCTTGCGGTTGAAGATGTTGAAGTCCCCGAGCAGCAGCAGATTGTCCCGCTTCGGCACGGCGTCCGGGGCATAGACATTGGCGCTGGAAAAATCGCCGGAATTCTTAGCGATCGTTTTGGCGAGCGCGGTGATCTCGGCAAGCCGGCGTTCGTCGACGGGAACGCCCTTGCCATAATAGATGTGCACCGTCACCAGCGTGAAATAGGCCCAACCGGCGCGAAATCCGGCGATATAGGGAGAACGGGCGAGCTGGAGTTCCCGGTCGGCGAGTGCTATCACCTCATCCAGCACGAGTTCGGCGGCAAGGCCGGTGAAATCGACCTTGCGCCGATCGTAGAGGAAGGCCATGCGCTCGGAATTACCGGCGCGCCCGAGCGTCACGTCGGTGACGAGAAAATCCCACCAGGACCCGAGCATCCGTTTCAATTGCTGGAGCGGATAGAGGCTCTTGCGAACCTCCTGAAGGGCGACGATGTCGAAGCGGTCAATGATCTCCGCGATATAGTGATAGGCCTCCTCGTTGCGATAGGCATATTTGCCGGAATCGAACTCGCGGAGGTTCCAGGAGGCGAGAAGCAGCGTGTCATTGGCGGATTTGGGTGGAATGGCGCCCCCATCGGCGTTCATTCCCGCCTGCAGAGCCCTGAGCCCGCGCACGATCCGCTTTCGCTTCACCGGATCGTGGATTCGCTTGAGGTCGGTATAGTTCGGCATTGGCCTTCCCTCCCCTTCGTTCGCCTGCCCTGGGGCAGATCAGACGCGCATGAATTCAATGATACACGCATAGGAAGCAAAAGACAGGGAAGAATGACGGTGAACGCGCATGATCCGCTTTCTGCCTTGATCCGCGCGGCCGCCCTTGCCATCCTTCCCCAACCTGGGAACACGAGAATTGTCATGACCCGAGCTTTGCTACTGATCGACATCCAGAACGGTTTCTGCCCCGGCGGCAACCTGCCCGTGGCCGGAGGCGACGAGGTCGTTCCCGTTGCCAATGAACTGATGGCGAGCGGCGCGTACGATCTTGTTGTCGCCTCGCAGGACTGGCATCCGGCCAATCACGGCAGCTTTGCCTCACAGCACCCGGGCAAGCAGCCCTTCGAGATGGGCGAGCTTTCGGGAAAGCCGCAGATGATGTGGCCTGATCACTGCGTCCAGGGCACGAATGATGCGGAATTCCACCCCGATCTGAATCTCGACGGTATCGACTATGTCCAGAGGAAGGGTCAGAACGTCAACGTCGATAGCTATTCCGCCTTCCGGGACAATGACCGCGCCGCGCTGACCGGCCTTGCCGATCACCTGGCCGAAAAGGGCGTCACCGAGCTCGACCTCTGCGGCCTCGCCACCGACTACTGCGTGAAATTCTCCGCATTGGACGCCGTCGAAATGCTCCCGGGTGTCAAGGTCCGCTTCATCGAGGATGCGAGCCGCGGCATCGATCCCAAAGGCGTCGCCGCTGCTATTACCGAAATGAAGGCAAAGGGCGTGGCAATTGTCCGGAGCGCGGACATCCTCCGATAGTGCAAGCAATGCTCCCGATTTCATCAATTGCCTTTTTTGCACGCAGGCGCTAGTGAGCCTTCGCAAGTGCAAAAGGAGGAGCCGGCATGGAGACGGTCAGGACCATCGAGGACTTGCGCCAGCGTCTAGCGCCCCTTCGCCGCGCGGGGAAGACGATCGGCTTCGTTCCCACCATGGGCTATCTTCACGCCGGTCATATGGAACTCGTCGCCAATGCACGCGCGGAAAATGACGTGACGGTCGTCTCGATCTTCGTCAATCCGCTGCAGTTCGGGGCGAACGAAGACCTGGCGAAATATCCGCGCGATCTCGAGCGCGACAGCGCCCTGCTCGAAGCGGCCGGCGTCGACTTTCTCTTCGCCCCCGGCGTCACCGACATGTATCCGCACCCGATGCAGACCGTGGTCGACGTGCCGAAACTCGGCTCGGAACTGGAAGGCGCCGCCCGCCCCGGCCATTTCGCAGGGGTCGCCACCGTTGTCACCAAGCTCTTCAACATCGTCCAGCCGGACGCCGCCTATTTTGGCGAGAAAGACTACCAGCAGGTGACGATCATTCGCCAATTGGTCGAGGATCTCGCCCAGCCGGTGCGGGTCGTGCCCGTGAAGACGGTACGCGAGGCCGACGGCCTTGCCTGCTCGTCCCGCAACGTCTACCTGTCGCCCGAACAGCGCGCAGCGGCGGTGATCGTGCCGAAGGCGCTCGACGAGGCAGCCAAGCTGATCCGTTCCGGCATGCGCGACACCGCCCGGCTCGAAGCCCAGATCGCCGAATTCATCCGCGCCGAGCCACTGGCCGAACCGGAGGTCGTGGCGTTGCGCGATCCGCTGACGCTGGCCGAGATCAGCACGGTCGCCGGTCCGGTCCTGCTGCTGCTCTTCGTACGTATCGGCCAGACCAGACTACTCGACAACCGGGTGATCGACATCGCATCCGAAAACGGCATGGAGGCCGCCTGACATGAGCACCCCGCCCCGCCAGAAGCGGCTGACCCCGAACGACATCACGGCGCTCAAGAGCCAGCGCCCCGTCGTCTCGCTGACCGCCTATACGACGCCGATGGCGCGCCTGTTCGACCCGCATTGCGATCTGCTGCTGGTCGGCGACAGCCTCGGTATGGTGCTCTACGGCTTGGAGACGACGGTCGGCGTCACAGTCGAGATGATGATCGCCCATGGCCAGGCCGTTATGCGGGGCGTCAGCCGCGCCTGCGTCATCGTTGACCTGCCCTTCGGCTCCTACCAGGAATCGAAGGAACAGGCCTTCCGCACCGCAGCCCGCATCATGAAGGAAACCGGCTGCGACGGCGTCAAGCTCGAGGGTGGCGAGGAAATGGCGGAAACCGTGGCGTTTCTGGTGTCCCGCGGCGTGCCCGTTTTCGGCCATGTCGGGCTGATGCCGCAGCAGGTCAACACCTCAGGCGGCTATCGCTCCAAGGGCCATAGCGAAAAGGAAGCCGACAAGATTCGCCGCGATGCCCGCGCCATCGACGAGGCCGGCGCCTTTGCCCTCGTCATCGAGGGAACGGTCGAACCGCTCGCCCGCGAGATCACCGGCACTGTCTCCGCCGCGACCATCGGCATCGGCGCTTCGCCCGCCTGCGACGGCCAGGTGCTGGTCTCCGACGACATGCTGGGCCTGTTCAACGACTTCAAGCCGCGCTTCGTCAAGCACTATGCCGAGCTGGCCGAGATCATTTCCAAGGCTGCTGAAGACTATGCCACGGAAGTCCGCGCTCGCAGCTTCCCCGGCCCGGAACACACCTTCCAGGTCCGGCCAAAAAAATGACTTGCCCATCGGGACAATTCAGGCCTCGACCGGCTGCTCCAGTTGGTAGATCGCGTCGTTGATCGCATCGATCTGGCCGACGATCACCGATTGCGCGTCGTGGAGCCCGCGATTGTAGAAACGATTGCCGATTGCCTTGGCGAAGAATTCCAGCATGCCTTCCGCTTCGAAGCGACCGACTTCGATCTCGAACTCGTTCAGAACGTATTCCTTTATCCGCTCGACGAGCGCCGCCTGATCCTTGATCGACAAGTCGAGTTTCGGCATAGCGCCTCCTTGTAGGTGAAATCATTGGTCGGAAACAACGGCACGCTAGGATGACCGGTAAGGTGAATCAATCGATCCATCAGCCAAATTCAATTGTCGCGCAGCCACCTGCCGTCTATCTCCTGTCCTGAAAGGACATCCGATCCATGAATTCCGACTTTACAGATGGCCTGCGCGGCAGCGTGCCGATCCTGGTTTCCACGATTCCGTTCGCCGCACTGTTCGGCGCTGTCGCCGTCGGCAACGGCCAGACGGTGGCCGAAGCGACCCTGATGAGCGCCATCATCTTTGCCGGCGCCAGCCAGCTCGTTGGTATCGAGCTCTTCGGCCACAACGTGCCGATCTGGGTTATCGTGCTCTCGATCTTCGCGGTCAATTTCCGGCATATTCTCTACTCAGCCGCGATCGCCCCTTTCATCCGGCATTTTTCCGGCTTTCAGAAGGCCCTATCGCTCTTCCTTCTCACCGATCCGCAGTTCGCCGAAACCCTGACCCGGGGCGAGACCGGCAGGAGAGTTGCTTTCGCCTGGTATGTCGGTTTTGCCAGCACGATCTATGTCGGCTGGGTGGCAACGACCGCTGTTGGCGCGTTCTTCGGCAGCATGATCGGCGACCCGGCCGCCATCGGCATCGACGTGCTGTTGCCGATCTATTTCATGGGTCTCGTGCTCGGCTTTCGCCGGCGGGCAAATTTCCTGCCCGTGGTGGCCGTCAGTGCCATCGTCGCTGTCGTCGCCCATCGAACGGTCGGCTCGCCATGGCATGTCAGCATCGGTGCACTCGCCGGCGTGGCGCTTGCCGCGCTTCTGCCCCCGAAAGCGCCGGCAATCAGCGAACCCGCACTTGGGGAGGCGGGAGAATGACGGAACTTTTCACACCCTACATGGTCATGCTGATCTTTGCCGGAGCCGTCGCGACCTACCTGACGCGGATCGGCGGCTATCTGTTGATTGCCCGGCTCAAGTCCGTGCCGCCACGACTCGATGCCGCGTTGAACGCGGTCCCCGCTGCCGTGCTGACGACGCTCGTCGCCCCCGCCTTCTTTTCCGGCGGGAACGACGTCAAGGTAGCGATGGCTGTCGCCCTTCTTGTCGGCATCCGGTTCTCGGCAATCCCACTGCTGATTTCCGGCTGGGTCGCAGTGATGGCGATGCGCTACCTTATCGGCTGAGCGGTTCGGTCACCCGCTCCAGCCAGGCGCGGGTCGCCTCGTCGTGGACGAGCGGCATCAATTCCTCGCGCGTGCGGGCATGATAGTCGTCCAGCCATTGCAGTTCCTCGGGCGTCAACAGGTCGGTCACGACGAGATACTTGTCGATCGGAACATATGTCAGCGTCCCGAAGCTGAGCATCGGCATATCCCCGCCCTCGATAGGTTCCGCCTCGCGCACATAGACGAGGTTTTCAATGCGGATACCGAACGAGCCCGGGCGGTAATAGCCCGGCTCGTTTGAAAGGATCATTCCGGGAAGTAGCTCCTGCGTCGAAAGACGCGCAATGCGCTGCGGGCCTTCGTGCACGGAAAGGTACGAGCCAACCCCGTGTCCGGTCCCATGGGCGAAGTCCGCACCCGCCTTCCAGAGCGCTATGCGAGCAAGCGGATCGAGATCGCAGCCCCGCGTTCCCTTGGGAAACCGTGCGGTGCTGATCGCAATCATTCCCTTGAGAACAAGAGTGAAAAAGCGCTTTTGTTCCTCGGATACAGGGCCGATCGCGATCGTGCGCGTGATATCCGTCGTTCCATTGACGTATTGCGCACCTGAATCGATCAGGAACAATTCACCTGAACGGATTGGTCGGTCGGTTTCGGTCGTCACGCGGTAATGCATGATCGCCGCATGCTCACCGGTGCCGGAAATGGTGTCGAAGGAAATGTCCTTCAACGGGTTCTGCATTCGCTCTCCAACGCGCCGACGAGCGTCCTCGAGCGCCCTGGCCGCCCCGATTTCGGTAACTGTGCCCGGATGCTGCTGATCGAGCCAGGAGAGGAATTCCACGACTGCGACCCCGTCTTGAACATGCGCCGCGGCCGAGCCGTTGAGCTCGACCGTATTCTTGGTCGCACGTGCAATCTTCGCCGGATCGCTGCCCTCGACCACGGTGCCGCCATGCGTGCGAACGAGCTCGACAAGAGCAAAGGGCGTGAGGTCAGGATCGACCAGGATACCGCCACCGCGTGCGGCAAGTGCCTCGAGCCGGCCCGTAAGATCAGCGGGATCGACCTGTTCGGCGAGTTGACCGAGATAGGCTTCCGCTTCGATACCAGTCTTGCGCTTGTCGAGGAAAATCTCCGCCTTTCCGTCAGCATGAAGGATGGCGCGCGCGAGAGGATGCGGCGTATGCGGTACGTCGCTTCCCCGGATATTGAAGATCCAGGCAACCGAGGAAGGATCCGTTATCAGCGCGGCAGCCAGTTCACGGTCACGGAGATCCTGAGCAATTTTTGCGATCTTGTCTTTGGCCAGAACACCGGCATAGGCCTCCGTCTGGATGGAAACAGCGCCGAGCGGCTCCGCCGGGCGAGCCGACCACAGCGCATCAAGCGGGTTCTGCGCCAGCATCACCAGCGCACCACCCTTTTCGGCGAGCGCCTTTTCCAATCGCCGCACTTCCGCGCCGGTATGAAGCCACGGATCGATGCCGAGGCGGAAACCCTTGTGGGCATGGCCCGAAATCCATATGTGGGGCGGCTCTCCGACGAGATCGCCACCGGTAAAGACGGCCGGGTCCACCTGTTCGGCAAGTTGCGTCACATAGCGGCCATCCACGAAGACGATCGCCTGTCCCCTCATCACAAGTGCCTGTCCCGCCGACCCGGTAAAACCCGTCAGCCACGAAAGCCGCTCTGCGCAAGCCGGGACATATTCGCCCTGATACTCGTCAGCCCGCGGAACAAGGAAGCCGTCGATGCCGAGATCGGCAAAACGCGCCCGAAGCGCTTCGACCCGTTCACGGC
This sequence comes from Rhizobium sp., assembly GCA_003527225.1. The sequence goes on from DPXQ01000087.1 coordinate 89,402, forward strand.
CAAACTGGGGAGTGGATGTGACATCGAATGACTGAAACATGGCGGACTCGCTGTGAGTGAAAATACCATCGCCTTATAGCAAGGCTACCTTCGGGTGCACCATGGTATCTATGTTTCCCCACACACCAACGGCAGCGCACACCCGGCGTTGGCTGACCTGCCTCCTTTTTAGTCAGATGGCGTCGAAATTCGCCTGTTCAATAACAGAGCAATGCGATGAACGCATAACACCCATGATGGAAAGCCATCTGCTGAAAGCGCGCAGGAGTCTCTATATTCAGATTCATCGAACGGGCGACGAACCGCCCGGAACGAAAGGAATATGAAAATGGCAAACTCCTTCTTCCGCAACGCGTACCACCGCGTGATCGAAGCGCGCGAGCGTCAGGCCAGCCGTTATGTCAACAACGCGCTTCTGTCGCTCGACGACGAAACGCTGAAGTCCATGGGCACCAGCCGCGAAGAAATCCGCCGCAAGGGCGCAAACAGCTTCGCACTGTGAGCTTCTGGGCCGTGGTGGAGACCCCTACTCCCTTATCTACACGGCTTTAGGCAATGAAATACGCATGAGTGTTCTCCTCCCAAGGCTCACGCGATCGATCAGGTGAACTGATCGGCAAGGCGGCATCCTCGATGCCGCCTTTTGCATTTCCGTAAGCATGTGAGACTTGCATTTAATGCAATGCTGCATCGCAATAACGGGTCATCTTCATTGGACGCCGACATCCGGTCAGCAGGCTCACCCTTCAGCCACGGCGAAGATGGATCGTTACCCAGCCGTTGCGCCAGATGGTCCGGACATGTTTCAGCCCGGCTGCGTTGTAGGCGGCGATCACCTTCCAGCGCTGTGCGGCGAGAATTCCCGAAAGGATCACCGAGCCGCCGCCCGCAAGGTTGGCAACAAGCTGCGGCGCCATTTTCATCAGTGGCCGCGCGAGGATATTGGCGACGATTAGATCGAAGGGTCCATATTCGCGAAAGGCGGTCGAGTGGAAGCCCCGCGCGACGCGAAAGTCGATGCCCTGGATGATACCGTTCCGACGCGCGTTTTCGCGCGCCACCTTGACCGCGATCGGATCGATGTCGGTCGCCAGCACCGGCACAGGAAGAAGCTTGCGGATGGCAATGGCGAGCACACCGCTCCCCGTTCCAAGATCGAGCGCATTGGCGACCGGTCGCGCGCGCGTCACCTCGGCGATCATCTCCAGACAGCCGGCCGTTGTGCCGTGATGCCCCGTGCCGAAGGCCTGTCCTGCGTCGATCTCGATCGCGACGTCATTGACGTGCACCTTGTCGCGATCATGGGAGCCATGCACCAGGAAACGTCCGGCCCGAACCGGCTTCAACCCTTCGAGAGACTTGGCGATCCAGTCGATATCCGGGATAACCTCCCTCTCGATCACTATGCCGGCGAAACTCTCATCGAGCATAGCGCGCAGCCGTTCGTGGATCGCCTCCTCGTCTTCGGCCATGAGATAGATCGAGGCCTCCCAGACATCGTTCTTTTCGTCGACCTCGGTCGTGGCGATCGCGAAGTCCTCTTCGCCGAAAACGACGGTCATCAGATCGAGGATCTCGGCGGCCTGCTTTTCGCTGGTCGTCACGTAAAGGCGGATTTCACTCACGGTCGCTCTTTCCTGCTGAAAAAGGCGGGGCAAGAGGCCGGCGGCGCCCTACCCTGCGGTCAAGCCTCCGGTACAACGCCGGGCGGCATCTGGCAACACGCGGCGGCGACGTGCGGGTGGACAATCACCCCTTCATCAGGTTTTCGAGCTTCTTAACGGCGACATCCGGGTTCTCCCCGTAGGAAATCGTGCCTTTGAACCGGCCCTCGGCGTCGAGAAGAAAGACTGAAGCCGTGTGGTCCATGGTGTAGTCCCCGTCGGGATTCTTTTCGTCGAGCGGGATCTTCTTGGCGTAGATACGGAAGCCCTTGATCACGTCGGCGACCTTATCCGGCGGTCCGGCAATGCCGATCACGCGCTTGGTGACGTTCGAGATATAGGCGCCCAGGAGGTCGGGCGTATCGCGCTCCGGGTCGACGGTGACGAAAAAGGCATGAAGGCGCGTCCCCTCCGGATCAACCTTCTCCAGCCAGCCGTTCAATTCGAACAGCGTGGTCGGGCAGACTTCCGGGCAATGGGTGAAGCCGAAGAACAGGGCCGTCGGCTTGCCGCGAAAGGCCTGTTCGGTGATCGGCTGGCCGTTCTGGTCGATCAGTTCGAAGGGTACACCGAAAGGCGCCTCGGCGATCTTGTCGCTCGATTGGGTAACCTGAAACGTCAGCCAAGCCAGAAGCCCGGCAAAAACGAGAACTCCGGCCCAGAGAAAAATGCGCAGCGTCTTCATATCGGTCTGTCCTGTCCACACTCGCGCATCGCAACGCGAGCACCCGGTTCAGCGGGATACGATGCCGCTGATACAACCCGTGAGCTCCGAGTGCAAATCAATAGCCGGTCATCTCGCCAAAGCGCGCGGATTTGTCTCGCCCGGATTCACGATCTTGACGGTCATCGCCCCCCCCCAACAAGGGCGGCTCGCGGCCATGGGTGACAGCTCTTCGTTAAAGGCAGGAGGAAAGGCCGCTCTCGGAAAGAGTGAGCACGATTGTCGATTCGTACTTCAACCAGCCCGCGAAGGCTGCCCCGATCGCGACGGCGCAAAAGCCCGCAACTGCGAAGAAAAACAGGATTCGTGAGGGTCTGGCGGCCAATTGTTCCATCCAGCATTCATAACGCTTTGCCTTCCATCGGAAAAGCAGGAAATTTCTCGCCTTTCTGCGAAATACTTGATGAAAATCAGGGATCAATCTGCGACTTTGGTCGAAGATTATTCTTCGCGGCCAGATGTCTTGGGAGGGACGAATGAAGGAGCAGATGATTCAGGCGATGGCGCCGCAAAAGGTGCGAATCAATCCGGTCGGCATGGGCGACGTGAAGGCGGCCCTTGCCGAGGGGTGGAAGGACTTCACCCGCTATCCGTTGTTCGGACTCTTTTTCGGAGGCATCTACGCCTTAGGCGGGTTATTCATCGTCATCATGCTCGCCTATTACCATCTGCCGTGGATGATCATACCGATTGCCATCGGCTTCCCCCTGATCGGACCCTTTGTTGCCGTCGGGCTCTACGAGATCAGCCGCAGGCACGAAGCAGGCGAGCCAGTGACGTGGCGCGGCGTGCTTGCCGAGGTCTTTCGCCAGCGCGAGCGCCAGCTCTCATGGATGGCGTTTGCCGTCCTTTTCATATTCTGGATCTGGATCTATCAGGTGAGGCTCCTCCTCGCCCTCTTTCTCGGCTTCAAGATCCCGGCCTCGCTCGCGGCATTCATGACTGTCGTGACGACGACGCCGGAGGGCATCCTCTTCCTGGCAGTCGGCACGATCGTCGGCGCGGTTCTCGCAACCGTTCTCTTCACACTGACCGTGATCTCGATGCCGCTGCTTCTCGAGCGCGACATCGACTTCGTCACCGCGATGATTACAAGCGTGCGAACTGTGGTGGAAAGCCCGGCCGCAATGCTCTGCTTCGGGTTCATCGTCGCTGCCGCTGCCATCCTGGCCATGATCCCCGCCTTCGCTGGCTTGCTCGTGGTCCTGCCGGTGCTTGGCCATGCGACATGGCATCTCTATCGCCGGGCCATTGCCGCCGCCTGAGCGCACCGCCTCCCGGACGAAGCGATCGACGAGTCAGCGGACGGACGACCTTGCGCGTCGCGGCGATTTCTCCAGTATTAGCGGATGTTTAACAAATATTTGCGATTGTCGCCTGGCGAAGATGATCCTGAAAAGATCGTTTGGACATCACGTCCGCCGGGACGCCCGATCTGCACCCTCGGCCCTCCGCATTGACAACGGCATCACCGACGCTGCGCGTCGGCTCCTGGGTGCGCTTTCAGCGAGCGCACCGGCGCAGCATCTTTCGCCATAGCCGACGACGTCAGGTCCGACCGACCGGCGACGGCCGAACAAACTGGGAAGAGTTCAAACATGTCAAACGCAATCAAGCAGTCAGGCGCATATCTGGAAATCGTATCCTTCCATCTCGGCGATCAGGAATTCTGCATCGATATCATGGCGATCCGCGAGATCCGCGGCTGGGCCCCCGTGACCCCGATGCCCCACACGCCGCCTTACGTGCTTGGCCTCATCAACCTGCGCGGCGCCGTTATTCCGGTAATAGACATGGCTTGCCGTCTCGGCATGAACATGACCGAGCCCTCCGAGCGCTCGGCGATCATCGTCACCGATATCGCCGGCAAACTCGTCGGCCTTCTTGTGGAGCAGGTCTCGGATATGATGACCATTCGCGGCGAGGATCTGCAGCCAGCTCCTGAAATCATTCCGGAAGCCCAGCGCGCCTTCTGCCGCGGCATCGTGGCGCTTGAGAAAACCATGGTGTGCTTCCTCAATCTCGATACCGTCATCGCCGACGAGCTGGCGCAGGCGGCCTGAGTTCAGAAAGACGACTCTCTCCACAGATCTGGTAGATCCGGCATCGTCGGGATATGCCAGACTGTTCGCGAGAGCAGGTCGTTTGTCGTCAACGGCCTCACCAAAGCTTCGAAGAAAATTCCGATCGCGGAAAAGATTACGCCCTGGAAACAGATGCTTCCAGGGCGTAGCTTTGTGAGTTGGCGACCGACAGGATGCCGGTTTGCCGGATATTGCTGGCAAGACATGCACAGAAAGACAGTACGGCGATGGGGTTTATCTCCGACCGTCTACGACATGTCAGCAGCATTCTGCCTCAAGTTTTGCCCGATCTAAAGCGCTAAAATAGGCAAAAACGACCGTTTGGCCCAATCACTGGACCTTTTTTGGGTCTACCGGCATTCGACGGCGTAGCGCCGGCGTGACCGTCACTTCGGCTTTCCGTTGCTCCAGGTAACCGGCTGCCCGAAGAGCGGCACTGTCGAAATCGCCATCTTGGCGGAACCGTCGACGACCTGACGCGAATGTACAAGATAGATTAGCGTATCGTTCGCCTTGTCGTAGATCCGGTTTACGACAAGTTTCTTCCAGATCAGCGACATGCCTTCGCGAAACACTTCCTCACCCTCCCGCGACAGATCGATGTCGCCGATCTCGATCGGTCCAGTCTGCCGGCAGGCGATCGAATTGTTCGAAGGGTCCTCGAACCAGTTACCCTTGGAGAGCCGGTCGATGATAGAGCGGTCGAAATAGGTGACATGACAAGTCACGCCCTTGATCTGCGGATCGGTCACCGCTTCGACCAGAATGTCGTTGCCGACCCAATCCACGCCGACCTTGCCGACGACTTCGGCGGAAGCCGGGCCGGACATGAACGTGAGCACGACTGCGACTGCAGTTGATAGCGCATGGAACTTGAGGGACATGGCAATCTCCAAACGGGGTTTTCGATTTTAAAGATAAGCCCGCGACCGACAGTTACAAGACCGTCGGTCCTTGGCGTCGGCGCACCGAGCAGGGCTCGTAGCCGCCGCGAAAGAGCCGTCCCGGCTTCATGCCTATCTTCGCGGCAATATCCGCCACCCGCCCGACGCCGGACTGGCGCGCCATGGCGAGGGAGGCTTCCGCGCAGATCCTGGCGTCCTCGGCCGCATTGTGGTGCATGAACCTGAGCCCGAGATGGTCCGCCAGGATGTTCAGTTTGTGCGAAGACAGGTCCGGCCAGAGCTTTTGCGCCATCTTGACGCTGCAGAAATAGTCGAATTCCGGATAAGGCTGGCGATAGGCATCCAGTGCCGAGCGCCAGACACTGAAATCGAAGGCGGCGTTGTGGGCGATCATCGACGCGCCGGCAAAATCATCGGCGAACTCGTCCATCACCTCGGGAAATTCGGGCGCGTCCTCGACATGCTCTGGCCGAATGCCGTGAATGGCGATGTTAAAGGACGAAAAACGCATGCTTTTCGGGCGGATCAGCCGTTCCTCGACCCGCACGACTTCGCCATTGTCGATCCAGGCAAGCCCGACCGAACAAGCACTGCCTCGCTCCTCATTGGCGGTTTCGAAATCGATGGCAATGGTCTTGCCCGAAGGCTGCAATGTGGACGACATGAACCCGGAATAGGCTGCAAGAGAGATTCGGGCAACAAGACGGACGCGAAATTGCCGGAGATCGCCGGATTCTACTGCGAGATCGACAATCCGCACGCAAGCGGCGTGCCCCTCCTGCTGTTGCATGGCAGCGGCCAGGACGAAAACGCCTGGAGCGGCATCGCGCAGGGCATCGCCCCCGATTCGCCACTGATCCGCCTGCGCGGCAATTTCGTCTGGGAAGGCAAATACGCCTTCTTCCGCCGAAAGCCGGACCGTGGCCTCGACCAGGTCGATCTCGCCCGTTCAGTTGGCGAACTCGCATTCCTCATCGAACAATTGACCGGCATGTTGGGGCAGCGGAAGCCTGTTCTGGCTGGCTATTCCAACGGCGCGATCGCCTGTGCGGCGCTGGCGCGCGACGCCGGGCATCTGACGCGGGGGGCCATCTTGATGCGCGCCCTGTCCCCCGAGCAGGACGTCCCGTTTCCATCAATGGCCGGATATCCGGTGCTGATCCTGTCGGGCGCCACCGACAGCCGCCGTGCCCCGCAGGATGGCGAGACGCTTGCCCGGCAGTTTCGCGGGGCGGGCGCCGAGGTAACGCACCACCTTCTGCCCTGCGGCCACGGCTGGGATGAGAACGGGCGCGATGTTGCCATTTCGCGACAATGGTTGCTGGACATCATGTCGAAGCCATGCCCATCCTTGACAAGGGGAACTGCGACCAACACGATCTCACCATGATCGCAATTGCTTCGACCTTGCATATGACCGTCACGACCATCGTCCTTCCAGGGGACGCTGGAATGCGATCGCGTCAATAACAGCACGATCATCATTCAGCGAACCCTACCGAGGCGAGTAGGGTTCGAGAAGCCCGCTCTCCCGGCAAACTTACGGAGAGCATAATGTCTGAAATACCACCGATAGATCCTGTCGACCCGGTCGCGGCCTGGCCTTCTGGTCTGGTCATTCGCGCCCGCACCTCCGCGGATGCGGAAGGGATAGCCGCCATGCAACACATGCCCGGATTCCGCGCCGGTACTCTGCGCCTGCCCTATCCCAAAACCGAGGATGTGCAAAAATTCATCGAGACAGAGGCGCCGGGCAGCGTTTCGCTGGTGGCGCTCATGGACGGCATCATCGTCGGCGACATCGGCCTCAACCGCTTTGCCGGTCGTCGGGCCCATGCGGCCGGCATCGGCATGGGTGTGGATGACGACTATCACAGACGCGGCATCGGGCGAGCAATGCTCGGTGAGATCGTCGCCATTGCCGACTTCTGGCTGAACATCGCACGGCTGGAACTGACGGTCTTCGTCGACAATGTTGGCGCAATCGCCCTCTACGAAAGCTTCGGTTTCGAGCGCGAGGGCATGCACCGCGGCTTCGCCTTCAGGGACGGCCGGTATGTCGATGCGCTTGCGATGGCGCGGTTTCGGCCCGAGTGACCGGCAACCGGACCTTCCGGACCGCCTTTTCGGGCCGTCGAGTGGCTTTTCTCGCCCTGCGGCCCGATTCTGCTCTATACTTTGTCGTGATTGCAAAGTACGTACGCCGCATGAATGACCCGCCATGTGTGGGAAGCAGCGTATCTATGCCGCCCGATCGCATCATCGGTTAAGGATGCGACAGACCCGAATTTCGAAAGACAGATCCTATGACAGAATTGAACGGCATCGTTCCGGCGATTGCTGAGGCCTTGCATAAGCGCGGCTACCTTGAGCTGACCCCCGTGCAACAGGCCATGATCGACCCCGATCTGGAAGGCCGCGACGCGCTGGTCTCGGCCCAGACCGGCTCCGGCAAGACGGTCGCCTTTGGCCTGGCGCTCGCCCCGACATTGCTCGGCACCGAGAACCGCTTCGGCCGCGCCGGCGCGCCGCTGGCGCTCGCCATCGCGCCGACCCGCGAGCTGGCCATGCAGGTCATGCGCGAGCTGGCATGGCTCTATGAGAAGACAGGTGCGGTGATCGCATCCTGCGTCGGCGGCATGGATGTCCGCAACGAGCGCCGGGCGCTGGAGCGTGGCGCCCATATCGTCGTCGGCACGCCGGGCCGTCTTCGCGACCATATCACCCGCCGCGCGCTGGATCTGTCGGGACTGCGCGCCGTGGTGCTCGATGAGGCCGACGAAATGCTCGACCTCGGCTTCCGCGAGGATCTCGAATTCATCCTGGAAGCCTCGCCGGACGATCGCCGCACCCTGATGTTCTCGGCCACCGTGCCGAAATCGATCGCCAGCCTCGCCAAGAGCTATCAGCGCGACGCCCGCCGCATCGAGACGGTTTCGGAGCAGAAGCAGCATGTCGATATCGATTATCGGGCCCTTGTGGCTGCCCCTTCCGACCGGGAAAACGCGATCATCAACGTGCTGCGCTATTATGATGCGCGCAACGCCATCGTCTTCTGTTCGACGCGCGCCGCCGTCAACCACCTGACGGCCCGTTTCAACAATCGCGGCTTCTCGGTCGTTGCCCTTTCCGGCGAACTGAGCCAGAACGAGCGCACCCACGCTCTGCAGGCCATGCGCGACGGCCGCGCCCGCGTCTGCATCGCAACTGACGTTGCCGCCCGAGGGATCGACCTTCCTGGCCTCGAACTGGTGATCCATGCCGATCTGCCGACCAATCCCGACACGCTACTGCACAGGAGTGGCCGGACGGGCCGTGCGGGCCGCAAGGGTGTCAGCGCGCTGATCGTGCCCGCCAGTGGCCGCCGCCGCGCCGAGCGCCTGCTGCAAAACGCCAATATTGCCGCCACATGGGCAAAACCGCCGTCCGCCGACGAAATCCTGCGCCGCGATGATGAACGCGTGCTTGCCGATCCGGTATTCGCCGAACCAGTCACCGATGAAGAACGTCCGTTCCTCACCGAACTTCTCGAGAAGCATGGCGCCGAACAGGTCGCCGCCGCCTTCGTGCGGCTCTATCGCGCCGGTCGGTCCGCGCCGGAAGACCTGATCGACGTCGCACTCACGCCGGAACGCAAGCGGCGCGAAGGCGAGGACTTTCCTCCGTCGCCGAGCCGTGGCCGCGATTCCGATTTCGGCCAGGGCGTCTGGTTCTCGCTGTCGGTCGGCCGCAAGCAGAATGCCGAGCCGCGCTGGCTGATCCCCATGCTCTGCCGCCACGGCAAGATGACCAAGAACGAGATTGGCGCGATCAAGATGCAGCCGGAGGAGACCTTCGTCGAGATTGCGGCGGGTCACGCCGACGCATTTCTGGCGGCCATCGGCCCGAATGGAACGATGGAGCGCGGCGTCACGGTCAAGCGCCTCGACGGAACCCCGGACCTGAGCGGCGGCGGCCAGAGGGATAAGTCCTTCAAGGACAAGAAGCCGTTTGGCGACAAGAAGGCCCATGGTGGCAAGAAGGCCTATGGCGACAAGAAGCCTTTCACCGACAAGAAACCCTACGAGAAGAAGCCCTATGCCGGCAAGCGCGCCGACGACGATATGGTCAAGGCCGACCGCGAGGTCTGGGGCGATCCCAAGCCCGTCAGCGACAAGCCTGCATGGACCAAGAAGCCCGGCAAGGCCGACTGGGCAGGCAAGCCGAAAGGCAAGTTCGGCGGTGCCGCGACCGGCAGCCCGAAGAACGGCAAGCCAGGAAAACCGAAAGGCTGAGGGCGTCCCGCCCATCCAGTAGGTCGCCTCCTCTCTTCTTGTTGCAGTGCTCGTTCGCCGTTGGGTGGGCACTGCACGCTCCGCCGACCCGTTTACCTTTGCTTCAGCATCGGAACAGAGAGCGTCCGTCGGACACCGTCCTTGAAGACGACGTTAAGGAATGGCGGGCTAGATCCCTCCGGACACCTCCCGATACCGAAGACCTTCGTTCACGCGAGTGCGCATGCTGATGGATATCCTCGAGCGTTGGCTGACCCCGAACATCAGCCTCACCGATTTCAACGATCGCTCGATCGTGCTGCGATATGCGTTGCGCCTCTCCGGCCGCATGGCATTCGTATCCTGGGTGCTGATTGTGCACCTCCACCTGTTGTTCTACGCTCTCGGTCTGCTGCCGTATTCGGTCTGGCAAGGCATCATCATCGGCACAGTGATGGGTGTCCCGCTCACAATGGTGCTCGGCGTCCTCGCGACCTCCGTAGTCGGCCGGTCGATCACCGCTCTTGCAAGTGCTCGGCTCGAATATCTCCGCCAGAGCCGCACCGACACGCTGTCGGGCCTCCCGAACCGGCGCGCCTTCACCGAGGCGCTCGGCCCCGACCAGCATGGCATGCTGCTGCTGCTTGACATAGATCGCTTCAAGCAGATCAACGACCGCTACGGCCATCTGGCCGGCGACGACGTCATCGTGGCGGTGGCCCATGAACTCGCCAGCCTCGCCGGAGATCACCACCTCGTCGCCCGCATCGGCGGCGAGGAATTCGCAGTGCTCTTCCGCGACATGACGATGGAGGCGGCCCGGCAGGCCGCCGACCAGGCGCGACGTGCGATCGAGGCGCGGGTGATTTCCGCGGGCGGCCAGACGATTCGCGTCAGCGTTTCCGGCGGCCTTGCGGCCATTGCGCCCGGACGCGATTATCCGCTGGTCTACTCCGCCGCTGACAAGGCGCTCTATCTCGCCAAGGGTTCTGGCCGCAACCGGATCGTCGACGAAGGCGAACTCGCCGCATTGACGGCAGCAAACTCGCCGCTAGCCGAACCTTCCGCGCAGGCGAGTTGAGGTCGTCGGGAGCAGGCGGCGGCGTCATGCCCCCCACCGCAGCCCTCACTCCGCAGCCGGGGCCACCTCCCGCATGTCCCTTTCCAACATCTCGCCATGCTTCTTCTTCGCCAAGAGTTCGCGAGCCTTGGCATATTCCGGATCGTTCCAGAACATCAGGCACCCGTTGCAGCCGCGCCCGCAGCAGCCCTCCGCGCCCTTGCGCGAGGTCTTCGAGCGCTTGTCCATCACGTCTTCGGAAATCGCTTCCTGCAACTTCTTGACGCCGTTGTGGTAGGCGCCCTCGTAAACCGTCTGGCCGAGCTCGATCTTCTGCGCCACCTTGTCGACACGCAGGCGCTGCCATTCCTCCTCGGTGAGCGGCGCCTCCTTGCGGATAATGGTGAAGGGCGGAAACTTGGCGATCAGATCCTCTACCTTCTCCCGGTCGAAGGCGGAGAACGGAATGAAGATCGGCCGTTGCGGCCCGGCATTGACGGCTTGCAGCGTCACGTTCGGCGCGTCGGCATGACGGTAGTCGTAGAGCCGCAGGAACACGGTCTCGTCCGTCGCCTTCGGCGGGATCAGTTCCAGCACGTCGCCCGCTTCCAGCTTGTTCTTCACTGAGACGACGAAGCCATCCTCGCGGACCTCCTGGATGATGCCGGCAAACTCCCAGGTACCGAAGGTCTTGGTGTTCTCGTAGTTGTGCGCATAGTTCTGCAGACGGCCCTCGTGGAAGGCGATGGTGAAGCCGCGGCTGCCGACGGTCTCCAGCTCGCGCATATAGGGTTCCGGCGACCAGTTTTCCGGATCGGCATAGTAGTCGTCGATCGCCCGGCGATAGGTACGCGCCACTGTCGCCACGTAGTAGGGCGACTTGTTGCGGCCCTCGACCTTCAGGCTGTCGACGCCGAGCTTCAGATAGTCGTCGAGTTTCGGCATCAGGCACATATCCTTGGAATTCAGGATATAGGAGCCGCGCGAATCCTCCTCGATCGGCATCAGCTCGCCCGGGCGCGCCCCCTCCTCCAGCACGAATTCGAAGAGACCCTCGTTGTGCTCGTTGATCTCCAGTTCCTTGATCGTGCCGTCGCGGAGCCTCAGGTGCACCTTGTACTGCCAGCGGCAGGAATTGGCGCAATTGCCCTGGTTCGCGCCGCGCTCGGCCATGAAATTGGAGAGCAGACAGCGCCCGGAATAGGTCATGCACATGGCGCCGTGGACGAAGGTTTCGAGCCGCACGTCCGGACATTTCTCGCGGATTTCGGTGAGTTCGGAGAACGTCACCTCTCGGGCGAGCACCACGAGCTCCGCGCCCTGCTCCTTCCACGCATCGACCGTCAGCCACGAACAGACATTGGCCTGCGTCGAGACATGCAGCTTCAGTTCCGGCGCGTGCTTGCGCAGGTAATGGAAGACGCCGGGATCGGCGACGATGACACCATCCGGCTGGACCTCCTTCAAGGTCGCGACGTAGTCGACGACCTTCGGCACGTCCTTGTTGTGAGTGAAGAGGTTCAGCGTCAGGTAGACCCGCACGCCATGCTCATGGGCGAAGCGGATGCCCTCCTTCACGTCCTCCAGCGAAAGCTGCGACTTGGTCCTGAGCGACATGTCGGGCGTGCCCATGTAGACGGCGTCCGCTCCGTAGAGCACGGCCACCTTCAACCGCTCGAGCGAGCCGGCGGGCATCAGGAGTTCGGAACGTCTGGCCTTTGCTGTCATCAGATGGATCAACCTTCTTGCGCGCGCCTGCGGCGCGCAATCTGGCACGCCTATACACCACAAGCGACGATGGGGCCAGCCAGACGCGATCTGTACGCAGACAGGGCGCGGGCCCTATCCCCCGATCAGCGCCAGCCACTCGTCCTCGTCCATGATCTGGATATCGAGTTCGCGCGCCTTGTCGAGCTTTGACCCCGCACCTGGACCTGCAACGACGATATCGGTCTTCTTGGAGACCGAACCGGCCACCTTGGCGCCGAGGCTTTCGGCGCGCGCCTTGGCCTCGTCTCGCGTCATCTTTTCGAGAGAGCCGGTAAAGACCACGGTTTTGCCGGCAACCGGGCTGCCGCTCGTGACGGGTGCTTCTGCGTCGATTGGCGTCACTTCCCCGAGAAGCCGCGAGACGACTTCCAAGTTGCGCGGCTCCTTGAAGAACTCGACGATCGAGGTGGCGACCACCTCGCCGATGCCTTCGATCGCGTTGAGCTCGTTCCAGGCATCCCCATGCATGGGAGCTGCCGCCTTCATCGCCTCCTCGAAAGCTCCATAGGAACCGTAAGAGCGTGCAAGAAGCTTGGCCGTGGTTTCCCCGACATGCCGGATTCCGAGCGCGAAAATCAGCCTGTGCAGCGCGATTTCGCGGCGACTGTTGATCGCGTCGAACAGCTTGCGCACGCTGGTCGGGCCCCAGCCATCGCGGTTTTCAAGTTTCGCAAGGGCCGCCTCCTGCCGCCGTTCAAGCGTGAAAATGTCGGGCGCAGTGCGGATCTGCAAGGCAGGATCCTCGCTCTCGAAGAAGAAGTCGACCTGCTTTGTGCCGAGACCTTCGATGTCGAACGCATTGCGCGAAACGAAATGCTTGATGTGCTCGACCGCCTGCGCGCGGCAGACGAAGCCGCCCGTGCAGCGTCGAACCGCGTCCATCCGGCCGGTCTTCTCGTTGACTTCGCGCACGGCATGGCTGCCGCATACCGGGCAGGTCTTCGGAAACTCGTAAGGCACCGCCCCTTCCGGCCGCTGGTCCATGACCACGTCGACGATCTGCGGGATGACGTCGCCGGCCCTCTGGACGATGACCATGTCCCCGATGCGAATGTCGCGGCCGTCCCGGATCGGCTCGCCGCCGTTGCCGATGCCCTTGATGTAATCCTCGTTGTGGAGCGTCGCATTGGTGACGACCACGCCTCCGACCGTGATCGGTTCCAGGCGGGCAACGGGGGTGAGCGCTCCGGTCCGTCCGACCTGGATGTCGATATCCAGAAGTCGCGTCAACGCCTGTTCGGCCGGGAACTTGTGCGCCGTCGCCCAGCGGGGGCTGCGCGAGCGGAAGCCGAGGCGCTCCTGCAGGTCGAGCCGGTCTACCTTGTAGACCACACCGTCGATGTCGTAGTCGAGATCGGCGCGCTGGAGGCCGATCTGGCGATAGTGAGCGAGAATTTCCTCGATCGAATGCAGCCGCTGCATCAGCGGATTGACCGGGAAGCCCCAGTCGCGGAACTTTTCCACCATGCCCATCTGGGTATCGGCGGGCATCTCCGGCGTCACGATCTCTCCCCAGGCATAGGCGAAGAATTTCAGCTTGCGGCTGGCCGTCACCTTCGGGTCAAGCTGGCGCAGCGATCCGGATGCGGTATTGCGCGGGTTGACATAGAGCTGCCTGCCCTCCGCCTCCATCTGCCGGTTCAAGGCCAGAAAGTCGCTTTTCGCCATGTAGACTTCGCCGCGCACCTCTACGACCGAGGGAACCCCTGCCGGCAATTGCCGCGGGATTTCCTTGATGGTGAGGATATTTGCGGTGACGTTTTCGCCTGTGGTGCCGTCGCCGCGGGTCGCCGCCGTGACGAGCCGGCCGTTCTCGTAGCGGATAGACATCGAAAGCCCGTCGATCTTCGGCTCGGCGGTGAAGGCGATCGAATTGTCGGGCAGATGACCCAGGAAGCGATAGACGGAAGCGACGAAATCGGCGACGTCCTCGTCGGAGAAGACGTTGTCGAGCGACAGCATCGGCTTGGCATGCGTCACTTGGGCAAAGGTCGCGACCGGTGCCGCCCCCACCCTGAGCGTCGGGCTGTCGTCGCGCACAAGCGCCGGGAACCGCGCCTCGATGGCGTCGTTGCGCCGTTTCAGCGCGTCGTAGTCGGCATCCGAAATCTCAGGCCGGTCCTTGCCGTGATAGAGCGCATCGTGATGGGCTATCTCTTCTGCAAGCCGTTGAAGCTCGGCGGCTGCCTGCTCTTCGGTCAGGTCTTCGACTGCAATCCTGTCATTCGCCATGGCCGCTCTCCAGAATGGGACCTGCCGGTATTAGCCGAATTCTCCAGAATGAAAAGACGGCAAGAGGAAAACCCTCAGCCAAGGATGTCGGGCGAAAGATCGATCCTCGCCGTAATCGGCAAATGATCGGATGCCTCCCGCGCCAGCAGCGAATCGTGAACGGCAATACCGGCGATCAGTCCCGCCCTATTGGCCATGATCCGGTCGAGCGACAGCACGGGCAGCCGCGCCGGATAGCTCGGCAAGGGCGGCGGGAGGGGGCCAAAGACCTTTTCGAGCCGCACCAGCGACGAGCCGTGACCGAGCCGCCATTCGTTGAAATCCCCCATCAGCACGGTCGGTCTCTCCTCGCGCCCGCCCATGATATCGACGATGACATCCGCCTGTTGGCGCCGAGCCCAGCGCAACAATCCGAGATGCGCCGCGATCACACGGAAGCCCAGTCCCTGTTCAAGGTCGATCTCGGCCACCACGGCGCCGCGCGGCTCCAGTCCCGGCAAGGCGACCTGATGGATATCGCGGACGATCCCCTGTTTGAAGAGCAGAACATTGCCACGCCAGCCATGGGACTTCGGCTTGTGCAGGACCGGTATGTGCATGAGCCCGGTTTCGAGCCTGAGGCGCGGCAGGTCGAGGAGGCCTGATCTCTCCCCGAACCGCTCATCGGCCTCCTGAAGTGCGATCACGTCCGGATCGATCTCACGGATCACCTCGATGATACGATCAGGATCGAACCTGCCGTCAGTACCGACACATTTGTGGACATTGTAGGAGGCCACCACCATGCTCGCCTCGCAACGCAGGTGCGAGGCATGCTCGGACGGGCGATCGTGCCGATTCTTGATCGAGGCGTACATCGTCCGGGCGATGTTGCCGGTCTTCTTCTTCATGGTGTGGCCGTCTTTTCCCAATGCAAACATCGTTTCCTCAAAGATAGGGCGATCCGAGCCAAAGGACACGGTCGAAGAACCGTAAAATGAACGGCCGGCTGCGCAGTTCTTCCAGCCGGACTTCCTCGGCGCCGTCGAGCGCGTCGGCGATGCGTGCATCGACCCGTTGAGCAAATTCACGGTCGTAGACTTCGATGTCCACCTCGAAGTTAAGTCTCAGCGATCGCGAATCAAGATTGGACGAACCGACAAATGCCCATTGGCCATCGACGGTCATCAGCTTCGAATGGTCGAAGGGACCCTTCGCCCGCAAGATGCGACAGCCGTCCTTCAGGATCTGGTCGAACTGCGCCGTCATGGCACGGCTGACGATCGCCAGATTGTTCTGCGAGGGAACGATGATGTCGACCGCGACACCACGCCTTGCGGCGGTCGCAAGCGCGCCGACAAAGACGTTATCGGGAAGAAAATAGGGCGACATGATCCGGATCGAGCGCTCCGCGACCGAAAATGCCCCCATGATGATCTTGTGATTGGTTTCGATGTTGGTATCGGGGCCCGAGACGACGGTGCGGACGAATGACGGTCCCCCTTGGACCGCTCCCTCGACCGAGATCTCCCAGGTGTCATCTTTCAGGACCTCCCCTGTCTCGAAATACCAGTCCTCTGCGGCAACGGCGAAAATGTCGGCGACGGCCGGTCCTGCGATGCGGAAATGGGTGTCGCGGGCGCCGTCCTTTCCGGTGAAACCCAGACGGATATTCATTCCACCCATAAAGGCGATGGCGCCATCAACGACGATGATCTTCCGGTGAGTGCGGAGATTGGCGTATGGAAGCCGCAGACCCAGGATAACCTTGCCGTTGAAAGCGGCAACAGAAACGCCCCCGTCCCTCAGATAGCCGAGTATGCTCGGGGCGCTGTAACGAGCACCGACCGCATCGACCAGAACCCGGACCGCCACCCCCCGCTTGTGAGCCGCGATCAGGCTATCGGCGATACGCAGGCCGGCAGGGTCGCGGTCGAATATGTAGGTTTCCAGAATAATGCTGCGCCGGGCGCCATCGATCGCCGCAGCCATGGCGTCATAGGCTTCGTCGCCCGATGCAAGCAGTCCGAGCGTATTGCCCGAAGAAAGCATATGCCCGGTGACACGATCACCCAGCATCTTCATCGCCGCCATGCGCCGACCGAATTGGCGTTCGATCTCCTCCCCCGGCACCTCGAATTGGGAAAGCACCCGCCAGAGCGCCTCCTGCCGAAATGCGCGCCGCGAAAGAATCGAGGCACGGCGTATCCGATTTATCCCAGCCACTGCATAGATGAGCGCACCGACAATCGGCGACAGGATGATGACACTCACCCAGCCGATTGCGGAACGGACTTCCTGCTTCGTCATTGCTGCATGAACGGCCGCGACCGTGCCCATCGCAATCGAGAGCACGGCGAGGATTTGCGGCCAGTAGGTTTGCAGCGCTTCGAACATCAATCACCGAGGGAAACAGGTTTGCATGCCGAATGCAATCGGGACATCGCCGCAGGCATCTGCCGCAATCAGTTTTCGCCCGAAAGCAGTTTTGCCGCAGCCGCCCGCGCTTCCTCGGTGATCGAGGCACCAGCCAGCATGCGGGCGATTTCTTCCTTGCGGTGTTCCGGTTCCATGGTGGCAACCTTCGTCGCGATCTTGTCGCCGTTGTCACTCGACGGCCCCTTGGAGATCAACAGATGGGTCGCGGCGCGCGCGGCGACCTGCGGCGCATGGGTCACGGAGAGAACCTGTACGCGATCGGAAAGCCGTTTCAAGCGCTGGCCGATCGCATCCGCGACTGCGCCGCCGACACCCGTGTCGATCTCATCAAAGACCAGAGTCGGCGCAGAACCCCGATCGGCGAGCGCCACCTTGAGCGCCAGCAGGAAACGCGAAAGCTCCCCGCCGGAAGCCACCTTCATGATCGGCCCTGGTCGGGTGCCCGGATTCGTCTGGACATGGAATTCGATCGTATCGATACCCTCGGACGTTGCTGCGGAAGGATCGGTGATTACCTCGACCATGAAGCGGGCGCGTTCGAGCTTCAATGCCGGAAGCTCCGCCATGACGGCCTCGGACAGGGTCAAAGCCGCGTTCTGGCGCTTGTCCGAAAGCGACATGGCAAGATGGTCGTAGTGAGCCCGAGCCTCGATGACCGACGCTTCCATATGGCCGAGCCTTTCCTCGCCGGCATCGAGCTCGGCAAGATCCGCTATCATCTTCTCGGCGAGTGCCGGAAGCCCTGTGACCGGTACGGAATATTTCCGCCCCGCAGCCCTTAGCGCGAAAAGCCGTTCCTCGACGCGTTCGAGTTCATGGGGGTCGAATTCCGTTCGCCGGAGCGCCGCCTCGACCTCCATCTGGGCATTGGAAAGATTGTCCAGAGCCGCATCGAGCAATTGGACCGTATCCTCGAGCAGGCCTGGCGCCTCATGGCTCTTGCGCTCGAGCCTGCGCACCAGCGAAGCAATCAGCGGAACCGGCGAGCTGTTTCCATTCAGGAACTCCGAGGCCTCGGCGATGTCGCCGGCAATCCGCTCGGACTTCTGCATCTGCGCCCGCCTCTCGGCAAGCTCTTCCTCCTCGCCGTCCTGCGGCGAAAGCGTTTCCAGCTCTTCGACGGATGCGCGCAGATAATCCGCTTCGCGCGCCGCCGCCTCGACGCGGGCCCTATGCGTCTTCAGCACCCGCTCCGCATCCTTCCAGCGGCGATAGGCATCGCCAACCAGGTCAGCCTCCCCGCCAAGCCCTGCAAAGGCATCGAGCAGCATGCGGTGCGCGTCGGTATCGACCAGTGCCCGGTCGTCATGTTGTCCGTGGATCTCGACAAGAAGCTGGCCCGCCTGTCGCATCAGCTGCACGCTGACCGGCTGGTCGTTGATGAAAGCTCGCGTACGTCCATCGGCGGATTGGACGCGCCGGAAGATCAAGTCGCCGTCGTCATCGACACTGTTCTCGCGCAGCAGTTCGCGGACCGGGTGCACGTTCGCAACGTCGAAGACGGCGGTCACCTGGCCCTTGTCTTCGCCGTGGCGAACAAGCGAGCCGTCGCCACGGCCTCCCAGCGCCAGCGAGAGGCTGTCGAGCAGGATGGATTTTCCGGCGCCTGTCTCGCCGGTCAGCACTGACAGCCCTGCCTCAAAGGCAAGATCAAGCCGCTCGATCAATACGATATCGCGGATCGATAGCTGGACCAGCATGGGCTCTCAAATCTCACGTGGCTGGAGCTGTGGATCAGCTCCCGATCAGGATCTTCTTGCCGGCCCTGGCGATCCAGGAGCCTGCATTTTCGCGCGGCTCAAGGCCGCCGGTCTGCAGGAGCTTGTAGGAGTCCGAATACCACTGGCTGTCAGGATAGTTATGTCCCAGGACCGCGGCGGCCGTCTGCGCCTCCTGAACAACGCCGAGTGCGAAATAGGCCTCAACGAGGCGGGCAAGCGCTTCCTCGACCTGGTTGGTCGTCGGATACTTTTCGACCACGACGCGGAAACGCGAAATGGCGGCGAGATATTCCTTGCGCTCGAGGTAGTAGCGGCCGACCTGCATTTCCTTGCCTGCGAGTTGGTCGCGTGCAAAGCGGAGCTTGACCTGTGCATCTTCGACGTACTCGGAGTCCGGATAATTATCCACGACCGCCTGCATGGCCTCGATGGTCTGGAGCGAGCTCTTCTGGTCCTGCGTCACGTTGACGATCTGCTTCCAGTACGAAAGGCCGATAAGGTACTGCACATAGGCCGAATCGTCCGAGCGCGGATAGAGGTTGAGATAGCGCTTGCCCGTCGTGGTGGCCTCGGTGTAGCGCGCCAGGCGATACTTCACGAAGGTGCTCATGACGAGCGCCTTACGCGACCATTCCGAGAACGGGTGCTGGGCATCGACGGCATCGAACTTGCGGCCGGCTTCGGCCATATTGCCTGCCTTGATGTTGGCAAGCCCCTGATTGTACAGCACTTCGGGCGGATCTGTCTCAGCAGCGAGCTTGGTGATATCGATATCGGGATCGGACTGGCATGCCGCGAGCATGGAACCGGTCACCGTCATCATCAAACATACACTGGCAATACGCGCTGCGTTCTTTACCATTACCGATCCTAAATGACTCATTCGACAGATCCCAATTGCAGCGCCGCCTGAAAACCGTCGCTTCCGAATGGCGTTTCTAGCCATAAAAGCAGGGCGAGAGCAACGCAATGATGGTGATTTAACGCAAATTTGTGGCAGGCCAAAAGTAATTCCGCGGAAAAGTTGCCCATGTGCAGCGGCCAGAGCAGTAATTATCCTGCATTTCGACGTCTGCGTAGTCGCGATTCCGGAGCGCTGGCCTGCAATGACCGTGCCTAAACGACAAAAACCGCCCAGTCAGGGCGGTTTTCAGAGAGCGAGGAAGTATTCACGCCGACCAGGGCGCGAATTCAGGAACATTTACCGCCACGAATTCCCTTGCCCGGACCTGCTGGCTGCGTGCCGGTGCCTCGACCACTTCATAGGCATCACGGTTTCCGAGCAGCGCCTTGAGCGCATTGGCGTTGAGCTTGTGTCCGCCACGATAGGAGCGGTAGCAGCCGATGAACTGGGCACCGGCCAGAGCAAGGTCGCCGACCGCGTCCAGCGTCTTGTGGCGGACGAACTCATCAGCGTAGCGAAGCCCTTCCATGTTGATGACGGTATTGTCGTCCGAAATCACCACGGAATTTTCCAGCGACGAGCCGAGCGCGAAACCGGCTGCCCAAAGGCGCTCGACATCACGCATGAAACCGAATGTGCGCGCCCGCGACAGTTCCGTACGGAAGGTAGAGGCGGTCAGGTCGCCCTCCCAGCCCTGCCGGCCGATCAGCGGGCAATCGAAATCGATCTCCACCTCGAATCGCGTACCGTCGTGCGGACGGAATTCCGCCCAGGAGGCGCCCGATTCGATCCGGACGGGTTTGGTGACCCGGATATAGCGCCGCTTGACGCCGAGATTCTTGATGCCGACCTGATCAATGAGTTCGATGAACGGAGCCGAACTGCCGTCCATGATCGGCATTTCCGCTCCATCGACCTCGACCACGAGATTGTCGAGACCAAGCGCATAAATGGCTGCCATGACGTGTTCGACCGTCGCGATCGAACTCGCTGGCGAAAGGCCCAGCACCGTGCAAAGATCCGTGTTCCCGACCTGGGCAGAGACTGCCTTGAGCTCGGTGACATTGCCGTCGCCATGCAGACGGTTGAATACTACCCCCGTGCCGGCTTCGGCCGGAAGGAAACTGATCGTCACCGGAGTACCGGAGTGCACCCCGATGCCCGTCAGACTGACCGGCGCTGCGATTGTGGTCTGAAAACCCAGCAATCCGATTGCCATATAACAATGCCTTCTATCATGCAGATCCCGAGCCATTCACCATTTCGGAAAAGAGGCTCGTTCCCGCTCATGCTATCAAAGGGAAAGAAGGCGCAACCTTGCGCCGATTCCGACCCTGTCCCGATCTCATACATATGGACAGCCGCCTCATATTCCAAATCACTGTTTCTTTCGCTTTGTAACGAAGACAGGTGATTGAAAACAAACAGTAATATAGGCTGCGGCCGCAGCATATATAACAAAGCGCCCGGGTCTTTCGACCCGGGCGCCCGAACATAGATATGCGTCAGATCAGTTCGACTGCCGGCGCAGGAAAGCCGGGATCTCGAGCTGATCATCCTCATGGGACACTCGCGACTGTGGAACGGCGCGGCCCTGATCGTCAAGCTGGCCGCGGCGCGGCGCATAGAGGCTGGCTTCCGGCGACAGGGCACGGCGCTGCTGGGAGGCCGCGGCCGGTGCCGGTGCGGTCATGTCGGCATTCACCGGCTCCTCGTCCTGATGGCGGCCGAGAGAGTTGGTAATGCGCTTCAGGAGCCCCATCGGTCCACGCTCGTCCTGTGCGGCCGGCGCAGCAGCATGGGCGCGGTGATCCAGCTCGGCGCGAACAACCGGCGGGAAGTCCTCGACCTTAGGCATGCGAACCGGCTCGACGACCTGGCGAACCGGCTGGACATCAGGCTCGCTGCGAACCGGAGCCGGCTGTACCGGAGCGACCGGGCGGCTCATGACCGGAGCCGGAGCAGCAACTGGCTCTGCCGGCGCACGGTTCACGGGCTGCGGCTCAGCCGGAGCCATGGAGGTGAAGAGCTTGCTCTGCGGACGGAACTCCGGCTCGGCCGGCTGCTGAACGCTGGCCGTCTGGCGCGTCATTGCGATTTCGAGTTCGCGTTCCATCTCCGCTTCGGCGGAACGGATGGTTTCTGCGACCGAATCGACCTTTGGTGCCTGCGTCATGGCAGGCTGATATGCGGCCGGTGCCGGAGCAACGGCCGCGGAAGGACGGACAAGTGTCTTTGCGACCGGTGCTGCTTCGTAAGCCTTGCCGGCAGCCATGTTGGCTGCGCGATCGATCCCCGTAGCAACCACGGAGACGCGGATCAGGCCCTCGAGCGCTTCGTCGAAGGTCGCGCCAAGGATGATATTGGCATCCGGATCCACTTCCTCGCGGATGCGGGTCGCGGCTTCGTCGACTTCGAAGAGGGTGAGATCGCGACCGCCCGTGATCGAGATCAGCAGGCCTTGCGCACCCTTCATCGAGGTTTCGTCCAGGAGCGGGTTGGCGATTGCCGCTTCTGCCGCCTGCATTGCACGGCCCGGTCCCGAAGCCTCGCCCGTACCCATCATTGCACGACCCATCTCCCGCATGACCGAACGAACGTCGGCGAAGTCGAGATTGATCAGGCCTTCCTTGACCATCAGGTCGGTGATGCAGGCAACACCGGAGTAGAGAACCTGGTCGGCCATGGCAAAGGCGTCGGCGAAAGTGGTCTTGTCGTTAGCGATACGGAAGAGATTCTGGTTCGGGATGACGATCAGGGTATCGACCGACTTCTGCAGTTCCTCGATTCCCGATTCGGCGAGGCGCATGCGGCGCTGGCCTTCGAAATGGAACGGCTTCGTGACCACACCAACCGTGAGGATACCCTTGTTGCGGGCAGCCTGAGCTACGACCGGAGCCGCACCCGTGCCGGTGCCGCCGCCCATGCCGGCAGTGACAAAGCACATATGGGTACCGTTCAGGTGATCGATGATTTCATCGATGCATTCTTCCGCAGCAGCACGACCGACTTCCGGCTGCGATCCGGCGCCGAGGCCTTCCGTAACACTAGCGCCGAGCTGGATGATGCGGTCAGCCTTGGTCATGGTCAGCGCCTGGGCATCAGTGTTGGCGACGACGAAATCGACGCCCTGAAGACCCGCCGTGATCATGTTATTCACGGCGTTACCACCGCCGCCACCGACCCCGAAGACGGTAATCCGAGGCTTCAGCTCGGTAATATCTGGCTTTTGCAGCTGTATGGTCATTTTACCCGTTCCTTCTTTCTCTGGCCGCATCGCCACGCCGGCCTGGTCATTTCAACTCTTCTCGCCCGTTCTTTGGCCACCACGGCCCGGGCAGAAACTCAAAAACTTTCTTTCAGCCATTGCCCGACACGGGCGATCCGGCTGTTTCCGCTGCTGAAGGGCGAGAACAATCCGCCCTGCCCGGCATGCGTTTCCTGATCCGCGACCTGCGGATAGATCATCAGGCCAACCGCGGTCGAAAAGGCTGGTCCCTTGGCAGCCGCCGGCAGTCCGGCAACACCCATCGGACGTCCGATCCGCACGTTGCGCGCCAGAATCCGCCGAGCTGCTTCCGGCAGTCCCGTAAGCTGACTCGCACCTCCTGTCAGCACCACCCGCTTGCCCACGACCGGACTGAAACCGGACTGCTGGATTCGGTCGCGCAACAATTCCAGTGTTTCCTCGATCCGGGCGCGGATAATGCGCGTTACCAGTGCGCGCGGCACCTGAGTCGGTTGATCGCGGTCGTCCTCGCCGATCGGCGGGACAGAGATCACGTCGCGCTCATCGGCGCTGTTGGCGAGTGCCGAGCCGTGTACGACCTTGAGGCGCTCCGCGTCTTCAATCCGCGTCGAAAGTCCCCGCGCCAGATCGGTCGTGACGTGATGGCCACCGAGAGCGATTGCATCCGTATGGATGAGTTTTCCTTCCGCGAAGACCGAAATCGTGGTCATCCCGCCGCCCATGTCGATCGCCGCGCAGCCGAGTTCAACCTCGTCGTCGACGAGAGCCGCAAGGCCGCTCGCATAAGGAGTCGCGACGACGCCCTCGACGGACAGATGCGCACGGTTGATACAGAGTTCCAGATTCCGCAGAGCCGGGCGCTCAGCGGTTACCACATGCATATCGACGCCGAGTACATCCCCATACATGCCGAGCGGATCGCGCACGCCGCGCTCGCCGTCCAGCGAGAACCCGGTAGGCAGGGAATGCAGAACCACGCGGTCGAGTTTCTGCGACTGCTGACCGGCAGCGACAAGCACTTTCCTCAGGTCGCTAGATTCGACTTCCTGTCCACCGAGATCGATCGTGGCGGTATAGACATCGCTTGCGATCCGGCCGGCAGAAACATTGACGATCAGGCTCTCCACCGTCAGGCCGGCCATGCGTTCGGCGGCATCTACAGCCAACCGGATGACATTCTCGACGGCATCGAGATCGGCGATTACACCAGACTTCACTCCGCGCGACCGCTGATGCCCGATACCGATGATCTCGACACTGTGGGTGCGCCCGGGCAGAACCGAGCTCTCCTTGCGCGGCGTGAGACGGCCGATCATGCAGACAACCTTAGTCGAGCCGATATCAAGCACCGAAACGACGTGAGACCGCTTGGAAGAAAGCGGCTTCAGACGCGGTAGACCGAAATGGGCGCCCCCGAAAACACTCATATACTCTGCCCCGCCTTCTTGAGTGCCTTGTCCCGCTGCTCGAGTGCGACCTGGCGGCGCGCCTGCGCTTCGGGCGTCAGCTGGATAGCTGTCCGGTCAGGCAGACGCAGATCGATGGCTGCGATATCGCGCGCCAGCACCTGCTGCTCCGCCTGGAGGCGGGACAGGAGCGCAAGAGCGGCGTCAAGCCCCTCTTCAGGAAGCTTGACGACGATCCCGCTATCGAGATGGATATCCCAGCGGCGGCTCGCGACCCGCACATACGCCTTGACCCGCGACGCTATCTCCGGCCACCGGGCAAATTCGGACTCCACGGACGCAGCCGCAACCTCCGCATCGCGGCCGACAAAGAGCGGCAACACCGAGAACTTGTTGTCGCGCAGCGGTCCAATGACACTGCCGTTCCGCTCGATCAGGGACAACTCCGAACCATGTTGCCAGATACCGTATGCCTTGCGCTCATGCAGGACCACTTCAACGGTATTCGGATAGATCTTGCGTACTTCGGCCGATTCGACCCAGGGAAGACCGGAGAGCGACCGTCGTGATGCGTCGATATCGAGCGCCAGCAACGACGTCGTGCCGTCCAGCCCGAGAAGCTGAAGAATATCGATCTCCGAGGTCTGCTCGTTGCCAACAACCCTCACATCCTCGACCGCAAATCCAGCGATGGACGTAAGCGACTGCACGACTGCGGGCCCATGACCACCGACCTCAATACCGTAGACCGAGACGAAAGAGCAGAAACCGGCGAATGAAACCGTGCCAAGATGCCGGGGAATGGATATCCGGCCAGAGCAGAGACCGACAACAAACCGCGCAACCCTGCGCATCGGACGCGGCAAGACCACCGCCTCGCCGGAAGACGAAGCAGCAGCACGCCCAGCCTGGGTATCCAGCCTATTGCCGCTCAGCGCAAACACGACGCATCCTCCACCATCCAACGGACGAACTCACCAAAACCATAGCCAGCATATGCAGCCATTTCGGGCACCAGCGAGGTCGAGGTCATGCCGGGCTGCGTGTTGATTTCCAGCCAGACAAGCTCGCCATCCTCGGAAAAACGATCGTCGTAACGGAAGTCAGACCGGCTGACGCCACGGCACCCGACCGCCTGATGCGCCTTGAGTGCCAATTGTTGTATTTTTTGGTAAATTTTCGGTGAAATTTCCGCCGGCAAAACGTGTTTAGATCCGCCAGCAACATATTTGGAATCATAGTCGTAGAAACTGTGACCCAGGGGCACGATTTCGGTGACGCCGAGCGCCGTGCCGCCCATGACACCGCAGGTCAGCTCACGCCCGGCGACGTAGTGCTCGACCATGACCTGATCACCATAGCGCCACTCGGACGAGGACAGCACCTGCGGCGGATGCGACTGATCTTCCTTGACGATCACGACCCCGAAACTCGACCCCTCGCGCACCGGCTTGACCACATAGGGGGGCGCAATCGGATGCTCGGAACCGATATCGAAGCGCATCATGATCCTGGCTTCAGCAACCGGCACGCCAGCGCCGGCAACCACGATCTTCGCCTGCCCCTTGTCCATGGCAAGGGCAGAGGCAAGGACGCCGGAATGGGTATAGGGAATCTGCAGGTATTCCAGGATACCTTGGATGGTGCCGTCCTCGCCGAAGGGTCCATGGAGCGCGTTGAAGGCAACGTCCGGCTTCAGTTCCGCCAGCACCTGGCCGACGTCACGGCCGACATCGACCTTGGTGACCCGATAGCCTTCCCCTTCCAGGGCTTCGGCACAGGCATTCCCCGAGGACAAGCTGACGGGTCGCTCCGAAGAAAACCCGCCCATCAGGACGGCAACATGCTTGCCACTCATTTACGCCCCCGGAATTAGTCAAGCCGAAAACACTATCTGGACGGTCCGTCGCACCTCCGAAGGGCGAAGCATTACCGTTGCCTTAGTAAAACGGCATTAAGGTTAATGAAGTGTTTACTTTGGTTAACCGACTGCAGAAATGCACCAGTTTCTTTCGAACACAACGGTCTGAGAAATGGAAACAAGCCATTGATAAAAATAGATTATTTCACACCGCATGCTCAGTCGCCGCGGGAATGGCCCAACCGCCCTCAGGTCTGCCCCGGCGGTCGGCGGCACACCACAGCGCTCCGCTGCGGGCAATTATTGCTGCGGGAATTGATTCTGCTCGACCCGAACGGGATCCGCACGACGACTGTCGCCAGTGCCGCTCGCCCTTTTCTCACCGGCGTAAGCTCACTCCTCGGTCACGCCCATGAAGGGCCTGATCTCCCGCCCGGGCATGAAGATGCCGAGTCGCTTGATCTCCCATTCGAGCTTGATGCCGGAATGCTCGAATACACGCTGGCGCACGGTCTCCCCGAGATACTCAAGGTCATATCCGGACGCATGGCCGACATTGATCATGAAATTGCAGTGCAGCGACGACATCTGCGCACCGCCAATCATCAGGCCGCGGCAGCCGGCCTGGTCGATCAGTTCCCAGGCCGAATGGCCTGCCGGGTTCTTGAAGGTCGAGCCGCCAGTCTTTTCCTTGACGGGCTGAACCGTCTCGCGGTGATGGCGGACCGCGTCCATGTCGGCACGGATCTTGGCCTTGTCCTCGGGATAGCCTTCGAAAAGCGCGCTGGTGAAGATCAGGTCGTCGGGAGCCGCGGAATGCCGGTAGGTATAGCCCATGTCAGCTTTCGACAGGATGTGAACATTGCCCCGACGGTCGACGGCCTCGACTTCGACCAGCCGTTCAGCCGTATCGCCGCCATTGGCGCCGGCGTTCATCCGAAGAGCACCGCCGATACTGCCGGGAATGCCGTAGTAGAAATGGAACCCGCCGATATTGTTGTCCATCGCCATGGCGGCGATGTGCTTGTCGGGGCAGATCGCGCCGGCGCGGATGCGGTTATCTCCGGCAAGGTCCACCTGACCGAAGCCCTTGGCCGAAAGCCGGAGAACGACGCCCGGAATGCCGCCGTCGCGCACCAGAAGGTTGGAGCCGACACCGACGACGGTCAACGGCACATCTTCTGGCAGGAGCTTGAGGAAGGCCACCAGATCGTCCCTGTCATGCGGCTGGAACATCAGCTCCGCAAGGCCGCCTGCTTGGAACCACGTCACGCGGTCCATCGGCGCATCAGGCGTCAACCGGCCCCTAAGGTCCTTGACGCCATCGCCCAGCGCGGCCAGCAGCTTTTCTCCATCCACCTGTTTCATTCAAGACTTTCCCGAAAGAGCTTCCAGTTCCTTGGGCAGCGCCGCCGCCCATTGCGTTATATTGCCGGCACCCAAGAGAATCACGAAATCACCCGGCTGCGCAATGCCTGCGATCAGCAGGGCGAGACCCTCCGGCGCCGGCAGGTAGCGGGCGTCGCGGTGCCCACCAGCGCGGATGCGCTCGACCAGGGCCTCGGCATTGGCGCCTTCGATCGGATCCTCCCCCGCGGCGTAGACTGGAGCCAGAATGATGCTGTCCGCATCGTTGAAGCAGTTGGCGAAATCCTCGAACAGGCTCGACAGGCGCGTATAGCGATGCGGCTGGTGCACCGCGATGATGCGGCCGCTGCACGCTTCTCGGGCCGCTTTCAGCACGGCCTTGATCTCGACCGGATGGTGTCCGTAGTCGTCGAACACCTGTACGCCGTTCCAGGTACCGGTCAGCGTGAAGCGTCGCTTTACGCCCCCGAACGACGACAATCCCTTGCGGATAGCGTCCTCCGGGATGTCGAGCCGGTTGGCGACTGCAATCGCCGCACAGGCATTCGCGATGTTGTGGCGGCCGGGCATCGGCAGCCTGAGATCCTTGAAGTTGAAGACGCGACCTGTCCTGCGCCGGCGAATCTCGACGTCGAAGATCGAGTGCGTGCCCTCGAGCCGGACGTTCGAATAGCGCACGTCTGCCTGCGGGTTCTCACCATAGGTAATGACCTTGCGGTCCTCGATCTTACCGACCAGCGCCTGTACTTCCGGATGGTCGAGACACATGACGCCGAACCCATAGAAAGGCACATTCTCGACGAACTGCGCAAAAGCCGCCCGCACGGCGTCGAAGGTGCCATAGTGGTCGAGGTGTTCCGGGTCGATATTGGTGACGACGGCGATCTCGGCCGGAAGCTTGAGAAAGGTACCGTCGGATTCGTCGGCCTCGACCACCATCCATTCACCCTCGCCCATGCGCGCATTGGTGCCATAGGCATTGATGATGCCACCGTTGATGACCGTCGGATCGAGCCCGCCAGCATCCAGAAGCGCCGCCACCATCGACGTGGTGGTCGTCTTGCCATGTGTGCCGCCAATAGCGATCGCATTACGGAAGCGCATCAGCTCGGCCAGCATCTCGGCGCGCCGGACGATCGGCAGAAGTCTTTCGCGCGCTGCCACCAGTTCGGGATTGGTCTTCTTGATGGCGGTCGAGACGACCACGACTTCGGCGTCTCCGAGATTTTCCGCCTTGTGGCCGACAAAGACCTCGATACCCTTCTCTCGCAGGCGCTGCACATTGGCATTGTCCGCCTGGTCGGATCCCTGGACCCGATGACCGAGGTTGTGGAGGACCTCCGCGATCCCGCTCATTCCTATTCCACCGATACCGATGAAATGGACCAGCCCGATCGTTGTCGGCATTTTCATGGTTTGGCTCCCTTCACGTCCGCTGCGCTCTTGCCCGCGGCAATAGCCTCAACGAGATCGGCAAGCAAGCTCGATGCATCGGGCATGCCCGATCGCTTCGCCGCCGCCGCCATGTCCTCGAGGCGTTCAGGCTCCTGTATCGCGTCCTCGATGAGCTTTGCCAATCGCTCGGCGGAAAGCTCCGCCTGCACGATGACCTTCGCACCGCCATTGTCCGCGAGCGTCGCCGCATTCGCGGCCTGATCGTGATCGAGCGCATAGGGATAAGGCACCAGGATCGAGGGCCGGCCAATGACGGAAAGCTCCGAGACCGTCGAAGCGCCGGACCGGCAGATCACCAGGTGAGCCGCCGCGATCCTGGCCGCCATATCGGTGAAGAAGGGCGAAACCTCGGCCGAAATGCCTAGCTTCTTGTAACAGGCGACGACGCGCTCCACGTCTTCCGGCCGTGCCTGCTGGGTAATGGCCAGCCGACGCCTCAGCGTTTGGTCGAGCAGACTTATGGCGTTGGGCACCGCGGAGGAAAAGAACTGCGCGCCCTGACTGCCGCCGAATACGACCAGACGGAAGGGCTGCCCATCGCGCGATGGCACATACGGTATGGAGGATGCAGCAATCACCGCCGGTCGCACCGGATTGCCGGTGACCACAGTCTTGTCCGCATAGGCGCCGCCGTCAGGCAGGAAGCCCCCGGCAATGGCCCGCACGCGTTTCGCCAGCGCCCTGTTGGCCCGCCCCATCACCGCATTCTGCTCGTGGATAGCGGTCGGCACCCCGAGATGAGTCGCGGCAAGAACCGGTGGAACGGTCGGATATCCGCCGAAGCCGATGACGGCTAGCGGCTTCAGGTCACCGATCAGCCGACGGGCGGCACGATAACCCCGCCACAGGGTCCATAGCGCACGAACCGCTTCGACCGGGTTCTTCGAACCGATGGTCGCCGAGGGCACAGTGTGGATCATATCGGCCGGGAACATGCCGGCATAGCGTTCGGCGCGGCTGTCGGTCACGAGATGAACCGTATAGCCGCGATCCATGAGTGTGTGGCAGAGCGCTTCGGCCGGAAAGAGATGCCCGCCGGTCCCACCGGCGGTGAGGAGAATGAGACCTTTTGCCATGGATGACTACTCCGCCGGAACGCCATGGGCGGAACGGAACAAGCTGCGTTCCTGGGCGCGCTTTTCCGGCCGACGCCGCGTCAGCGCGAGAATGAAACCAGCCGTCACGCAGATCGCAATCATCGACGACCCGCCATAGGATATCAGCGGCAGGGTCATGCCCTTGGCGGGCAGCAGCTCGAGGTTCACGCCGATGTTGATCATCGACTGGACGCCGATCTGTAGCACCAGGCCGGCGACGGCAAAGCGGTTGAAGTCATCGCGCTCCTTGAACGCGTGGCTGAGACCGCGCAGCACCAGGAAGGCAAAGATCGAGACGAGAACGATGCAGAAGATGATGCCGAATTCCTCGGCAGCCACCGAAAAGATGAAGTCGGTATGGCTGTCCGGGATGATCCGCTTGACGATGCCCTCGCCCGGACCCTGACCGAACCAGTCGCCGCGTATGATTGCTTCTCGTGCGGTATCCGTCTGGAAGGTGTCGCCCTCCCCTGTCAGGAACCGGTCTATGCGGCCCGCGACGTGTGGCAAGGTCAGATAGGCGCCCACGAGCCCCGCCGATCCGAGACCGCCAAGCACGGTGATCCACAGCCACGGCATGCCGGCCATGAAGAACATGCCGCCCCACACGACCGAGGTCAGGATCGTTTGACCGAGATCCGGTTGAGCGACGAGGAGCGCAGCAACGATTGCGAAGAGAAGGATGGCAAACAGATTGCCCGGAATGTCGGGCTGGCGCGCATGTTCCGCGAAGAGCCAGGCACAGATCACCACAAAAGCAGGCTTCATGAATTCCGAGGGCTGGATCGAGATGCTCGCGATTGTCACCCAGCGCCGGGCGCCCTTGACCTCAATCCCGAAGAAGAGGGCCAGAACCATCATCAACAGCGAAAGCCCGAGAATAACCATTGCGGTGCGGCGCACCTGGCGCGGAGAGAGAAAGGAAAGACCGATCATCACTCCGAGAGCGGGCAACATGAAGACCGCATGGCGCTTGACGAAGTGGAAGCTGTCGAGCCCGAGCCGCTCGGCGACTGCTGGCGAGGCCGCGAAGGACAGCATGAAGCCGATCCCCATCAGGAGCACGAAAGTCACCAGAAAAAGGCGGTCTATGGTCCAGAACCAGTCTGCGACGGGACCCCGTTCCACGCGGCTTACCATGTCAGTTGCCTCCTGTTGGCACGTCGATCAGCATATCGATGCCGTCAAGTGCGGCGACATGACCGACAAAGGCATCGCCGCGAACCTCAAAGTTCTTGTACTGGTCGAAGCTTGCGCAAGCCGGTGATAGCATGACAGCAACGGCATTTTCTTCCGCCGCCGCATCCGCCGCCGCATGGGCGACCGCCTGCTCCAGCGTTCCGGAAATCTCGTAAGGCACCGCGTCGCCCAGCGTCACCGCGAAGGCGGATGCCGCCTCGCCGATCAGATAGGCCTTGACCACGTGAGGAAAGAGCGGAGCGAGGCTCGCTATGCCCCCTTCCTTCGGCAACCCGCCGGCAATCCAGTAGATTCGCTCGTAGCTGGAAAGTGCCGGCGCCGCCGCTTCAGCGTTGGTTGCCTTGGAATCATTGACGAAGACGACATTGCCGCGACGCCCGACCGGCTGCATGCGATGCTTGAGCCCCGCAAAGGACTTGAGGCCGGCGCGGACCTCGTCCGGCGAAACGCCGACGGCGAGACAGGCGGCAATGGCAGCCGCCGCGTTCTGCGCATTGTGGCTGCCGCGCAGCGTCTGGATCCCGTTGAGATCGGCAGCGACCGAAGTAGCCCCGCCATGGGCCTCGATGATCCGGTGCGCCTGGGCATAAAAGCCGTCCGCAAGCGGCTGACGCTTCGAAATACGCACGACCT
Source organism: Rhizobium sp. (assembly GCA_003527225.1). Next base: position 121,407 of record DPXQ01000087.1, read on the forward strand.
TGGTGCCCGCGCGCTCGACGCGATCGGCAATCAGTTCACAATAGCTGTCGTCGACCCCGACAACCGCAATGTCGCTGCCTGCCACCAGCCGTTCCTTGACGTCCGCATAGTGCTGGATCGTTCCGTGGCGATCGAGGTGGTCAGGCGTGATATTAAGGAGAATGCCCACAGTCGGATTGAGCGTTGGCGCCAGGTCGATCTGGTAGGAGGAACATTCAACGACGAAATACCGTCCGCCCTTCGGCGCGTCGAGTGTGAGCACCGCCCGTCCGATATTTCCGCCGAGTTGGGTATCGCGGCCGCTTGCGGAAAGGATATGGGCGATGAGCGCTGTTGTCGTGGACTTGCCGTTTGTCCCGGTAATGGCAATGAACGGGCAATGGGGCACGTGCGCCCGCCGTTCACGCACGAAGAGCTCGACATCGCCGATGATCTCGACGCCGGCCGCACGTGCCAGTCCGACCGCCCAATGCGGCTTCGGATGGGTAAGCGGGACCCCGGGCGCCAGCACGAAAGCGGCAAGGCTGTTCCAGTCGATGCCATGAAGGTCCTCGGTCCGGATCCCCTCGTCCTGAGCCTTGCCCACGCTGTCGGGATTATCGTCCCACGCAATCACATCGGCACCACCGGCAATCAGCGCCTGAGCTGTCGCCAGCCCCGATCCTCCGAGACCGAAAAGTGCGACCTTCTTACCCTTGAACGTGGTGACCGGTATCATTGTCCCCTCACCTGAGCTTCAAGGTTGAAAGGCCGAGCATCGCAAGGCCGACGGCAATGATCCAGAAGCGGATCACGACCTGGCTTTCGGTCCATCCCAGCTTCTCGAAATGATGATGGATCGGCGCCATAAGGAAAACACGCCGGCCGGTCATCTTGAAATAGCCGACCTGGATGATGACCGACAGGGTCTCCATGACAAACAGGCCGCCGATGATGGCCATGACGATTTCGTGCTTGGTCGCGACGGCCACGGTACCGATCAGGCCACCGAGCGCAAGGGACCCGGTATCGCCCATGAAGATCGCCGCCGGGGGGGCATTGAACCACAGGAAGCCCAGTCCGGCGCCGATGACTGCCCCGAGAACGACTGCAAGCTCGCCGGTGCCAGGTACGAAGTTGATCTGCAGGTAGTTTGAAAACACTGCGTTGCCGGTGAGATAGGCAATCACGCCGAAAGAGGCGGCCGCGATCATCACCGGCACGATCGCAAGTCCGTCGAGGCCATCGGTCAGGTTTACGGCATTGCCTGCCGACACGATGACGAAGCCGCCGAAGAGCACGAAGAATATCCCGAGATCGATCAGGAAATCCTTGAGGAAGGGAAACGCGACCGACGAGCCGAAGGTCGAGCCCTGCGGACCCGAGGTGAGCGCCGTGTTCATCATGAAGTAGACGGCGATGCCGGCGATGATGAATTCGATGCCGAGCCGCGCCTTGCCCGAGAAACCCTTCTCGGTCTGCTTCGTCACCTTCAGGTAGTCGTCATAAAAACCGATGGCCCCGAAGCCGAGCGTGACGAGCAGCGTCGAGACGACATAGACGCTCGACAGATCGGCCCACAGTAGCGACGATACGACGATACCGGCCAGAATCATCAGGCCGCCCATGGTGGGTGTGCCGGCCTTCTTGAAATGGGTCTGGGGGCCATCGGCCCGGATCGGTTGTCCCCGGCCCTGACGCACCCGGAGCGACGAAATCATCGCTGGTCCGAACAGGAAGACGATCAACGCGGAGGTGAACAATGCGGCACCGGTGCGGAACGTGATGTACCGAAACAGATTGAAAAATTGAAAGTAGTCCGCCAGTTCCACAAGCCAGATCAGCATGAGAGCCCTTTCCAAAAGCCCAGATTAGTTACGGCGCCCGGTGTCGGGGAATGCCGGATACTTGTCAAGCAAAGCCGAAACGATCTTGCCGAAGCCGAGCCCGAGCGACGATTTGACCATCACCACGTCGCCCTCACGGACCGAAGTGGCAACGAAATCAGCAAGCTCCGCCGTGGTTTCGCGGTATTCGACATGAACGCTCTCGGGCAGGGAATCGCGAAGCGCCGCCATTTCCGGACCGGCGAGCCAGACATGTTCGATACCGGCCGCAAGCAGCGGCCCGGCCATCTCGGCATGAACCTTCTGCGAAAAATTCCCCATCTCCAGCATGTCGCCGAGAACGGCGATGCGCCGGCCCTCGGCCCCGGGATGCGACGCCGCCAGAACGGCGATCGCCGCCCGCATCGATGCGGGATTGGCATTATAGCTTTCATCGATAAGCGTGAAGCTGCCTGTAGCGGCCGACAGCAGGTGGCGTTCCCCGCGCCCCTTGACCGCGGAGAGAAGGCGGAACGCTTCCGCCGCCCGGTCAACGTCGGCGCGCAACACCGATACTACTCCCAGAACTGCCATGGCGTTTTCGGCCAGGTGACGCCCGGGCGCGCCGATGACGATTTCTCGCGTTTCACCGCCGAAGGATGCCCAGATCGTCGAGCTCTCGGCCGCTCCGTCATATTCGGCCAGCCGGAACTCGGCCTTGGCATGCTGGCCGAAGCTGTGGATATTCTCCACGCCGGCGGCCTGCGCGGCCTTCTCCAGGAAATCATATTGGCCGTTGTCGCGGTTCAGAATGACATGGCCACCGGGCTCGACGCCTTCGAAGATCTCCGCCTTGGCGGCCGCGATCTCCTTCAGATTGCGGAAATTGCCGAGATGCGCCGGGGCAATCGTCGTTATAACGGCCACATGCGGACGCACGAGTTTCACAAGCGGCCGGATTTCGCCCGGATGATTCATGCCGATTTCGAACACGCCGAAATCGGTGTCGGACGGCATGCGAGCGAGCGTCAGCGGCACACCCCAATGATTGTTGAAGGAGGCCACGGCCGCATGCACCTTGCCCGACGGCTCCAGCGCGCGGCGCAACATTTCCTTGGTAGTCGTCTTGCCGACCGATCCGGTAACGGCGACAATCCGCGCGGACGTTCGTTCGCGCGCCGCCACGGCGAGCTTTTCCAGGGCAGCCAGAACGTCGTCGACGACGATCATCGGCACGGTCAGCCGGCCAAGCGCGGGTAGCTTCGCCTCGCTGACGACGAGGAGAGACGCGCCATTGGCGACGGCCAGGCTGGCGAAGTCGTGCCCGTCGACCCGGTCACCCTTGATGGCGAAGAAGGCTTCGCCCGGCCCGATGGTCCGGCTGTCGATGGATATGCCGGTGATGCCCTCGGGCAGGGTGCCCAACGGGCGGCCCGCCATTGCGGTGATCATCTCCTGCGTCGTCCAAAGAAAAGTCAATGTTCAAGCTCCTCCAATGCCTTGCGCAATTCGGCATGATCCGAGAACGGCAGGGTGACATCCCCGACCGTCTGTCCTTCCTCATGCCCCTTCCCGGCGACGATCAATGTATCGCCGGACGAAAGCATGGCGACCGCATGGCGAATGGCGCCGGCGCGTTCGCCGATTTCGGTCGCCGATGGTGCCGCGGCCATGATCTCGGCGCGGATCTCGGCTGGAACCTCCGAACGCGGATTGTCGTCCGTGACAATGACCACATCTGCCAGCCGGCTGGCAATTTCGCCCATGATCGGACGCTTGCCCCGGTCCCGGTCGCCGCCGCAACCAAAGACGACGATCACGCGGCCGGTGGTGAACGGCCTGACCGAGGCGAGCACATTTTCAAGCGCATCCGGCTTGTGGGCGTAATCGACATAGGCGAGCGCCCCGTTCTTGGTATGCCCGACGAGTTCCAGCCGCCCGGATGCGCCTTCGAGCTTCTCAAGGGCCTTCATCGCGACTGCGACGGGAACGCCGGTCGAGATAGCGAGCCCTGCGGACACCAGGGCATTGGCGACCTGAAAGTCACCGGCAAGCGGGATATGGACTTCATAGATCTCGTCGCCGGCATGAACCTCGGCAACTTGTTTGTGGCGAAAATGCTCGACCCGCTTCAGCGCCAGGAAGTCACCCTGACGACCGACCGTGCGCACATCATGGCCGGCGGCGCGCGCGACACGGATCGCCTCCGCCGACCAGGGATCGTCGGCGAAGATCACGGCGGGCGAACCCTTCGGCAGCAGGGTATCGAAGAGCCGCATCTTGGCCGACATGTATTCCTCGACCGTCGCATGGTAGTCCATGTGGTCGCGGCCAAGATTGGTGAAGGCGGCGGCAGAAAGCCTGACCCCGTCGAGCCGGCACTGGTCGAGACCGTGGCTCGACGCTTCCATCGCGGCATGGGTCACACCCTCCGCCGCGAGCTCCGCCAGAAGCTTGTGCAGCGCCACCGGATCCGGGGTCGTCAGCGAGCCATATTCGTTGCGAGAAGGGGAGACGACACCGGTCGTGCCGATTTGCGCGGCGGCAAGCCCCGCGTGTGTCCAGATCTGCCGTGTGAAGGAGGCGACCGAAGTCTTTCCGGCAGTCCCCGTGACCGCGACCATGGTAGCGGGTTGCGCGGCATAGAAGCGTGCAGCGGCAATGGCGATAAAGCGCCTCGGATTGGAAACCGGAATAACCGGCACCACCGCATCGATGCGATGACCGGCAATGATTGCGGATGCGCCCCGTGCAACCGCGTCCGCGACATAGGCTGCGCCATCGGCCTTTGTACCTACCAGCGCCACGAACAACATGCCGGGGCCAATCTTGCGGCTGTCGGAGGAAAGACCCGTTATCTCGAGATCGCCGGCCCTGCCGCCAAGCTCTTCTTTCAGGGTCCCAAATTCACCGTCGGCCAGATCTCGCAGTTGCATGTATTCCATTTCCTTGCAGAACAGGCGATCCAATTGCGAATCGCGGCATAATTCGAGCATTTTCTAATAGGAGACGAGCAACGCGGAGCCGTCTTCCCCGAATTTGGGTTCTACACCGAGAATTGCGGCGCTTCTGCGAATGATATCCGCCACCATCGGAGCAGCGGAGGTCCCGGCGAGCGCGGCACCGTTACCCTTCTCCGTCTTCGGCTCATCGATGACCGTCAACACCACATATCGCGGGTTGTCGATCGGGAACGCGGCCAGGAAGGCATTGAAGTTCTTGTCGCCGACATAGCGGCCGTTGACGACCTTGTCCGCAGTCCCGGTCTTGCCGCCGACATTGAAGCCCTCGACACGCGCCCTCCTGCCGGACCCCTTGATGCCGTTCACTTCGAACAGGTAGCGCATGTCGTCGCTGGTCGAAGGCTGAAGGACCTGCTGGGCTACCTTGTCGGCCTCCGCCTGCGTGCGGGGCAGGAAGGTGGGTTCAATCAGCTTGCCGCCGTTGACGAGTGCGACGCCGGCAACCGCCGTCTGCAGCGGCGTCGTCGAAACACCGTGACCGAACGAGATGGTGATCGAGTTGATCTTCTTCCATTCTCGTGGCTGGCTGGGTGTCGCCACTTCCGGCAATTCGGTCTGCATGCGCGTGGTCAGGCCGATGCGCGCAAGAAACTCCTTGTGCCCCTCGATCCCGATCGTGTCGGCGATCTTCGCCGTACCGATGTTCGAGGAATACTGGAAGATTTCCGGCACACTCAGAATCCGGTTCTTGCCGTGGAAATCCTTGATGGTGAAGCCACCGATCCGGATTGGGTAACGGGCGTCGAAGGTGTCGGAGAGCCTCACCTTGCCCGAATCGAGCCCCATGGCGATCGTGAAGGACTTGAAGGTCGAGCCCATCTCGAACGTACCGTTCGACATGCGATTGAGCCAGCCTTCCTGCGCACTCGCCGCTGGATTGTTCGGATCGAAATCGGGTACGGAAACCATGGCAAGCACTTCGCCGGTATGGACGTCGATCACGACAGCGCCGGCACCCAGCGCCTGAAACTTCTGCATGGCGCCGACCACCACGTCGCGCACGATGTTTTGCACCCGCAGATCGATCGACAGACGAACCGGCTCGAGCGGCGTGTCGGTGGTCATGCCAAGTGCGGCGAGGTCGGCCATGCCCTGGCTGTCGATGTAACGCTCCATCCCGGCCATGCCACGGTTGTCGATATTGACATAACCGACGATGTGCGAGGCTGTCGGACCGCCGGGATAGAAACGGCGCTTCTCCGGCCTGAATCCGATCCCGGGAACGCCGAGCGCCAGGATCTGGCTCTGCTGCTTCGGCGTCAACTGACGCCTGAGCCACTGGAACCGCGAGTTGGAGGAGAGTTTCTTGTAGGTGCCCTTGATGTCGAGATCAGTCAGCACCGTCGACAGCTTCTCGACCGCTTCGTCAGGATCGACGATTTTGTTCGGCTCGGCAAAGAGCGAGACCGTCCGGATGTCGGTCGCCAACACCTCGCCGTTGCGGTCCAGGATATCAGGCCGGGATGCCATCAGGCGGTCGGCAGGCATGATGCTCGATACCGTCTCGGGCAAGGCATATCCGTATTGAACGAGCCGGCCGCCGATCACGCCATAGGCCGCGATGAAGCCGACGATCATCAGACCGACGCGCTTCCTGGCCAGCTCGGCCTTCCGCTTGCCCGTACCCTTGAAGGTGACGCTGTTGAGCTCGCCGCCGCCCTTCCGACCGCCGGTTGCGAAATGTGCCTGGCTCTTCAGGAACATGATGCGAGAAAGAAATGACATCAGCGTTTCACCGATCCTGTTGCCATGGTGTCCGTTGCCTGTCCCGCGCCGTCCGCCACTTCCGGCTGAGGGAGCTGATCCTTGAACATTGGAAGTTCGACGGGGCGGGCAAGCTGCTCGGGCCCGGTCGGCTCAAGCTTGAGCTCGTCGCCATAGACCTTGATCAGCCGTTCGAGGCGGTTCGGCTGCGTGAGCAGGGCCCAGTCCGCCTTCAAAAGGTCGATCGTGTCCTTTTCGAGCTTGATTTCCGCCTCGAGCCGGCGAACCTCCTGAAGCTTGTCATCGGCGTGGTGCTTGATCTGATAGGTGACAGTCGCCGCTGCCACCATCGAGCCAATCATCAGGAGATCAAAGGTCTTGAGCATGTCCTATCCTCCGATCCGGTCCAGCGTGGCGAGATCGGGCAGCTCGAAAATGGAAATATCGGCGCGCTCGGCGGGAGCCGCCGTGCGCAAACCTGCCCGCAGCTTGGCCGAGCGCGCCCGCGAATTGATCTCCGCTTCAGCCTCGCTTGCGGCAATCATCGCCTTCCCGATCGGCTCGAAGGTTGCCAGCCTTTCCTGCGCCATCGGCATATGGCGCGACCCCGAAGCCTTGCCCGACCGCTCCGAGAAGAACTTCTTCACAATCCGGTCCTCCAGCGAATGGAATGTGACGACGACCAGCCGCCCCCCGGGCTTCAGCGCGCGCTCGGCGGCAAAAAGCGCCTGTGCGAGCTCGCCGAGCTCATCATTGACGAAAATTCTGAGCGCCTGAAACACCCGGGTCGCCGGATGGATCTTGTCCTTGGCCTTGCGCGGCGTCACGACCTCGATCAGCCCGGCAAGATCGCGCGTCGTGCGGAAAGGTTCGCTCGTGCGCCGTTTTTCGATGGCCCGGGCGATACGGCCGGCCTGCTTTTCCTCTCCCAGGAATCCGAAGATACGAATGAGATCGGTGACCTTTGCGCGGTTGACGACATCGGCGGCCGACACCCCCTCACCCGACATGCGCATATCGAGGGGCCCATTCCTCTGAAACGAGAAACCGCGCTCCGCTTCGTCGATCTGCATCGAGGAAACACCGATATCGAGCACGACGCCGTCGAGCCCGCCTGGCGGCGCATACTGATCAAGTTTCGAAAACTGTGAATGGACGAGCGTCAGGCGCTCCGGATAGGCGGACGCAATGGACTGGCCGGCGGCAATCGCCGTCGGATCGCGATCCAGCGCGACGACATCGGCGCCAGCCTCAAGAATGGCCGACGTATAACCGCCAGCACCGAAGGTGCCATCGAGGATGACCTTGCCTGGTGCAGGCGCAAGCGCCGTCAGCACCTCGGAAAGCAGAACCGGAACGTGACGAACCGGTCCGCCACCGGCATCAGAAGAACCTCCGCCAAGATTCGCCACCATTCCGTTCCCCCGTCCTATTGAGACTGCAGCCCTCGTAGCCTGCGAGCCTCCCTTGCCGCCGCCTGCGCCGCCAAAAACGCCTGCGGCTGCCAAAGCTGAAAATGATCCGCCCGCCCGACGAACGTGACTTCCGAAACGATTCCGGTGAACTCGCGGATGAAATCCGTCACCATCAACCGCCCTTCGGCATCGAGCTTCATAAACACCCCGCCGCCATGCACAAGCAGAGACATCTCGTTCGCCAGCGGCGAAAACGGATCCTCGGCGGAAATCTGCCGTTCGTAACGCTCCAGCAGATCGGGACCGCCGACATTGATGGCCGGAAACACGAAATCCTGAAAACAGTAAAGATCCTGGATATCGCGCTGCGCAAGGACAGATCTGAACGCCGCCGGAACGGAAACCCGCCCCTTCGCATCGATTCGATTTGTCGCATTGGACAGGAAGCGGTTCATGACAGCTTACCACCGCCCCTTCTGGCCGGAGGCAAAACACGCGCCTCCCAAAACTCAAGAACACCCGCACCACATCGACCGCCAGGGGTGCCACAAACTGCCCGCCCGCCCGCTCGGACGCCCCCCCTTCGACTTCGAATTTCCGGGCCTCGATCGGCCCACTGATGGTACCTGTATGGGATAACATGGGACTACATGGGCGTCAATGGGATAGGGCTAATTCCGCCTCCGAGGGAGCGTCAAATATTGATAAGCGGTTAAGCTTAATGAAAGGTTAGAGATCGGCCGTAATCGGCCCTCTGCCGCGTTTATTAGCAGGACAAGTTTTCTCAATGATTCCCGATAGCTGAGCCTGGAGGCGGAATCACCTCTTCAAGCAGCCACCAACAAAGAAAGGGAGAAATTGCCAGTTGGCCTGTAAGCCGGGTTCTGTATGGCTCCGGCGAACCGGAACGTGGCAGCCATTCATCTG
>DPXQ01000087.1:130465-142628 GCA_003527225.1 Rhizobium sp.
GGCAAGGCGTAGATAGTCGAGCGCGAGCGCAAATACCATAGAAAACGTGCGAGGATCACACCCATGGTGAACGCTCAGAGAAAGTGCGGGCTAAATGCAGGCCCGTAGCCCTCTTCGTCTATGGTACCGGACAACAGCAACTCTGCCCCCAGACGCCCGATCTCGTCGGAGCTTTTCGCCGCCGCGCCGCAGCCTCCGGTCACCACGGCGATGCGACCGCCCTCGGCGTAGCCGACCGATGGATAGCCACTCGACGTGAACGAGGTCACGCAAGCGCCCATGGTGACTGGAGCGCCGGAAAGGCTCGGAATGAGGCTGGCAACTATTCCGGCCAGGTGGTCGCGCGTGCTTGCCCTGCCACCGCTTCGAAACCAGGCGCGAATGTCCGGTTCGGTCTCGAGGCGGAGATCGTCCGGATCACCGCCGATTTTCAGATAGGTCTTCCCGTCAGGATAGCGCACGGGCGGCAACAGATAGATGTGATCGACGGGATTATCCGGCTGATGGATCAGCGACGGCATGCCGGCATACTGGGAAAAATCCGCCTCGGGGATTTCGAAGAAGGCCACCGTTCGGGCATAAACCTTCAGGTCAACGGGACGCGGCAAGAGATTCTGCGCAATGGAGAATCCGCCCGCCGCCAGGAGCACCTTTTCGGCGCGATAGGTGCATCCCTCTGCCGTGCGCACAGCAACGCCGCCGCCCTCTTCACGGACTGAAACCGCAGTCTCGGCGATCAATGCCGCACCGGCTCTCTCCGCCAGCAACGACTGCGCGCGGACCAGCTTGCGCGGATTGACATACCCGGCATCGACCGGCTCGAAAACGCCCTCTGCGCCCCGACCGAAGGAAAAATAGGGAAAGCGCCCGGAAAGCCCCTCGTCGCTGAAGATCTCAGGCGCCACTCCGAGCCGCGATGCCGCTTCGCAGATATTGCCGATATAAGGATCGGACCCGCCCCGTTTCGGTCCGACGATCAGGCAGCCGGTTTCATGATAGAAATCGATGCCGCTTTCGCGCGCGATCTCCTCGTATCGCGCGATCGAACGGTTGGCGAGCAAAGCCCAGACAGCGTCGGGATCGATCGTGCGGGTGATGCGGGCTTCGTCGTAGTGGCTGGCGAAAACGCCCTGGTGACGTGTTGCGTCGACCGGCTCGTCCGGACCGATCACAGCGACGCCATCGCTCGCTCGGGCGAGGTACCGCGCCGCCGCCGCACCCATCATGCCACGCCCGATGATTATAAATCTGAAGTCCGCCGCCATGCCCTGTCGCCCGATTTGTGTCTGTCAGGCTCCGATAGCATGGCGGAGGATATTGCGCATCATGTCACAATTCGCCGTTCACGGCGTGGTCGCGGCCGGGGATTACAACCCGATCAGTGCCTGCACCTTACCGCAGTAACGCTTGGAAACCGGGTTCATGCGCTTTGCGCCATGGCCCGCATTGTATTTCAGGATTGTCGAGCAGGTCTTGCCATCCCCGAGTTCATGCGCGGCAGCGAGATACTTCATTCCGAAACGGATATTGGTTTCGGGATCGTAGAGCCCACTGGCCGATCCGGAATAGCCCATCATGCGTGCCGTCGCCGGCTTGATTTGCATGAGACCGATTTCTCCGGCATTGCCGCGCGCCTTCGGATTGAAATTGCTTTCGACGCGCACAACCGCATGGGCGAGGTTGACCGGAACGCCATAGGCTTTCGCATATTTTGAAATCAGATTCCCATAGGGGCTCTTCGAAAAGGATGGGGTGGGGTAGCCGGCTTCGCGCTTGACCGTTTTCAGGGGTGCAGAATAGCTACGCTCACCATCGCCGGCCATGGCGGCGCCAAAACTGGACACAAGAATACCGAGGCATGCCGCAGCAGCAACAATTTGTCTCATCATTTGAAAGTCTGTCTCCGAACCTGATGGGCCGCCGGCGCTTTGTTTTTATTGCACAAAAGCTTCCTTGCACGTCGCCCCGTTCAAGGTGCGACGCTGCGCCTGCCCTCATCGTTGATATTCGCGGCCGCCACCTCTTCGTGGGGGATCACACCGCCGTTTCAGCGAGACCTATAGAGCGGTTCAATATGGAATTCCTGTGGCACCGCAATATTTCTGCCGGTCGCGGGGGCTCCGCGCGGCGCGAAAAAAGGGTGCGTGAAGGCTGATTTCAGGCGTAACGCGGCAGGCTAGAAAGCAGTCTGTGCAGGGTCTCGATGGTCGACATATCGGCCACTCCATCGACCCGTTCGGGGCGGAAATGACGCTGGAAGGCGGCAACGACACCTTCTGTAGACTCCGAATATTCCCCCGTTATTTCAATATTATAGCCATAAAGAGACAACATCGACTGAAGAGCCTCGACCGGCTGGCCGCAATCGCCCTTCTGGAAAAAGCGTCCACCGGCGATGGCAACGGGCGCAACCCAATGACCGACGCCTGCGGCATTGAGTCTTCCCCAGGGAAAGTTTTCACCCGGATCAACCTTGCGAACGGGGGCTACATCCGAGTGTCCGAGCACCCGTTCAGGGGCGATTCCATAGCGCGCGCCGCAATCGCGACACAATTCAATCACCGATTCTATCTGCGCGTCGGGATAGGCCGGCAGGCCCGCCGGATGGCCCGGATTGGCGATTTCGATACCGATCGAGAGCGAATTGATATCGGTTTCGCCCGCCCAACAGCTCTTGCCGGCATGCCAGGCGCGTTGAATCTCCGGTACCATCTGCACCACGCGCCCGTCCTCGTGGACGAAATAATGGCTGGAAACATGGCTCTCCTTGCTGCACAGCCAAGCCAGCGCGCCATCTTCCGAGGGCATGCCGGTATAATGCAGAAGGATCATATCGGGCCGGCGGCCGCTCGCGCGCTCACCGTGATTGGGCGACGGCTTCACGCTCGCTGCCCTGTAGTCTGCGGCAAAAAGGCTCATGCGGCGCGGCGCTCTTTCTCTATCGCGGCATAGGCTGCGTTGAGCCTCGCCATGCGGTGATGCGCGACCGCATGATATTCCGCCGGAAGCCCACGTGCGTGCAGCCGGTCGGGATGATGTTCGGCGGCAAGCGCCCGGTAGCGCTTGCGGATCGTCGAGAACTCGTCCGAGGGCAAGACCCCGAGAACGGCGTAGGGATCGCCGTCAAGATGCAGGTGGCGTTCAGTGATAAGCCGAAACCGGTCTTCGTCTATGCCGAAGATTTCGGAGATACGCGACAGGAATGCGATCTCCTTCTCGTGAACGAGACCATCCGCCTTGGCGATATGAAACAGCCCGTCGACAATGTCTTCGAGCACTGGGCAGCCTTTTTCTCCCGTCCCGCACATCTTGGCGATCTTCCCGGCATAGGCTTCGTAACCGGCCACGTCCTGACGAGCGAGGTTATAAAGGCGAGCAACGTTCTGGGCCTCTTCAGGCGGGAAATCGAAAATCTTGCGAAAGGCGTCGATCTCATTGCTGGTCACGACCCCGTCGGCTTTCGCCATCTTCGCCGATAGCGCGATGATCGCCACAGAGAAGGAGACACGTCGGCGGGTTTCCGGATCGCCCTCGAAAACCGTCCGCACGGCCTCAACCATGCCGGACAGCGCATTGCCCGCCGCATCGCCAATGGCGCCGAGCAACCTGTCCCACAGCGATCCTATCTGTTCGCAGGCAAAATCGAAAATCATCCAACAGCTTCATCAAATTATGCCACAAAAAGCAAGCCAAGCCGGTTCCCGGCAAGGTTAAACTTTGTTCACATTCCGGTGCTTGACCAATGCTGGCGCAGACCGTTCCCATGCGCGCAATTGATTGGACCATGATTTTCCCCTACGACTCTGGCGCCATCGAAATTGAAACGATTATATTCGCGATCGCCGTCGCATTTGTCGTCTGGCTCGGCCGAAAGGCCCGAATTTCCTGATATTTTCCCTTTACAGGCCCGTCCGTCTGTCGCATCCATTCGCGCCGAAAGCTTTGAAACGGCGCCCGCGCCGAAGGAGGAATGATGGCCAAACAGAAAGTTGCAATGCTGACCGCCGGCGGTCTCGCTCCCTGCCTCTCGTCCGCAGTCGGCGGACTGATCGAGCGCTATACGGACATCGCCCCCGAGATCGAGATGATCGCTTACCGTTCCGGCTATCAGGGCGTGCTTCTGGGAGACCGGATCGAAATCACCCAGAATATGCGCGAAAAGGCCCATGTGCTGCATCGTTATGGCGGTTCGCCGATCGGCAACAGCCGCGTGAAGCTGACAAATGCAGCCGACTGCCACAAGCGCGGCCTCACCAAGGAAGGGGAGAACCCGCTGCGGGTCGCCGCCGAACGGCTGGCTGCCGACGGCGTCACGATCCTGCACACCATCGGCGGCGACGACACCAATACCACAGCTGCCGATCTTGCGGCCTATCTCGGCGCCAACGGCTACAACCTGACGGTCGTCGGCCTGCCAAAAACCGTCGACAACGACGTCGTGCCGATCCGTCAGTCGCTCGGCGCATGGACCGCGGCCGAAGTGGGTGCCCGCTTCTTCGACCACGTTTCGAATGAGCAGAGTGCCGCCCCGCGGACGCTGGTGATCCACGAGGTCATGGGCCGTCACTGTGGCTGGCTGACCGCCGCAACCGCCCGCGCCTACGTCCAGAGGACCCGCAACAACGAGTATGTCGAGGGTCTGATGATGAACACCGAACTCAAGAACATCGACGGGCTCTATCTTCCGGAGACCCATTTCGATCTCGAGGCCGAGGCGGAGCGGCTGAAGGCGATCATGGATCGAAGCGGCTACGTGACGCTGTTCGTGTCGGAAGGCGCCTGTCTCGACGAGATCGTCGCCGACCGGGAAGTCGCCGGTGAAGAGGTCAAGCGCGATGCCTTCGGCCACGTCAAGATCGACACCATCAATGTCGGCAACTGGTTCCAGAAACACTTTGCCAAATTGCTGAACGCCGAACGTTCCATGGTGCAGAAATCGGGCTACTACGCCCGCTCCGCCCCGGCCAACTACGAGGATCTGCGCCTGATCCAGAGCATGGTCGACCTCGCGGTCGAAAGCGCGCTCAACAAGGTCTCCGGCGTCACCGGTCACGACGAGGACCAGGGCGGCAAGCTGCGCACGATCGAGTTCCCCCGCATCAAGGGCGGCAAGGCCTTCGATCTCAAGACCCCCTGGTTCGCCGAGGTCATGGATTTCATCGGACAGAAATTCAATCCCGCCAATTGACGGAACGGCCGAAAGCTGGCTTGCTCTTCAAGTGGAGGAGTAGGTACGATGTCACTTGAAACCTGGCTGGCTTTCGCTGCCGTCTCGGCGGCAATCCTGGCGTCGCCGGGCAGCATCATAATGCTGATCGTCTCTTATACGCTCGGCCGCGGGCGAAAATCGATGCTGGCGACGATTCCGGCGGCAGCCCTCGGCACGCTCGTCGCGATGAGCATCGTGATCCCCGCGCTCGGCTGGCTGCTCGTCGTCGCACCCGAAATCCTCGATCCCGTAAGGTGGATCGGCGGCGCTTATCTCGTCTTTGTCGCTATCCGCTCATGGCGCGCACCTGGCGGCGGCGCACCGCTCGCCGACAATGACAACCTGCCGGAGGAGAAGCCGCTCGAAATCATGCGGCACACCTTTGTCATGACGGGCCTCGACCGTCGGAGCTACGCCTTTTTCGTAGCGCTGCTAGCGCAGTTCCTGAAACCGGCGGTCCCCTTGATCGACCAGGCGGCCGTGTTCGTCGCGACCTTCATGGGCCTGGCACTGGTCTTCTGGCTGGCCGCCGCGATCGGCGCGGAGCGCGTGCACAGATTCGCCCGCAAGCATTCGCCGAGGCACGCAACCAACCGGCGCAATGGCAATGTCCTGATCGCCTCCAGCTCGGTGACCGCCGGATATCGCAAGATCGCTGCCTGATGACGGGTTGCGCCGCAATTGCCGCAATTTCGCCTAGGGACTATGGAAGTTGGCTACTAGAGATTCGCCCGCTGCTTCGCTGTGGCGCATTTTCCACGATACGGATGTCGGAATGATCGCAAGTATGGACCGCAGAAGCGCCTTGGGCCTTGCAACCGCGCTGCTCGTCGGCCTGACCGGCTGCACCAACGGTATGGAAGACGCGGCCAGGCAAGAACTCAAGGCCAATCCGGTCGCAGGCACTGCCGCCATCCAACTGCAACAGCAGCAGGCCGCCGCAGCAGCCGCAAGCACGCTCCCCGCACCCGTCGATCCGAACGCGCCCGCCGAACCGGCACCGGTCATTCCCGGCACATCGACACCGGCCCCGATCCCGACCTTCAAGGCCGTTGCGATGGCCGACCCGGGTGCGACCCCCGTGGCCATGGCCATGGCAGCAGGACAGGAAGACGTCGCCATGCGGATGGCCGCCATGCCCAGCTCACCGGATGCCGTGACCACGCTGCCGATGTCGACTGATACGGCCGATCCGGCGGTCCTGCCGCCCGAGGTCACCGCCGTGCAGACGATTGTTCCAACACAGAAGCCGGCTGGAATGCTGGCCTATGCCGCCCCGTCGGCCACCACGTCACTCGCCGCTCTCGACACTCAATTCGACGTCACTCCCCCCGCTCCGCCCCCCGCAATCGAGGAGCAGTCGAAGGCGTCGAATTCAGGCCCGACGGTTATCAACGCGCTCATCAAGAAATACGCAGCCCTCTATGAGATGCCTGAGGCGCTGATCCACCGCGTCGTCAAGCGCGAGAGCACGTACAAGCCAACTGCCTACAACAATGGCCACTATGGCCTGATGCAGATAAAATACGCCACCGCGAAATCCATGGGATATGACGGCCCGGCATCCGGTCTCTTCGACGCCGAGACCAATATCAAATACGCCAGCAAGTACCTCCGGGGCGCATGGCTTGTCGCCGACAGCAACCATGATGGCGCCGTGCGGCTCTATGCGCGGGGCTATTACTATGACGCCAAGCGCAAGGGCATGCTTTACGTCCTGAAGTAGCCGCTATTTGAGGACGTCTGCGACAGCCTTGACCAGCCACTGAGGCCGGTACCCGAGTGTGGAAGGCGTCAGGCCGAGCCGCACGACGACGAGGTTTTCGGACGGAACAACTGCGATGGTCTGGCCATCGTGGCCGAGGAGCCAGAAAGCGTCATCCGCAATCCCGAACTTCTCGTCCGCCTCCTCACCCGGCCCGACGCCCCAGGCCTGGACCTCGGTGTAAAGGCCGCGGGACGCAGTGGTCGGGCGCCGCATGGCGCCGACAAAATCCTCCGGCAGGAGCCGTTGGCCTTCCCATACCCCCTCCTGAACGAGGAACAGGCCGAACCGCGCCCAATCCCTGGCGGTCGCATACATATAGGAACTGCCGACGAAGGTTCCCGTTGCGTCCCCCTCCAGGACCGCACTTGCCATGCCGAGCGGCTGGAACAGCGCCGCCCTCGGATAGGCCAGCGCTTGCGCGCGGTCGGCAAACTTGCCCATCCAGATCTTCGCCAGCAAAACGCTCGCGCCGGAAGCATAGTTGAACGACGTACCAGGATCGGCGGCAAGCGGCTTTGCCGCTGCAAAGCCCGCCATGTCCGGCTCGAGATAGAGCATGCGCGTCACATCGGTAACGTCGCCATACTCCTCGTTGAAGTCCAATCCGCTCTCCATGGCTAGCAAATCCCGGATACTGATCTGCGCGCGACCGTCGCCCTTCCATTCGGCAAGCAGGTTCCTGTCGTCGAAGCCGATCCGGCCTTCCGTCATCAACCGGCCGATAATCGCGGCGTTCACCGTCTTTGTCATCGACCAGCCAAGCAGAGGCGTCGAGGCGTTAAAACCCTCGCCGTATGCTTCTCCGACAAGGCGGCCATCCTTGATCACCACAACGGCCCGCATACCCGGCCCGACGAGCGCAGGATCGGCAAAGATGCTGGAAAGCCGCGGATCACCAGCGGACACACCCTGCCCCTCCGGCCATGAAGCCTCGCTCGCAGCGGACACTCCCGGCTCGCCGGCAACCACAATTGCCTGCGCTGCGGCACCATCACCGGCCGGCACGCTTGCGCAGCCGAACCCTTCGCGATAGGCCGCCTTTCCCGGCGCAAAGGCGCCGAGAAGTCTCGCCCTCACGGATCGCTCGTCCGGATCGACATCAATATGAACAAGTTTCAGGAGCGGATGGCCGGGCGCCTGAACGTCACTCGCAAGTACCTCATCGGCATCGCGACCGGCAAGGAAGACATTGGAACAGACAATCTTTGCGGCATAGCCCGTCCCGACACGAAGCAATTCCGGCGGCGCAAGCGACAGCCAGACGACAACCGCTGTCACTGCCATGATGATCGCCAGCACCACGCCCTTTGCCACTCTCGTCACTGTCCTCATCAACCTCTCCTGATCGGTCTTGCCGCGTTCAATCCCGGCGGCGATGACGGCGAGACCATATCCCGGCAAGGAGGCTCGGCGCAAAGTATTTGACGATGGATCCACTGGCGGAAAGCTGCAATCGAAGTAACGCGGCAGAACAGGCAAGCCCCGTTATTGCGTTTCTCCAACAGGCCGTTTCATCAAACTGTCGCATGCAGGAGTTACACGCCATCAACCTTCAATGGATTGCCGATCACTATGACCGACGTTGCTCACGAAGCTGACTTCCACGGAAACCGAAAACTCAAGGAAGCCCTGCTTCAGCACAAGCCACTCACCAAGGATGGGCTGTCAGAACGCCTGTTCGGACTATTGTTCTCGGGCATGGTCTATCCGCAGATCTGGGAAGATCCAGACGTCGACATGGCCGCGATGGAATTGACGGACGGGCACAGCATCGTCACGATCGGTTCCGGCGGCTGCAACATGCTCGCCTACCTGTCGAAGAACCCGGCTCGCATCGACGTCGTCGACCTCAATCCCAATCATGTCGCGCTGAACCGGCTGAAGCTCGCGGCCTTTCGGCACCTTCCGGATCACGCCGCCGTCGTGCGCCATTTCGGCATGGAGAACGTCCGCACGAACAGCAGAAGTTTCGACCGCTTCATCGCACCCAATCTCGATCCCGCCACCCGCACCTATTGGAACCGCCGCAGCCTGACCGGTCGCCGCCGCATCAGTGTCTTCAACCGCAATTTCTACCGCACGGGGCTGCTTGGCCGCTTTATCAGTGCGGGCCACATCCTGGCCCGTCTTCATGGCATCAAGCTCGGCGAAATCACAAATGCGCGTTCGCTGCGCGAGCAACGGCAATTCTTCGACGACCAGGTCGCCCCGCTCTTCGAAAAACCGCTTGTTCGCTGGCTGACGAGCCGCAAGAGTTCCCTCTTCGGTCTTGGCATCCCGCCGCAGCAATATGACGAACTCGCCAGCGTGTCCGAGAACGGCACCATTGCGCCGGTGCTGCGCCAGCGGCTCGAAAAGCTCGCTTGCCATTTCCCCATTCGCGACAACTACTTTGCCTGGCAGGCCTTCGCCCGGCGCTATCCACGGGCCGATGAAGGCCTACTGCCGACCTATCTCAAGAGCGAAAACTACGCTGCAATCCGCCGCAACACGGATCGCGTCACCGTGCATCATGCAAGTTTCACCGAATTGCTCGCCCTCAAGCCAGCCGAGTCAGTCGACCGTTATGTCCTTCTCGACGCCCAGGACTGGATGAGCGACCGGCAACTCAACGATCTCTGGGGTGAGATCACCCGCACGGCGGCCAACGGCGCCCGTGTCATTTTCCGCACCGCGGCCGAAAAGAGCGTACTGGATGGACGTCTCTCCCCCGCCCTCCTCGACCAATGGCGCTACCTGGAAGACCGCTCGCAGGAACTGAACAAACTCGATCGCTCGGCGATCTATGGCGGGTTCCACATCTATGAGAGAAGAGCCTGATGGCGGAGAGCGTGCATGGGCAGAGCGCTGATGGGGATCATGCCGAGCGCATGGACCGCATGTACCGCTACCAGCGCCATATCTATGACCTGACAAGAAAATACTACCTGTTCGGTCGAGACCGGGCGATCACCCAGCTTGACGTGCCGCCGGGAGGATGCCTGCTCGAAGTCGGATGCGGCACCGGGCGAAATCTTCTGCTCGCCTACCGGAACTATCCGACCGCCCGTCTCTATGGTCTCGATATTTCGGCCGAAATGCTGAGCCAGGCCCGCAAGAATTTCCACGGCAAGGCGCGTCAGCCGGTATTGAAGGTCGCGGATGCGACGGTGTTCGGCCCCGCCGACCTCGGCGTCGCGGGATTCGACCGGATCATGATCTCCTATGCCCTGTCGATGATACCGGACTGGGAAAAGGCGATAGACGCCGCCCTTGCCGCGCTTGCGCCCGGAGGTTCGCTCCATATAGTCGATTTCGGACAGCAGGAAGGTCTGCCGGCATGGTTCGCGCAGTTCCTGAGGGCTTGGCTCGCACGCTTCCATGTGACACCGCGGGCGACACTGAAAGAAGCCTTAGAAGCCCGGGTTTCCGCGGTCAACGGACGCCTGGATTTCGAAAAAGTCGGTCGTGGTTATGCGTGGCACGCTGTAATTCGCACCTGAAAACGATCCAGCAGTTGCAAATAACCGTCTTTTAACGATGATAGTGGCACAATGGGGTTTGCGCCTCTTTTGTATTGCGTGTGCGCGCGCCACATGTGGGGCATATTCAGTTCGTATCAGATGGAATTGCTATGCGGTGGTTGGTCCTGGCGCTTCTGCCTATTTCGATGCTTCTTGGCGGATGCACGTCCGCTAGCTACGACTTGATGGAAACGTCGTCCGTCTCGACGAAGTTCGTCGACAAGGACCCCCAGGATTTCGGCGACAAGACGCCGCATAACCACAAGGTTCATGGCATTGATGTATCGAAATGGAACGGCGACGTAGACTGGATCAAGGTCCGCAAGTCCGGCGTATCCTTCGTGTTCATCAAGGCGACCGAGGGCAAGGACAGAATCGATCCAAAGTTCGACGAGTACTGGAGGCGCGCCGCTGCCGCCGGAATTCCACATGCGCCCTATCATTTCTACTATTTCTGCTCCAGCGCCGACGACCAGGCCGACTGGTTCATTCGCAACGTGCCGAAGGCCTCCATGCGACTGCCACCGGTCCTCGACGTCGAATGGAACCCGACATCGAAGACCTGCAAGACCCGACCGGGCGCATCGACCGTGCGCAGCGAGATGAAGCGCTTCATGGACCGCATCGAGGCGTATTACGGCAAGCGTCCAATCATTTACACCTCGGTCGATTTCCACCGGGACAACCTCGATGGCTTTTTTCAAGACTACCATTTCTGGGTCCGCGCAGTCGCCAAGCACCCGCAGGAAATCTATCCCGAGCGGCGCTGGGCTTTCTGGCAGTATACCTCCACCGGCGTCATTCCCGGCATTCGCGGGGAGACCGACATCAACGTCTTCGCGGGCACGGAAAAGAATTGGCACAACTGGGTGGCAGCTGTGTCCGAGTGATGCTCGGCACGAAGGGTACCGCCCCCTGCCCGGTCAGCATCCGGTACCGGGTGCCGCAGCTGACCTCCGAATGCCTGGGCACGGAGGGCGTTTTCTGCCCCGACTTGCTTCCTTCGACCTCGCTTTGGTCAAAATACCAACCAATACAGTGATACCCCAATAAACAAGGATGTCCGCATGTCTGCCGCCTCCCGCCTTTCTCCTATTCTTGCCCTCTCGGCTCTGCTTGCAACAACCGCCATGGCCGGCGCCGCCGAATGCGGCGGCGATCTCGGTGAATTCCTTGCAGGCGTAAAGGCGGAAGCTGTCGCGGCCGGCGCCTCGCCGCAAGCCGCCGAGGCTGCTCTTGCCGGCTCCAGCATCGATCAGAAGGTGCTGTCGCGAGATCGTGCGCAAGGGGTATTCAAACAGACATTCCTTGAGTTTTCCCAGCGCACCGTAAGCCAGGCGCGGCTCGATATCGGCCGCCAGAAAATGAAGCAGTATGCCGATGTCTTCTCTCGCACCGAACAGGAATACGGTGTGCCGCCCGGCGTCATATCGGCGTTCTGGGCCATGGAGACTGATTTTGGCGCCGTTCAGGGCGACTTCAACACGCGCAATGCCCTGGTGACGCTCGCCCACGACTGCCGCCGCCCCGAACTCTTCCGTCCGCAACTGTTGAACCTCATCACCATGGTCCAGCACGGCGATCTCGATCCCGCAACGAACACCGGCGCCTGGGCCGGCGAAATCGGCCAGGTCCAGATGCTGCCGAAGGACATCGTTGCCTTCGGGGTCGACGGTGACGGCG
>DPXQ01000132.1 GCA_003527225.1 Rhizobium sp.
CCCTTGACGTTGAAGGAGAAGCGGCCCGGCTGGTAGCCGCGCGCCTTGGCTTCCGGCAGGCCGGCATACCAGTCGCGGATCGGCGTGAATGCGCCCGTATAGGTCGCCGGGTTGGAACGCGGCGTGCGGCCGATCGGCGACTGGTCGATGTCGATCACCTTGTCGATGAATTCGAAGCCGTCGATCCGGTCGTGATCGGCCGGGTTTTCGCGCGCGCCCATCACGCGCCGCGCCGCCGCCTTGTAGAGCGTCTCGATCAGGAATGTCGATTTGCCGCCGCCGGAAACCCCAGTGACTGCGGTGAAGACCCCAAGGGGAATGCTGGCGGTGACGTTTTTCAGGTTGTTGCCGCGCGCGCCGATCACCTTGATCTGCTGGCCCTTCTTCGGCTTGCGCCGTTGGGCGGGGACCGGAACTCCGAGTTCACCCGACAGATATTTGCCGGTCAGCGAATTCGGATTGGCCATGATCTCGGCCGGCACGCCTTGCGCGACGACATGTCCGCCGTGAATGCCTGCCGCCGGGCCGATATCGACCACGTAGTCGGCGGTCATGATCGCGTCCTCGTCGTGCTCGACGACGATCACCGTGTTGCCGATGTCGCGCAGGTGCTTCAGCGTCTCGAGAAGACGCGCATTGTCGCGCTGGTGCAGGCCGATCGACGGTTCGTCGAGCACGTAGAGCACGCCCGTCAACCCCGAGCCGATCTGCGAGGCAAGCCGGATGCGCTGGCTCTCGCCGCCGGACAGCGTGCCGGAATTGCGCGACATCGAGAGATAGTCGAGGCCGACATCGTTCAGGAAGCGCAGGCGCTCGCGGATTTCCTTGAGGATACGCACCGCGATCTCGTTCTGCTTGTCGGACAGTTTCGCAGGCAGCGCCTCGAACCAGCTTCCCGCCACCCGGATCGACATCTCGGTGACTTCGCCGATATGCAGCCCGTTGATCTTGACGGCGAGCGCCTCCGGCTTGAGGCGATATCCGGCGCAGGCGGGGCAGGGGGCCGCCGACATGTAGCGTTCGATTTCCTCGCGCGCCCAGGCGCTGTCGGTCTCCTTCCAGCGCCGCTCGAGATTGGGCACGATGCCCTCGAATGTCTTGGTCGTGGTGTAGGAGCGGGCCCCGTCGGCATAGTGGAAATCGATCTTCTCGTCCGTGCCGTGCAGGATGGCCTTTTGCGCCGTCTCGCTCAGATCCGACCACTTGTTCGACAGCTTGAACCCATAGGCCGCGCCGAGCGCTTCCAGGGTCTGGTTGTAGTAGGGCGAGGAAGACTTCGCCCAGGGCGCGACCGCGCCGTCGTTCAGTCGCCGCTGCGGTTCCGGTATGATCAGCGCCTCGTCGATCTTCTGTTGCGAGCCGAGCCCGTCGCAGGTCGGGCAGGCGCCGAAGGGATTGTTGAAGGAAAAGAGCCTGGGCTCGATTTCGGAAATCGTGAAGCCGGAAACCGGACAGGCGAACTTTTCCGAGAACAGCACGCGCTCGTGGGTCTCGTTCAGCGACTTGTTGGCCGAACCGCCGGCGGATGTTTCCTCGGGCGGCAGCGGCTTGTCCGCGAACTCCGCGATCGCCAGCCCGTCGGCGAGCCTCAGGCAGGTTTCCAGGCTGTCGGCGAGCCGCGTGCCGATGTCGTTGCGCACCACGACGCGATCGACCACGATGTCGATGTCGTGCTTGTATTTCTTGTCCAGCGTCGGCGCTTCGGCGATCTCGTAGAACTGGCCGTCGATCTTGACCCGCTGGAAACCCTTCTTCATCAGGTCCGCGAGTTCCTTCTTGTACTCGCCCTTCCGCCCGCGGATCATCGGCGCCAGAATATAAAGTCTCGCGCCTTCCTCGAAGGCGAGAATCCGGTCGACCATCTGGCTGACCGTCTGGCTCTCGATCGGCAAGCCCGTCGCCGGCGAATAGGGCACGCCGACGCGTGCGAACAGCAGGCGCATGTAATCGTAGATCTCGGTGACCGTACCGACCGTCGAACGCGGGTTGCGTGAGGTTGTCTTCTGCTCGATGGAAATGGCCGGCGAAAGGCCGTCGATCTGGTCGACATCCGGTTTCTGCATCATTTCGAGGAACTGCCGCGCATAGGCGGAGAGGCTCTCGACATAGCGCCGCTGCCCTTCGGCATAGATCGTATCGAAGGCAAGCGACGATTTCCCCGAGCCCGAAAGCCCGGTCATGACGATCAGCGAGTTGCGCGGCAGATCGAGGTCGATCCCCTTGAGGTTGTGCTCGCGCGCGCCGCGGATGGAGAGTGTTTTCAGTTCGCTCATGGACAAGGCTCGATTGGCAGGAGAACAGTCCTTATTTAGTCATGCGTGCGCCTGTGTCGAGGCGGAATGGAAATTCGGCGGTAACATTTCGATTCGATTGACAGGATCATAGGCAATCACTAGAACAAATAAAGAACATATTTCGTTGTGGATTAATGGTGATGAATTCCCATAGCCCGGCGGGATTGGTTTAAGGTGATCGGGATTTCCATTTTTCGGCGCCGCGCGGTCGGCGCATCTATAGGGTGTGTGTTATGGCTGGCAGCGTGAACAAGGTAATTCTGATCGGAAATCTCGGCGCGGATCCGGAAATCCGCCGCACCCAGGATGGCCGCCCGATCGCCAACCTGCGCATCGCGACCTCGGAAAGCTGGCGCGATCGCAATACCGGCGAGCGCAAGGAAAAGACCGAGTGGCACACCGTGGTGATCTTCAATGAAGGTCTCTGCAAGGTCGCCGAGCAATATTTGAAAAAGGGCTCCACGGTCTATATCGAGGGTCAGTTGCAGACCCGCAAGTGGCAGGACCAGAGCGGCCAGGATCGCTATTCTACGGAGGTCGTCCTGCAGGGCTTCAATTCGAACCTGACCATGCTCGGAGGTCGCGGCGAGGGCGGTGGCGCCTCGCGCGGCGGCAGCGATTTCGGCGGCGACGATTACGGCGCGCCGGCTCCCCAACGCGGCGGCCAGCAGCGGGGCGGTGCTAGCGCTCCTCCGTCGGGCGGCTTCTCCAGGGATCTCGACGACGACATCCCGTTCTGATCGGCAGCGGCGCTTCGGCGCCGCTTTTTTGTTGCCTCGGGCCGTCGGCCAGAAGGCAGGCCGGATGCTTGATTGGCGACGGCGAGGGCGATATTCTTGCCTACGGCGTCGCTCCTTCGATGTCAGCCCGGCCGTGGCGGCCGGGAGCAATCCGACAAAATTCCGGGACCTCCATGCGCCTGATCCGTTAGCGACCCTGACCACGATACCGTTCCGCGATCTTGGCTGACCTCTAAGGGCAGCGAGCGGGGGCGCATGTCTTTGGTCAACGTCCGGATTCAGTGGCCCGCCATGCGGGGTCCCGATCCGGCACTATCGGATACACAATCATGGAAAAATACATCTACGGCCGCGCCGAGCGCGGCACCATTCGCTCGGGCGCCTTCGAGCTCGGCTACAGCGCGGAGGGGCAGGGTATCCCGCTGCTGGTGATCGGCAGCAGCCTCTACTACGCGCGGACATTCTCGCAGGATCTGCGCCGCTCGGTCCGCTTTCACTTCGTCGATCACCGCTGCTTCGCCCGACCGCTCGGCAACGTGGATACTGCGGATTTCGCCTTCGATACGATCATCGCCGACATCGAACTGGCGCGGCAGAGTCTGAGTCTCCAGCGCTTCGCCATCCTCGGTCATTCAGGCCACGGCTATATGGCGCTCGAATATGCGCGCCGCTTTCCCGACCGTGTGTCGCATGTGGTGATGGCCGGGACAGGGCCCAGCCAGAGCCCGGATATGGCAGAACTGTCCGAGCGTCGTTGGGAGTCCGAGGCATCGCCCCATCGCAAGGCGATTTTTGCTCGTGAAATAGCCAGGCTTGCCGGCGACATCGCGGCGCATCCCGATGAGCGGTTCAAGCACCTGCTGATCCGGCTCGGCGCGCGCAGCTGGTTCGATGCCGATTTCGACGCGCGCCCTCTCTGGGAGGGCGTGTGGATCAACGACATCGGCTTCGATCATCTGTGGGGCAAGGTCTTTCGCGATTTCGATATGCATGCCGCCGCGCGCGCGGTTGCGGCACCGGTGCTGTTGACCCTCGGGCGCTACGACTACCTGATCGCGCCGCCGAAGGCATGGGAACCGTTCAAGACCGATTTCGCCGCGCTGACGGTGGAGATGTTCGAGCGCAGCGCGCATACCATGCAGCTTGAGGAAAAGGAGCGCTTCAGCGAAGTGCTGCTCGACTTCCTGCGTCGAAGCTGAAAACGGGCGCCGGCCGGTGTCATGCCGGCCGGCGTCTCAGACCGGGAAGGCCGATTTGATCCCGTCGACCACGAACTGCACCGAGAGGGCCGCAAGGATGACACCGAGCAGCCGCGTGAGGATGGCCCGCCCGGTGATCCCCAGGATCCGGTCGAGGCGGTCGGCGATAAGAAGTGCCGCCAGGACCAATAGCAGGCAGACCGCAATGACGCCGATCAGCTGCGTGCGCTCGATGGCGCCCGGCATCGCTCCCGCGATCAGGATCGTGGCCGAGATCGCGCCCGGACCGGCGATCAGCGGCAAGGCGAGGGGAAAGACGGCGAGATTCTGGATGTGATCCTTGGTGATCGCATCTTCCTTCGTCTTTTCCTTCCGCTCCTGCCGCTTTTCGAAGATCATTTCGAAGGCGATCGCAAACAGCATCAGGCCGCCGGCGATGCGGAAGGCGCCGATGGAAATCCCCAGGAGACCGAGAACGCTTGCTCCGAAGACGGCGAAAACCGCGAGAATGCAGAAGGCGATCAGCGAGCCGCGCAATGCCACCTGCCGGCGCTGGCTGGGTGTCATGCCCTGCGTCAGCCCGACGAAGAGCGGCGCCAGACCGGGTGGGTCGACGGTCACCAAAAGCGTCGTGAAAGCCGTGATCAGCGCTTCCGTGGTTGCCATCAAGTACCCCTTTCGCCAGACAATTCGGGCAGACTAGCATTTGCCCCGCCATATTTGTCTAGGCATTTGATCGCTTTGCCTTTCCGCCGCCGCAAAAGCCTGTTCAAAACCTCGTGCGAAATTGGCGCTCCGGCACCCTTTCGGCTATAAAATAACAAGTGATTCTGAATAGAGATCGTGATCTGATTTGACTGAGCAAAGCACTCCCGGCGGCAAGTACCCGCAAGGCATCGAGCCGATTTCCATCATGGAGGAAATGCAGCGGTCGTATCTCGACTACGCGATGAGCGTGATCGTGAGCCGCGCACTTCCCGACGTCCGCGACGGTCTGAAACCGGTCCATCGCCGCATCCTCTTTTCCATGAGCGAGATGGGGATCGACTGGAACAAGAAGTATGTGAAGTCGGCCCGCGTCACCGGTGACGTGATGGGTAAGTACCATCCCCACGGCGACGCTGCGATCTATGACGCGCTGGCCCGCATGGCGCAGGACTGGTCGCTGAGGCTCCCGCTGATCGACGGTCAGGGCAATTTCGGCTCGATCGATGGCGATCCGCCGGCGGCCCAGCGTTACACGGAATGCCGCCTGCAGAAGGCCGCCCATTCGCTGCTCGACGATCTTGACAAGGATACGGTCAATTTCCGCGAGAACTACGACGGCACGATGCAGGAGCCGGTCGTCGTTCCGGCGAAATTCCCGAACCTGCTGGTCAATGGCGCCGGCGGCATCGCCGTCGGCATGGCGACCAATATCCCGCCGCACAATCTGGCCGAGGTGATCGACGGCTGCATCGCGGTGATAGAGAATCCGGCTATCGAACTGCCCGACCTGATGCAGATCATTCCCGGTCCGGATTTCCCGACCGGCGCGATGATCCTCGGACGCTCCGGGATCAAGTCGGCCTATGAGACCGGCCGCGGCTCGGTCATCATGCGCGGTGTCGCGCGGATCGAGCCGATGCGCGGCGACCGCGAGCAGATCATCATCACCGAGGTTCCCTATCAGGTGAACAAGGCGACGATGATCGAGAAGATGGCCGAACTCGTGCGTGACAAGCGCATCGAGGGCATTTCCGATCTTCGCGACGAATCCGACCGCCAGGGCTATCGCGTGGTGATCGAGTTGAAGCGGGACGCCAATGCGGATGTCATCCTGAATCAGCTCTATCGTTACACCCCGCTGCAGACGTCCTTTGGCTGCAACATGGTGGCGCTGAATGGCGGCAAGCCGGAACAGCTCACCCTGCTCGACATGCTGCGCGCTTTCGTCTCCTTCCGCGAGGAGGTCGTGAGCCGGCGAACGAAATACCTGCTGCGCAAGGCGCGCGAGCGAGCCCACGTCTTGGTGGGTCTTGCGATCGCCGTCGCCAACATTGACGAGGTCATCCGTCTCATCCGCCATGCGCCGGATCCGCAGACGGCGCGCGAGCAGTTGATGGAGCGCCGCTGGCCGGCCTCCGACGTCGAGGCCCTGATCCGGCTGATCGACGATCCGCGTCACCGTATCAACGACGACATGACCTACAACCTCTCGGAAGAGCAGGCGCGGGCCATTCTCGAACTGCGTCTTGCCCGTCTGACGGCGCTTGGCCGCGACGAAATCGACGAGGAACTGAACAAGATCGGTGCCGAGATCAGTGACTATCTCGACATTCTGTCCTCACGTCTGCGGATACAGGCGATCGTCAAGGACGAGCTTGTCGCTGTCCGCGACGAATTCGGTACGCCCCGCCGCACCCAGATCATCGAGGGCGGTCCGGAAATGGACGACGAGGATCTGATCGCCCGCGAGGACATGGTCGTCACCGTGTCCCATGCCGGCTATATCAAGCGCGTTCCGCTCGCCACCTATCGGGCCCAGCGTCGTGGCGGCAAGGGCCGTTCCGGCATGGCGATGAAGGACGAGGATTTCGCGACCCGCCTTTTCGTCGCCAACACCCATACGCCGGTCCTGTTCTTCTCCTCGCGTGGCATCGTCTACAAGGAGAAGGTCTGGCGCCTGCCGATCGGCACGCCGACCTCGCGCGGCAAGGCGCTCATCAACATGCTGCCGCTGGAGCCCGGCGAGCGCATCACCACGATCATGCCGCTGCCCGAGGACGAGACGACCTGGGCAAACCTCGATGTCATGTTCTCGACGACCCGCGGAACGGTTCGCCGCAACAAGTTGTCCGACTTCGTGCAGGTGAACCGCAACGGCAAGATTGCCATGAAGCTCGAGGAAGAGGGCGACGAGATCCTGTCGGTGGAAACCTGCACCGAATTGGACGACGTGCTGCTCACCACGGCGCTGGGCCAGGCCATCCGCTTCTCGGTTGATGACGTTCGCGTCTTCGCCGGCCGCAATTCCATCGGCGTTCGCGGTATCACGCTCGCCGAAGGCGACCGCCTGATCTCGATGACGATCCTTCACCACGTGGATGCCGAACCGTGGCAGCGTGCCGCCTATCTCAAGCGTTCGGCCGCCGAACGCCGCGCCAGTGGCGTGGACGAGGAGGATATTGCGCTTGTTGGCGAAGAGGTGACCGAGGAAGGCCAGCTCGACGACCAGTTCTACGAAGAGCTCAAGGCTCGCGAACAATTCGTGTTGACGGTGTCCGAGCGAGGCTATGGCAAGCGGTCGTCTTCTTATGATTTCCGTATCTCCGGTCGTGGCGGCAAGGGTATCCGTGCCACCGACACCTCGAAGACAGCGGAAATCGGCGAACTGGTCGCCGCCTTCCCGGTCGAGGACAAGGACCAGCTCATGCTGGTGTCGGATGGCGGTCAGCTGATCCGTGTGCCGGTCGACGGCATCCGCATCGCCAGCCGCGCCACAAAGGGCGTCACGATCTTCTCGACCGCCAAGGACGAGAAGGTGGTGTCGGTGGAACGGATCAGCGAACCGGAAAGCGAAGGCGACGAAGACGTCGAGGCGCTTCTGGAGGAGGGTGCCGTTATAGAACCACCCGCCGAGGGCGAAAGCCAACCGGAGTAACGAAAAACCCGCCGGAGGAATTCGGCGGGTGTCCATTTCTTGGGCTGTGAGGTTCGGGGAACTGCGCTGATTGCGCCAGTGTAAACCGACTGCCGCAAGTAGCGTATCCTTGCGGCTCTATGAGATTTTGGCCCGAGTGATACTCAAAGGGCGTTTTGGCGTTCCATGACGGACTTGAAGTCTTCGCTCTCGCGGCGCAGGGCAGAGGCGGTCGAGGCCACGGAGGCGACGAACATGCCGCCGATCAGGGCGGCGAGGACAGTCGATATGATGAACATGGTCTCTCTCTCTTTCTGCCGGCTGCGGTCTTTCCAAAATTGAAGATCAATGCCCGAAGGTGTGATAAACCGCCGTTATCGGCGGACCGTAGAACTTCGCGGAGCTCGTTTCGTTCATATAGAACGCTACCGAGGTCGCGAGCATCGTGGACATCGTTGCCATCCAAACCCAGTTAATAAGTGTCACCTTGTCAGGCATGGTCGTTATCCTTTCAGGAAGCAGGGAATGTTTCCTGCGATAGCAATGTGCAGGAACTGCGCTTGTTCCCTTGCACTGTGAAAATGTTAATATCATGGCCTGTCTGAAGCCTGCGTTAATGCCTCGTTCACTCTGTATTCATGTCCCGCCCCGCCATCCCGCAGTGCAGCAAGATTGCGGAAACCGCTACTCCGAATCCGGTCGGCAGGGAAGAGGAATCTGCGGAAAATGCGGGAGCAGAACGCTTGGCGGCTTTCCTGTCCGGCCCCGGCGTCATGGAGCGGGCAGGACGGGCACTTAGCCGCCAAGTCACTTGCGATTTGCGCTCTTCCATGACAAAAGGCGTGAAAACAATCTTCGGGATGCCATGACCATCGCTTTTTATCCTGGATCTTTCGATCCGATGACCAACGGGCATCTGGACGTTCTTGTTCAGTCTCTGAATGTCGTGTCGAAAGTGATTGTCGCGATCGGCATCCATCCCGGAAAGACGCCGATGTTCTCCTATGAAGAGCGCGCCCGGCTGATCCGCCAATCCCTGAGCGATATACTGCCCGATCGGGCCGGGGATATCTCGGTCGTATCCTTTGACGGTCTTGCGGTGGATGCGGCGCGGCGCAACGGGGCGAGGCTGCTGGTGCGCGGTCTGCGCGACGGCACCGACCTTGACTATGAGATGCAGATGGCCGGTATGAACTACCAGATGGCGCCCGACCTCCAGACGATCTTCCTGCCGGCCGGTACGGCCTCGCGGCCCATTACCGCCACATTGGTTCGCCAGATCGCCTCCATGGGCGGAGACGTCAGCGCTTTTGTGCCGGCGTCGGTTCTGGCGGCGCTGAAATCAAAGCTCGCGTCCTGAGCTGTTCGAATAACACCACGGAGCCACCATGAAACTGCTTCAACTTGCCTTTGCAGCCGCCCTGGCATTCACAGGTCTTTACGGATCGGCCAATGCCCAGTCCAACGAGAACATTCTGACCATCCAGTTGAAGGACGGCCCGGTGGTCGTGGAACTGCTGCCGGAGATCGCGCCGAAGCATGTCGCGCAGATCAAGGAACTGGCCTCCAAGGGCGAATATGACAATGTCGCCTTCCATCGCGTGATCGACGGCTTCATGGCTCAGACCGGCGATGTCCAGTTCGGCGACGTGAAGGACGGATACGATCCCGCGCGTGCCGGCACCGGCGGTTCCAGCCTTCCGGACCTTCCGGCGGAGTTTTCCAACGTGCCCTTTGAACGCGGGACCGTCGGCATGGCCCGCGCTCAGGACCCGAATTCCGCCAATTCGCAATTCTTCATCATGTTCGCCGATGGCGGCTTCCTCAACGGTCAGTACACTGTTGTCGGCAAGGTCGTTGCGGGCATGGAATATGTCGACAAGATCAAGCGCGGCGAGGGCGGCAATGGAGAAGTTACCGACCCCGACACCATGATCAAGGTCACCGTCGGCAGAAACTGAAAGTGGGCCATAGCCCGAAAGAGGAGTGAATCAATGGCCGAGATCAAGGATCCGGAAAACACCATCATCATGGAAACCACCAAGGGCAAGGTTGTCATCTCGCTCTTTCCAGACCTTGCGCCCGGCCATGTCGCCCGCATCAAGGAATTGTCGCGGGAAGGGGCCTATGACGGCGTCGTCTTCCACCGGGTGATCGAGGACTTCATGGCCCAGACCGGCGACGTCGAGTTCGGCAAGCAGGGCGGCCCGAGCTTCAATCCGGCCCGCGCCGGCATGGGCGGCTCGTCCAAGCCGGACCTGAAGGCTGAATTCTCGGCGACCCCGCATATCCGTGGTACCTGCTCCATGGCCCGTTCGCAGAGCCCGAACTCGGCCAATTCTCAGTTCTTCGTCTGCTTCACCGATGCCCCCTGGCTCAACAAACAGTATTCCGTCTGGGGCCAGGTCATCGAGGGCATGGACGTCATCGATCAGATCAAGAAGGGCGAGCCCGTGCGCGATCCCGACTCGATCGTCTCGATGAAGGTCGCCGCCGACGCCTGAGGCATACCCCATTGCAAACCCGCCTCGGCGTCCTGACGCCCGGGCGGGTTTCGCGTTTTTCCTGAGACCCGAGACCCCATGCGCGTAGACCTTTTCGATTTCGATCTGCCGGAAGAAAACATAGCGCTGCGGCCCGCAAGCCCGCGCGATGGCGCGCGCATGCTTGTCGTCAGGCCGGATGAAGAGCCGGTTCTCGAAGATCGGCATGTCCGTGAGCTGCCGTCGTTCCTAAAAGCGGGCGACGCGCTGGTCTTCAACGACACGAAGGTCATTCCGGCCCAGCTCGAAGGCCGGCGCTTGCGCGAAGGCGCGCCGCAGACGCCCGTATCGGCGACACTTCACATGCGCGCCGGCCCGGAGCGTTGGAAGGCGTTTGCGAGGCCTGGAAAGCGTATCAAGGTCGGCGATCGTATCGAATTCGGCCATTCCGGCAATGCCTGCCTACTTGGAACGCTTGGCGCGGTCGTCGAGGAGAAGGGCGAGGCGGGCGAGGTGACCCTGCGCTTCGATTTTTCCGGTCCCGCGCTCGATGAGGCGATTGCCACCGTCGGCCATATTCCTCTGCCGCCCTATATCGCATCCAAGCGCGACGAGGACGACAAGGACCGCACCGACTACCAGACGATGTATGCCCGCGAGGAGGGTGCTGTCGCGGCTCCGACCGCCGGGCTTCATTTCACGCCCGATCTCTTCGCCAGGCTGGATGCCGCCGGCATCGAACGCCATTTCGTCACGCTGCATGTCGGGGCAGGTACCTTTCTTCCGGTCAAGGCGGACGACACAGACGATCACAAGATGCATCTGGAACTTGGCCAAGTGAGCGCCGATACGGCCGAAAGGCTGAATGCGGTCAAGGCGAGGGGCGGTCGCATCGTCTGTGTCGGCACGACCTCGCTCAGGTTGATCGAAAGTGCGACCGATGACACCGGACGGATCCGGCCCTGGTCCGGTGCGACCGGCATCTTCATCACGCCCGGCTACCGCTTCAAGGCGGTGGACGTGCTGATGACCAATTTTCACCTGCCGAAGTCGACGCTCTTCATGCTGGTTTCGGCCTTTGCCGGGCTCGAGACCATGCGCAAGGCCTATGCTCACGCGATCGAAACCGGCTATCGTTTCTATTCCTATGGCGATGCCAGCCTTCTTTTCCGGAAAGCCTAGATGAACAAGAATTTCCAGTTCACCCTGAAAGCGACGGACGGCGGCGCGCGTCTCGGCGAGATTTCCATGCCGCGCGGAATGGTCCGCACGCCCGCTTTCATGCCGGTCGGCACGGTCGGTACGGTCAAGGCCATGTATCTCGATCAGGTCCGCGAACTCGGCGCCGACATCATCCTTGGCAACACCTACCACCTGATGCTGCGCCCGGGCGCGGAGCGCGTCGCCCGGCTCGGGGGCCTGCATGAGCTCATCCGCTGGCCTTATCCGATCCTGACCGACAGCGGCGGGTTTCAGGTCATGTCATTGTCCGGCCTGCGCAAGCTCGACGAAAAGGGCGTCACCTTCAAGAGCCACGTCGACGGTTCGACGCACCACATGTCGCCGGAACGTTCGATCGAGATCCAGGGACTCCTCGACAGCGATATCCAGATGCAGCTCGACGAATGCGTGGCGCTGCCCGCCGAGCGCAAGGAGATCGAGCGCGCCATGGAAATGTCGTTGCGCTGGGCGGAGCGTTGCCGCGTCGCTTTCGGAGAGCAGCCGGGCAAGGCCATGTTCGGCATTGTGCAGGGCGGCGATATTCCGGACCTGCGCATCCGCTCTGCGGAAGGCCTGAAACAGCTCGATCTCAAGGGCTATGCGGTCGGCGGACTGGCCGTCGGCGAGCCGCAGGCCGTGATGCTCGAAATGCTCGAAATCACGCTTCCGGTCCTGCCGGTCGAAAAGCCGCGCTATCTCATGGGGGTCGGAACCCCCGACGATATCCTGAAGTCGGTGGCGCGCGGCGTCGACATGTTCGACTGCGTGATGCCGACCCGCTCCGGCCGCCACGGACTGGCATTCACCCGCAGGGGCAAGATCAACATCCGTAACGCCCGGCATGCCGAGGACATGCGCCCACTCGACGAGCAATCGAACTGCCCGGCGTCCCGCGATTATTCGCGCGCCTACCTGCATCATCTTGTCCGTTCCAACGAGGCGCTTGGCGGCATGTTGTTGTCGTGGAACAATCTCTCCTATTATCAGGATCTGATGCAGGGCATCCGCAAGTCGATCGAGGAGGGGCGTTTCGCCGATTTCATGGCCGAGACGCAGGAAATGTGGGCGAGGGGCGACGTCGAGGCATGCTGAGGCGTTTTCGCTCTGGAAACGTCGCGACGTGCACGAAAGCGGCCGCCGGGGCGTGATGACGGAACAGACGGCAGACGACGAGGAAGCGAGCGCGCCGACGCCCCGTATGCTGGCCTGGGTGCGCAATTCCGCGGCCTACCGATTGTCGCGGAAAATGATGACCGAGCGGGAACTCGCGGATGCCATCGCCCGCAAGGCAAAACAGAAGTTCGAGGGCATTTCGGAGTCCCAGCTCGTTATACTGAAATCAGCAGCCGTGGAGTTCGGCCGGCAGATGCACGCGCTCGACGATGCGTCCTATGCTGGGATCAGAACGAAATCCTCGGCGCGTGCCGGCAAGTCGAAGCGCGTCATAGCCCGCAAGCTGATGGACAAGGGTGTCGACCGCCAGATCATCGATCAGGCGCTCGCCGAGGCCGACGATCTTCAGGCGGCCCTGATATTCGCCCGCAAGCGTGCCTTTGGTCCGTTTCGCCGTGTCGAGCGCGACGAGAAGCAGCAAGCCAGGGAGTTCTCGGCATTTGCCCGCAACGGCTTCAGCTTCGAGATCGGCCGGAAAGTCATGGAGATGGACCGCGACGAGGCCCAGGAGGCACTTGCGATCCAACCTCTGGGTTGAGATGTCGGGCGCGGCCTCTTGGCGCCAGGAGCGGATATTGCGTTAGCCTCAGGAGCGCATATTGTGGCTCTCGTTGCAGGATTGGGAGCTAGGCGCAGCTATATACCCGTGGGACATGTAACATGTTTTTTGGTATGCACTGCCCGACGCTACGACGCTACCCGCAGCAGCGGATTGGAACCACGGTGGGCGGGATCAATGGGCGGCTTTATCTTTAGGAATCCAGGAACGTGTTTCTTCTTGGTCGTCGGTGCCTTGATGAACATCGGATCTCGACTGAACGACGCGTATACCTTTGTGAACGCTGGCCTGCCTCACCAAGTCTATGAGGGCGTTGGAGCCGCTGTTTTTTTCATAACTATCGTCGTCCTTCTTTACCGTTGGGATAGAGAACGGCTGGCACCTGGAAAGGATGAAGAGAAAAATGCGGCCAATGAGGAGAAACCAGTCGTCACACGTTTTGCAACAGCAATGCCGATGGAGGTCGGCAAATCGGAGCCCAGTAGCGCAGTTGCCCCTCTTCTAAATGGCATCAGAATTTCTATCGTTGGCGACCCGAATGGTTTCGGGCCGCCGATTGGGACCCTGACTTTCACCGCCACTGTTCGAGGGTCATTCTCTCGCCTTCGGATTTTTCTAGATTTTGCGGAGCGTCACGTTGTGTTCGGCAAGATAGGGCCAAAAAGAATTCCCATCATTGAAATTTCTGATACCTATCCAGGGCAAGAAATAGCTGCGGTTTTGGGCGGAATAGTGCTGGCGATGTCACCGGAAGGTTGGTGGGGTCCAAGCCCTGACACCAAGTTGCGGATGGGACTTGAAAATGGAATGAACTTAGAAGCGCAGGCGAGCGTTCTGATTCTTGGGCCCGACGATGAACAAAAGCAGCGGTTTGATTTTTTGGTGATACAGCCAAGGTGCCGCTCAGATAGGAGCGTCACAGACGCTAACGATCTGATCAGAATATTGACCCGAGATGCGTTTGACTTCGCAGACCAGTGGGAGCCAGCAAAATGACCGCGAGGAAAAACCAATCTGAAAAGCGATTCGACCAACTTTTGCAGGCGATGATCACTGAACCCGCACCCTTGGACGATGTTGCTCCAAACATTCCGCCGCTTGATTTTGGAGGAGACGCAGCATGGACCAATTCACGGGCGGGTGCCTGTGCGGCAACGTCAGGATTGTGGCGTCGGGGCGGCCATACCGGGTCGGCATCTGTCACTGTCTCGACTGCCGTAAGCATCATGGGGCGCTATTCCACGCATCCGCAATTTTCCCTGAGGATGCCGTGACGATCGATGGCGAAACCCGCGGCTGTGCCGGGCGGATTTTTTGTCTCAACTGCGGCTCGCCGGTCTTCGGACGCACCGGAGACGAAGTCGAAGTGAACCTCGGATCTCTGGATGAGCCTGACCAGCTGACGCCGACCTACGAACTATGGACCGTCCGTCGCGAGTCTTGGTTGCCGTCGTTCCCGCGCATGAAACGATACGACTGCAATCGTGACACCACGGGTCGCTCTGAGGAGTAGGTCGCGCAAACGGGGGAAGGCGTCGCTGGCAGATAACCTCCACATATAAAGATCGCATAAGATAGATTATGGAACCAAAACGGATACCAATGCCGGCGGCCCAGCGGGCCGCCGGCGCCGGCGCGATCTGTTCACAGTTCCCCGGAAACCTCACGCCGGCGCAGATCGAGTTCCTCGCTGTAGCGCCTGAGTGTGTGGCTTTCAGACAAAAGCCCGATCGGTCGATTTTCGACCAGGTCGTTGACGACAGCCAGCGCTTCACTCCCGGTCTTGTCGAACATCGCCGCTGCCTGTTTCGCGTTCATCGTCGGAAGCAGGACATCGTTGCGGTAGCGCAGGAAGTTCTCCATGCCGCGGTCGCCTTCGCCGTGATCGGCATACACGTCAGGAAGCAGCACGATTCCGGCATAACGGCCGTTGTCATTGACCATGATGACGCGTTGTGTCGAACCCAGCGGATACTGGCTGCGGAACTCGGAAAGGCTGATGCCGACATTTGCCGTTCGCACATCGGCACGCATCATCCGCCCGACGGTCAGTTCGCGGATCCAGCCGACGTCATGGGCGCTGCGGATGGTCTCGCCACGCAGGTGAAAGCGCCAGGTCGCGAACGAATAGCCGAAGGATGTGCGGACCACGATGGAGGTTGCGATTACCGAAGCCAGCACCAGCGTGGTGATCGGAAAGTCGCCGGTGAGTTCGAGCGCCAGAAATGTCATCGTCAGCGGACCGCCGATCACCGCCGCTGCAAACGAGCTCATGCCGACCACGGCATAGACGGCCGGCGTCAGCGTCGTTCCGTCGAAATAAGGTGCCGCATGGGCAAAGATCCTGCCCACGAGGGCTCCGATGAACAAGGAGGCGAAGAACAGGCCGCCACGAAAACCGGACCCGATCGAGACCGCCGAAGCGACGGATTTCATCAGGAAGAGCGCCAGCAGAACCTGAATGGTGGCATCGCTGTTCAGGTCGATATGCAGCGCGCCATGCCCGCTCGAAAGCACCTGCGGCGAAATCAGTGCCAGCGAGCCGACCACCAGGCCGCCCAGCGCCGGCCGGAACGGCAAGGTGATCGAACTCTTGCGCGCTGTTTCCTCGATGAAGGACACGGTCTGCATGAGAGCGATGCCGACCCCGGCGCAGATCACGCCGAGAATGATGGCGGGCAGATAGTCAGCCGTCTGCACATGTCCGAAGCTGCCGACATCGATGGCAAGCGTATGGTCGGAAATCTGTTGGGCAACCAGGGTCGCCACCAGTGCCGATACGACGACCGGAGCCAGCGTCACCACGGTATATGTACCGATGATCAGTTCTATGGCGTAAAAGGCGCCCGTCAACGGTGCCCCGAAGGCAGCCGAGATCGCGCCCGCCGCGCCGCAGCCGACGAGAATACGCAGGTCCCCTCGCCTGAGCCTCAGCTTGACCCCGAGTTTGGAGGCGACGCCGGACGCGATCTGCGTATATCCGGCTTCCAGCCCGACAGAGGCGCCGAAGCCGTTGGAAATGACGTTTTGGATGCAGACGATGACGCTGTCGGTGAGCGAGAGCCGACCGCCATGCAGCGCGTTCGCCTCGATGGGGTCGATCATCGGTTTCTTGCGGCGCTTGGACAGTATGAAGAAGATCAACCCGAGGATCACCCCGCCCATGACAGGCGCGAGCAGGACGATACGGCCCGACACGCGGCTGCCGCTCAGCGTATCGGTCACGCCGAAAATGAGGTAGTGCAGCCCGGCGCTCATGCCGCTGATCAGCGCCACGAGCAATCCCGAAATGATCCCGACGACAACGCCGGCGATGACCAGCCCGATTTCACCGCGGCGAAACAGCGCTTGCAGCCGCGAGAGACGGATGTTCTCCATGAAACCGGCAGTGGTCGGCGAGCGGAATGGCTTGTTCAGCATGGTGTCCAGTCGACATTGGTCGGGCCGGCAGGCAGTCCTGCCAGTCGATCGACCCTAAAGGGTCGCCGTGTCGATCTCCGTTTCGAAAATCATTTGATCGTAGCCCGGCTCCACATGCGGCGGGGTTTCTCCCATCACCGTCTCGTAGTCCAGCGGTATATGCATATGGGTAAGGATAGCTCGCTGCGGCTTCAGCCGCTCGATCCATCCAAGTGCCTGTTCGAGTGACAGATGGCTTGGATGATACCGGTACTGAAGCGCATCGATGACGAGCACGGAGAGGCCTTGAAGTCTTGCGACAGTTTCCTCCGGGAAGTCACTGACATCGCAGCAATATGCCACGTCGCCGATCCTCAGGCCAAGCGACTGGATATCGCCGTGCTTCTGAACAAGCGGCATGACCCGAACCGTTCCGCCCTTGCCGGCAATCTCGATGGGCCGGTCGAAATCTTCGATGATCCGCGGCTCCGCGATCGGCGGATAATTGCTGCCCGCGGGCGTCTCCAGGCAATAGCCGAAGCCCCGGCGAATCCGCTCCATTGTCTCCGCCTCGGCATAGACCGGGATCCGATGGTGCTGCAGGACGAAATATCCGCGCAGGTCATCTATCCCGTGCAGATGGTCGGCATGGGCGTGGGTATAGATCACGCCGTCGATATGGCCGACCTTCGCGGCGATCATCTGTTCGCGGAAATCCGGGCCGGTATCCACGATCACCGTCGTCGTGCCGCCATCGGGTGCGATCTGCTCGACCATGAAGGCCGCCCGCGTGCGACGGTTGCGCGGATTGCCCGGGTCGCAGGCGCCCCAGTCGCCGTTGATTTTCGGCACGCCGGGAGACGACGCACAGCCGAGGATGGTGAAGCGTTGGCGATAGGTCATGCGTCAGAGCCTCGGCATCTTGGAAAACACCCGGAACGCGTTCTCTGTCGTGATCCGGGCGATTTCCTCGAAGCTTACGCCCTTGGTTTCGGCCAGCACTTCCGCCGTGTTGACGACATAGGAAGGTTCGTTGCGCTTTCCGCGCCAGGGTTTTGGCGCAAGATAGGGCGCATCCGTCTCGACCAGCAGTCGGTCGAGCGGCAATCCTTTGGCGATTTCGCGCAATTCAGTCGACTTGGGGAAGGTCAGAATGCCGGAAAAGGAGACATATCCGCCGAGTTCGATACCCGTCTTCGCCAGCGCTTCGCCGGAGGAAAAACAATGCAGGATGAAGGGGAAGGCCCCCTTCCCCGTTTCGTCCCTCAGGATCGCGGCCATGTCGTCGTCGGCGCTGCGGGCGTGAATGACCAGCGGCAACTGCGTGCGCCGTGCCGCCTCGATCTGGCGCAGGAATCCGGTCTTCTGGTCTTCTGGCTTCTGCGTGTCGTAGAAGTAATCCAGTCCGCACTCGCCGATTGCCACGACTTTCGGATGGGCGGCCAGACGCACGAGATCGTCCGCCGTCACGTCCAGTTCCTCGTCCGCATTGTTGGGATGCGTTCCGACCGAGCAGAAGACCGAGGGATAGCGTTCGGTGAGCGCGATCAGCGTATCGAGCTTCTTCACGCGGGTCGAGATCGTCACCATCTGGGCAACGCCCGCGGCATGGGCGCGCTCGACCAGTTCGTCGCGCTCGGCGTCGAAATCGGCGAAATCCAGATGGCAGTGTGTATCGATCAGCATTCGTTCAGGCCTTTGCCTCGGCGTCCGGCGCCACATAGCGCGGGAAAACCGGCTTCGGTGCTTCGAGCGGTGTTCCGGGAGCAAGCCTTCCGGCTTCTCCAAGATGGGCGAAGTCGCGGGCTTCCGCAGGCGCGGCGACCAGGTCGAGCAGTTTGGCCGAGGAGGCCGGCATGATCGGCTGCAAGAGGATGGCGATCTGGCGCACGACTTCCGCCGTGACGTAGAGAACGGTTCCCATGCGCGCGGGATCGGTCTTCTTCAGCGCCCATGGTTCCTGCCCGGCGAAATAGCGGTCGGCCTCCGATACCACGGCGATGATGGCTGCGACCGCCTTGTGGATCATCTGCCTGTTCATTTCCTCGCGGCAGGTTGCGATCAACCCGTCGGCGGAGGCAAGCATGGCCTTGTCCTCATCGGTGAGTTCGCCGCATTCCGGGATCTTGCCGTCGCAGTTCTTGACGATCATCGACAGCGAGCGGCTGGCGAGGTTGCCGATGCCGTTGGCGAGATCGGCATTGATGCGTGTCGCGATTGCTTCTTCGCTGTAGCTTCCGTCCTGGCCGAACGAGACCTCGCGCAGGACGAAATAGCGCACCTGGTCGACGCCGAAATGGTTCACCAGATCGAACGGATCGACGACATTGCCGAGCGATTTCGACATCTTCTCGCCCTTGTTGAGGAAGAAGCCGTGGGCGAAGACCTTTTTCGGCAGCGGCAGCTTCGCCGACATCAGGAACGCCGGCCAGTAGACCGCATGGAACCGGATGATGTCCTTGCCGATGACATGGATATCGGCCGGCCAGTACTTCGCGCGCGGACCGTTCTGGTCCTCCACATAGCCCGTCGCGGTGATGTAGTTCGTCAGCGCATCGACCCAGACATACATGACGTGCTTCGGGTCATCCGGCACCTTGATGCCCCAGTCGAAGGTGGTGCGCGAAATGGAAAGATCCTTGAGACCCGATTTCACGAACGAAATCACCTCGTTGCGCCGCTCCGCTGGGGCGATGAAGTCCGGGTTCTCCTCGTAGTATTTGAGAAGCGGCTCCTCATAGGCCGAAAGCCTGAAGAAGTAGCTTTCCTCCTCGACCCATTCGACCGGCGTTCCCTGCGGTCCGTAACGCACGCCGTCGGCGCGCACTTCCGTTTCGTCCTCCTGGTAATAGGCCTCGTCGCGCACCGAATACCATCCGGCATAGCTGTCCTTGTAGATGTCGCCGTTTGCCGCCATCCGCCGCCAGACTTCCTGCACGGTCTCGTGGTGACGTTTCTCCGTCGTGCGGATGAAGTCGTCGTTCGAGGCGTTGAGCAGCGGCCCCATGGCACGGAACTGGTCGGAATTGCGCTTGGCCAGCTCTTCGGGCGCAATGCCTTCGGCGCGCGCCGTCTGCTGCATCTTCTGCCCGTGTTCGTCGGTCCCCGTCAGAAAGAACACGTCCCGCCCGTCCAGCCGCTGGAATCTCGCCATCGCGTCGGTGGCGATGAGCTCGTAGGCGTGGCCGATATGCGGCCGGCCGTTGGGATAGGAGATGGCGGTGGTGATGTAGAAGGTGTCTTTCATGGTCGGCCCTGTGTCCGCTTCGCTCAGATTTTTGAAGTCCTGCTCTAGCGCATGTTCCCGTTCCGCGAAACAACAAGTTTCGCCCGAAGTGCGCCTTTCAAGGCCGCGTCCCTATTGGGTGATTTCGGTCAAGGTGTCGAGTATGGTCTGCTTGCGGTCCAGATTGTAGGCAGCACTCACGGCAAGCCGCTCGGTAACCGATGACGACAGCCGGGCGAAGCGATCGGCTTCGTGGATATCGCCGGAATGTGCCGCCCGCCGCGCGCGCTCCAGCAGGTAATCGCCGAGGTGTTCGACGAAGAAACCGAAGGCCACATCGCTGTCCTTGGCGCTGAGCGCATCGGCGAGCTTGTGCATGGTCTTGCGCGCGGTAGGGCCCTGGCTTTCCAGCAGCTTCTCGAATGCGTCGATGATATCGGCGCCGCCGTAGTTGATGACCTTCAGTGCCTGGGCGACGCTGCCCTTGGCAAGGGCAAGAATGGCGTCGCGCCCCTGCCCGCCGAGACCGAATCCGAGCTGGGCGAGCGCCCGCTCCATCGCCTCGTCGCTGAGCGGGGTCAGCTTCAGCGGCAGGCAGCGCGAGCGTATCGTCGGCAGGAGTTTCCCCGGCGCATGGGAAAGCACCAGGAACATGGCCCGCTTCGGCGGCTCCTCGAGGATTTTGAGGATTGCATTGGCGGCATTGCGGTTTAGGTCGTCGGCCGGATCGATGATGACGATACGCCAGTTGCCGGTGCCGGACGTCTGGGAGAAGAAGTGCCCTGCCCGGCGCACTTCGTCTACATTGATCGCGCTCCTGACCTTGCCCGTCTTCTCGTCCACCGGCCGGGTCAGATGCAGCAGGTTGTGGCTCGCGCCCGAGGCGAGCTGCCGGGTGAGCGCGGAGGCGGGATCCGGATCGCCGAGCGACGCCGGCGCGGACAACGGATCGGGATGGCCGAGCACATGCTGGGCGAAGCGGAAGGCGAGCGTTGCCTTGCCGATGCCTTCCGGCCCCTCGATCAGGATCGCATGGTGCCCCTTGCCGGAGCGGTAGCTCTCGGCGAGGAAATGCTCTGCCGCTTCATGGCCGAAAAGCTTCGGGTTGAGCGCCGGCTGGACCGCACCCTCGAGAAGGCCGTGACGCTCTTCGCTCATTGGGCGCTGACCGGTTGCGGGGACTGGCCCGCGCGAAGCTTGAGCGCGAGAGGTTCGACGATCGCCAGAACCTGTTCTGCCACGGTGTCGACCGGTTGGCTGGCGTCCACGACACGGCAGCGCGTCGGGTCCGATGCGGCGATGTCAAGGAAGGCCTGCCGCCGCTTTTCATGCGTCTCGAGCTCTTCCTTCTCGAACCGGTCGGGCCCGCTCTCGCCCCGGCTTTCCGGCTGCGTCCGACCCAGCGCCCGCTCCAGCCCGCGCGCCGCCGGCAGGTCGAAGATCAAGGTGAGGTCCGGAACCACGCCGTTGACTGCGACCCGCTCGAGCGTATCGATGAATTCCGATTCGAGATTGCCTGTCACGCCCTGGTAGACGCGCGAGGAATCCATGAAACGATCGCAAAGGACGATGGTCCCTTTGGACAGTGCGGGCCGTATGACCGTCTCGACATGGTCGTTGCGTGCAGCCGCGAAAAGCAGCGCCTCCATGCGGATGCCGTAGTCTTCGGCCGCGCCCGAAAGCAGCACGTGCCGCAACGCCTCCGCGCCCGGCGATCCGCCGGGCTCACGCGTCGTCAGGACCTCGAAGCCACGCCCGCGCAGAGAATCGGCCAGCCGGCGGATCTGGGTGGATTTCCCCGCCCCCTCGCCGCCTTCGAAACTCACGAACAATCCTTTAGCGATCGACAAAATCTGCTTCCTATGACGTCGGTATGATTACCGGCCGGTTTTCTGTTTAGACCAATTCTTGCGGCTGTGAAACCATCGCCCGGCTGCTCTACAGCCAGAAGAACATCAGTTCCAGCAGCGCGTCGGTTGCCTTCTGGCGCAAGGTCCCGACCGCGACCGATGACGCGGTTTGGAGGGGCACCTCCCGCAGCAGCCGCTCGCCGGCGAGAATGCGCAGCACACCGACATCCTGTCCTGCCAGGACCGGCGCCCTCAGCGGCCAATGATAGACGATCCGCGCAGAAAGCCGTTCGGCATTGATGACCGGGACGAACACGTCGACCGGGGTCGTGGCGATGAGATCGACTTTACCCGTCGCCCCGCCATAGACGCTTGCCGCGCCGATGCTCTCGCCAGACTTGAAGAGCGTCTTCTTCTCGAAACTGTCGAGCCCCCATTGCAGAACCCGAAGGGCCTCCTCCCGACGCTCCCTGTCGCTTGCAAGTCCGCTCATTGCAAGAAAGAGCCGCCGACCATCGCGTGCAACAGAGGTGACGATCGAATAGCCGTCTTCCTTCGAATAGCCGGTGGCAAGCCCGTCGGCGCCGATATTGAGCGAGAGCATGGGATTGCGGTTGCGCTGGAATATCTTGTTCCACTCGAATTCCGCCAGGGAGAAGTAGCGGTAGAATTCGGGATAGGTTTGCTGGAGATGCCGCGCCAGCGCCACCATGTCCTTGATTGTCGTCTGGTTTCCCGGATCCGGCAGGCCGGTGGAATTGGCAAATCGGGTATCCTTGAGGCCGAGCGCCTTGGCTCGCTCGGTCATGCGCTCGGCGAATTTCTGCTCACTT
This sequence comes from Rhizobium sp., assembly GCA_003527225.1. The sequence goes on from DPXQ01000132.1 coordinate 22,600, forward strand.
CCGGCCATGCCCTCGGCAAGGATGATGCAGCCGTCATTGGCCATCTGTACCGTCACGCCCTTGATCAGGTCCTCGACCCGGATCGTCGATTTAAGCGCCGCGAACATGGTGGAGGTCCCCGACGGCGCCCCGCCCGCCCGCCAGGCATGTTCTGAAACGGTATAGGTCGTGTCGAGGCCGATCTCGCGCCGCCTGAGCGCGTCGAAGACCACTTCCATGGTCATCAGTTTCGCCAGCGAGGCCGGCGCGATCGGCTTTTTCTCGTCCTTCGCCAGAAGGATCGTCCCGGTCGAGGCCTCGACCAGCAAGGCCTGCGTCGCTTTCGTTTCGAACGAAGGCGCAGCCTTTTGGGCACTGGCGGTGACGGGAATGAGAGCCGCAACGAGGATGGCTGCTATGGCAAGGCTTTTTCTGATCATCGTCTTCCGCTTCGGCATTGCCTGCCCGGTGCGCCGTTTCTGCGGCTGTCAGGGTGCGGATTTCGCCTTGTTGGCGTTACGATGCGCATAGGCCAGAATCGATCCCTCGGTCAGGCCGCCATTGCGCACCAAAATCGCGTCGAAGGCAAGCTGCTCGGTTGCGGCCGGCTTTGCGGCATAAGCGGACGCAAGGCTTTGCTCCGGACCGCCCAAGCCCGGCTCATAAATCGGACGCTCCATGGGTTCGGGACCGATATCGGGGAGCAGGATGAACTGCGTGAAAGCCTGCTCGGCGACTGATGGCGCCGCCTGCGCGCCAAAGGCGTCTGAGGGCGTCGGACCGGCAAGGCTCGTCTGGATGGCCGGAGCGGCAGAGGCAGCGGCGAAGCCCGGCAGTGTCGAGCTGTCGTTGGAAGCGACCATCACGCCCGTTGCGATCTGGCCCTCGGGATTGACCTGCGGGAAGCGGGCGCCCTTCTGCACATAGGACGCCATCAGATAGGGCATGTCGTGCCCGTCCAGGCGGGCCTGTCCGACATATTGCACCCGAACCTTCGCGGTTCCGCTGTGCTTCATGTCGAGAAGATCGGCCGTCTTGTCAGAGAGATCGATGATCCGTCCGGAATGAAAGGGACCACGGTCGTTGATTCGCACGATCACCGAGCTGCCGTTTTCCACATTGGTCACGCGCGCATAGCTCGGCAATGGCAGTGTCGGATGGGCTGCGGACAGATGGAATTGGTCGTAGACCTCGCCATTGGCGGTCCTGCGGCCGTGAAAGGCCGAACCGTACCACGAGGCCATGCCGACCTTGTCATATTGCGGATTGTCCTTGGGCACATAGACCTTGCCCCTGACCGTATATGGCTTCCCCACCAGATAGCGTCCGCCGCCCTTGGGCACCGCATTGCCGGCCGCCACCTTCGGGCTGGCCTTCACGCCGTATTCGGATTCGGAGAAATATTCCTTCGAACGGGTGGTCTTCTTCTTGCCGTCAGTGGTGGCGCACGACGCGGCGCTGATGCAAAGCAGCGACAAGGCAAGCCACCTCGCTCCGCTTTTCAGAGTTCCACCGCCGGCTTTGAAATTCATCTGTCCCACTTACCCATAGATAGCGCAAAACGGCATGTCCGCACCGCAACCAAGAAACATTGCCCTCTCCCTTGGTTGCTCCGCATATAACAGAAAGAAAAACTTGTCCACAACATGGCAGAATTGCGGACAATGGCCAAGGATGCGACAGTCGTGCGCATTTAGTGGTTAACAAATTGCAAATTATAGCTTGCGCGAAACCTGTGTGCTGTCGGGCAGCTTGCTTCTTCTGCCGTTGTTGCGGTGCAATAGTATCTGAGGCGATACCGGCACCAATTTATCGCCGGCGGCGGCAAGGGGTCTTGCAAAGCGCAATGGCTTTGCGCATAAGGCGAGGGTCCGGAGGAGTGTCCGAGCGGTTTAAGGAACCGGTCTTGAAAACCGGCGTGCGGGAAACCGTACCGTGGGTTCGAATCCCACCTCCTCCGCCATTGCGTTCATGGAAAATTTTGAAATATAACAATATTTTATGCCGATGCGAGGTCACGTTCTGCCTCTTATTCGGCACCTTCGAGGCGACTCGTTCGGTGGCGCTTGTTTGACGTTTGCGTTCCAACCTGACACTTGAAACAAGTGCCGGCCTTCCTGATTTGCCGGGCGGTGGGGGATCGTGTCTCATCAAGTGATGTAGCTCGCCAATAGCAAGTCCGCGCGGGCCCCTGCCCAGCGTCTCCAGATCCAGCGCGAAGGGTGAAACGGAGAAGGCCGGGGGCAAATTCGGTAAGCCGTGCTGCGGATCTGAGACAAGTCAGAAATTGGGCACGGCGCGCTTTCCAGGGGCCTGGGTCGGGCGGGGCATCACCGGAGCACCTGTTACGCGCCCCGGCGTCGTCCCCCAGCACGTATCAGTATCGTCGCAGGTGACGCTGGTTCCCTTGCTCCCGTCCCAGCACGTGGTCTAGTCGCCGCCATCCACCAAGGATCGCCCCTCGCCGACGCAAGCCTTCCGCACCTGATCTCGGGTACCCTCGAAGGTGGTAACCCGGAGCTTGTTAGCGAAGGCTGGTGCAGGTGAAAGAGATAGCCCTGCCGCGATGACGGCAAAGCATGCGACCGATAGATATTTTGTCATGTCATCCTCCCTCGGGTTGCAGGTCAGAAGGAAAGCGTGGCAGCGCCTGCCCTGACCTGTTCGAACATCGCGCTCGCGCCCTTGATCTCCACCCCCTCGATCAGGTCGCCCGCCCCATAACCGCGGGCTGTGACGCAGGGAGGACAGGCCCAGATCGTGCCGCCGCGGTTCTGGAAATCGCCGATCAGCTGCGCCAGCGGATCGAGGGGCGGCACATGGGTCATGTCATGGCCCTTGCGACGAACCAGATCGACCGCGGCGCTGGTCAGGAAGACGAACACCCGCATCCCCGACGTGATGGCGCCATTGGCCAAGGTAAAGGCGACGGACGACAGTTCGGAATCGATGCCCCTTGTCATCAAGATCACCAGTTTTTCCGTTTCCCCACTCATGATATCCTCCAGGTTCACTACGATTGTTCAACGCGCAGTATGCGCCATTTCACAGGGTCCGGCTTTGGCCGCGCTACCGGAAAGCTTGATCGGGAATCCAGACGAGGCGGGAGCGCATGTAGCATCCCTGCTGGCCACGGCCCTGCGTCGGGTCCGGATCACGGACTCGATGCAGTATTGCTATATACCCGCTGGCGATTGGCAGACCGACGCGACGCCGGCTGCCTATAAGCCCAAGGACGCGGTGAGCTTTCATATCCTCGCGGGCGGCTGTTGCTGGTTGGATATGGCTGGCCGGCGCACGACGCTCAAGGAAGGAGACATAGCAGCCTTCCCCTTCGGAACGCCGCACCGCATCGGTGCCGGAGACGACGGGGCTGAAATCGATCCGGGCGGCGCTCTGCCCCCTTCCCCGTGGCGAGAGACCCCGATTCTTCGTTACGGCGGGAATGACCGCATCGTCCGCATCCTTTGCGGTTATGTTCGCTGTGAGGCCTTGTCATTTGCTCCTTTCCGCAACGCATTGCCCGAGTTCATACACGTCAAGACGGCTGGCGGAGACGATTGGCTGGCGGGCATCCTGTCGCAGATCGTGGCGGAAGTGGACGCGCCCCGAGGCGGTGGCTCGGCCGTCCTCGAGCGGTTGACCGAACTCGCGCTCCTTGAAGTCCTGCGCCGGCAGTTGCATCAGGAGCAGCCAGAAGCGATCGGCTGGCTCGCGGCAATTCGCGACCCTGTTGTCGGACGTTGTCTCGGTCTGCTCCACAGCGATCCGGCGCGGCACTGGACGCTCGACAAACTGGCCAAGGAGGTCGGCGCGTCCCGCAGCGTCATTGGGGAGCGGTTCGCCGCGCGGCTCGGGATCACGCCGATCGCCTATCTGCGCGACTGGCGGCTCCTGCTCGCACGGGAGCGGCTGACCGAGGAAAACGTCCCCATCGCTTCCCTGGCGATCGACGCCGGCTATGCATCTGAGGCTGCGTTCAACCGCGCATTCGCAAGAGCGAACGGTTGCCCGCCCGCGGCTTACCGGAACCAGAGGCGGTCCGAAAGTTAGATACCGGCACCACCTCATCCGCCATGATATTTCAATGACTTATCAGCACGCTAAGACGCCGCCCCGCGACAATTCGATTGTCGGGGAGCGGCCTTTCTTGCTGTTTCCCCTCAGGCTGCGGCGTCGGAATTGGCCGCAATGCCGTTGTCGAGGCAACCCGCCTCGATGCAGGCGGCGATGAAGGCCTCCCTGGCGATCTCCGCCGGGCAGATCCGGTTCAGCGCGGCCTCGCATTGCCTGATCGCGTTTCGATAGTGGCGGCCATGCCGCACCGGCCATTCGTGTCTCAGGAAATCCTGCGCTTCATAGGGTCCGGCAAAGCTCCGGATCAGGCCGGATTGAAGCCGCGCGATGACAGGAATGCGCCAGGAAATTTGCGGTTCGGTCATGAGGTTCTCCATTGTAGCCCCACCAAACGCGGTGACGGCAAAGAAGTTCCCCGACAATTTCGCGAAATTATGTCCGCCGGACATTCGCCCCATGATCCCTTCTTGATACGCAACGCGGCAAAGCTCGGCGCCCCCTCTTTGCCACCGCCAAGTCCATGAAAACACGCCCTGATCTGAATAACGGCGACATCCCTTCGGATTTTACCGATCAATTTATGCGTTCCAAAACGAGTCCTGCTGCAATGTCTCTCCAGCAGCGAGCATCAGGAGCAGGTTATCAGTGCGCGCCATCCTCGTCATAATGATCGCCTCGATACTGAGCATCCCGGTCTTCAAGCATAACGGCAATCTTCTGGGACATAACCAACTCACGGCCTCGCTGAACGACGCCGCCGCGCGGCAGTGAGGTCGGCTGGGCGGCGGGAGGAGCTACGCGCGTGAGTTCGTCCGTGATCCGATGTGACTTGCAGTCTCGGATGTCAGGCAGCCGAATAGCTTGCATAGACTTCGGTCGAACCGTCGCGCCGGATAAGGAACACCTGATAGGCCTCGCGCTCGGATTCCGGCCCCATGCCAGGCGAGCCCTGAGGCATGCCGGGCACGGCCAGACCGACGGCGTCGGGACGTTGATCAAGCAGACGACGGATATCGGCCGCGGGAACGTGGCCCTCGATCATATAGTCCTCGACACGCGCGGTGTGACAGGAAGCCATGTCCTGCGGGATGCCATTGTCCAGCTTATAGCGCATGAGCAGGTTCCCCGCCCTCGGCTCTGTCGTAACGGCAAAGCCGTCATTTTCGAGTATCTCGATCCAGGCCGAGCAGCAGCCGCAGTTCGGGTCCTTCAGCACATGGACCGCCGTTTTGGCGCCTTGCGCGAGCGCCCGCAGGGGCGATGCCGCCAACAGTGCCGTTGCGCCGACCAGGATCGCGCGGCGCGAGAGATTGTCTTAGGTCATCTGGTTTCCTTCCAGTTTGGACGTTGAAATAGTGTGGCGCAACCGTTTGCGCCAATGATCGGGGGTCAAAGATCGACCCGCCGGAGCCGCAGGGCGTTCGTAATCACAGAGACGGACGACAGGCTCATCGCCGCCGCTGCGATCATCGGCGAGAGCAGAAGACCGGTGACCGGGTATAGCAGGCCCGCCGCGATCGGCACGCCAAGCGTGTTGTAGGCGAAGGCGAAGAACAGGTTCTGCTTGATGTTGCGCAGTGTGGCGCGGGCCAGCTTGCGCGCCCTCACGATGCCCATCAGATCGCCGCCCAGCAGGGTGATCCCGGCGCTTTCCATCGCCACATCCGCGCCCGTTCCCATTGCGATGCCCACATCGGCGGCGGCCAGTGCGGGTGCGTCGTTCACCCCGTCGCCCGCCATCGCGATCTTGTGGCCCTCGCGGCGCAACTGGTCGATGAGGTCCTTCTTTGCCTCGGGCAGGATGCCTGCACGTATCTCGTCGATGCCAAGCTTGCTCGCCACCGCCTGCGCGGTGCGTTCATTGTCGCCCGTCGCCATGATGACGCGCAGCCCTTGGCCGTGAAGTTCCCTGATCGCCTGTGCCGTCGACTCCTTGATCGGGTCGGCCACCGCCACGATGCCGGCGAGCGCGCCATCGACCACGATGAACATCGCCGTCTTACCCTCGGCGCGCAGGACTTCGGCCTTTGCCTCGCCCTGCGCGGTATCCAGCCCCATCTCCCTCATCATCGCGGCATTGCCGAGCGCCACTGCGCGTCCGCCAACCTGGCCGCGCACGCCCTTGCCGGTGACTGCGTCGAAATCCGTAGCTTCCTGACGCGGGGCGTCCTGCGCCTCGGCGCCCTCGACGATCGCCTCGGCCAGCGGGTGTTCCGACCCGCGTTCAAGTGCGGCCGCTAGCGACAGAAGGTCCGTTTCCGTCATATCGCCAAGAGCCAAGGTATCCGTCAGCTTCGGCTTGCCCATGGTCAGCGTGCCGGTCTTGTCCACGATCAGCGTGTCGACACCCGCCATGCGCTCCAGCGCCTCTGCGTCCTTGATCAGTACGCCGGCCTGCGCGCCGCGCCCGGCTGCCGTGGTGATGGAAATCGGTGTCGCGAGACCCAGCGCGCAAGGACAGGCGATGATCAGCACCGACACCGCGGAGGCGATGGCGAAGACCAGCGCCGGTTCCGGACCGAAGATCATCCAGACGACGAAGGCAAAGATCGCCACCGCGACCACGGTCGGCACGAAGATGGCCGATACCCTGTCCGCCAGCCCCTGAATGGGTGCGCGCGACCGGCGCGCGTTCGACACCATCGCCACGATCTGCGCCAGCACCGTCTCGGACCCGACCTTTCCCGCCTCCATCACCAGAGAGCCGTTCTTGTTGATCGTAGCCCCGGTCACCGCATCGCCCGGGCCCTTTTCCACCGGCATCGACTCGCCGGTCAGCATGCTTTCGTCGAGGGACGATCGGCCCTCGATCACCGTCCCGTCGACCGGGACTGCGTCGCCGGGGCGCACGCGGAGCCGGTCTCCTGCGATGATATTCTCGAGGGGTGCGTCGTATTCCGACCCGTCCGGCAGGATGCGCCGCGCGGTCTTGGGCGCGAGGTCTAGAAGTGCGCGGATCGCGTCGCCGGTGCGTTCACGTGCACGCAATTCCAGCACCTGGCCTACAAAGACCAGAGCCACGATCACCACCGCCGCCTCGAAATAGGTGCCGACGCCCTGGCCCATCCGGTAAACTTCGGGAAAGAGGCCCGGCAGGAAGGTCGCCACGATGGAATAGAGGTAGGCCGCCGCCACGCCGAGACTGATCAGCGTCCACATGTTGGGCGACCGGTTCACCATCGAGTCCCAGCCGCGCCGGAAGAACGGCAGAGCGGCCCAGAGGACGATTGGCGTCGCCAGCACGAACTCGAGATAGCTTGCGACCTGATGTCCGATCCAGTCGCGCACCGGCAGGCCGACCAGCCCACCCATGGTCAGCACGATCAGTGGCACCGCTGCGGCGGCAGAGATCCACATCCGGCGTGTGAAGTCGGTCAGTTCCTCGCTCGGCTCGTCCGAGGGCACCATCGGCTCGAGCGTCATGCCGCAGATCGGGCAGTTTCCCGGAGCATCGCGGACGATCTCGGGGTGCATCGGACAGGTATACTGCACGTTGGCCGGAGAAGGATCCTTCCGGCCGGCGGCGTGGCCCGAGGCGTAAAACCACGGATCGGCCTTGAACTTCGTCTGACATTTCTCGGAGCAGAAATGGAAGGTTTCGCCCTGGAACTCAGCATGACGCCCGTCGGGCTTGACAGCGACCGTCATCCCGCAAACCGGGTCCTTCGCCGTTTCTGTTCCTGCCGGAATGTCGGCTTGCCTGTGGTGATGGTGTTGTTCCATATCGCTTCGCCTCCATCATTCGAATTCATCTTGAGGCTTCCCACAATGGGAAGGTCAAGGGCCATTATCCATGATCGTGACCCCTTCGTGGATCGGGCCGCGGCAGAGGAAACCGCGCCCGAACGGGAAAACCAGTGCCATTCCAATTGTACCAAGCACGAAAATCAGACATATCTGCTGCAAGATGCGCCTTTCGCCCCGCGTTTGCGGCATCATGGGGCACGACAACAGGCACATGGCGGGTGTCGGGAATTCGGGGCGTCCAGAATGAACGCTCCGTCCCGGGTCAGACCGACCCCGTGACCGCCAACTCCGTCATCATTCTGAGATCAAGCGCTTCAGTGATGGCGTAGAGGTTGCGAGCCGCTGGTTTCCTCAGCAAGGCCCTGAACCCCGAGGAGGCCAGGTCCGGGTATTCACGCGATCACGCGTGGTGCATCACATCCTGAACGGTGTTATGGTTCAAACAATGGTGAGCAGCTCGGTCTTCTTCCACAGTGGCCCGGTGCGGGCGCCACAATCCACCGCCCGCCTTTCCGTATCTCCGCGCGGGGCAACGGTCATAGAAAGGAATCTGGTCATGCAAATTCAGGTCAACACCGCCGAAAACGTTGAGGGCGGGGAAGAACTCTCCAATCGCATTTCGGCGGAGATCCACGCCCATCTGGACCGTTTCAGTCAGCACATCACCCGTGTTGAAGTGCACCTTAGCGATGAGAACGGTGGCAAGGCCGGCGCGACCGATAAGCGCTGTCTCATCGAAGCGCGCCTGGAGGGTCGTCAGCCGGAGGTCGCCAGCGATCAGTCCGACACGCTTGAGGGGGCGTATTCGGGTGCCACCAAAAAATTGCAGCGCGCGCTGGAGCGCACCCTCGGCAAACTTAACCAAACGAAGGGCGCCGATACCATAAGGACTGGCGATCTCTAAGGAAGTCGCCGAACCCGGAAACTGAGGAACCAGGAGAAACAGGATCATGGTTGAGAAGAAGCCGAAGGCGTCGGACTCTAATGCAAACCCCACAGGCAAGCACGGTCAGGGCAAGACCGAAGACAAGGCCGCCGGCCCCCTGCCCGAGCAGGCTGTTGATCGACCCGGCTTCGATCTCGGAGGTTCAAGCGGAAAGACGAGCGCGGGAACGGGTGTGGGCCTTGGCCCAGACGCAGCTGAAGATCGTAGCGATCGCAGCTTGCCAGGACGTAAAGGGAAAACCAGCTAGGCCTGGGGCCCGCTCGGGCGGTCATTCATGCCCGTAACGCGCAGGCCTCGGCTATAACATCGCAATCTATTCCTGCGCCTCATTGCGCAGCCCGTGGGCAATGGCGCCTAGTCCGATCGCTACTGTTCTACCGGAAGATGGGCGATAGGCATCTGCTCGACCGGAATACCTGCTGCCCAAGGAGCAGGCTCGGGACGTAAAGGCGATATCCCCTCGGATTTTACCGATCAATTTATGCGTTCCAAAACGAGTCCTGCCGCAATGTCTCTCCAGCAGCGAGCATCAGGAGCAGGTTATCAGTGCGCGCCATCCTCGTCATAATGCTCGCCTCGATCCTGAGCATCCCGGTCTTCAAGCATGACGGCAATCTTCTGGGACATAACCAGCTCACGGCCTCGCTGAACGACACCGCCGGGCGGCAGTGAGGCCGACCGGGCCTGGTCGTGCGGCTCTAGCCCATCCACTGCCGCAACCATCCCGGCTCGAGAACCTTTTCAAGTTCGGCCGCGACTTCGTCGAGCGCATCCTCGACCCCCTGGCGATAATTCTGGCCGCCGCCTTCAATCCCGAAGCTTGCAAGCAGCCGGGCGCGATAGGCATCGCTCGAAAAAAGCCCATGCAGATAGGTGCCCATGATGCGGCCGTCCGGCGATATGGCGCCATCGGCGCGTCCGTCGATGGAGACCGAAGGCCGGCTGCAATCCGGGCCGCTGGTGGCCCCGAGATGGATTTCATATCCGGAAAGTGCCACGTCGAATTCGACAGAGTGCGCATGGCTGTTGCGGACGGTTTTTTCCGGCGCCATCACCGTTTCGACGTCGAGCAGGCCGAGGCCCGGCACGTCCTGCGCCCCGCCCTCGATGCCCAAGGGATCGGAAACGCTGCGCCCCAGCATCTGGTAGCCGCCGCAAATGCCGATGACGCGGCCGCCGCGCCGGACATGGGCGGCGATGTCGGCATCCCAGCCATGGGTCTTCAGGTCTTCCAGATCGCCGATCGTGGATTTCGATCCAGGCAGGATGACGAGTCCGGCATCGCTCGGGATCGCCTCGCCCGCCCGCACATAGACGAGGTCGACCTGGGGTTCGGATGCGAGCGGATCGAAGTCGTCGAAATTGGCAATCCGCGAAAGGACCGGTACGGCGATCTTGAGCGCGGCGGAGCCGCCGCCGGCCAACCGCTCGAGCACGACTGAATCTTCCGCCGGCAATCGTCCCGCCGCCTTCAGCCACGGCACGACGCCGAAACAGGGCCAGCCGGTGAACCCTTCGATTGCCGTTATTCCCTCGGCAAAGAGCGAAACATCGCCCCGGAACTTGTTGATGATATAGCCCGAGATCATCGCCCGGTCTTCGTCGGAAAGGATCGTGTGTGTGCCGACCAGCGAGGCGATCACACCTCCACGGTCGATGTCGCCGACGAGCACGACCGGTACGCCGGCCCGCGTGGCAAAGCCCATATTGGCGATGTCGCCGCCGCGCAGATTGATCTCGGCCGGCGATCCCGCGCCCTCGATGATGACGAGATCGGCGTCGCGCCTCACGATGTCATAGCTCTCCATGACCGCCGAGAGCAATTGCGGCTTCAGCTTCTGGAAGTCGCGGCCCCTCGCCTGCCCGAACACGTGGCCCTGCACGATGATCTGGCTGCCGGTCTCCGATTGCGGTTTCAGCAACACCGGGTTCATGTGCACAGAGGACGGCACGCGGGCGGCCATTGCCTGCAGCCATTGGGCGCGGCCGATCTCGCCGCCATCTTCGGCGACGGCGGCGTTGTTCGACATGTTCTGCGGCTTGAACGGCCGGGCCTTGAGGCCCTTGTTGGCGGCGAGCCGGCACAGTCCTGCGACCAGAACCGTCTTGCCGACATCCGAACCTGTGCCTTGCAGCATCACAGCCTTCGCCATGGAGACCTCGCCCTCTTGACGGTCAGCGCCTTTGTCGTCGGATGGTGGAATCAGGCAGCATTCGGACCGGCACTGCCGAGTCTCATGCTGGCGGCGCGCGGTCAAGCGGTCGATGACAACGGCATTCCGAATGCGGGCCACAAAGGTTGGCGCGAATCGCACATTTTTTGCGGTGCTGAATCGCGCTCGGAACGCACTACCTTGTCCGAGACGCGAGCGGCATTGCTGCCTCAGCGACACCTTTAGCGAGGCAACCTTACCAGAAGGTTTATGGCAACCGAGCCGGGCCGAGAACTGCTGGCACCCTCCACGGCACCGCCGCCGCCCTGGTCCCCAGGAAATCTCTGCAAGGTGCTGGCATCACGGCGTTTTCCGGAGCCGTTCCTTTACGGTCGCAACATTTTTCGACGCGGGCGAGAGCTGTCTCGAAGACAGAGGAAAGGAGCCACAACATTAAGTTACAGAGAGTAGGTTTGTCGTCATCCATTGTATTTTTGTCGCCCTCGACAGTTGATTTCTCCGGCCGGGCGCCTACCCTACAAAGGTCGGCTTGGGGTCGGGCGTGTCCAAAGCCATGCGTTTTTCGCGTGGCCACTCGTCGACATTGCACATCTGTTTTGCGGCGAGGAGATTCACCTTGCGCATCGTGCCATTCAACTTCACCAATCGCCTGGCCATGCAGCACGCCGGCACGGTTAAACTATAACGCTGCGAAAGAGATTGAGACTTGGAGGTCTTGCACTATGAAGAAACTCCTGGCATCCACTGTATTTGCCGCCGGACTCTATGCCGCCACCGGCTCCGCCCAGGCCGCCGAATGCGGTGACATTTCCATTGCCGAAATGAATTGGGCCTCGGCCGGCATCGCCGCCTATGTCGACAAGATTATCCTGGAAAACGGCTACGGCTGCGACGTGACCCTCGTAACCGGTGACACCATGCCGACGTTCACATCGATGAACGAGAAGGGCGAACCGGACATGGCGCCGGAAATGTGGGTCAATTCCGCCCGCGAGCCGCTGGAGAAGGCCATCGCCGAGGGGCGGCTGTTGCAGCTCGCGCCTATCTTGAGCGATGGCGGGGTCGAGGGGTGGTGGATTCCGAAATTCGTTGCAGACGCCAATCCCGGGATAAAGACCGTGGAGGATGCCCTCGCGCATCCGGAATTGTTCCCGGCTCCGGAAGATCCCTCGAAAGCCGCCATCATCAATTGCCCCTCCGGCTGGAATTGCCAGATCTCGACCGCCAATCTCTACCGGGCGCTCGGCGCCAAGGAGAAGGGGTTCGAGCTGATCGACACAGGTTCGGCGGCCGGCCTCGATGGTTCGATCGCCAGCGCCTTCGAGAAGAAGACGGGCTGGCTCGGCTACTATTGGGCACCGACTGCCATCCTCGGCAAGTACGAGATGGTGAAGCTCTCTTTCGGGGTCAAGCACGACAAGGCTGAATGGGACAAGTGCACGGCGGTACCCGACTGTCCCGATCCCAAGGTCAACTCCTATCCGGTGTCCGACGTCTATACCGTCGTAACCAAGGGTTTCGCCGAAAAGGCGAGCGTCGCCATGGACTACGTCAAGGCCCGCAAGTGGGACAACCAGACAGTCGGCCAGGTTCTCGCCTGGATGGACGAGAACCAGGCGACCAATGAGGAAGGCGCCGAATATTTCCTCAAGACCTATCCGGACATGTGGACCACATGGGTTCCCAAAGATGTCGCTGAAAAGGTGAAGGCGGACCTCTGAACCTGCCGCTACGCGGTGGTGACCTTTTCACCCCGCCACTATCGACTTCATTGTGCCGCCCTTTCGGGCGGCCTCATTTCTGAATACCCGTAGCGGGCACCACTCCGGCGCCTGCGTGCGTTCACGTTTGCCGTCTGGCCAAAACTGCCGTCGGCGTCGTGTCATCGACGGGCCGCCACGCGTGAAGCGCGGCGCCCCGACGGGGCTTTGAAGGGGACCATGACATGGCTTCTGGTATATGCAGTTATCTTCCCGAACTGCTCTGCACTTTTCCGTCCATCGACAACGATCTTCTCCGCGCATTCAAGAAGGGCGTAGACGGTGGCTTCAAGTCCTTCGTGCGCGCTTATGGCGATACGCTGGATGCGGCCGTCCAACCGCTGCAATGGTTCCTGAACTGGCTACAGGACCTTTTCGTCGACGCGCCCTGGGTTCTGTTCCTGCTTGCGTTGACGGCCGTCATTCACTTCACCGGCCGAAATGTGGGGATCACCATCGGCACATTTCTCGCCATGATCGCCATCGGCCTGGTCGGCCTTTGGGAAGACACGATGGTGACGCTCGCCATGGTGACGGTCTGCACCCTGATGGCCATCGTTATCGGCATTCCGATCGGCATCCTGATGGCTCGCTCCGACCGGGCGCAGTCGATGGTCAATCCGATCCTCGATGTCATGCAGACCATGCCGAGCTTCGTCTATCTCATTCCCGTCGTCATGATCTTCGGTATCGGCAAGGTGCCCGGTCTGATCGCCGTCGTCATCTATGCAATTCCGCCGATGATCCGGCTCACCAATCTCGGCATTCGTCTCGTCGATCGCGAGGTGCTCGAAGCAGCCGATGCCTTCGGTTCCTCGTCGCGCCAGAAGCTGTTCAATGTGCAGATACCGCTCGCACTGCCCACGATCATGGCCGGCATCAACCAGACCATCATGATGTCGCTTTCCATGGTCGTTATTGCCTCGATGATCGGCGTCGGTGGGCTGGGCAAGAATGTCCTGCAGGCGATCACCAACCAGTTCTTCACGATCGGCTTCCTGAACGGTTTCGCTCTGGTCGCTATTGCCATCATGTTCGACCGCACCAGTCAGGCCTTTGGCAAGCGGCTCCAGAAACACACGGAGGTGATCCATGGCTAGTCACGGCATCGAAATCCGCGAACTCTACAAGATCTTCGGCCCGCACGGCCAAGACTATATCGATCTGGTCAAGGCCGGCATGACCAAGGCTGAGCTTAATGACAGGCACGATCACGTGCTCGGCCTCAAGGACATCAACATCTCCATGCCCGCCGGCGGTATCACGGTCATCATGGGCCTCTCCGGCTCGGGCAAGTCCACGCTGATCCGCCATATCAACCGGCTGATCGATCCGACTGCGGGACAGGTGCTCTACGAGGACGTCGACATCTGCCAGATGTCCCAGGCGGAGCTGCGCAGTTTCCGGCGTCACAAGACCGCCATGGTGTTTCAGAAGTTCGCCCTCCTGCCACACCGTACGGTGATGGAAAACACCGTCTACGGCCTTGAGATCCAGGGAATGCCACGTGCCGAGCGCGAGAAAAAGGGGGCTTACTGGATCGAACGTGTCGGCCTGGCAGGTTACGAGAACAACTATCCGAACCAGCTTTCCGGCGGGATGCAGCAGCGCGTCGGGCTCGCCCGGGCTCTGAGCAACGACGCCGACATCCTGCTCATGGACGAAGCCTTCTCCGCGCTCGATCCCTTGATCCGTGTCGACATGCAGTCAGTGCTCCTAGACCTGCAGGAGGAGCTGCAGAAGACGATTGTCTTCATCACGCACGATCTCGACGAGGCTCTTCGGCTCGGCGAGACGATCGCCATCCTGCGCGACGGCGAAGTGGTGCAGCAGGGCACTGGCCAGCAGATCGTCCTGCGCCCGGAGGACGAATACATCTCCGCCTTCGTCAAGGAGGTGAATCGCGGACGGGTTATCCAGGTGAAGACCATTATGTCGCCCCTCGAGGGGCCTCCGCTCGGTCTGCCGATCAAGAGCAACACGGTCCTTGAGGTTGCCGCCCGCGCGATGACCAAAGCCGGACAGACCGATGCCCATGTCGTCGACAAGAAAGGCATGCCCATCGGGACCGTTGACCTCTCGGCGATCATCTCGTCCATGGTGACGCCGACAAGTCATCTCGATCGGCAGCTCGCCGCCGAATAGGTCATCGCCAAAGAGGCCGGGCCGCGCATCAGACAGCGGCCCGGCTTGTCGCATATGGACGTTGCGGATCGGCCCCGGCACATCTTATATCGACGCACAATCCCATCCGAAGGGCATCCCATGCAAACCGCAACCAATCCCCTTTCCGAACTCCTGGCCGAAAAAGGTGTCCTGCTCGCCGATGGAGCAACCGGCACCAATCTCTTCGCCATGGGGCTGGAGGCCGGAGAGGCGCCGGAACTGTGGAACGAGAGCCAGCCGGAAAAGATCACCAAGCTGCATCAGGATTTCGTCGATGCGGGCGCCGACATCATCCTGACCAATTCCTTCGGCGGCACGCGCCATCGCCTGAAACTGCACAATGCGCAGGACCGGGTCTTCGAACTCAACAAGAAGGCTGCCGAAATCGCCCGCTCGGTCGCCGACAAGGCCCCGCGCAAGGTGATCGTCGGCGGCTCCGTCGGTCCGACTGGCGAACTGCTCGTGCCGCTCGGCGCCATGTCCTATGACGAGGCGGTGGCCGCCTTTGTCGAGCAGATGGAAGGCCTGAAGGCCGGTGGTGCCGACGTCGCCTGGATAGAGACCATGTCCTCGCCCGACGAGATCCGTGCTGCCGCCGAAGCCGCCGTCAAGGTCGGCCTGCCCTATACCTATACCGGCTCGTTCGACACTGCCGGCAAGACCATGATGGGGCTCGATCCGAAGGACATCCACGGCGTGACGAAGGATATAGGCGATGGTCCGCTGGCGGTCGGCGCCAATTGCGGCGTCGGTGCCTCCGACATCCTGGCGAGCCTCCTCGACATCACCGCCGCCGATCCGGCCGCGACCGTCATCGTCAAGGGCAATTGCGGCATTCCGGAATTCCGCGGCTCCGAGATCCATTACTCCGGCACGCCGCCGCTGATGGCCGACTATGCGCGCCTTGCCCGCGATGCGGGCGCCAGGATTATCGGCGGTTGCTGCGGTACATCATGCGGTCACCTGGCCGCGATGCGCAAGGCGATCGACGGATATACGCCCGGCCCTCGTCCGACCATCGAAACCATCGTCGAGAAGATCGGGCCGCTACGCAACAAGACGGCGAGCGAATCCTCCGCCGGCGCCGGCCACGAACGCCGCGGACGCCGCCGCGGCTGAAGCCGCCCCGTTCAGGCCACGCCCATCGCCTGCTTCACGAAGTGGACATAGCGATCCTTGAGGCCGGGCTGGACCCGGTCGGCCATCATCATGCCGATCTGGAACTGGGTGAAACTGTTCGTCTCCTCGAGCGCCATGGTCGCGAGGTGGCGGATGGTTCCGTCATAGCTCTCCGGCGCGTCGGCCACCTGGCGGATGAACTCGCCGAGCATGCGGTTGACGACATCCTTGCCGACCTTTTGCCGCTGTTCCTGGCTGAGGGGCGAGCCGGCCCGGGTCGCGAGCACGAAGAGGTCGAGGAACATGAGCAGCCGCTCGTATTTCTCCGCGCCATCTGGCAAGCCCGCGTTGCGGAATAGCCCGGCATACATGTCGGCGACCTTTTCCGCCGAATCCCAGTTGTCCATGTTGTAGCGGAAGACCGTGCTCGGATCGTGCGCCATCTTGCCATAGGAAACGAGGGCGAGCGACAGGGCCCAGTCGCAATAGCTTCCCTTGGTCGGGTGATGCTCCAGGAACAGATGGGTCAGGGCCACGAAGACGTCCCGCCGGTAGATGCTGTAGTAGCAACTGTTGTTGCCGCGCGCTTCCGCCACGTATTTGGCGATGCGCTCGCCGGATTCTTCCTCCGTGAGCGAGAAGGCCTTGCGTCCGAGCGCGCCGTGCCGTCCGGAGAAGGGTTCACTGACCGGCAGTACACCGACATAGTCGAATGGCAGGCTGGCCAGATCGACGGCAGTCTCGCCGGGTACAGACAAAATCTGGTCGTCATCGCCCATCGGCAGCACGAAGGGCGTCGAGGCCGCATCGAGCGACGTGAGCATGTTCTCGGTCGCGGATGTACTCGCGCTGTCGATATAGACGAGGCGCGGCGACAACCCCTCGAGCCAGGCCTGTTTTTCAGCATCGCCGGAATTGTCGGAAACGATGAGAATGGCATCCCGTGCGTCGCAATAGGCAATTGCGCTCTCGATTGCCTGCCGGGAATCGGCAAGGTTTCGATGGCTCGGCATGCAAATGGAGAGTTCAGGCATCAATTGGCTCCGAATGGGCGTGTCGGCGACATGCGCTGCCAGCATCGAATCGGCGGCTCTGCGCAGTTCCAGCCTTTCGGTTCGCCGGTTTTCTGTCAACCGCGCGCCGAGAACCCGCCGATCCGGTCTCCATGGGCCATCCGGCGCAAAACTTGCGCCGCACCGTCACCTGTCCTATCCCGGATAAAAGACTGCGACTCGAAAAGACGGGGGAACAACGCGATGCCCGCACACCAGACGCCCTTCCCGAACCGCGAAACCGTGGCCGGCAAGCTTTCCGGACTCTCTGAGGCCGATCAGGCATTCCTTGAGCTGCTCTTCGAGAACTCCCGGCAGGACGAGAGCCTTTTCGAAGGCCTTCATCTCTATCTGGACAGCGCCTCCGAGGCCCGTTTCCTGAATTCGTTGAAGCTTGAGCGCTGTGGCGAATGGATCGGCGAAAACGCTCCCGCGCGCCTGCAGGTTCGGCTGATGGAAGCGGCCCGCTCCAGCCAGCACCCTGCCTATCTCGCCTTCCGCAACGGCCTCGTGCGTTCCGGCGGGCTCGATCGCGCCTATCCGAAGTCAGCGGTCTGATCGCAGCTGTGGCACGGTCCCGATCACGGCGATGATCGGGCCGAGCGGAAAGAAGCGGTCCCGCCGTCCCCGTTCGGGAATGTACGCACTGGAAATCGTACCGTCGAGGTAGAGTGCGTTCGCACAGTCGAGCACGTCCTTGAACAGAAGCGCGAAATCGTAGAATCGCACCGGCACACTCGAAATCGCGAAATGGACGTGTCCGTCTGCGTCGACCCCAACGCCGTTGCGTATCTTGAGGCTGTCGCTGTCGGGCAGGAAGCGCGGATGAATTTTTCCATCAATGACCAGCATGGGGCCGGATTGCGTCGCATAGTCGGGTGCCGGCCCAGATTTCAGGAAGCGCCGTGTCTCGGTCACCCCTGCCCGGCCGTCCTTCAGCCAGAACACGCCATTCGGCAGCAGGTGGAAATTGCCCCACCCGTCCCTGGTGCTGATCATCTTCCGTTCGAAGCCATGTTCGACGAAGAGCCCGATCGGCGAGAGATCGTCGTGATACATGCCGCCATTGGTCGCGAAGACCGGAAAGTGCCGCTCCTTCCACAACTGCCGGATGAGGGAATCGAATCCGCCTAAGGGCTTTCCGTCCGGACCTAGATGATAGATCCGGATTTCGCTTCCGGCGGGATCGAAGCTGCAGACCGTATACCGGGCGGTGCCGGAGGAAACGTCCCGGCAATCCGCCAATGCGGGTACAACGCTGGCCGCGAGCAATGACAGCGCACTGAGAAAGATGTTCACAATCAATAGCATAGGATTGGGTTTTCGATCATGGCACAGCAGGTGGGCGCGTGCCGGCTGCCACCGACGTCGTGCTCGCCATAAGTGTTAATCTTGTAATCCGTCATTTACCAATCGTTAACCATAAATACCAAAGATGCCCATATGCAGCATGTTCGTCGGCTGCAATTGGAGAGCGATGACTTGGCTCGAAGCCTTTCTATTAAAGGAACGAATATGCCAACAATAACTTTTGCCAATACCAAGGGCGGCGCCGGAAAAACCACGGCGGCTCTGATTCTTGCAACCGAACTTGCTCATCGCGGCAATCGCGTGACAATCATCGACGCCGATCCGCGCGGCTGGATGAGCCGCTGGCACGCCATTGCCGGTGCCGGATCGCTCCTCTCCGTCGTCTCCGGCGTGACCGAGGCAACGATCGAGGAAGCGACCGCCAAGGCCAGGAAGCGCGGCGGTTATATCCTCATCGACCTGCCTTCCAGCCATGACGCGCTTCTTGCCAAGGCGATCGGCCTTGCCGACCACGTGCTGATCCCGGTCCAGGGCTGCGCCATGGACGCCCAGGGCGGCGCCGAAGTCCTCGAACTTCTGAAAGAACTCGACGAGAAATGCGATGTGCGCATTCCCCATTCGATCGTGCTCACCCGCGTCAACGCGGCGGTCACGACGCGCGCTCTCCAGGCTGCGAAGGATTTTCTCGCCCAGCGCCGCATTCACACGCTCGAAACCCCGATTGCCGAACGCGCCGCCTATCGTGACGTCTTCGACAGGGGCGGCTCGCTCTATGCCATGAACCCGGCCGACGTCAGCAATCTCGGCAGGGCGCTGGAGAATGCCGCCCGTCTCGCCGACGAGATGCTTTCGCTCCTGCCGCAGCGCACCGCCCGCCCGGCCGCGCGCAAGGCGCCGGCCAAGCCCATGAAGAGGGCGGCCTGAGATTATCTATCCGGAAGGCAGATCCAGTGCTTTCATATGAAAGCGGATCTGTTCTTCCGGATAGCGGTAGCTCCTGCCCACCGGGCAGGCAGCGCGCGCAAGGCAACCTTCCGTCATGCAGCCCGCCTGCCCCGCAGTGGTTACAAGGTGGTCGCGGCAATGCGCGACATTGAAGCCGTCCTGACTGATGGCCATCGCCGGACAGGTCGAAAGGCAGGGCCTTTCCCGGCAGTCTCCGCAGATATCGGCGGCCGCCGGAGGCTCGGCGCCGCCGATTGGATCCGCAAATCCCAATGCGCCCCTGTATCCGTGCCACAGCCCGAAGACCGGATGAATCAAAATCCCGAGCGGCGATGCCCTGAGGCCTTCCGCCTTCACCGCCCACTGCTGGAAAGGCTGATACGGCGGATCGGACGGAAAATAGGCGGTCGCCCCGAGTTCGGTCGCTATCGGACCTATGATCTCCTTTGACCATCGGTCGAGCGGGTCTGTTCCCCCGCCGGCAGGCTGTCCGTTCCGCCATTGGCAAAAGGCGGACCACATCGATCCGCCCGCATTTCCAATCAATACAACCCATTGCGCCGTCTTGCCTTCCGTAAGGTGAGGGCCATCCCCTAAAGGAAAGCGTGCGATGCCGCGCAGATGCAGCCCATGCGGCGACAACGCCTCTGCGATCCTTGCGGCAATTCCGCTCGGGCCGCTCATCGCGGCCCTTCATATTTGTAGTGCGGTCGCCAGACCGATTCCTGGATCATGTCCGCGACTTTCGCCGCTCCGCCTTGCTCCCTGGCGGGACCGGGATCCTTTCAGGTGAAGGCGTCGGGCATTGATTCCTTGCGCTTGGCGATAAAGGCAAGGAGCGCTTCATCGATGGCCGGATCGAGCGGCGGCGCTTCGTAGGAGTCGAGCCACGACCGGCAAAGCACATTGGCTCTGTCCTCGATGCGCTTCTTGCCCTCGATTTCCCACTGCTCGAAGGAATTGTTGTCGGCGAGCGCCGAGCGGTAGAAGGCCGTCTGGAAGTTGGCTTGCGTATGCGCGCAGCCGAGATAGTGGGCGCCGGGGCCGACTTCGCGGATCGCGTCCATCGCCTGGCCCTCCTCGGACAGATCGACGCCCATCGCCATCTTCTGCATCATGCCGAGCTGGTCCTGGTCGATCATGAACTTCTCGTAGCAGGCGGAAAGCCCGCCTTCCAGCCAGCCGGCGGCGTGCAGCACGAAATTGGTGCCCGCGAGCACCGTCGTGTTGAGCGTATTGGCGCTCTCATGCGCGGCCTGGGCGTCGGGCACCTTGGAGGCGCAGAGCGAGCCCCCGGTGCGGAACGGCAGGCCGAGGCGGCGGGCGAGCTGGGCGGCACCGTAGGATACCAGCGCCGGCTCCGGCGTACCGAAGGTCGGTGCGCCCGACTGCATGGAGATCGAGGCGGCAAAGGTGCCGAAGAGCACCGGCGCTCCCTTTCGGACCAGCTGGGTGAAGGCAGCCCCCGCGAGGACTTCCGCAAGGATCTGTGTCAGCGTCCCGGCGACCGTGACTGGGCTCATCGCCCCCGCCAGGATGAAGGGAGAGAGCACGCAGGCCTGATTGTGCCGCGCATAGACCTTGGCCGCACCCAGCATGGTCTCGTCGAACACCATCGGCGAATTGGCGTTGATCAGGTTGAGCAGGACGCAATTGTTCTCGACGAAATCGTCGCCGAACACCAGCTTGGCCATGGCCACCGAATCCTCGGCGCGCTCCGGCGCTGTGACCGAGCCCATGAACGGCTTGTCGGAATATTTGATGTGGCTGTAGACCATGTCCAGGTGACGCTTGTTCACCGGAATGTCGACCGGCTCGCACACGGTGCCGCCCGAATGGTGGATAGACGGCGCCATATAGGCGAGCTTCACGAAATTGCGGAAATCCTCGAGCGTCGCGTAGCGGCGATTGCCGTCGAGGTCGCGCACAAAGGGCGAGCCGTAGACCGGCGCGAAGACGGTGGCCTTGCCGCCGATCTGGACGCTGCGTTCCGGGTTGCGGGCGTGCTGGGTGAAGACCGACGGTGCGGTCTTCAGCAATTCGCGGCAAAGGCCCTTCGGGAAGTGAACGCGATGGCCCTTGACGTCCGCGCCGGCTTGTCTCCACATCTCCAGCGCTTCGGCGTCGTCGCGGAACTCGATGCCGATCTCCTCGAGAACAGTGTCGGCATTGCGCTCGATGATCTGCAGGCCTTCCTCGTCCAGCACTTCGTAGACGGCGATCTTGCGCTGGATATAGGGCATCGACGGTCCGGCACCCGCGCCGCTGCGTGAAGCCCGCCGCGCCGCCGCCCCGCGTCCTTCGCTGCGCGAACGCCGCCCGGTCGCCGCGTCCGCCTGTGGTGTGATCTCGTCCATGACTGTTTCCTCGTTTTCGCGCTGAATGCGCTTCTGATCGCATTCATGCTATTCGTTTTCCCAAGTGAAACATTCCTCAATGCGCCAACCAATTGCATGAGACAGACATCGGCTCCGGGCACCGTCGCTTTTCACTGCCGCAACGTCGCATTCGAAAAGGGTTCCCGGCGATATTGAGGTTTAACTGCGCATGAGGCAGTCTCACGAACTGCGATCGCGTTTTAGCCAGGCGGGAAGCATCACAATGTCAGACGACGATATCATTCTCGAAGACCTGTCCGACGAAGAGCTTGTGCAACAGATGCACGACGATCTCTATGACGGGCTGAAGGAGGAGATCGAGGAGGCGACGAACATCCTCTTGAAACGCGGCTGGGCTCCTTACGACATCCTGACCCAGGCGCTGGTCGAGGGCATGCGCATCGTCGGGATCGATTTTCGCGACGGCATCCTGTTCGTGCCGGAGGTCCTGCTCTCGGCCAATGCCATGAAGGCTGGCATGTTCATTCTCCGTCCTCTGCTTGCCGCCACCGGCGCGCCGAAGCAGGGCAAGATGATCATCGGAACGGTGAAGGGCGACATCCACGATATCGGCAAGAACCTCGTCGGAATGATGATGGAAGGCGCCGGTTTCGATGTGATCGATCTCGGCATCAACAACCCGGTCGAGAACTATCTCGAGGCGATCGAACGCGAAAAGCCGGATATCGTCGGCATGTCGGCGCTCCTGACCACCACCATGCCCTATATGAAGGTCGTCATCGACACGCTGAAGGAAAAGGGCATGCGCGACGACTACATCGTCCTGGTCGGCGGAGCCCCCCTCAACGAGGAATTCGGCAAGGCCGTCGGCGCCGACGCCTATTGCCGCGACGCGGCGGTCGCCGTCGAGACAGCCAAGGAGTTCATCGCCCGCAAGCACAACAGGCTGGGCGCGCGCGTCTGAAGCCGATTGTGGCCGGGCAGCTATGTCCCGGCCATGCTGCCCTACTGGACAGCGCGGCTGATGTTCCGACCGACATTGGTCGTGTCTTCGCCCACACCCCGGACCGTGTTGCCGCAGGCGCTGAGCGAGAAGACTGCAAGGCAGAGAACGCTGATGAGGGTAATCTTCCTGGCGATCATGATAGAGTGACTCCATGGCTGACGTTGAGGATGGGATCATGAATTACCGTTCGCCGGGCCAGCGTGCAACAGCAAAAAAGATCCGCGTGATTGCCTGCGGCGCCATCGCGCGGGAAATCCTTGCCGTGCAGCGGCTCAATCAGCTTGCCCATCTCGAGCTCACCTGCCTGCCCGCGATCTGGCATGCCTACCCGGAAAGGATCGCGCCAGGCCTGGAAGAAGCGATCGCAACGGCCCGCGCCGAAGGCGTCGAGGGGATCTTCGTCGCCTATGCCGATTGCGGCACGGGCGGCGCCATCGATGCCATCTGCGAGCGTGAGGGGATCGCCCGGATTGCAGGCCCCCATTGCTATTCCTTCTTTGCCGGAAACGCGGCCTTCGCCGCCCGCTGGGAAGAGGACCTGACGGCCTTCTTTCTCACCGATTTTCTCGCCCGCCAGTTCGAGGCGTTCGTTGTCGAACCGCTTGGGCTCGACCGCCATCCGGAATTGCGCGACATGTATTTCTCGAACTATACGAAACTCGTCTATCTCTCGCAGGAGGAAGATCCCGAGCTGCAGGAGAGGGCCAGGCGCGCCGCCGGTTTTCTCGGCCTTGCCTACGAATATCGCCATACCGGCTACGGCGATTTGACGGCCGAACTCGCCGCCCTCTAGGCCGATCGACATTCAGGTTTCGGGCGCGCCGGCATCGGTGTGGTGATCGCCTGCATACTCGGTGCGATATCGCTTACGGTTTCCGGCTTTGTGGTCTTTGAGGCTGCTGCTATAGTGGCACTGGTTTTCTGAACCCACTCAAGGCGATAGGTCGGGCATGGCATCGAAACCGCCGGTAAACGAAAGCGACGTGAAGGTTGTCGTCATGACCGCGGGTGGAGCCAATCCGGCGGTCATCATCAATGCGCTCGCCGCACGGTGGCCTGATCTCCACGTCATCATGGAAGCGCCGGAATCGAAGCTCGACATTGCCAGGCGGCGCGCCCGCCGGTTCGGCTGGATCAACTCGCTCGGGCAGCTCGCGACGATGATTGCCGCAAGGCTGCTCCGCCGGGTCGCGAGCCGCCGGATCGCCCAGATATGCCAGAGCCAGGGCCTCGATCCCGTCATCGGGGCGCAGATCCCGGTGAGCGAAGTCGCCTCGATCAACAATCCGGAATGCCTGCAGCTTGTCCGCTCCCTGCAGCCCTCGGTTATCTTGCTGATCAGCACCCGCCTGCTGGCGAAGAAGATGCTCGCCGAAATCCCCTGCCCTGTTCTCAATCTCCATTCCGGTATCAACCCGATCTATCGCGGACAGATGGGCGGCTACTGGTCGCTGGTCGAAAACGACATCGGCAACTTCGGCGCCACGGTCCATCTGGTCGACGCCGGCACGGATACCGGTGGCGCCCTCTATGAGGTCCGCGCCGCCCCGTCGAAGGGTGATTTCATCTCGACTTATCCCATGGTGCTCACGGCCGCCGCCAAGGATATCGTCCTTCGCTCCGTCGAGGATGCGGTCCACGGAAAGCTGAAACCTTTCACGCCCGAGGGCCCTTCTATCCTGCGTTTCCCTCCGCCGGTCTGGACCTGGCTCCGCTACGGTTTGACCAGGGGCATCTGGTAATTCTCTTCCACGTCGCTTTTTGCTGTATGCGACGTCGTCGCAAGCGCAGTCCGCCCGTTCCCCCATGTGCATTGTGGCTGAAAAGGGAGAGTGACGGCATGGCCGACAGGATCATTGTCTACTGGCGCGACATACCCGCCCAGGTCATCGTCAGGCAGGGCAGGAAAACGGCCAAGCGCGAGCTTTCGCTGCGCTTCACAGAGGCGATCGACATGTGTGCCATGCGCTCAGGCGCGGCCGGAACCGACGACTATCTCGCCGAGTGGCGCAAGGGCGATCCCTTGCCCGTTTCCGACGACCTCGAAGCCGAAGCCGACAAGGCGGCCGCCGAACTCGAGGCGACCTACGACAAGGACCGTCTCGTCTCCCTCGTCCATGCCGGAGGCCGCGACAATGGTTGACGGCAAACCCGCTCCCGGCCCCATGCCAGGCAATGCCGCCCCCGCCGCCAAGGCCGCCACCGGCGCCTATACGCCTGCGAACGTCTCGCCGAACCGCCGCGCCCGCCGTTCCTATACGATCCGCCTCTGGTCGGTGCGCCATTCGCGCTTCCTCGAATGGTTCTACGGCCTTTTCGCCGATGCCTTCCTTCGTCTGCACCCTCTCTGGAGTGCCATCGGCTATTCGCGGGTCGAACGGCCGGTGACCTTCGTCGAGCGCAACGTCAAGGGGCTTCTCTTCGACTGTCGCATGTGCGGCCAGTGCGTGCTGTCCTCGACCGGCATGTCCTGCCCGATGAACTGCCCAAAGCAATTGCGCAACGGCCCCTGCGGCGGTGTGCGCGCCAACGGCAATTGCGAGGTCGAGCCCGACATGCCCTGCGTCTGGGTTCAGGCCTGGGCCGGTTCGCGCAACATGGTCAGGGGCGATGCCATCATGGACGTCCAGAAACCGGTCAACCAGTCGCTCAGGGAAACCTCGTCATGGCTGCGCGTGACGGCGGAGGCCGCCGCCCGTCAAGGCAATCTCACGGAACGAAAGTCATGAGCCCGGACATCAATCCGCACGATCCCGGCGCGCCACTTGCGCCCCTGCCTGGCCATTCCTCGCGCGGACGCCTTGAACGCGTGCTCAGGCGCGGCGAGTTCGCCGTCACCGCCGAACTCAATCCGCCCGACAGCGCCAACCCGCAGGACGTCTACGACCGCGCCGCGATCTTCGATGGCTGGGTCGACGGCATCAACGCAGTCGACGCATCGGGTGCCAACTGCCACATGTCCTCGGTCGGCATCTGTGCGCTGCTGACGCGCATGGGCTATGCGCCGATCATGCAGATCGCCTGCCGCGACAGGAACCGTATTGCCATGCAGGGCGATGTGCTGGGCGCCTCCGCCATGGGCGTGCAGAACATCCTGTGCCTCACCGGCGACGGCGTGCAGGCCGGCGACCAGCCGGGCGCAAAGCCCGTCTTCGATCTCGACTGCATGTCGCTCTTGGAAACCGTGCGCACCATGCGTGACGAGGCAAAATTCCTCTCGGGCCGCAAACTCACGACCCCGCCGCACGTCTTCCTCGGCGCGGCCATCAACCCGTTCGCCCCGCCTTACGACTTCCGCCCCTACCGGCTCGCCAAGAAGATCGAGGCCGGCGCGCAGTTCGTCCAGAGCCAGTACTGCTACGACGTGCCGATGTTCCGCGAATACATGAAGAAGGTCCGCGATCTCGGCCTGCATAAGAAATGCTTCATCCTCGTCGGGGTCGGCCCCCTTGCCTCGGCGAAGACGGCGAAATGGATACGCTCCAACGTGCCGGGCGTCCATATCCCGGATAGCGTCATCGCCCGCCTCGAAGGTGCCGCCGACCAGAAACGCGAAGGCAAGCAGCTCTGCATCGACATCATCAACGAGGTGAAGGAGATCGAGGGCGTATCCGGAGTCCACGTCATGGCCTACCGGCAGGAGGAATATGTCGCCGAGATCGTCCACGAATCCGGCGTGCTCAAGGGCCGCAAGCCCTGGCAGCGGGAGGCCAGCCCCGGCGACGCGCTCGTTGCCGAACGGCTGGAGCAGATCCGCGAGGAAAAGGTCGAGAACCAGCAGCAGCTTGCCGGCATCGCCGCCCAGCATCCGCATTGACGTCCGGGGTGGGCCGCCATGCGGGCGGCCTCCCTTGCAGCCACCCATCCCGCCGCGCTACGCCTCATGGCCCGCGCCACGACCGGAGACATGAAATGACCCGCACCATCGTCGCATCCGCATCCAAAGAAGTCGTTATCGGCTTCGACCAGCCCTTCTGCGTCATCGGCGAACGCATCAATCCGACCGGCCGCAAGAAGCTCGCCGCCGAGATGATCGAGGGCAATTTTGACACCGTCATCAAGGATGCGCTGGAACAGGTCGCCGCCGGCGCCACCATGCTCGACGTCAATGCCGGTGTCACCTCGGTCAATCCGAACGAGACCGAGCCCGGCCTGCTGGTCAGGACGCTCGAAATCGTGCAGGGGCTGGTCGACGTGCCGCTGTCGATCGACTCATCCGTCACCGCCGCCATCGAAGCCGCGCTGAAGGTGGCCAAGGGCCGGCCGCTGGTCAATTCCGTCACCGGCGAGGAAGAAAAGCTCGAGGCCATCCTGCCGCTCTGCAAGAAATACGACGTGCCGGTCGTCGCCATCTCCAACGACGAGACCGGCATTTCCATGGACCCGGACGTGCGCTTCGCCGTGGCGAAGAAGATCGTCGAACGCGCCATGGACTACGGCATCAAGCCCTGCGACATCGTTGTCGATCCGCTGGTCATGCCGATCGGCGCGCTCGGCGACGCCGGCCGCCAGGTTTTCGCCCTGCTCTATCGCCTGCGCAACGAGCTGAAGGTCAACACCACCTGCGGCCTCTCCAACATCTCCTTCGGCCTGCCGCACCGCCACGGCATCAATGCCGGCTTCATTCCGATGGTCATCGGCGCCGGCATGACGTCGGCGATCATGAACCCTTGCCGCCCGCAGGAAATGGAGGCCGTGCGCGCCGCCAATGTCTTGAACGGCACGGACCCGAATTGCAGCAACTGGATCATGACCTATCGCGACTACAAGCCGGCGGAAGCGGGCGCCGCCTCCACAACGCCTCCTGCCGCCTCCTCGGGCCGCCGCGGCGGACGCGCGGCACGGGCGGGCGCGGGTGCGGCGACGGAATAGGCACGCGAAGGTACTGATCGAATGAACGACAAAGACACCGACCCCCTCGTCCTGTTCATGCCGTCCGGCAAGCGCGGCCGTTTCCCGGTCGGCACGCCGGTGCTTGATGCCGCCCGCCAGCTTGGCGTCTATGTCGAGAGTGTATGCGGCGGGCGCGCCACCTGCGGCCGCTGCCAGGTGTCGGTGCAGGAAGGCCATTTCGCCAAGCATCAGATCACCTCGTCCAACGACCATATTTCCGCGATCGGCCCCAGGGAGCAGCGTTACGCCGCCGTGCGCGACCTGCCCGAAGGCCGCCGCCTCTCCTGCTCGGCGCAGATCCTCGGTGATCTGGTCGTCGATGTGCCGCAGGATACCGTCGTCAACGCCCAGGTGGTGCGCAAGGATTCCGATGGCCGCGTCATCGAGCGCAATCCGGCGATCCACATGTGCTATGTCGAGGTGGAGGAACCCGACATGGAAAAGCCGCTCGGCGATCTTGATCGGCTGAAGGCGGCCCTTGCCCACGACTGGCGCTACGACGATCTGGAATTCGATTTCCACCTCATCCCCCAGGTGCAGAAGATCCTGCGCAAGGGCGAATGGAAAGTCACCGCCGCCGTCCATTGCGACGACGAGACTGGCCGGCCGCATGTGATCGCGCTCTATCCCGGCCTCAAGAACGAGGCCTATGGCATCGCCTGCGACATCGGCTCGACGACGATCGCCATGCATCTCTCCTCGCTTCTCTCGGGCCGCACGGTTGCCTCCGCCGGCACCTCCAATCCGCAGATCCGCTTCGGCGAAGACCTGATGAGCCGCGTCTCCTACGTGATGATGAACCCGGACGGCCGCGAGGCCATGACGGCCGCCGTGCGCGAGGCGCTGAACGGCCTGATCGACCGCGTCTGCGCCGATGGCGGGGTCTCTCGCGAGGATATTCTGGATAGCGTCTTCGTCGGCAATCCGATCATGCACCACCTGTTCCTCGGCATCGATCCGACCGAACTTGGCGGCGCCCCCTTCGCGCTTGCCGTCTCCGGGGCCGTGCACCTGAAATCCTCGGAGATCGGCCTCCCGATGAACGTCGGCACGCGCGTCTATATGCTACCCTGCATCGCCGGCCATGTCGGGGCGGATGCAGCCGCCGCGACGCTCTGCGAAGGCCCGCACCGCCAGGACGAGATGATGCTGCTGGTCGACATCGGCACCAATGCCGAAATCGTGCTCGGCAACAGGAACCGCGTCGTAGCAGCCTCCTCGCCCACCGGCCCCGCCTTCGAGGGCGCGGAAATCTCGTCCGGCCAGCGCGCCGCCCCCGGCGCCATCGAGCGCGTACGAATCGATCCCGTCACGCTCGAGCCGCGCATCCGCGTCATCGGCATCGAGCCGTGGTCGGATGAGCCGGGCTTTGCCGAGGAAGCCGAGAATGTCGGGGTCACGGGAATCTGCGGTTCGGCCATCATCGAGGTGATCGCAGAGATGTATCTGACCGGCATCATTTCCGAAGACGGCGTCGTCGACCGATCGCTCGCCGACAGGTCGCCGCGCATCCTGTCGACCGGCCGCACCTTCGCCTACCTGCTGCATGACGGAGAGCCGAGGATCACCGTTACTCAGAACGACGTGCGCGCCATCCAGCTCGCCAAGGCCGCGCTCTATGCCGGCGTCAAGCTGCTCATGGACAAGCAGGGTGTGGATCATGTCGATCGCATCGGGCTCGCCGGCGCCTTCGGCACCTTCATCGATCCGAAATATGCGATGGTTCTGGGCCTGATCCCCGATTGCGACCTCGATCATGTCAAGGCGGTCGGCAATGCGGCGGGCACCGGCGCCCGCATGTGCCTCCTCAATCGCGGCTATCGCCGCGAGATCGAGGAAACCGTGACGCGGATCGAGAAGATCGAAACCGCGCTGGAACCGAAGTTCCAGGAGCATTTCGTCTATGCCATGGCGCTGCCCAACAAGGTGGACAGCTTCCCCAGGCTTTCGGCGGTCGTCACGCTCCCCGAGCGCAAGGGCAATGTCGATGGCGAAGGTGGAGAAGGCGGCGGCCGGCGGCGGAGAAGAAGCCGGGAATAACCGGACAGAGACCGTTCTGTCGGTGCCATGCGCTGCGCATCACTGACAAGCCGGTTGCGCCGACTTCGTATACTGCGTAACACTGTGGCTTACGGCGCTGGCCGCATAAACTGCATAAAATCAATGCATCGGAGGGCAATGTCCAGATGGACCGCCCGATCGGGGTAGTCCAGAATGCGCACGATTGAAGACAACGCCTTTCTGTTGCTGATCATCGCCGTTTCGCTTGCGTTCGCCTGGATACTCTGGCCCTTTTATGGGGCAATCCTGTGGGGAATGATTATAGCGATACTTTTCGTTCCTCTGTACCGGCGCATTCTGGCGGCAACGAAACACGGCCGAAACCTTGCTGCCTTCCTCACGCTTGTCATCATCATATTGATCGTGATCCTGCCGGTGGCGCTGGTTGGCGCTTCGCTGACACAGGAGGCAATTGGCTTCTACACGAAAATCCAGTCTGGCGAGATCGATCTTGCTCTTCTGTTTCGCCAGGTCTTTGCCCTGTTGCCGGAGTGGGTTACCGGTCTTCTCAGACGCTTCGGTCTCGTGAGCCTCGATGCTCTGCAGCAGGAAATTACAGCCGGTCTTGTTTATGGCAGCCAGTTTATCGCCAATCAGGCAATTGGCATTGGTCAGAGTACGTTTGACTTCATGGCAAACCTGTTGGTCATGCTGTACTTGCTCTTCTTCTTGTTCAGGGACGAAGGCGTGCTGTATAGACGGATCAGCTATGCCATCCCGTTGCGCCTGGAACAGAAGCAGGCTTTTCTCCAGAAATTCACGATCGTCATCCGTGCCACGGTCAAAGGCGATATGCTCGTGGCGCTCCTGCAAGGAGCACTCGGTGGCCTGATATTCTGGTTCCTCGGAATTGGAGCGCCGCTGCTGTGGGCAGTGGTGATGGCGGTCTTTTCGTTACTGCCCGCGATAGGCTCCGGTCTGATCTGGCTTCCGGTCGCCGTCTATTTCCTGGCGACCGGTGCCATAGGGAAAGGCATCATCCTGATCGCATTCGGTACGCTCGTCATCGGGCTCGTGGACAATTTCCTGCGTCCGATCCTTGTGGGCAAGGATACGAAGATGCCCGATTACGTGGTGCTGATTTCCACACTGGGCGGCCTCGCCACTTTTGGCCTCAACGGTTTCGTCATCGGTCCCGTCATCGCGGCGATGTTTATCGCGGCTTGGGACATATTCTCCGCGTCGAGACAGCGTGTTGTGGGAGATGACGGTATTCGCTGATGCCGAGATGGGGGACCTCCCGTCCTTGGAGCCTCAAGGTTCAGGGCAGGAGCGGCCCCGGTATAAAGTTTCTCGCCACCCCCTGATCTTTGTCAATTTTCCGGCCGGTCGACTGATGTAAGCTCGTTTCGCCAGAACGTGGCATGGCAAGCCTTTCGAGACGGTTCGGATCATTCGCCACGAGGGAGCGACCAACATGGGAAGCATGAAGGACAAGACCGCCGGCCTGGCAAATCAGGCGGCCGGAACGATCAAGCAGCAGGTCGGCAAGACGGTCGGGAACGAGCGCCTTCAGGCCGAAGGCACGGTCCAGAAGGCCAAGGGCAAGGTACAGGAGGCGGTCGGCGATCTTAAGTCCGCCACGAAGTCCGCCGCCAACAAGGTGGCGGACACGATCAACAAGAAGCT
>DPXQ01000022.1 GCA_003527225.1 Rhizobium sp.
CCAGCTTCAGGCTGCCTAATGGAATAGCGCGCCGCCGTGACCACGGATGTACTGGCACGCTGGCGCGAGCATTCTCGGAAGGGCAGGCACCAGCCTGGCCTTCCGCCTCATTCCCGAGAGGTTCTCGGAAGGATAGAGACTTGAACGAGAAATTCAGCAAGACAAGACAACAGGCAGAGCAGGCCTTCAAGAAGGTGCAGACCGCACCAGTTCCCCAGGGCAAGCCGGCATCGGCGGCCGATGAAGTTTCGGCAGCGCGAAATGCAAAGACCTTGCGGCTACGCGAAATGCGTCTGGCGCATGATGACGAGACCACCACGGGACGCTGATCCCTGCACCGCATAACATGCCGTGCGTATCGGCGACGTCAGCGACCACAACTCCCCCGACCTTAAACACGAACCGCGCCATCGCGGCCACGTTCTGCCGTAGCCTGTCCGGCGCGGTTATCGACGCCTCTTCTGACGTTGCCGTCAGGGGAAGTCAGCTTCCGTCAGGATGAACATGTTCTTGCCCTTCCCATGGGCATAGGCGTTCTTGGCCACATCCAGGATCGCGCCCCGGATGGAATCGAAAGCGGCGAGGATTGCGCCTTCCCCGGAAATGGCCTTGGCCACCGCCTTTGAAAGCGCCTCGATCTCGACGAAGAAGCGGACTTCGAACATGCCGTCATAACCGACGAACCGGATGCGGTGTCCCGCCTCATCGTAACTGCGGCTGCTATTGGGAAAAGCGAGTGTCATCGCGGTATCCTTGATGCCGGTTTCGGAGCGTTCACAACAGTTTCTGATCGTCCCCGGCATTGCCGGAGGCTTGGCGTGCACGCTTTTTCTGCGGCATGGGGGCGCCGGCCTCGTTTGGCTTTTCGGCCGGCTTGTCTTTCCCCTTCTGAGCGGCGTCAGGCGCGGAAGGTTCCTTTGTTTTCTCAAATCGGATCATCGGTCGGTCCATCGGATGGAGGGAAGGAGGAAGGCAAGAGACTGCCGGCGGGCGGACCAACAGGTCGTCGAACAGAGAGACGCCGGCGAAACGGGACGGCGAAAGAAGACGCCAACAGAAGCGTCTTCCTTATATGGCCTTTCAGCACCGTCTTTACAACGTGTTTGACGTCATTGGCCGTTGTCTCGCGCATTTGGCGGCATCGGCAAGCACCCGGGCGGAAGAATAGACGGCGGTCATCCGGCATCTCCAAAAAAACTGATGCCAATATCGCACCTCGGGTCCCCGGGGGCAATGCGCCAGGTCAACCGGCGCAAGCCCGATGTCCGTCAGGTCGCGGGGATGTTGATGACGAGGCCGGTGGCAACGCCAAGGCCGATCAGCGCCAGATGCGTGATCTGCGTGCCTTCCTGCCGGATGTAATAGGCAAACCACGCGCCGCCGATGAGCATGATCAATCCCATCGAGACGAAGCCGGAGAGCGCCAGGTTCGCGCGCGCCACGGCGAAGCCCGCATCCGCATATCCGAGAAATGCTCCAAGCGATGCCAGGGCGGCATAGACAAGCAGCAGCGCGACGACGATCTCCACCGCGACGATGAACCCATAGATCAACCGGTGCCAGCCTTCGGACGTGACGCGGCGGGAAAGAAGCGGCGAGCGGATCGCCGGGGCTTCGTCGAAAAGCTGCATCGCCATCAGCGAGCCGACGGAGAAGACGCCGCCGCGAAAGGCGGTCAGATTGTTGAGGACAACCACGCAAAGCCAGAGTGCCAGCCCGGACAAAAGAACGGTCTTGAAGAGAAGGAGAGAGGACAGCTGGGTCATTTCGAAACCTCCGTTTAAGGGGTGTGGAACGAGAAAATGAGGCGGATGCGGGCGTGGCTCTATCCTTGCCTTGCCCAGGCATTTCAAATCTCATGAGCGTATCGGCATTCGGGCCTGCCCGCGAATGACGGGCCTTGTCGCTCAGTGGAGCGCGCTGCCGGCAAGGCCGGCGAGTTTGTCCGGATTGCGCATGATGAAGATATCGGTCGCCCGTCCATCCTCGTCATAGCCGAAGGTGACGGTGGCGACGGTGCCGCCGTCCTTGGTCAGGATGA
Source organism: Rhizobium sp. (assembly GCA_003527225.1). Next base: position 2,042 of record DPXQ01000022.1, read on the forward strand.
AGCCGCGCGAGCCGTTGATATCAGCCCGGGTCCAGCCATAGTCGGCCCACCATTCGTGCAGGCGGTCCACCATGAAGGCGAGCACCTCCTGCTTGCCGGAAAGCGTGCGGGCAACAGCCGGAACCTTGCCGCCGCCGTCGGCTGCAAGCCGGATGTCGTCGGACAGCAGTGCGGCCAGTTGTGCCGGCGTTCCGCTGGCGATGGCGCCCTGGAAGGCGGCGAGAAGCTCATCCTGCCGCTCGAGCGGCGTCACATGCCGGACCTTCGCCTGTTCGACATTGGCCTTGGCGCGGGAGACGAGCTTGCGGGCGGCACTTTCCTGCATGTCCAGCGTCTCGGCAATCTCGGGGTAGGGGACCTCGAAGATGTCGTGCAGCAGGTAGGCCGCCCGTTCCTTCGGTGTCAGCCTCTCCAGCATCAGAAGAAACGCCGTCGTCAGCGTCGAGGCGAGTTCGAGGCGGGTCTCCGCCTCGTTGTCGATCGGCGTATGGATCGGCTCCGGCAGCCACGCGCCGACATAGGAGACGCGGCTCCGATGCGCGGCGCGCAAGAGGTCGAGGCAACGCCGCGTGCAGGCGGTGGTCAGCCAGGCGGCGGGATTGCCGATCTCCCCGCGCTCAGTGTACTGCCATTTCAGGAAAGTGTCCTGAACGGCATCCTCGGCGTCGGCGCGCGAGCCGAGAATGCGATAGGCAAGGCCCAGCAGCCTCGGCCGGGCCTCTTCGAAGGCCAGGGAAATCGGCTGTCCAGTCATGTCAGTGCCTCGAAACTTGAATGCGGTTCCACACGTTGATCATGCCGATCGTCGCGGTGAGGATACCGATTTCCCGCTCGGAAAAATACTGGCGAAGTCGCGCCCTCAGCGCGCCGAGATCGGTGCCGTTGTCGAGGGTGGTCAGCGCTTCGGTCCAGGCGAACGCCGCCTTTTCGCGGTCGGTGAAATCATCGACATGGTCCCAGACGATCAGCCGGTCGAGGCGGTCGCTGGTCTCGCCGTCGTCGCGCGCTTCCTTGGTGTGCGTCTTGACGCAGTAGCCGCAGCGATTGATCTGAGAGGCGCGCAACACCACGAGATGGTGAAGGCTGCGCTCGAGACCGTTCTCGTCCATCACGGCATGCACGCCGAGGAGCGCGTTGAATACGTCAGGAATTTCGACTTCGTATCGGACTGCTTTGCTATCGGTCATGAGGGTCTCCATCATCCTGTTTGGGAGTTACGCCCCCATGACGATCGAGCCTGGCCGCCTGTGACACGGCGGCAGGATTTTTCTTGCGGCACCGTCACCCGGAGGGGGTGGCTCTTGTCCGGATCTCCCGTTCCGTCACGATGGCCTGCATGGGAATGTCGTGGGCTTGCGGGTGGATGGTCGCGATTGCCTGCTGCTGGTAGCCGACGCCGATAACGAACGGCGTTCCGGGATGGCTGGCGAGCGTGCGGTCGTAATAGCCGCCGCCATAGCCGAGCCGGTAAAAGGCCGGATCAAATCCGACCAGCGGCGCGATCACGATGTCGGGGACGATCTCGGGACCTTCCGCCGGATAGGGAATGTTCCAGACGCCACGTTCGAGCTTGTCGCCTGCTTTCCATGCGCGAAAGACCAGCGGTTGCCCTTTGCCGGCAACGAGCGGAAGCAGGCAGGTTCCCCCTCGCGCCGTCACATTCGCCATCCAGTCGCGCAGGTCCGGCTCTCCGCGAAATGGCCAATAGAGGCTGATCGCCTTTCCCGAGACATCCGGAACGAGTTCGTCGAGACCCTTGGCGATGAGGCCGGAAAAGCTTTGCCGCTCGTCCTGGGAAAGCGCCAGGCGTTCCGCAATCAGCCGCTGGCGTTCCGCCGCGCGCCACTTGGCGATGTCGGTCGGCCGGTCGTTGCTTGCAGATAGCCCCATATAGACGGGATCGATCTCGTGCATGAAGCAGGCGGGTGAAGCATATTCGGGGATCGTGTCATCGTCGTTCGGATCGTTGGACATACCGCCTCCATGCGCAAATCTTCGCGACTTGGAATTTCGTCGAGCGAAGGTGTCGCGTTTGATCCTACCTTCCCGTCAGATTCGCGTCCATAATGCATGTCTTTGCATCAGGGGAGATCGTCATGCAGATCGAACGCGACGGAAATGGTGACTTCATTCTCGATCCGGTCGAGATTTCCCAGCGCTTCGGATTGCCGGCGGGGGAGTTCCGTCGCCATCAGGAGCAGGGCCTTGTGAAAAGCACTGTCGAAGTGGGCGAGGGCGAGGATGCAGGCACGCGCCGCTTGAGCCTGCGCATCGGCAATCGCATCTGGCGCGCCATTCTGGACGGTGACGACAGGGTTATCCGCGAGGAGATGAACATCGCCCGCGGCGCTCCGGTCCGCCGCGACGACAAGGCCTGATTCTCGTCCCATCGGAACGAAAAAGGCCCGCTCCGGTGAGGGAGCGGGCAAGTGGGACGCGTGCGTCCTGGGAAGAGAAATCAGCCGTCCATGCCGTCGAAGATGTCGCGGGCGACCGCATTGGTCACGCGGCGGGTTTCCACCTCGTCGCGGCGGCTGGCGAGCAGTTCGGTCGCCATGATCTGTTCGGCAAGGTCGGCCGGCAGCGACAGGATCACCCGGCCCTCGTTGGCATTGAGGCCGGAGAGGTCGGCGCGCTTGGCCGTCACCATGCCGCCGGCCACCGTATTGTTGGTGTCCGGATCGATCAGGATGAAGGCACCGGTCGAGCGGTTCTGCTCGTAGGGGTCGAAGATCGCCGCCTCGTCGAAGGCGAGATGCACCTTGCCGATGGCGTTCATCGCCAGGCCGTCCGTCGCATTCCACTTGCCCGACTTCAGGTCGAGCTGGGAGGCCGGATTGACCTGCACGCGCTGGCGGCGCGCGCCCGACTTCAGCCAGTAGCGCTTGCCCGGCTGGATGCCGTCCGGCTGCAGCGCGACGAGATGCGCGTCGAAGGAGAGACCCGTCTGCGGCTGGCTGTCGAGCGAGACGATCATGTCGCCGCGCGAGACGTCCACCTGGCGGTCGAGCACCAGCGTGATCGCATCGCCTGCGACCGCCGCGTTGCGCACCAGGTCGAAGGTGACGATCTGCTTGACGTTGGCGATCTGGCCGGACGGCAGGATCACCACGCCGTCGCCGGGCTTCACCGCGCCGCCGGCGACCGTGCCCTGATAGCCGCGGAAGC
>DPXQ01000012.1 GCA_003527225.1 Rhizobium sp.
CGGCAATCCGTCCACACTGCCTAACCAGATTGATCCAGATCAACAAGTGAATATGTTAAGTAAGCCTTCAGAGACGCGAAGGATGTCAGCGACCTTAATCCCGATGACCGATGCTCCCGATGAGTCCTGGAACATACGCGTGCATGACATGACGAAAATCTCGGTAAGATCGCACCGAAGTTCCATAAATTAGGTTATGCGATATGTTATACCATAACATGCTATTGCTGATGAACTCTACCCTCTGTCCGCTTGATCATCGGGCACGCTTGTCAGGAGTATTGAATGGAAAACTTACGCATACGAGACCAATTTCAGGGTCTCATCCTGGAGACCCAGAATGCCCCGAGTGTTGACGAGGCATTGCGCATCGTAGAAGCAGCTTACCGAATTGACTTTTCCACCTATCACCTGGCTCTGACCGTAGCAGACGTGGTCGATACTCCATATGTCCGAACGACCTATCGTGATGCCTGGGTCGCTCGCTATCTCCTGCGCGGATATGTGAAAGTCGATCCGATCGTCCGTGAAGGTTTGATCCGGCAAATGCCGTTCGATTGGCGCGAGGTCGAGGTTGCACAAGCGGCCCATGACTTTCTGCTCGACGCCCAGGAACACGGTGTGGGCGCAAATGGCTATTCGATCCCCATCGTCGACAAGAAGCGTCGTGCACTCTTCTCCTTCAACTCCAGAAAGCCCACCGGCGAGTGGAGCAGCTTGGTCCAGACGTATGGCCACGAGTGGCTCGATCTCGCGTTTCTGATCCATAGAAAGGCGGTGTTCGAACTTCACGGCGAACACGATCCAATCCCGCAGCTCGGTCCTCGCGAGAAGGAGTGCCTTTATTGGGCAGCGCTTGGAAAAACGAACGATGAAATCGCCGAGATCCTCGGCCTCTCGATGCATACGACGCAACGATACCTGATGTCGGCTCGCCACAAGCTCGGTGCTGCATCGACCACATCGGCAACCGCTCTCGCGATTCAGCTCCGCCTAATAAACCCGTATGGCAATACGCAGGATTCGGGGAGCTAATCCCCGAATATTTCGCGCGCGCGAATCCTGTTGCACGCTGGCCTCGATCAATATGCAGAGGCAAGCATGTATCTCCTTATTCAAGCACACGAATATCACAAACATACCGAACTGCTGGATCAGTCGTTCCGGCTGAGGAAAAGAGTCTTCGCAGACCAGCTCGGCTGGGACGTGTCCGTATCCGGCCATCGCGAGCGGGATCGCTATGACGACCTTCACCCTGCCTATCTGCTGTGGTGTGATGAAGATCGAAGGCAGCTTTATGGCTCGGTTCGGCTCATGCCGACGACCGGTCCGACGCTCCTCTATGACGTCTTCCGCGAAACATTTCCCGACGTGTGCAACCTGATCGCGCCTGGAATCTGGGAAGGCACGCGGATGTGCATCGACGAGGATACCATCGATCGGGATTTCCCTGACATGCGGCGGGACAGGGCCTTTTGCTTGCTGCTTCTCGCCTTGTGCGAGGCGGCGCTTGCCAATGGCATCAACACAATGATCTCGAACTACGAGCCGCATATGCGGCGTGTCTATCAAAAAGCCGGCGCCGAACTCGATGAACTCGGGCGTTCCGATGGCTATGGTCGTTTTCCGGTGTGCTGCGGCGCCTTCGAGGTCTCGCATCGCATCCTTGCGGCCATGCGTGGCAAACTCCAAGTAGGCGACCCGCTTTATCGCCGACCAGCGTTTCCGTCGCGCACCGCCTTCGCCCCGGCGTTGTTGTCAGCCTGACCAGGTGACCTGGAGGTTCTATGGCTAAACACATTTCCGAAACGTTTGTTTCGATCCCAGATGCGGACCGGATCGCTGAGACGCTGTGCGAATCGCTCAACGATTGCGCTCTTTCGATCGACACCAATCGGACTGAGCGAGTTCTCAACTTCGGCGACGGGCAAGCGATCATCAAGCCGAAAGTTTGCGGTCTCCACCTTCGCGTGGAGGCTGAGGATCTCGCAACATTCTTCGGAATCCGGTCCCTGTTACAGGTAGCCCTGCCGAGGGCCTCAACCGATCGGGCCGGTCACTTCGAATGGAATGCAGCGGACGACGAGCCGTTCGGGATCTTCGTCAGGCGAGCGGGCACGGGCGGATGCTAACAGGCCGCGTGCCCGGTCAATAGCGTTGCTGGGCCGAATTAACGCCGTATCCCGAGCTGGGGGGTGTTCACAACGTTGCGCGTCTGTCGAAGGGACCTGTCCTGCAGCGCGCTGGCGCGATCCTGAACAAGTTTGAGTGTCGCAACTTGTTCCGACGTGATCCCGAAGGATGAACCCAGTCTGGCGACATTTCCCCCTTTCAGATCCGCGCGATCGGTTGGCGAAAGACGTTTTGTCATCGCCAGAGTAAGCGTGTCGAACTCGCGACGAAGTGTTGGCTCCGCGTTCAAGCGCCGGACCTGTTCCTGGTCAGTCCCCGACATCAGGGCGGAGAGCTCTTTCGATGGCCTGGGAACCTCGACCCTGTGTCGCGCCTGCTCCTCGCGGTGGCGTAGGCTGATCTGATGCCGCTCGAAATCGACTGCCATCCCATAATCGACCAACGCCGCCGCGAGCCGCGGAGCATGGGCCTCCGCAGCCTGACGTGCCGGACTCGAGCCTCTCAGCCATTTCCGTCCCTCTCCTGCCATTTCACCAACGCGGCGTTCGCGCACGTCATCGCCGGCGGCCGCGCCGCTCTGCGCACCCGTGATCCGCTCCACCAAGGCCGAAACCGCCTGGCTGTTGCCGAACACAAGCCTCGACAGATTGTCGATCTCGGCGCGCTTGTCCGCAAGGCGGGCGGACCCGCGCAGCCGATCCGTGATCTCGACCTCGGACAGATCGGGCAGATCCCGCGCCGGAACGAGGACGTCGGATCGAGCCGTGCCACGTTCCCGCGCGCGGTTCGCTCCAAGATTACGCTCGTTGTCGGCAATACCACGAACAAGCTCGCCGGCTGCACGGCGTCTTTCGGCGTCGAGGCGGTCATGCCGCGCCGTCTCGGTCAGAATAGCATCCATCATCGATTTGGCGCGGGCCCGGTTTTGGAGATCGGCAGTGCGGAGCCGCAGGTCGTCCAGCATGGCCCGGACCGGCTCCCCCCTGTGGTCCACGATCATGGTGGAAATCGCCATGCGTTCAGCGATAGCCATGTTCCGCGAGAGACGGGTGCCCGTAGCTGCGACTGCCGCTGCGTAGCCCGGCTCGACAATCTCGGACATCGCAGCGTCGGTCGACATGTTGCCGTAGGCGACGGCATTGGCGCCATGGGCGAGCGTCTTTCGCATGCCGGCGCTCTCGAGCCAGGAATCTAGGACATTGGCCAGGCGCGACAGACGGTCGGTTCCGCTGAATATCTCTCGATCGATGGCGACCCTATTGAGCACGACCTCGAAACTTTCCGTCAGCCGGCGGCGGGACCCGTCCGGCGTTTCAACCGCGAGATCCGCAGGCAGACGATGCGCCGCCGGAAACTCCTGACTTGCGTGCTTGTCCTGGACCATGGCCCGCGTAGCCACGATCATCCCTTCGGGCGGCAAGAGGCCGAGGTCGCGCGCAGCCTCGACCAGTTTCAGAGCCATGTAGCTCTGCGCGAGGCGGCCCAGCGCATGGGCCTCGACATTCCCGATGGGCCGGCGCTCGGCATCGCGCAAGGCATTGTCATAGAGTTCGACAAACAGGCCAAGCGCGTCGGCGCGGCCCTGAAAGACCGAGCGGCCGCGTCGGCCGCCCTCGCTGCCATCAGCCTCGCGCCTCTGGGCAAGCAGGTGGTTCACATCGTCGACGGCACGCGCCCTGACGGTGGTAATGCGATAGTCCGATGCTCGCCGCTCTTCCATGCGTGCGAGAACGTGGTTCCAGTCGTCGGAGAAACGCTGGAGCTCACCACGCGTCATCGGCCGCAATTGCTCGCGCTCGAGCGCGATCCTCGCCTGAGGTGGCTGCAACCACCCATTCTCGGTTCGCTCATTGTCATAAAGAATCGTCCCGCCCCTCGTCCGAAGCTGGACACGGTCGACAAGGTGTTCACTCTCAAGCTTCTCAAGGCTGATCCGCAGCCCGGAAACTGCTGCATCATGAACATGCTGCGGCGGAATGCGCGCAGCATCGCCCGCATGCAGCATCTCCTCAAAACGATAGTGGCTACCCTGCCAGCTGAGCCGCGGATTAACTGCGACAGCGCGCGCCTCGACGTCATACCCTCTCGCACGGGCCATACCGATGACGCGCGCGACGTTCTCCGGGGTGCGCATCGTGGTTTCGAACACGATATTGACATGGCGCTCCACGGCGGCCGACAAGAGCTTTTCCGTCCAGCACCCGGCGTCGGCTTGCGTGAATTGCGACGCGGTTTCAGGATCCTGTCTCTGAAACGCGAGGTACTGCGGGTGGTAGGTGCGCAGATCGTCGCCGACGATGCGGATCGTCGGTCCCGCGCGATCAAGTTCTGCGTGGCTGGCGATCAGGACGGCTGTTTTGCCGGCGCCCGGTTGGCCGCCGAGCAGGATGAGGCGGGGTCGCCCTGCCCGACCCATACCATCCGGCAGATAATCGGGGAGAATGTCGTTGCGGAAAATGCTCTCGTTCCTCGCCGGCGAAAGCGGACCGGCTTGCTGATCCTCCACCATGATCAGAATTCCGCCCAGAACCGGGCTTCGTCCTTCACGCGCGGTCCCCAGAGCGCGATCAGGTTCTCGATCGTGTCGCGGTCGAGAACAGTGACGTTTTGCTGAACGGCGATAAGATCGCGACGACGGAGCCGCAGTGCTTCAGCCGCCTCGGGGTCCGTCTCTTCGAGTTGATAGACACGGGCCGTGACGATCGCGCGCGCCTGGTTGAGGATCTCGACGGCGATCTCAGCACGGACGATTGCGTCGTAAGAAATTTCCTGTTCAGCCATATTCATCTCCTTTGGATTCTTAAGTTTCAGCGGATGACGCCGCGGGCGCGATCAAGGACCCGCCGTTGGCGCTCTGTTACGATGTCCTGGCTTGCTTGCATCCGGACCGTCTGCTGCAGGATCTTCAGCCCTTCCTGCATCGCTTCGAACGCACGGCGCTGAGCAGGCGCCACGCGATTGATGACATCCGCCTCTCCGCGCAGGATGGCGTTGCGCCCGAAGCGCTCGTCTAGGGCGCGGCTGACCGTTGCGAACTCCCTCCTGATAGCGGGATCGAGGGAGCCAGCAGCGACGTCGAGCTTGCCATTCTTTTTCTTCATCGCCACTGAGAGTTCTCTCAGTGCATCTTCGGCGGCCGGCGACAGTCCCGGAATGGCAACGCTCATGCGCCGGCGCTCTCCGGAAATCGCCCCCCTCTCCGCATCAAGCGCGGTGCTAAATGAGGTGCCCAACGAGCGGACACGGTTTGCCGCGTCCGGAACGGCTTGCAGAGCCTCCTTGCGCTCCCGGCCGACAGCGAGAAACTTGTCCATGATACGATCGGAGCCGCGCAACGCGCCGTAGGCTGCAGGATCGTTGGCGACGGCCGCGGCAATCCGCTCGCCGGCAAAGCCCCTCGTGATCAGCTCCTCGATCTTGGCGGCAGCACCGGCAGGGTCGCGCCAGATTTGCGCCGCCGCGTCGATGAGGGCGGCGCGATTATGACCATAGTGGGGAACAGCGCGCGCCCTCTCCCGGGCCTCCTGGTCAACCGGAGTTTTGAATTCTGTTACAGCGGCAAGCATCGGCAACACGGGCACCGTCTCTTTCCCCGGCTCGACGCTGGCGCCGGCCACAATCTTCGAGCGATCTTTCCTCTCGGCAAGATGCTGTTCTTCGGCAAAGCGGCGCACGACGGCAAACAGACGCGTGAGCTTTTCGCCACGATCCGGGGCAAGATCCTCAGGCATGCGCTCGATCATGTTGCGCTCGGCGATTGCGTCAGCCTTGTCGGTGAAGGCGGACCAGCCGAAGCGAGCGGTGAGAGCGTCGTTGACCGCCTTCACCTCCTGAACCAGAAGGCGATCCTCCGCCGCGTAGGTGAAGGCCGTCTTGTAGGCGTCCTGGCCACCGCGCTCGCGCATAGCTTCGATTTCAACTAGCCGGGCCATTGCCGGCTTGGACAACGCAGGAACCGATAGCGCCATGTGGCCGCGCCGTTGTTCCTCGCGGACACCGAACCGCTCAGCCTGCCGGCGGAATTCCGTCGCGTGGGACCGCGCCAGCGGCAACAAATCCGACAACGCGGTCATCGCTGCTTTTCGCTCGTCTCGCACGGTGAGGCCATAGACCAGATTCTCCGATCCACGCAGACGACCGAGACGCTGCGGCGTGGCTGCGAGATCGGCGGCGAGCCTGCGCGGTTCGATCGTGGCGTCGGACGCGAGCACGTTCAGCCTGGCAAGCGCACCGTTAGGATCACGATAAATCTTCTCCAGGACCGGGCGAAGGATGGCCTCGCGTTCCTTCCAGCGATCCGAGCGGACCTGCGCGCGGCGGGCATCTTCATCAACGCTACGGAGAAACCGGGTTGTCGGCGGGACCAGATACTTTGAATCTGTGGGAATCTGCGCCGCAAGATTTTCGGCGCGCTCTTCATTATACGAGACGCGCTTTTCGCGTTCGATCGCGAAGCCGAGCGCCACGCTCGCCCGCTCCCAGAGCTTCGCCACCTGCCCGCGCTTCTCCGCAAGCCACGCCAGCCGCCGCGCCGTGCCCTCCTCCATTCCGGCCACGACTTCGGCGAGCGTGTCGATACCGCGCCGGCGAGCGAAGTCGCGCGCGTGCGCCTGGTAGCCGGCCTCGCTCTCGAAATCGAGTGTGGTGGTCTTCGCCCCTGAACGGCCCAGACGCTCTATCAGCTGCTTGAACAATTCCTGCCGATGGCTCTCGCGCTCGATCCGCTCCCGCCGCGCATCGGCCGTCTCGACCTGTTCCGCGGTCCAGACATTGCGGTCGACCTCGCGTTTTTCCGTTCGCTTCTGTCCCGTCTCCTCATCGGTGACGACAACATCCACCTTGACGGTCTCGACGCCATCCTTGCGAAGCGTGACCGTGTCGCCTTCCGAAACGCCGCCCTTCGCCAATGCCTTCCGCAGGCTGACGCCCCAGACACGATGGACCGTTCCGTCGTCAGTTTTCACATCGGCATAGGGGCTCTCGTCGGCATCCTTATCCTGTGGCCTGAACTTCGCCATGCCGATTTCCACCAGTTCACCTGTCACCCCAGCGGCATGATCTGCACGCAGCTTGCGTCCCCATTCCGGCTTTTGCTCGAAATCCTCGCGAGCGGCATAGAGATCGGCCCGGTCGCGATGGCGGGTCATCGACACATAGGTCAGGTGCTGATCCATCATGCTGGTTGCAAGCACGAAGGTCCGATCAACGGTCGCGCCTTGAGACTTGTGAATGGTCGCGGCATAGCCGTGATCGATGTTGCGGTAGCTGTCTTCGCTGATGACGATATCCCGGCCATTGTCGAGACGGACGGATAAAAGCGGACCGCCGCGCGTGTCGCCGGTGAAGACGACCGTGCCGAGCATGCCGTTCTTGACATATTGGGGTCCAAGTTTCCGCGCCCGCGGTTCAAGAAATCGAGCATTTTCGAGGAAGATGACCCGATCCCCGGCGGCAAACTCCCGCACGCCTCGCTCCGTTTGGAATTCACGAGAGACGGTCAGCGCGCCTTCATCTTTCATGACCTTGCGCAGCGCCTCATTGAGCCGCTTCACGTCGTCATTGGTATGGGCGAGAACGAGCAGTTCGTCGCCGCGCAAGCGGACCGGCTGTTCGGTATCTGCATTTTTCTGGATCAGGTCACGGCGGGCGCTCGTCCAATCCGCAACGATGCGCTCCACAACTTCAGCCCGGTTTTCGGTCTCGACGATATGCCCACGCTGCGCGTAAGCATCCAACCCCTCCTCGACCTTGCCACGAGCAAAGAGACGGGAAGCCACTCGCGCCCATTCTTCCCGCTGGCGGCGCACGCCGGCAAGTTCGGCAGAACCGATCCGTTCGGAAATCGCCCGGAAAGCTGCGCCTGCCTGGATCGGCTGAAGCTGCATCGCGTCGCCGACCAGAACCACCTTGGCTCCGGCGTCCTCGGCTCGTTTGAGCACACGCGCCATCTGCTGCGACGAGACCATGCCGGCTTCATCGATGACAAAGATGTCCGCCCGGTCGAGCAGATCGCGTCCATTCTCCCAGGCCAGTTCCCAGGAGGCGAGCGTGCGCGACTTGATGCCGGAACTATCCTCGAGCCCCTCGGCCGCCTTGCCGGCAAGCGCCGCACCGAAGACGCGATAATGTTCGCTTTCCCAGGCGACGCGTGCCGCGGCAAGCAGCGTCGATTTGCCCGCGCCGGCAAGCCCAACGACAACCGCGATGCCAGTGTCGCCGGCGACATGATGGACGGCCTCCACTTGTTCCGGGTCGAGCGTAAAAGGATTTTCCGGATTGGCGGTTTCTATGGTTCGGACAGCTGCGGCAATCTTCGCCCCGGCGATGCCGAAGCCTTTGCGCCGGGCCAAAACTTCGGCTGACTGCGCCATGTCGTATTCGATGCGCAGGATATCGCGGGTGGTGAAGACTGCCGGTTCGGTAATTTTGCCGGTCTGCCGGTCGGTCTGCTGTGGCTTTAACAGCACGAGATCATCGGAGGCCATCAGCTTGGCCCGTATGTTGGCGAAATCGGCGGGATCGTCGACATAGCGGTGCAGTGCCTTGGCGATGTCACGCTCATCGAAGGTCGAGCGCTCATTGCCAAGCTGCTTCAGGAGGAGATCCGGATCGGCGAGGAGCCGGTCGGCCATCTCCTGCCGACGCGCGAGATCGGCCGGCGCGAAATACATCTCGACGCCCTTGCGGGCGAGCGCCGCCTTCTCCGGCCCGAGATGTTTCTGGGCGATCCCATCGAGCCCCTGCTCGGCATAGGAGCGGCCGTCTAGGCGGATATCATGACCGGCAAGCGCCAGATGCCGATTGGCTGTTTCCGCCCAGCCGATCTTCCAGCTCCTCATCGTCTCCTTGTCGCCGGCCCAAAGTTTGTAGACGATCTTACCCTTCGGCCGGTCCGGCGTGACGACCCGCAGTGGTGCGCCGTCGGCGCCGAGCACCGGCACTTTCTTCGCGCCGAAGCCCTCTTCCGCCAAGGGTCGGAGTGCGGTCAACAGGTGGATGTGCGGATTGCCATCCTTGTCGTGATATACCCAGTCGGCGATCATGCCCTTGGAAGTCAGATGGTCGCGGACGAACTCGCGCACCAGGGCGATGTTCTCTGACCGCGTCAGCTCTTCCGGAAGCGCGATGATCAATTCACGGGCAAGCTGCGCGTCCGCACGCGTCTCGAAGGCATCGACTGCATTCCAAAGAACCTCGCTGGCCGCCGCGACATTCTTCCCGTCGGTCGCCGCGCGCAGCCAGGCCGGAACCTGGTCCGGCAGTGCCAACTCCTCATGCTTCAGTTCGGAGGCGCCGCCACGGTAACTGAAGGAGGTTCCAGCCTGTTCGTCCATCATCCGGGCGCGATGGCGATAGGCGGCGGCCGAGACGATGCTGCGTCCCGCTCCCCTGCTGATCACCTGCGCTCTGACGAACATGATCGCCACTGACGTCTCCAGTCCTTCCAAGCACGTCGCGCCAGCGACGTATATTGCGCCCTCAAACTGATCGGACCGAAGGGCCGATGCCGCTTTTCCGGAAGACGGCCCAAACCGGAATTCCGGCATCGACGTTTTGGGGACTTGTGCAACGTAGCTTATTTGACTACCATTTACTAGTTAGTTAAATCGGAAGTCGGAAAGTTTATTGCAATTGGAAGGGACCAGTAAATGGCCGCTAAGCCGTCAATTCTCGATATCGACGCGCAAATCGAAAAACTGCGTGAACGCAGGAAAACTTTAATAGTCAAATCGGCCGATCGCTTTGCCCGCGCGGCAACGAAGTCGGGGCTGGCCGAAATGGAGATCACTGATGAGGAGGTCGATCGCATCTTCGACGAGATCGCAGCACGATTTCGCAAAGGCGAAAAGAAAGGATCTGGTGGCTCATCTGCTTCGCCGCGTGGACAGGCAAATGGTGGGACTCGAGCGGAAGCGGAGGTTCCTCATGACGGCTGATCGAAAAAGCGAGGCAAGAGAGAAGTTCTTGCTCGGCGGCATCGTCGTCCGCGCAGGCCTGTCGAACGCGGATCGGGCTTTCCTGCTTGGCGGACTTCTCGAAATGACGCAGGTCGTGCCGGGGACGGCTGAGCATCGGCGCCTGTGCGATATAGGAGAGCTCGCTTTCAGAGCTGCGGCATCCGACGGCAGTTTCGAAGGCATTGCGGAGGCGGCTGAATGACGGGAAAGGCGAAACCGCATCCGAGCCTATTGCTTATCATCGTTCCAATCGTCGTCACCGGCTTTACCTTTTATGTCGCCAACTGGCGATGGCCAGAATTGGCCGCCAGCATGACCGGCAAGGTGCAATACTGGTTTCTGCGGGCATCGCCGTTGCCGGTCCTTTTGTTCGGGCCGCTGGCCGGACTGCTGGCGGTCTGGGCGCTGCCCCTCCATCGGCGAAGGCCGGTGGCGATGGCCAGCTTTCTCTGCTTTCTTCTGGTAGCCGGCTTCTACGGGCTGCGCGAGTTCGTAAGGCTTGAGCCGTCCGTAGAGCACGGCGTGTTGACCTGGGATCAGGCACTCTCGTTCCTCGATATGATTGCGGTCGTTGGCACAGCGATGGGATTCATGACAATCGCGGTAGCGGCCCGCATCTCCAGCGTCGTACCCGAACAGGTGACACGCGCCAAGCGCGGGACGTTTGGAGACGCCGACTGGCTGCCGATGTCGGCGGCGGCACGGCTGTTTCCCGATGGTGGTGAGATCGTCATCGGTGAGCGGTATAGGGTCGACAAGGAACTCGTCCATGAGCTGCCGTTCGATCCGAACGATCCGGCCACGTGGGGACGTGGCGGCAAAGCGCCGCTGCTTACCTACGCCCAGGACTTCGATTCGACGCACATGCTCTTTTTCGCGGGGTCTGGCGGCTTCAAGACAACCAGCAACGTCGTGCCGACGGCGCTCCGATATACGGGCCCGCTCATTTGCCTCGATCCGTCCACCGAGGTGGCACCGATGGTCGTCGAACACCGGAGAAAAAAACTCGACCGCGAGGTCGTTGTGCTCGATCCGACAAATCCAATCATGGGATTTAACGTGCTCGACGGGATCGAACACTCGCAGAAAAAGGAGGAGGACATCGTCGGCATCGCGCACATGTTGCTCTCGGAAAGCGTGCGCTTCGAAAGTTCGACCGGCTCCTACTTCCAGAACCAGGCGCACAATCTCCTGACCGGGCTGTTGGCGCATGTCATGCTGTCGCCGGAGTTTGCCGGCCGGCGAAATTTGCGCAGCCTGCGCCAGATCGTTTCCGAGCCTGAGACATCCGTGCTTGCGATGCTGCGTGACGTACAGGAACACTCCGCGTCCGCCTTCATCCGCGAAACGCTCGGGGTCTTCGTCAACATGACCGAGCAGACGTTCTCAGGCGTCTATTCGACAGCATCGAAGGATACGCAATGGCTGTCGCTCGACAATTACGCGGCGCTCGTTTGCGGCAAGACGTTCAAATCGAGCGAGATCGCTGGCGGAAAGAAAGACGTCTTTCTCAACATTCCAGCATCGATCCTGCGCTCCTATCCCGGTATCGGCCGGGTGATCATCGGCTCGCTGATCAATGCAATGATCGAGGCCGATGGCGCGTTCAAGCGTCGGGCGCTGTTCATGTTGGACGAGGTCGATCTGCTTGGTTACATGCGCGTGCTGGAAGAGGCGCGCGACCGCGGTCGCAAGTATGGTGTCAGCATGATGCTGATGTATCAGTCCGTCGGCCAGTTGGAACGGCATTTCGGGAAGGACGGTGCGGTGTCGTGGATCGACGGCTGCGCGTTCGCAAGTTACGCAGCGATCAAGGCGCTGGACACGGCCCGCAATGTCTCGGCCCAATGCGGAGAAATGACCGTCGAGGTGAAAGGCAGTTCTCGCAATCTCGGCTGGGGCACGAAGAACAGCGCATCGCGGAAATCCGAAAGCATCAATTTCCAGCGCCGCCCGCTGATCATGCCACACGAAATCACGCAGTCGATGCGCAAGGACGAGCAGATCATCATCGTCCAGGGCCACAGTCCGATCCGCTGCGGAAGGGCGATCTATTTTAGACGCAAGGACATGGACACGCAGGCGAAGCCCAACAGGTTCGCCAAATTGAGACCTTAACGGCTCAGGCGTTTTCCTGTGCGTCGTATTCGACTTCTGCCGGTCATTTCGTCGCCTTCATGACCGCAAGTGCCGCGTCGATTGCCTCGCGCGCCTAAGCAAATCGTGGTGCCTCATCGAGAGGTGTCAGCCGCGATCACCTCGACGATAGTGCCCGATCATTTCTTCCAGTTCAGGTGGCGTAATCCAGTCGAGGAAGATCGTGTATCCGATGGAGAAGCCCGCGAAACTGAAGGTCATCAGAATGAAGGCCCAGAACGGCAAACCGTTCGCTGCCTCGGGCTTGACGAAAGCCGCAATCGAGAGCGGCACCATGACGATCGCCGCCACCATTGCCATCCCGGTGAACGGGCGAAACATGCTGAGGATGTAAAAGCAAAGGCACCACGCGGTGTAAAGCGCAGCCTTCGTTAGGCCGCGGACGATCAGGAAGGGAAGGCGCGCGACGATCAAAAACACCGGCGAAGCGCCACTGGGCTTTGTGACCTCGGATTGGATCTCGGCGGCACGGCGCATGATCGGCATTGCGGACTCCATCGACAGCGGAATTCCAGTTGCAGGAGATTCTAGACGAAAGCTGAGGTCGAGGGCAACAATAAGGCTGATGGCTCGCCAGCGGAGATACCGGCGACTGTGACAAAGTCGCTATGTCAAAGATCCTTGTGGGGCCGTCGTGTCCGTCGCAGTCGTTCCAACGCGTGGGGGCGACCGTTGAAGATCACACGCCGGTCGATGCGGTTTACCCGCGAGAGTGATCGTCACCGAAGGCCGAGACGGCAACGCCGGCTTGGGGAGCGGCGGAACGGCGCGAGTAGAGCACGGTCGGCCAGCGGCCGGCTCGCCCATAAGATCGCCGCCAACCGTCCAGGCTATAGGAACCAGTCATCACGAAAATGAATCGAAGCAGGCGATTCGATTCAAAACTGTCGTTGGACGTCGAGGCGGGAACGGACGATTCTTCTGCCATGCTGGCTCAACCCTATCGACTCTATTTCGAACGCACGGATGCGACGAAAAACATGGCACGCTTCTATGCGTTGTCGATCGAGCCGACGCTCTTCGGCACACCCTGCCTGACGCGACGCTGGGGACGTATCGGCTCCAACGGACAGGCGAAGGCGCATCATTTCGCCTGCGAGGAAGATGCGGTAGCAATGTTCCTCGATCTGCTCCAGGCAAGACGTGCGCGCGGATACCGAACGCGGCCGGTGGAGAAGGCCAGAGACGCGAATGGACAGAGCGGAAAGTTGTAGGCAGGGAAGCGGAGCTTCGGTCCACCGCGCCGGTCGATCCGGCGCGGTGGACCAGGGATGACAAGGCGAAAGCCTCCTCAGTGGGGAGGCTCGCCGACGCACTCGGCGTTTTGACTTACGATCGCCGCCGTCAGTTCGGCACGCGCTTGTTCCAGCTCCGCTTCGATCTGAACGCGCTCCGCCGGGTGGCAGTGGTGGGCTTCGAGGCGCAGTTCTTCAATGTGGATTTCGAGGTCATAGGTCATCGTCATCTCCTTGACAGTGTGAAAGATGACGCCCCGGGGTCGTGAGATCGGGCCGGGTCAAGGATCGCCGCAGGCGACCGCCGGAGGCGGCGAGCGGAGGAACCGATTTTCTGACGGCGCCCTTCAGGGCGCTGGCTGAAAATTGGAGGGGCCGCGATGTCCTTGAGGCGGCGCGATGCTCACGGCAGACTTGGCGTTCTGAGCAGACAGAGTTTGGTTTCGTGTGGCACCAAAGGAATGATAGCGGGCTCGATGCCCGCGATCATTTCCACCAAACGTTCCGGTGGCCTTGCTTCACGCGCCGAAGCCGGCCCCGATTGCTCGGGGCCGGCGCTCGCCGTTCAGTTCGGATTGTTCCAGAGGATCACCTTCTTGCTCGGGTCGCCGCCGGGGGCCTGGGCGAGATTGCCGAAGATCACGCCGATCTCGGGAGCCTCCAGCTTGACGGAGAGGTATTCCTCGCCGGTCTGGCGGGCGATGCGGTTCCAGCCTGCGCCGATCTCGAAGCCGGTCTTGCGGTGGATGACGCGGTAGTCGGGGGCTTCCTCGCTCGCCTTCTGGGCGTTCGGGATGATGGCGATCGGGGCGTTGACCCGGATGGTGGCGAAGACGCCTTCGAGGATGCCGTCGGTCTTCTGCGTCAGGGTTGCGATCGTGGTGGCCATGGTACTTGCTCCTTCGGTTGTTCGGGATCATTCCCGATGGCGCACGAAGAGACGGCCGACCTGCTGCGGTCAGCTCGGTCAAAAATTTTGCGAAATTCTATTTTCCGCCAGGAGCAAACAGCCGAAATCGAATTTCGCAAAAATTTTGACCGAGTCTTACCCCTTTAGGGGTTGGCCGCAAAAGCAGGCGGTCGTCTATACGAGCGACATAAAACGGGAATGGTTCAGGGCAACTTAAGAGCGCGACAAACCCATAGCTGCCCGGTCCGGCACTGCGGGGGCAGTCAGCCTCGCGCCACCTGAGCACTTCGCCGCCATTCGGGCCAACGTCCCGCCCCCGGATTGTCGCAGCAGCTACGGGCGACCGGCACGCCCCTCGCCGAGATCACACTTCCGCATGCCCGCGAGGGCGGCAGAGTAGCCGCACCGCCGCCTGCGGACCGTACGGCGGTATCGGTTGAAGTAGTTTGGGTGGGACATCGGAAAGGCTCCACCAACTCGCCTGCTAGCGCCCAGCAGTCCCAACGCTGATATCCGCCCGGCAACCCGCCATCGGCAGAGCCGCATCCGAGCGATTGGAGCCGGCTTCGTTGGTGGAACCAAACCCGTGAGGATCACAAGGCGACAGCATCCGAGCAGGTCACGAACGGAATACCGTAGAGCGGGACATTTCGATCCTGCGAAACGAAAGTCGCCTCCTCCGCCACGGCCTGCGCCATGAGGAGATGATCAAAGGGATCACGGTGATGAAGCGGAAGAGCAGCAAGAGCGACGAGATGCGCATCCGTGATATCCAGCCGATCGAATCCCTGATCCGGCAAGATCGCAAGAATCTCGTCTATATCGGCATCAAGTTTGCCAATCCGCAGCTTCACCGTGATTTCCCAAAGGGAGACGGCACTGACGAGGACGTCGTTCTCAGGATCGCCGATAAGCCCACGCGTATGCTTCCCGAGTTTCTCGTCGTCATTCAACCACCATAACAAGGCATGCGTATCGAGGAGTAGCCTCACGCCTCGTCTTCCATGGAGGCCAGGACGTCCGCCGGGAGGCTGTCGAAGTCTTCGGCAACTTTGATCTTACCGCGCAGCGCACCAGGCCTCCGAACGACAGTGTCCTTCGATGGCGGTCCGATTTCCGCGACGACCTTATGATGAGAGGTGAGAACAAACCGCTGGCCATCCTCGACCTGTTTGAGGAAGGACGTCAGATTGCCGCGAAACTCCCGTACGCCGACCCGGCGGGGAGATGGTGTCTGTGGCGGGGACTGAGACATGGCGGGGCTCCGTTTAAGTGGCAAATGTGTACACAATTTTTTAAAAATGCAAGGGGTTCCTCGGCAAAGGTGAGGAATGGCGCTACATCACCGCAGTCTGTGGGACGAGAAATGCGGAGCTCGTCAGACAAGCAACTCGCGTGAATTTGGCTGGCGAATTGGTATAATGCTCAGTCCGATATCAGGTGCTTTCTATAGCGAATGGGTCTCCAAGCAAGGGATCGTCATGGCCCTCAGCGCGAAGACTGCACTGCTGACATCATAGGATCGGCCGGCCTGCAAAATGAAATCCAGTAGCATAGCCGCTGGATCCGCCTTGGTGCTTGAAACAACCGGCGACAGATGTCATATTAAGAGCGACAGATGACGCAGGAGACAGTGATGGCCGTTGCAGCGAAAGCACCTTCTTCAATGACACCCAGCGGGGAACTGCAAAAGATCGAAGCCCTACTCGGCGGCGCTCGCGTGCTGTCGCGCCGGCTGACGACAGCGCTCGACGCACATGAGTTGCTGCTCATCGGATTGCCCGCCTCCGCAATCGATCACCTCGTCGGAAACCTGATCTTTATCGGTAAGACCGAATCCCTCGAGAAGGCCGTCGGTATGAGCCTCAGGACATGGCAACGCCGAAAGGACGCGCCGTCCAAGCCGCTGAGCCAGGAGCAGAGCGGCCGTGCATGGAAGTTCGCCGAAATCCTGTCGAAGGCGACGGATGTGCTGGGAACCCAGGCGGAAGCTGAGCAATGGCTGGAGCGTCCAGCCATCGGGCTCGATCAGCGCCGCCCGATCGACCTGCTCGCGACGCCTGCCGGCGTCGAGCTGGTCGAGGACTATCTGGAACGGCTCGAATACGGCGTCTATGCATGACGCCTTTGCCGATCGCGCTTGGCGGTTCCGAGCTGATCGCATGGCGGCTCGATCAAGCCGCTTATGCCCCGACATGGGATAGCGGTGAAGGCGCTTATCGTGTCGGCGGTCGCTGGAACAGCAAGGGCGTGCGGGCGATCTACTGCTCCATCGACCCGTCTACGGCGATCCTTGAGGTCGCGGTCCACAAGGGTTTTCGCACACTCGACACAATCCCACATGTCCTGACAGCGGCTGTCATCGCAGACACCTCTGCGGTGCATGTCGTCGATCCCGTCACCGTTCCCAATCCGAACTGGCTGCGGCCCGGTATCCCGAGCGCCGGCCAGCAGGCATTCGGCGACGACCTGCTGCGACAGCATCGTTTTGTCGCAATCCCAAGCGCGGTCTCCACCCATAGCTGGAACCTGATCTTTATCGCGAGCCAAGCGGCCGGCAGCTATTCGCTGAAGTTCCAGGAGACATTCGCCCTTGATACCCGTCTGCACCCACCGGCCGCCGTCTAATCGCCAGAACTTGTGGAAAGGTGGTTAAGGCAGCTGCGAGTGAGGCATGAACCGCGTGACAGCGGGTTGTCCCAGTGGAAAGGATTTGGTTCGGACAGCAAAGGGAGTTCCTATGACCACGACCAACGAGATCGCAGACAAGATCGCCGCCGAACACAGCCTGACCAAGGTTCAAAGCAAGGCTGTCGTCGAAACTGTATTTTCCGCCATCACGGCCGCCGCAAAATCCGGCGCGGAAACGTCCATCCCTGGCTTTGGAAAGTTCAAGGTAAAGGACACGCCGGAACGCGAAGCGCGCAATCCCGCAACCGGGGCGACGATCAAGGTCGCCGCACAGAAAAAGGTGGCCTTCACTCCGGCGAAGGCGCTAAAGGATGCGCTGAACAAGTAGTCTCGGCAAAAAGACAATCGCGAGTTGAATTTCGCGAAGACGATGGCGCTTAGGCGCCATCTCCTTTCAGTTCCCAGACATTGATGCCGAGCCGGCGGGCCTTGTCGCGCAGGTTGTCGGTAATGCCGGAACCGGGGAAGACGATGACGCCTGATGGCATGACCGAAAGCATGTCGTCGTTGCGGCGAAACGGGGCGGCTTTGGCGTGCTTGCTCCAGTCGGGTTTGAAGGCGATCTGGGTGACTTTGCGTGCTTCGGCCCAGCATGCTGCGATGCGTTCGGCGCCTTTCGGCGAGCCGCCGTGCAGCAGGATCATGTCCGCGTGCTTGGCATGGGCCTTGTCGAGCGCGGCCCAGATCCGATCGTGATCGTTGTAGTCCATGCCGCCACCAAAGGCGATCTTGGTCCCGGCCGGAATCAGCACCGCGTTTTCGGCGTGGCGGCGGGCAGAGAGGAAATCTCTGCTATCGATCATCGCTGCGGTCATGTTGGCGTGGCTGACCTTCGAGCCCGTGCGCGGCCGCCAGGCCGATCCTGTCTGGGCCTCGAAGAGATCGGCTGCATAGTCGCGCATGAACTCGAAGGCGTTGCGTCGCTCCAGAAGTGTGATGCCCTCGACGACATGGCGCTCAAGCTCGACGCTTTTGACTTCCGAGCCGTCCTGCTCGCGCTGCCCGGTGCGCTGGGCGTCTTCGTTGCGCTGAAGTTCGCGCTGGATACGCTCGCCGGCGCGGTGGAAGAGGTTGACCGTCGACCAGAGCAGGTCTTCGAGATCGGGCTCCAGCCGCGTGTCGCCGAGCATATCGAACAGAGCGTCGAACATCGCGGTCAGCGCCGACTGGACGACCGGCTCCTCGGGCAGCGGGCGCGGGTCCGGCTCGTCCTGGAAGGGGCGGTAGCCAAAGACTTGCATCTCGTAGATGACGCGGTCGGTCGGCGAAGATGCGTGGTCGGGGTCGAAGGTGTCGTCGATGGGAAGGGTGAGGTTCATGATGGTCTCCGTCGGTTTGGACCGCGCCTCTCGCGGCCTGACGGCGATCCCTGTCCAGGCGGCGGGCGGGCCGGAACCGCGAGCGCAGCGAAGCGGTCCAGCGCAGCGCCGGGCGGTTGAGGGAGGGTTTCTTGGCCCGCGAGGAGCGCCGGCTGCCGCATCGGCCCGAAAATGGGGAACCTGTTTTCGGAGCAGCCGATGCGTAAGGAAAGCCGGCGCGGGGAAGAAACCTGACCGACCCGCTGAAGGCCCGACGGCCGCCTGGTAAGGGTCGCCTCTCGGCAGGTCCGCAGGCGCGCTTCACCAGGACGGAGATCGGCGGGAACCGGCCCCTGCCAGCCGCGTCGTCGCCCATCCGCCTTCCCCGCAGCCGCATCAGGCGAGAAGAAAGGCAGACGCGTCTTCCGGCACAAGCTGTGCCCGAAGATTTGCGATGAGCCGATCAGGTCCAAGCCGGCGCAGATCCTCGTTGAAATCGCCGAGCTCGGGGGCAAGCACAAGCGGCAGGATGCCGAGCGCCTGCGCCCGGCCGCTCAGTCCTTCGATGCCGTGCCGGCCGGCGGCATCCGCGTCGGCGGCAACATAGAGGCGCCGGCATCCGGTTGGCGGCCGGAAGGCGGCAAGGTGATTGGCAGTCAGTGCCGAGACCATCGGCATACCGGGCATCACATGCGAGAGCGACAGCATGCTTTCGAGCCCCTCGCCCGCGGCCATGACCGGCACCAGGCCATGGACCGGAAAGTGGAACCGGACTGCATTGCCGAGCAGGCCGCCAAGCGCACGGCGGGGATCGTCGACCCTTGCCTTTCCGTCGCCATCCGGGTCGAGCCAAGTGCGATGCACGCCGGTGACCGTACCGGCCTGATCGGTCACCGCTGCGATCAGCGCCGGATACCTGCTCGTCCTGCCGCTGACGAGATCGCGATAGTAGCAGGACGGATGGAAGCGGAGCGCGGGATGCAACGATGCGCGCAGAATGCCGCGCTGGCGCAGATAGCTGTCGGCCAGCGTGCCGGAGAACGGCTGCGTCATGCGAAACAGGCGTCTTGCACGTTCCGCGGCCGGTCTTTCGGCCGGCTGGCTGTTAGGTGTATCGTCCCTGGTGGACGAGACCGGTCTGACCCGTGGTTCGTTCAGGAAACGCCGCGCCTCATCGGCGACGTCGCGGAATTCGACAAGTCCGCAGGATTCCCGCACGAGATCGAGCAGATCGCCATATTGAGCGGTCGCGGCGTCCGCCCACCTGCCCCTGCGGGGCCCGGAGAGGTGAACATAGAGCGACTTGCCCTTTCTGTTGGCAACGTCGCCAACGATCCAGTAGTTGCCGGCCCGGCGGCCGGCGGAGAGATAGTGACGGCAGACCGCCTCGGCGTCGCGCGCCAGACGATCCGCCAGCTGTGAAGCCGACAACATGACGGTCAGCTCCGGCCGGCGACATCGACGACGCGATGCCGTTCGAGGAGGCGCGACAGCACTGCCTGTCCGTCATCGGAGGCCGGGATGAAGAACCGGACCTTCCAGGCGATCATTTCGGAGAACAGGCCGAGGGATCTCAGCCCGTCGCGCATGCCGTCGGAGAAGCCGGTGAGCTCGACGCGATAGTCGTTCATCACCCGCACCCGCCGCAGCGTCATGTTGCCGGCAAGGGCAACGACCGACGAGCCTCCGAGCAGCGATTGCCACACCTCTGCGGCAGCGATGACCTCCGTCTGGTCGAGCCCGAAATTCCGGCAAATCCGCGAGAGCCCTTCCGAAGAGATCAGACGGCCGACGATACGCTCGCCCTCGTTGGTCTCAAGACGATAGACCCGGCAATAATCCTGCGGCAGCAATTTCCAGATGGGCAACAGGAGGCCGGAGACCATATGCATGGTCGAGATGGAAAATTCCGAGAGATTGGCGACCTCAGTGTTCCATGCGGCGGAGAAGATCTCCTCGTCCGCTTCCTCCCAGTTCGTTTCCTCGAGCTGGCGCAGCTCGAAGCGGATTTGATCCATCGGCCGGATGAGCGCTACGCGCGGCTGGACCGAGCCGTCGTCTAGCATGACCGACCGTGTCGGGATCTGCACGGCCGCACGGCCCGACTTGCCGTTGAGCATCAACTTGGCACGGGGATCGCGCGCGGCGAGTTTCAACGCCTCGGCAATCGCCAGCGGTATGTTGCGGTCCATGCGCTCGATGGTCAACAGATGCGACTGCGCGCCGGTGACCGGGTGGGTGTAGACCAGCTTGCGATCCTTCACCGTCATGCGGTCGGCCGTCAAAGTCTCCAGCCCCTTGTCGTAGACACCCGCTGCGATCGCGCCCTCGATGCGGGCGGCCAGCAACTGCTCGAAGGCATCGAACAACAGGTTCTGCATGGCTATGGTGAGCGCCAGCATGCGGTTGAGGAAGGTATGGATCGGCGGCAGCTCGTCCTTAAGACCGCCTTGTTCCGCAGTCAGCGACAGGCCGGTGGTGGTCTCGAATTTTTCCAGCGAGCATCCTGCGACCCCCCCGCCGTGGATCAGCTTGTAGAACTGCCGGAGCGCATCCCGGGCATATTGGGATTCGAGATTGTCCTCGCTCCGGAACATCCCCTGCCCGCCTGTCTGCCGTTGCCCGCGGGTGATGGCGCCGAGCGTGTCGAGACGCCGGGCGATCGTCGAGAGGAAGCGTCGCTCGGCCTTGACGTTGGTGGCGATCATGCGGAAGCGTGGAGGCTGCGCCTGGTTGGTACGATGGCTGCGCCCGAGGCCCTGGATCGCCACGTCGGCTCGCCAGCCGGCTTCGAGGAGGTTGTGAAGACGCAGGCGCTGGTTCTTCGCGCCGAGATCGGCATGGTAGGAGCGCCCCGTGCCGCCAGCTTCCGAGAAGATCAGGATCGGCTTCTCGTCGTCCATGAAGGCACGGGTCTCGTCGAGATTGGCACTGCCCGGCCGGCTTTCGACGGCGAAGCGGTCGATCGTGCCGCCGTCATCGCGGCGGACGATGCGGCGGGTGCGGCCGGTGATCTCAGCCACCCGGGCACCGCCGAAGTGCTGGACGATCTGGTCGAGCGCAGTCGGGATCGCCGGCAGACTGCCGAGGCGTTCGAGCAACGCATCCCGGCGGGCGACGGCTTCCCGGCACAGAACAGGGTTGCCATCGGCGTCAAAGACCGGCCGCGAGAGAAGATTGCCCTCAGTGTCGGAATATTCCTCAAAGAGATGGGTCGGGAAAGAATGGTTGAGATATTCCGCGACGATCTCGCGCGGAGTAATGTCCACCTGGATATCGCCCCATTCTTCGGTCGGTATTTCCGCGAGCCGGCGTTCGGTCAGGGACTGGCCGGTCGAGATGATCTGAACGATCGCCGCGTGCCCTTCCTCGACGTCCCTGGTCGTCGCGTCGATCAGCGCTGGCGTCTTCATCGAGGTCAGGAGATGGTTGAAGAAGCGCTGCTTCGAACTTTCGAAGGCGGAGCGGGCGGCGGCTTTGGCGTTTTTATTACGCGCGGTACTGTTGCCTGTCGCACTGGTCGCACCAGCGATGCCGGTGGCTTCCAGTGCCGCGTTAAGATTGTTGTGAATGACCTGAAAGGCCTCGGCGTAGGAATCGTAGATGCCAACCTGTTCTTCGGTCAGTTCGTGCTCGAGGATGTCGTATTCCACACCCTCGAAGGACAGAGACCGCGAAGCGTACAGCCCCATCGCCTTGAGGTCGCGGGCGAGCACTTCCATCGTCGCAACACCGCCATCCTCAATCGCCGCGATGAATTCGGATCGGGTGGAGAAGGGGAAATCGGCGCTGCCCCAGAGGCCGAGGCGTTCGGCATAGGCCAGCGACTCCACCTCGGACGCGCCGGTGGCGGAGACGTAGACCACACGGGCATCGGGAAGCGCGCGCTGCAGGCGCAGACCGGCACGGCCCTGTTGGGAAGCGGCTTTTTCGCCGCGCTCGGACTTGCCGCCGGCGGCGTTGGCCATGGCATGACCTTCATCGAAGATCACGACTCCGTCGAAATCACTTCCCAGCCAATCCACGATCTGCTGGACACGCGAACGTTTTCCCTCCCGTTCGTCAGTGCGCAACGTGGCGAAAGTGACGAAAAGGATGCCTTCATCGAGTTTGATCGGTTTGCCCTGGCGGAAGCGCGACAACGGCGTGACCAGCAGCTTTTCTTGCCCAAGGGCGCTCCAGTCACGCTGGGCGTCCTCGAGCAGGGTCTCGGATTTCGAGATCCACAGATGCCGGCGACGGCCCTTGAGCCAGTTGTCGAGGATGATACCGGCAGCCTGGCGGCCTTTGCCGGCGCCGGTGCCATCGCCCAAAAACCAACCGCGACGAAAGCGGACGGCCCGCTCCGTCTCGGGGGCAACGGCGTTGAGGTTGTCGAAACTCGCATCGACAGACCAGTGGCCGGCGAGATAGCCGGCATGGGCTTCGCCGGCATAAATCACGCTTTCGAGTTGAGCGTCAGAGAGGTCGCCGCTGGTGACAATATGCTTCGGAAGTTGCGGCCGGTAGGTCGGCTTGGGCGGCGCCACCGATGCCATGGCGACGGATTCGACCAGTTTGTCCGGATGGGGTTTTGCCTCGGGAATGTTGATCGCCTGCAGCCGATAAGGCTCATAGATGCCGTCGACGACATCGGCACGGGCGCTCGGTGGTTCTTCGCGCAACTCGTAGGACAGCTCGGCGATTTCGTCGTCAACACGAATGGTGGGCTGAGAGACGGGACGCGAGGCACGGGCGGCAGGTGATGGTCGCCCTGTTAGAGCGGTCACCGCTGCGGGACGCAAGGTGTCGGTGGCCTTACGCGCGGCCATTTTCGCCGCGCAGGCGCGAAGGATGCCGTTGGAAAGTGCGCCAATCGAGTTCGACGCGGACGACGGCGAGCGAGGCGGCAGGCCTGAGATCCACGACAGCAAGGTTTCCAGATCGGGAGCGACACCGTGCGAGGCGATGAGGCGCGTGGGATCGGCGGCGGCGATCTTGTCGATCACCGTCAGGCGCGTCTCCATGGTGGTGCCATGCCGGGCGTAGGCAGAACCATCGATCGCGGCGCTGAACAGAACCGTGCCACGGTCCTGCAGGCGGACGAAGGCGTCGCGCCATTTAAGATTATCGGGAGACAAACTTGAGCTGGTGATCGCAACCAGCCGGCCGCCGGGGGCAAGCCGTGCGAAGGCGGAGGCGAGATGACGCCATGCGGCGTCTGCCATACGGCCTTCGACATGAACACCGGCGGAAAACGGCGGGTTCATCAAGACGACGGTCGGGCGGATCGAACGATCGAGATAATCATCGATGTGGGCCGCGTCGTGCTGCGACGCGGTCGATCCGGAGAAGAGCTGCTGCAGAAGGCCATAGCGGACAGGCGCATATTCGTTGAGAGAAAGGCGCGCATGCGCAAGTTCGGCGAAGATCGCCATGAGGCCGGTTCCGGCGGACGGTTCGAGCACCGTGTCGTCCGCCATGATGCCGGCGGCACGGGCCGCGATAAAGCCGAGCGGCATCGGCGTGGAAAACTGCTGGAGTCGCTGGCTTTCCTCGGATCGCCGCGTGTGGGTGGGGATCAAGCCCGCCACCTTGGTCAGCATCGCCAGCGTCGCCTGTGGCGCGTTTGGGCGGGCGGTGATCGCCGCGCCGAACTTGCGCAGAAACAGGACCTGCGCCACTTCAGTCGCTTCATAGGCGTCTTTCCATGACCAGTAACCTTCGGCGTCCGAGCCACCGAACATGTCTGTTAGAACTGCGCGGAGATCGGCTGCGCCGACGGGCTGGCCACGTTCGAGTGACGGCAGAAGCGCGTTGCCCGAGCGGAAGAGTTTGCCTGCTCGGCTGGGGCGATCAGCGGATGCGAGCGAGGTGGTGGTTGCGTTTGTGGTGCGGGAAGGAACGATGTTCATGGGAAACCCTGTCGAGAGCGGGAAAGGACAGGCCCGCCCGGACGCTCTCCAAGCCCCGGCAGACCGCCCTTTTCCGGCCCCTCTCTCCCTCTGGAGCGATCAAGACCGCGGGCGCCCGGCCTTCAGCCGGGCGCGAGCTTCAGGTTTCCGAATGCTGCGACGCCGGCGACCGACATCGCGTGCAGGACAGCGTTGCCGCCGGCGGCAATCCAATCGGCCGCTTCCTCGGCCGACAACTCATGGACATGGACAAAATGACGCTCGGCCGTCGCGCGCTGTCGCTCGAAGGCGTCGCGTTCCTCGAAGGCATAGAGCGTATCGCCCGGCCCTTCCCAATAGACGATGGCGAAGCAGACGGGCCGAACAATCTGCGAACGGAAATTGAGGAACACCGGCGCGACCGGTGCGACTGGCGCAGGAGCCGGGCGGGGGCAGTCGAGTGCAGACCTGGTCATGATACTCTCCTGGAAACGTGGAAAGGCCCGGCGCTCCTGGGAGCACCGGGCCTGGTTGGATAAAGTTGGAAGGAAGATTGGTAGGGCGTTCTCCCCGGAGCGTCAGCGCGGGCCGGAGACCGCATCTGCGATAAAAATCTCGTCGAGGTTGGCTTCGAGAAGCTTCAGGATGCGGCCGTCCGCGGCGACGCATTCGTTGATCCAGTTGTGATCGAGCTTGCCGTGTCGGCCGAATCGTTCGGAGGGCACATAGACGATCGTGAAATGCGGATACTCGCTGCCATCCGGCGCGACATGGATACAAGGGCCTTCAACCCCGATCACCGTTCCGCCCGTGCCATAGGACGTATGGATCTTCATGCCGGGATGGACGAGGACGGCGACATCGGGCGCGCCGGAAGGCGTCGAACGGTAGCGGCTTGGGTCATGCGCCCAATCCCGCCGAATAGAGTGTGTGGGCGAGGCATTGCCGCTTTTCGCCCGGCCGGGATTTACGTCTGATCTGCATCGCTCTCTCCTTTGTCGTCGGCGATTGGCAAGCAATTGTCGGATCGAGCCTGGCCCGTCGTCAGAAAGCCTTGAGGATTATCAGGATCGGGAGGGGAGTAAGCGTCGTAGGGGTTCCCGTCGGCGAGATGCCCAAACGGTGTGAAAACGTAGTCGGTCCCGTCGTGTCCGACAGCACACAGGACATAACGAGGTTCGCTCGTTCGGGTGTCCAGGCATTCCATCAGGGCGAGGTTGCCGTCTGCGGCTGCGCGGAGCAGGGTATGGAAATTGGCCTTGGCATGATTGGGTATTGTCATTTTATCCTCCTAAACAGGAAAAGCCCGGCTTACGCCGGGCGAAGGGTTCTGAATGCTGGTGGCTCGCTACCGGAAGGTATGGAAAGACTTGGCCGAGTTGCATGGCGCTCGGCCGATATTGAGGGGTGCCGAAAGGCTCTGCTCCAGCCCGGGCCCGCCGTCCCTCTGCTGGCCGAAGTCACCCTCTCCGCCCCGCAGGCATCATCGGCCTCGCGGCGTTTTACTGTCGTTTTTTTAGATAGTAAAACGCATGGTGGCCGTGTAGCTTCGACGATGGAACGGGGAGAACAGAGGTGCGAAAGTTCACAATCGATGGTCGGGTGATCGAGGAGTCCTCGCCTGCATTGCGGGCATTCCTCCCGCGGGCCTACGAGCAGCGCCTACGCCCGATGTGCATGTGCAAGGAGCCGCCGGCGCCGATGTACATCGCCAGGGTCGAAGACCAATATCTCATCAAGCGGATGCCGCTGTCGGGACGCGATCACGATCCTGCCTGCCCCTCCTATGAACCTCCCTACGAGCTTTCCGGCCTTGGCCCGTTGATCGGCAATGCGATCCAGATCGATGCCAACGGCAGGGCCGACCTGAAGCTGGACTTTTCGCTGACGAAACGCGGGCCTCGGGCTGCATCCAGCGCGACAGCTGAAACGTCCGAACATGGCATTCGCAGCGAGCCCAGGAAATTGTCGCTGCGGGCGCTGCTGCACTATCTCTGGGAGGCTGGCGAACTGACGGAGTGGCGTTCGACCTGGGCTGGCAGGCGAGGCTGGGGCCGAGTGCGGGCAAGCCTTCGCAATGCCGCCGCGCAGATGACGGCAAGAGGTGGCGCCTTGGGCGAGACGCTCTTCGTGCCCGAAGTGTTTCATCCAGAGGACAGGGATGGGATCGCCGCCCGTCGCGCTGCCGCACTCAAGGGCATACAGGCGACCGGTTCGGGTCCAAGGAAGCTGAAGTTGATCGTCGCCGAAGTGAAGGAGTTTTCCGCCGCGCGTGAGGGGCAGAGGATCGTCGTTCGGCACATGCCCATTCCGCTGATGATCGAGGAGGATGCATGGCGGCGGCTTGCTGCGCGCTATGAGGTAGAGCTCGAACTGTGGCGCTCGAACGAAACATTCCATCTGATCGCGATTGCAACCTTTGGAATCTCTGCTGCCGGCATTGCCGCGATCGAAGAGGTCGCGCTGATGGTGGTCAACGAGCACTGGCTGCCGTTCGAGGACATTTACGAGCTGCGGCTCCTGGAAAAGCTCAGCCACCTCAAGCGGAAGAGCGTCAAAGGCTTGCGTTTCAATCTGCCACGCGATGCGCCGATCGTGTCGGTCACACTGCCAGAGCAGAAACCATCTCCCATCGCCATGTTCATCGTGCCGGCGAGCGCCGGAGAGGACTATGAGCGGGCGCTTGCAGAGATGATCGAGGCGAGACCCGAGATCACACCATGGGTCTGGCGGGTCGCGGAAGGCGATATCCCACAGCTACCGTGATCCGCGAACGCGTGGGTCGGCAGGAGCGCGCCTCTCCTCATCAGTCGAACTGGCATGAAGCCGGGTCGAAGTCCATGCGGTTCGCGCGACGACGGGCTGCCGACGGCGCCTGACGGCAAACATCACATCTTCAAGAAACTCTTCAGGTGCGCCTTCGAGGTCAGCTCCGTCCTCGGACCAGAGCAGGGTCTCAATCAGCGCCGGCGCGAAATCAAAATCGAAGGTGAAACCTTCTTCCTCAAGGTCCTGGAAAACGGCGTCATGGACATCGAGCGCGAAGGGCACGATGTCGCGAACATGGGAACGCATTGCCTGCCATCCGACGGCGTCCCAGACTTGCGACATGCGGACGATATTGTCCGGGACCGGCCGCCCATCCTGATGCAACCCACGGAAATAGAGCATGGCCTCCCATATGCAGAGAGCCGTTTCAAGGTCTTTCACGGGAAACGGGTCGCTTGCAGCGACACCGGGCAAAGCGCTGTCATCTTCAGGCGAGGCAACGGACGATGCCGCGCGCGGGAGGGCCTTGTCCTGAAGCCTGAACCGGGCGAGGAGATCCTCGCTGGTGGCATGATGGATCGCTTTTGCGGTGATCAGCGATACGCTGGCGCCGAAGCTTTCCGGACGTTGTGAGGGGTGGTTCATCCATTGGATGACACTGACCTCGCGCAGATGCGGTGATCGCGCGACGATGCCCTGCACCACGAACTGCCACGGGAATTCGCTGAGGTTGATGTCGATCGTCGCATCGTCCTCGTCCGTGTTGCCGCGTGCCGGCAAAAGGGCGAGGACACGGCTGGCGATGAAGATGTTCAACGGATCCTCAGCATACTGCGCAGAGGTGCGAAATGCGGCGATCAGTTCGCTGCGCGCCACGCGGATCGGATTTGTCGGCCCGAAATCGGTGAACAGGACAAGGCCCGTTTCGGTTTTACTGCACTCGAGCACATTAGTCAGGATCAGCATTTCGAGTGGGCGGATATCGGCTAGCCGTATGGGCGGATGCGTGTAGATCCTGGTCTCAAGAGTGGTCATGATGTTTCCTTTCCGGGAACGGGAAAGACCCGGCGCGATGGCCGGGCGCTGAGAGAGAGATGGATGGGAGACGCGAAGAAGTGGTGCGATCAAGCGGCGCTTTCGAGCAGTCTCTTTGCCTTGCCTTCAAGCTCGAGCCGGGTGTCCTGATGCAACTTTCCCCGCGCCAGCGCGGTAATGCCCTGCACAAAGTCAAAAATGGACTCCGGTGGCCTCCCCTCCTCGCTGAGAACGGTCTCGATGATCTTGCCGGTTTCGGCCTTCGAGAAGCCGCGCTTGCGCAGGAATTCCGAGCGATCGTCGTCGTTTCGTGCGACGATGCGCTCACGAGCGGCGCGAATGCCGGCGATGAACGGCGCGGGCGAGGAATTGGCGAAGTTCGTCAACGCCGGCGTTGCTTCATGGGCGAAGCGCTGGGCCGCGAATTTCGAGTGACGAATGGTGATTTCCTCGAAATTTTCCGTGCCCCAGAGATTCCTGTTGGCACACACTGCTCGCAGGTAAAAGCTGGCAATTCCGAGCGTTTTTGAACCGACCTCTGAGTTCCAGGCGTAGAAGCCACGGAAATACAAATCAGGTTCGCCGTTCGGCAGTCGCCCGGCTTCGATCGGGTGAGTGTCATCGCAAAGGAAGACGAAGACGTCGCGATCGCTGGCGTACAGCGTCGTGGTGTCCTTCGTAATGTCGACGAAGGGATTGTGGGTCATGGTCGACCAGTCGAGCAGGCCCGGAACTTTCCAGATCGTGTCGCCCGTACCATTGCCTGCAATGTTCATGATTGCGGCGATCAAGTCCTTATCCCAAATCCGCCCATATTCGGGACCGGTTACCGCCCGCAGCTCAAGGCGGCCGTCGTCCATCTCGAGCGTTTTGACCATTTCGGCGTTGTGATTGAGGAGCCCGTGCTGGAGATTGATCGCCGCCAGTGGCGCGGGCAATTGGCGCATGTAGCTCGCAGGTGCGCCGACCAGGCTGCAGAGCTGGCCATAGCTCCAGTGGGTCGGCGCCGACGGCTCCCGCCCGCCGGGAACGATCAGCGACAATCGTTCGGCGTTGTCACGGGTCGCCTCGACGCGGATCTCGGCGGTCTCGACCGTGCGGACGCGAGCGCGCTCCGTTCTCTCGCTAACGGCGCGATGAAGATCGGAAAGCGACAGATAGCGCTCGTCGTCGGGACGCGAAAACCATTCTGACGAAACGCGGCCGATGCGTTCGCCGCGGGATATATCGACCTTGAATCTGGACGATGCCGGTTGCGGGTTGGAAATCATGGTGTTCATGATGAAGTCTCCTGAAACGGAAAAACCCGGCTGATCGCTCTTGCGACAACCGGGCTGGTGAGATGGATGATAGATTGCGGCCGCGAGACCTGGCTGACAGGGCAATGCGGTCGGGATGGACAAGCGCGCGCCCTGAAGGCGACGCGGGGCAGTTGGTCAATCGATTGCCTGAAAGATCTCCGCGGCTTCGGGGTGGTCAGCCGAATAGGCGTAAAGGCGGCCGTAGCCTTCCGAGAGATGCTCGGATTGATACTGGAAGGAGAGATGCGAGAAGGCAAAAAGTGTGGCGATAATCCCGGCAGCCTCGGCGGAGACCTCGCCCTGAAACCCGGTGATCTCGCCGGTGATCCTGAAACGCGATTTGGATGTCGGTGCCAGAAACAGCGGCTCGCCCTCATGTTCGTAGAAATCCCAGAACCCGCCGCCATAATCGAGGGGGCTGAGCCGCTCCATGAGGCTGTAGACCGCGTTCTCGCCGATCATCAGGAGCGAGCGCCCAAAGAGTGTTGGCAGGAAATCCAGGCGGCGCTCGTCAGGGACAATGGAAGCGGTTTGGGGTGTGACTTGGGATATCGACATCGATCGTTCTCCAGAGAGGCAACAGGATTCTAGCCGGACGCCCTCTCTCCACGGCCCGGCCTCGCCCCTCTCCACGGCCCCACTCTTCCTCTTCAGGCTGGCCGGCGCCGCGGCTTTCACCGGCATGCGCCAGGAAGAAAAGACACAGACGTCGGGCCGGGTTGAATGGAACGCGCGGTTCTGGATTGACGGTGGACCGCGTTGAAAAATCAGAGCACTCCAACTGAAATCAATCTGGATGGAAGCGCCGGTGCGCTGCTCGGATTGCTGCCATTGCCGCGTGAAACTCTGCATTGCTCACAGCATCCGAGAGGTCCATCGTTGTTACGATGGACTCACAAGCCGATCGGATCTCTTTGTCGCTCACCGATTCTGGGGAAATTCCCTCGAAGTCTCGATCGACCTCAAGAACGGCGAGGATCGCGCTGCGGACACGTTCTTCCTGCAGCCGTGCAAGGACATAGCTCGGATTTGGCGGGTCGGCCGGCTCGGTGGGATCGGGTGCATAGCCAAGAATCGCCTCGCCCCGCGCAATCGCCCAGGCCGATTTGGCCAACCAATCGACGGACGGAGGTCGCGCCGCCTGAACATCGTGGACCAGCATCTTCAGTAGACCGAGCAGGATCTCGAAGTGGTGAGCGCGGCGCTGGACTCCTTCATCAAACTGCGAAGGTATTGAAATCGGCGATCCGGCATAGGCGGTGTTCTCACCCTCCCAGATGCCGGTCACATGGATCTCACCTGAGGAATTGTAGTCCTTCTTTGCGGACTCCCAGTTGTCGTCGCCAAGGGCGGCTTTGCAGGCCGCTTCGAGCGTGTCGGCGACATAGGTCCCATGACGGAATATCGGCAGGGTGTAGGTCGTTTCGATTGTAAAGGCAGGCATGACGGTGCTCCTGAAAACAGAGAAGCCCGGCGCAGTGGCCGGGCTTTCATAAGCGAGGGTTCGGGTGGTTATTCGGCGGCTTCGAGATGTTCGCCGTCGTCATCGATCGGGTCGGTGGCCACTTCTGCGGCTTCCTCACCTTCCGTCAGAAAGGCTGGCAGCTCGACGTCGATGCTTTCGGCCGTATCGTCTTCGACAACCTCCGCGTTAACCGCAGGATCGGCATTGCCTTCCGCCCCGATCTGATCGACCGGCAGTCGCAGGACTTCGGGCAGCCATCCGCTGCCCTCCAGCAGCCTTGCCGCTTCGCGCGCCATGTCGGGCTTCTTGAGATGATCGATCAGTTGCGCGGACTGCTCGCCCTTCGCCTCGCGGACCGCCTGCAGGATATGCGCCTTGGTCACGCGGCCGAGATAGTTGTCGACTGTCGGCGTCCAGCCGGCGGCAACCATGCCGAAGCCGAGTGAGCGGGCAAGCTGCTTGGCATGAGCGGTTTCCTTCGACCGCCGGTTCCACGCCTGCACGGTTGTGTTCACCGACAGCGAGACGCAATGGGCAAACAGTGCCATGCGGCTGGCCTCGTCGAGCGCGATCAGATAGTCCCAAACCTCGTCCGCATTTCCGGGAAGATCATAGCCCCAGGATTCCTGCCGCTGTTCGATTTCCTTTGCCCAGACCGTATCACCGAGCCCCTGCGTCTGGCTGAAGGCAGTGTGTTGGAGCGTGATTTCCAGGCATGAGTCAGCCCCGTATCTGTAGAAAATCTTCAGGACCGCGACATGCAGGGCGGCGATGAAGGCCATCACCGGATCGTTCGCCAGTGCATTGCGCAGCGCAACGGTGCGGGCGGCGGTCAGATCCTCGATGAGGCGATCGGAAAGCGGACGAACCTTGCCGTCGTCGTCGTCCGGCTCTTCGACGCCGATAGGCTTGCCGTTGAGCGAGATGCCGCCGTTCGCCGAAGGCGCAGCAGCGTCAGTCTCGCCTTTACCATAGTGGTCGCCGTCATCGCCTTCACTGCTTTCCAACTCGGCGACGGGTTCGTCTTCGGGGCGGACGAAACCGCGTTCGATCTTCGGCTCGCCATTGGCGGCAAGCGAGATGAAGGCGCCGCCGCGGGCGACGTCTTGCCTGTCGAAGACGTAGGGCCGGTCATTGAGGGCGTCCAGCGCGTTGCCGAGTTCCTCAAGCCGGGCCTCGGTTTCCTCGGAATAGTCGTCTGCCTCGGCATATTCCGCGTCGAGCTTGTCATATTCCGCCTTCAGCGCGTCATTCCGTGCAAGCTCTTCTTCGCTGTATTCGGCACGTTCGCCGTAGAAGCGGCGAAGACCGGAGGTGTGCCCATACGGGAAGTCGAACGCGGCCTCGACCCATTTCCAGCCCTCGTCGGCCCTCAGCGCCTCGGCCTCAGTGGTCAGCTTTTCGAGCACGAGCTGTTCGAGCAGCGCCGGATCCTGCAGCCATCCACCATTGTCCTGTTCGAACAGGTCGCGCATGACGACACCGCCGGCTGCCTCATAGACGTCGATACCGATATAGACGGCGCGCCGATCGGAGGCGCGGACCGCCGTTTCGGTCAGCATCCGGCGGATATAATAGGCGTCCTCGTTAGGCGACCGCGAGATCGTATCCCAAACCTGTTCCTGCCGAACGTGATCATTGGTGATGGAAAACGCCATCACCTGGCCGAGCTTCATGTCGTCATTGGCGTAGAACTCAAGGAGACGCGGCGAGACCGAGGCCAGCCGCATGCGCTGCTTCACCGTTGCGACCGACATATGGAAGCGGGCGGCGATTTCTTCCTCGTCGAGCCCCTGTTCGCGCAGCGTCATGATGGCCCGGAACTCGTCCAACGGGTGAAGGTCGACGCGCCTGACGTTCTCGGCAAGCGAATCCTCGACTTCGAGGGTGTCGCCCTTGCTGACGATGCAGGGAATGGCTGCCGTCTTCGATAGTTTCTTCTGTGCGACCAGCAGCTCCAACGCGCGATAGCGACGGCCGCCAGCCGGAATACGGTACATGCCGGTCTCGTTGCCGTCGCCATCGACTTCAGCGCGGACGTTGAGGCTGGTCAGCAGTCCGCGATGGGCGATATCCTCGGCAAGCTCCTCGATCGAAACGCCCGCCTTGGTCTTGCGCACGTTCTCTTGGCTGAGAACGAGCTTGTTGAAGGGGACGTCGCGCCCGGCGTTGAGCGTGATTTTTTGGATGGCCTGTGCCATGTCGTTTCTCCGTGGCGGGTCGGCCGGAGCCTCTCTCCGACAACCTCAACCCGCCACGAACATCCCTTCCCCCCTCTTCCTCCAACCACATCCGCCGCCCTCACCGCTTCCGGCCGGTATCCAACTCTTGGCCGGCTGCAGACCATCTGAGACAGCCTTCCGCTTTCGCATCATATGCCGAACGGCCCTCAGAGTTCGATTATAGGCGCGCTCCCGGTTCTTCGGCGCGCCAGTCGGAAACTCTTTCAGCCTTCCAACCAGCCGCCGACGGCCATCCTCTCCCTTGCGCCACCACCCGTCCCGCCCAAGGCCCAATCCTTCTGTCGGCACCACGTTGGAGCAGAAAAGTGAGGAGAAATTCATTGGGCTGGTGATTCCGAGCTCGCGGACGGTCAAGGTGGCGGGTACGAGCAGCTTCTGTTGAAGAACTTGACACCGAAGCACTCACCTAAGAAAAGATTGCGGAACCTCAAGTGTTCGATGGCCTTGTAAACAACACTTCTGCTAACCGGAATCTTCCATTTTCGCGCACGCACTGCGCCACAATATCGATCCCCGTTTTCAGCAAAGTGAAGATGTCGGCGCGATCAATGCCGGATCCACCGTCGGACTCCTTTATCAAGAGTGCCAACTGCTCGAAGGCAAGTTCTGCTGAATTGGCATGGACCGTCGTTATTGAGCCGGGATGGCCGGAATTGACATTGCGGATATAGTAGAACGCAGTGCCGTCGCGAAGCTCCTGTAGCAGGATGCGATCCGGCCGCATACGAAGACATGACTCCAGGAGCTCTCGCGGCCCCGCACGGGAAAGACCCTGCCCGCCCTTCGAGTAGAATAACCGTACATGATTTGGCTGCGAGATCACCAACTCAGGGGTGTCTTCGATCGAGATGATCCTCTCGTTTTCGGGAATATGTTTGATGAGCGCTTTCGAAAGCGTGGTTTTGGCTGAACCTGTTGCGCCCGAGATGATGATATTCTTGCGCGCGATCACCGCTTGCCGCAGGAAATCCTTAAAACGGCCAGCATGATAGATTTCGCTCAGCGCCTCATCCTGCGAGGATGAGGCGCCATTCGCCGCGCGCGTGTTCTCGAAAAATCCATTTTCCTCCAGGTCATCAAGGCTGAAGTCGACCGACGAGGGCTTTCGGATTGTGATGCTGACCGTGTCTTTGATCGTCGCCGGCGGGATCACGATCTGAATTCGCTCGTCGCCTGGGAGGGTTGCCGACAGTATTGGACGCGTCTCGTCAATCGACTGATGAGAGAAACTCGCTACGGCCCGGGCAAGGCGCATGAGCTTTTCGAAGGTCAGTTCCGGCGTGTCATGGGTCCGCCAACCGCCAGGACCTTCCGTCAGCACCTCCCCGGGCCGATTCACAATCACTTCATAGAGAGACGGGTCCTGGAGGTATGTCGAAAACGGCTTCAACAGCTCGCTTACAACAGCCGAGTCCTGCCCCT
Organism: Rhizobium sp.; assembly: GCA_003527225.1. The sequence continues at coordinate 34,491 of DPXQ01000012.1, forward strand.
CCGACATTGCCTATCCTACTTCGTTACGAGCGTCGACTGCGGCGAAAAATCGCCCAGCACCGCGCGATCGAAAATGCGGTTCCTGGGTTCCGTCACCCGGAGACGGTAGATTCCGGAAAAGTCGAGATCGCGAGCAACGAAAATCGAAACCAGTTCACCCTGATGCTTGTTCAGCGTCGGCGGGATGTTGATGGACTGCTCGACCGCGATGGACGCCGCCTGTTGACCGGCGCTCGTGGTGTTTTGCGCGTCGACATCGCTGTCCTGAAGACGACTGCTTGCATAACTGGTCGCATCCCCGACGATGGAAAGGAGAAGAGCGCTGCCGAAGCGCTCCCACCAATGGGTATCGACATAGCCGTCGACGCCGGCGCGCCCGAGCGCGTCTGTCGCTGGCGATGCGAGGGTCACAATGACACCTTTCGGCGTCTTTGCCCGATTCCAGAGAACGAACAGGCGCTTTTGTCCGCGCTGCAGCCCTCCGCGATACTCGCCGACAACCTGCGTGCCCTTTTCCATCAACACGACCCGGCCGTTGTCCGAGAGGACGTCGCGGTTGATCACGCAACTGGCAAAACCTGGCTGGTCGGATGCCAACGCGGTTTCAAGAACGCAGGGAATGGATGTCCCCATCGCGACGATGAAATCGCGATTTCCAAGTGTACCGGCCCGTGAGCCTTCAAGCCGCGTTGGCCGCAGCAGACCGTCGAAGCGTTGTTCATCGCTGTTCTGTTGATTCTGCGCCATCATATTGTTGTCGAGCGGTACGAAATTGCTGCCGTCCGACGGATATGAGATATCGCCTTCCTTCCGCTCTTTCGCGTTCTTTTGCCCGCTGCTGAAAGCCATCACAGGCGCGCGGCGGGCGGAATCGAGGAGTTTGTCATTCTCTTCCACGACCGGTTCGACGACGGGCGTCGGCAACTTTACCTCCGGGACAACCTGAACCGGTTCGGCTTTTTCCTTGGCGGCTTCGAAGGGATTTGTCTGGCGAATAACAACCCGCTCTGGCTGGGTATTCTCGTCTCTTGCTTTCTTCCCCGTTGTCGACCAAAGGGCAAATCCGACGAATGCGACGATCGCAATGGCTACCGCGCCACGTTTCAAAAGAGGATTGTTGTCGATCCGTCGACCGGTGACCGTTTCCGCACGCTCTCCGGGAATGCGAGCTTCATCTTCCTGAGCCATGACCGTTCCCTCCCCTACTGCCCGGCGACGTCGCTTTTTACAACGCGCTCCACCGAGGGAGACGTCGTATTGGTGTCGGGGTTGATACCGACGCGATCGTAGGCTTCATTGAAGACGCAAAGCACGTCTTTGCCGCGACGCAGGATGAACTTGCGGCTGATTGCGTGCACCATCACCAGATTTCCGTCGACCGACTTCGGAACAAGACTTTCGGACCCGTCGGAATTCTCTAGGTAGATCGCGGGCATTTCCTGGTTGCCCACGAAGGCGAACGTCGTGATTTTTCCGTTGTCGTAGACGCTTTGCGGCTCCAGTGCCTGGGAGCCCTCAGCGGAATAACGCCAATTTCGAGGTCCATACGCTTCGTGAAGTGCTAGCACATTGTCGGCGTCCTTCGCCTGGGCTGCCATGGCCCTCGATGCTGCCTCTTGGCGGCGAAGCTCGGCTTCATCGCCTGGATACCTGAACTTCACGTAAAAGTAGGTGTTCTGCCCGGCTTCCACAGAACCGTCTCGCACCGTCAACTCCATCTGGTAGCTACGGGTCGAGCCATCCCGGCGCGTCGTCACGACAGATATGTTTGTCACCGGCTGGTTCTCGCGCGGTTTCAAGAACAAGATATTGCCTGCCGGCGCAACTTCCCAGGCGACGCCGTTGCCGAGCGCCACATGGGCGATTTCTTCGTCCGCCGCGAACTCGACCTGTACGGATGACCGCAAGGTGCCGACGACCCTCGTGATGTTGTAGGGTTGGTAGTTCACAAAGCGGACACGGCTGTCTTGCGAGGCACCTCGTGGAATCTCAAGCGCAAGCGCTGGCGACATCGAAACAGTTAGGATCAGCGCAAGAATTGGAGGGATGCGCATCATCTCACCTCCTCCGGATCAGCACGATACTCGCTGACGACAAAGCCGAGCGGGTTTACGAGCCGGTCCGTCGAGGACATCGGAGCGTTTGCGTAGGAATAGGTAAGCGAAGCAACCCAGTGGGTCATCCGCACTTCCTCGCCGCGCGTGATGGTGCGCATGTAGCGCACGGAGACGACATTCTGATTGATGAGAGAAATCGAAGCGATATCGATCCTCGCCGTGGCTGCGCGACCATAAATGTTCTGAGGCGATTCCGGGTTGCCGCCTCGGTAAAGTCCCGCGAACCGCGTTTGTTCAGGTTGGGTTGATAAAAGGGCGATGGTGCGGAAGTTTTCTTGTGCTTCGCTCCAGACGTAACCCTCGCGGGCGCGGACATACTTGGCAGCGAAATATTTTGTCACCGCCTCGTCGTAGGTGCCGGCCGTCGACGTCAACGCTGACACGACATCGACAATGCCCGTCGAATTGTCGACGCGCACCACAAAGGGTTCAACCGTCTTGAGGGGCGTGAGACCTGCAATCGCGAAGACTGACACGCCAGCGACAATGCCGGACGCGATGGCAATTGACCAGGCGATCCGGTTCGACCGCTCGATCTGGATCATTCGGTCCTGGTCGAAACGACGGGCCTTGTCGAAGTAGCTCTTGAGATTATCTGTCGTCACCATCTCTCATCCTTCACAGCGGCGATAGGAACCGTCGATGTCCAGATGCGCAAAAGCTGCGGGCTCTCTGGCCTCTTCGACAAAGGGGGTCACGGACGTGGAGGAGCTCGCATTGGATTGCTGGTGTTTCAGCTTGCTGTCACCCTCCCATTCCCACATCGAGCGGTTCAGAGGCCGGCGTGAATAGCCGTCGCATTTCGGCAAAGGGTAGGTCAGTGATGCGCAGCCGCCAAGCGTGGCTGCAACGACGACCAACAGAGCAGGCTTAATCATTCAGGCAGGCCTTTTCTTATTTTTTGAAATGCATGTCATCTGCCGGCATTCCTTGATCCGAATGCCCGGCCCGCAAAGCGGGCTCCGCGTCCGATCATACGGCCGGTGTAGGAGGTTCCTCGCGCCAGCATGCCCTCATGTGCATCTCGTGCGGTCGTGTAGCCGTAGACCAGCGACGCGCCACCAGAGGCCAATGCTGACGCAATGCCGGGCAACTGGTAGAATACATAAAGGGCAGCGATCCCTATGGCGCAGAGCGCGATCGGGCGCATGAGAACGTCGCTGTAGCTATCTATCGCGGTAAAGGTCGAGTCGATGCTGGAGATCAGCAGTGAACCGACGGCGACCACGAGGACCTGCAGGATGACGAAGTTTGCGAGTTGCCCAATCCAGGACTCGGTAAAACGGCGCGTCGACTGGAACATGGCGAGCGCGATGAAAATTGGCCCAATCGCCAACACGATTGCCAGCGCCAACCGCGCATAGAGGGAGACGACGTAGCCGATCCCCGCGACGAGGAAGCTGACGCCGATCACCATCATGCCACCGACGCCGGTGACAATATCGACCGGCCAGGAAGCGCGAGACCAGATATCGGTCGCAGAAGCCTGGCCTTTGTCAAGCAAGCTGTCGAAGGTACTTGCGCTGGGCGCCGCACCCGAATTCAGGGCCTGCGCGATCTCGCGCGGCAAAACATCGAAGAAGATGTCCGTGACGTAGGTTTGATATTCGCCGGCGTCCTTGACCAACATGACGATGATCGCGAGCTTTATGGCGCGAAAGGCGAAGTCAAGGATGGGTTCCTGCACCGAGCCCCGCAGGACGAGATAGCCATAGAGAACCACGTAGAGAGTAACGGCCGCCGTCAACGGACCAGTGACCCATTCGGCAATGTTCGACGTTCCATCGGAGACGAACGTCTCAAGCGGCTGCTTGAACTGCCCGTCGATGAACTCAAATACCTGGTACATCGGATCAGCCTCCCAGCGCTTTGCGCATGTTTTGGAGACGTAGCTTGCCGTCGGCGGCTTCCGCGTTCTGGCAGTTGGCCGCGTTGCGCAGTTCACCCGGATTGTCGCGGCACTCAGAAATTGTACGTCTCAACAGCGCTTCGTCGGCGATGAGCTCATCGACGGTGTACGTCCGCTCGGGTTCTTGCGAGCAGGCCGCCAAGAGAACAAGGGCAAAGAAAATCGGAACCGGCCTCACTGCAGCGCCGCCTTCATTGCGTCCATGCGTTGGCGCCAATCCTCGGCCTTGCGCTGCTCGTCGACCTGGGTCTGCGCTTGCTGGACCATCCGCAATCCCTCCATTCTAAGGACGTCGCTCTGCAGGAATGCCTGCTCGGCCTGTAGGCGAGCCTGCAAATCTGCGATCTCCTTGGCGTCGCCTGCGGTTGAGATTTTCTCGCGCAACTGATCGATTCCATCGATGCGCTTGCTCGCAGCGTCGTAGATCTGCTGGCCAAGGCTCATCTGGCCCGCATTCTGGCTCTGAAGACGCGACAGTTCTGTGGCGTAGAAATCGTCGGCATCTGTGCGGTAGGTCGAGTTACTGTCCAGGAACGTCGTAGCCGATTCACCGAACACGCCGGTGCCATTGCCTTTGAGCAAACCCTCGATAGCGGCGAAATCGGACGGAAGCGCCTTGCGGATCGCCGGATCGTTGAGAACGTTCGCAACATCAGCCATATCGGTCAGCTTGTTGAGCGAGCCATAGAGCTGCTGTGCCTGCTCGATCTGCTGATTGAGCGCATCGAGTTGCGACTTGAGCTGTGCGATGCTTTCGATCTGCTTGGCAATAGCCGTCTGGTCGATGACCGGGATTCCCTGCGCTGTAGCACTGCCGGTCGAAAGGATAAGTGCCATGACGAGTACTGCGCCTTGAATTCGATAGGAAGCCATCAGCTTGCACTCCTTCGTTGTTGAAAAACGGGAAGCCAATCCTTGACGTCATCCCCAACTTCGGCGCGGATCACGTCGAGAAGTTCGACATTGGCGGTCCGACCCGAAAGGATGGCGAGTTCGTCATCGAAGCCGTTGAGGTCGAGCTCGGCGACGACGCTGTTGTGTCCCTGCTTCAACACGAACCTCCGGCTCTCGACGGAAAGCTCGCGCGCAATCAATTCGTATTCGCGTTCGGTGAGCTTGAATCCATCGACATAGTCGGCATGGTTTCCGCGCGAGTTGGGCAGGAAAATCTGTGTCGGGCATTGCTCGATGATCGTGTGGGCGATCGGCGAATTCAGCGCGTCGCGTGGACTTTGCGTGGCAAACAGCATCAATCCATTTTGTTTGCGGATGGTCTTCAGCTTGTTTTGCGCGAGATCGCGGAACCCCTCGTCCTGGAGCGCCTTCCAGAACTCGTCGATGACGATGATGATCCGGCGGCCGTCGATCAACTCTTCTACCCGGTGGAAAAGGTAGGCCATCAGCGGTGTCCGGATTTCCTCGTTGTCGAGGAAGTCGGTCATGTCGTAGCCGATGAACTTGCCTGACCCGCCAAAATCGCCAAAGCCGATATCCTCGATGACATTGTCGAATACCCAGCCGAGTGGCCCTCCCCTCTCCCATCGGCGGAGCCTGGCGGCGATCCCTTCCGGATCCGTGTTGTTGAGGAAGGTCCGCAGCGCGCCGATCGTCCGCCGATCGACGGGCAGGTCAGCAAGGCCATCGATCGCGCCGGAGATGTCGCGAAGTTCGGTGACAGTCAGTTCCCTCGCCCCCGAACCCACAAGCTTGCCGACCCAACGTGCCAGAAACATCTTGTTTTCCGGCGTCAGGTCGAGGGCCTTCAGGGGAGCGCAGCCGGTTGGGACACCATTCTTCAGGGGGAGGTAGGTGCCGCCGGCGGCGCGGACATAGAGGTCCGCGCCCCTATCCTTGTCGAAGAAGACAACATGCGGATCGTGCTTTTCCAGCTGTGACAGCATGAAATTCACGATCACGGTCTTGCCGGCTCCCGATGGACCGCACATGAACGTGTTGCCGAGATCACCATAATGGAGATTGAAATAATAGGGCGACCCCGAGGCGGTCTTGAGCAGGGCGACAGCCGGGCCCCATTCATTGCCGTCCTTCTGTCCGATCGGATAGGAGTGGAATGGTGACAGTGCTGCGAAATTCTTCGAGGTGATCGCACCAGATCGCGCCCTGTAGCGGAAATTGCCGGGCAGTTGCGCCCACCAGGCGGCCTCGAGGCCGAGATCCTCTCGTGCCACGACGGCGCCACCATTGGTCAGGCTGGCGCGCGCTTTTGCGAGATTGTCGGTCAGTTCCTTCACAGTGGTCGCGAAGACGGACAGCGTCAAGTGATGCTCGCCGATCACGAACCGGTTCGACTCCAGATCGTCCATTGCATCGTCAAGTTCGTCGATCTGTGAAGCTGCTTTGTCGCCGCTGCTCACCAACTGGTTCTGCTTTCGCCCCATGATGACGCGAGCGTCCGCCTTCGACACAAAGCAGAAGGACTGCGAAAGAATAAGTTCAAACGGGCTGGTCAGGACGCCGTCCAGCATGCCGGTCCTAGTGCGGGCCGGATATTCCTTGAAGCTCAGTATGCCTGCAAATCGGCTCTCCGCCTCATGCCGAATCTCGATCGTCTCGCGACCGATGATGACGCGATCCGAGTAAATCGCTGACGCTATGCGACCTTCGGTGAGCGGCACTCGCTCCCGTCTTCCGCCGACGATCTGGTGCAACACCTCACTCGGTTCGGAGAAGAGCATGCCGTCCTGCTCGTAGAGAGAAAGCACACGTGGTTTGAAACGCTTCAAGCCTGCCATCACATCGACGACCTTGTCCTGAAGCTGTTTCAGGGCTTCTTCATCGACTTCCATATCAAGGCGTTTTGCCCGTCGAAGGCGCGATAGCAGCTTTGCCGCCCTGTCGGCCGGATCGCGAGACGGTGACCAGAGGACGGTCAGATAGAGATCGTTGCGGAAAAGGTCTTCGCGCACCATGCGCTCGCGGTATTTCTCGTTGAGCGCGGCAGAGAATGGTGTTGCAAATGTTCCGTCTGGATAGTCGCTGTCTCGACGCCGGACGAGGTGAGACCAAATCGCAAGCCGCTCATCGGCAATATTTCGATAAAGGGTGTTGAGGTCGCGATAGAGGGCGTTGAGATCGAGCACATCAGCGGTTTCGAACGACACGCCTTCGAGCGCGACCATGACCACCAGGGTGCGGGAGTCGAGCGCGATCGTCTTCTCGTCGATGTGGCGCACGTATGGAATAAAGGCCTCGGGTGCGAGCTCGCGGGATCTGAGGGTGGCGATACTAGGCAAATCCAATATCCCTTTCGTCAAAGCGGCGGGCCAATCTCAGAGGCGAGAGTGTTGCTCCGCCCCAATAAGCACTGTTGCGCGAACGGCCGCGTGTCTCGACCCAGGCCAGCAGGATGCGGAACATGTTGTGATCGTGCTTCACCAGGGCGCGGAAGATGAGATGGAACACCACGCCGACCAGCGCATAGGCGATCGATCCCGCAACGATATAGAGGATCGTCGTGAGCATGATATTGAAGCCCATCGCCTCCATGGTCACGCCAGCGATCATTGCCGGACGTGTGCACGCGATGAAAAGCGTGTCTTCCTCGAGAACCGCCCGCTCGCCCGCCATCGTCAGCTTCCGACGATGGTGTTGACGAGTTCGGTAGCGCCGAAGATGCCGCCGATCCCGATGATCCAGAAGCCGGCCCGCCTCAGGTCCATATAGCCGAACATCCAGGCAATGCAGATGACAATCGCCGCGATCACGGCTAGAAGCCTGGCGATGTTTCCGGTGAGCATATCGACGATGTTTTGCAGGACGGATTCGATGCCTGCAGCTTGCGCGAAGGCAGGCTCGACCATTGTCACCACAATGGCGGCGGCCATCACGGACGAAGCGACAATGGGTCTGATCCGGGAAATGATTGTCATTTACTCTGCTCCGATTGGTTGCTCTGAAACACGATGACGGACGATCGGCGTCGGGTCTTGAAGACGTCCCATGCCGGCGCGGCGGAGATCACGGCTGTTTCGTCCGGGGCGTTTTCCGCCACCACCTCGGCAACGGCGTCCGCGCTGGGAATTTCGTTTGCGACATCGTCCTCCCTCCCCTCCCCCGTGCCGCCAATTGTCATTCGTGCCATGGTCGGCCCGAGCCGTTCGATCTCGCGGCGGACCTGATCGTCATAGTTGACCATGGCGCCGACAGATGGATCATCACGTCCGTAATAGGATTGCAGCATGATCTGCTCGGCCCTGGCGGGGTCGGCACCCGCCTTGACCGCGAGGCGATAGTAGCCGTCGAGTAGCGTCGCTGTAGCCTTAAGGTTAAGGCACGGGTCGAACGCGTCCGGTATCGAGAGTTTGAGCCTCCGAAGCTCCTCCGCTCCGATTCCGCCAAGGCCCAACTGGATGTCATGGTGTTCGGCCACCAATGATGTCGCGATTGCGGTTGCCTCAGCCTTCGTTGCGGGCTGGCGCCTGAGGGGCGCGCCGCTGTTGATCCGGATGTTCAGCGGAACGAACCGGCTTTCGAGGCTGACGACGCCCGCAAGTGTTTCGGATGCAACGACAGGCGCGCAGGTCTGTGCAAGATCGAGGAAGGCAACAGGCATGCTCAGAACCACACCCTCTGCTTACCGACCCCGTCGATCGTCACATCGATGTACCGAGGTTTCTCACGCACCAAGGGTCGGGCCACGGTATAGGCCATGCACTGATAGCGACCGTTTTCCCTCTGCCAGCGCGGCGACATAACTGAGCCGTTGTTCGAACCGCCGCCATCTCGGTCTCGTTGGCAGAAGCTATCGCTTACGGCCTGGGGCGACGTGGAAACGCACGTCGCGTCTCTCCCCCGTGGTCCGTAGCCACCCGATAGACGATAGCCGGCATTGCAGTAATATGGCTCGTAACGGGGCCGAGAGCTCTGAAAGCCGACCCCGCTGCAGACCGGAAACGAGCGCCCTTTCGCGAGATGGCGCCAGAGTTTTTGGATCGGCGGCCGGCACTCGGCGTATTGTGTCGGGCCGCCTGGATTTGATAGGCACAGGATAACCTGGCAGCCCCATTCGTCGGCGCGAGCGCTTCGCTCCGAAATAGTATACAGTGAGCCGAACCCCAACGCTGCTATGATCGCTCGAAAGAAAAGGCCCTTCATGTCCCCTACACTCCGGTTTCTTCAGTGTCACCTGCGATTGAAAGGCGACTCGCTTCAATCCACATACTATGCAAATAATAGATAGTTAAACCGATGGCAAGCAATTTGAGCGACCG
>DPXQ01000105.1:0-11608 GCA_003527225.1 Rhizobium sp.
TCTTGCCCATGCCGACGAAGTAGGGTGGATTCTGCACATAGGTCGACTTGTCGTCCCAGGCATAGGTCTGGCCCGCCGGGATCTGGACGGCCTGCCAGTTGGCGTCGCCCTTGAACACGTCGGCATACTTCGATTCGTAAAGTTCGCGGGTGACGTATTTCAGGATGAACTCCTGGATCTCGTGCGAGGTCGGCCAGATGTCCTTGAGGAAGACCGGGTTGCCGTTCTGGTCTTCGCCGAGCGGTTCGGTGGTCAGGTCCTTCTGGACGGTGCCGGCGAGCGCATAGGCGACGACGAGCGGCGGGGAAGCCAGGTAGTTGGCCTGAACGTCCGGCGAGATGCGGCCTTCGAAGTTGCGGTTGCCCGAGAGCACGCCCGCGGTGATCAGACCCTTGTCGTTGATCGTCTTCGAGATCGGCGCCGGCAGAGGACCGGAATTGCCGATGCAGGTCGTGCAGCCGAAGCCGACGAGGTTGAAGCCGAGTGCGTCGAGGTCCTTCTGCAGGCCCGACTTGGCGAGATATTCGCCGACGACCTGGGATCCCGGTGCAAGCGAGGTCTTCACCCACGGCTTGGATTTCAGCCCCTTGGCAACCGCGTTGCGGGCCAGAAGGCCGGCGGCGATCAGCACGCTCGGGTTCGACGTGTTGGTGCACGACGTGATCGCGGCGATCGCGACGTCGCCATGGCCGATGTCGTAGTCGGTGCCTTCGACCGCATAGCGGTTCGTCAGCTGGCCCGGCTTCTTGTAGTCGTTCTCGAGCGCGACTGCGAAGTTGGATGCGATCGTTTCGAGGGGCAGGCGGCCTTCCGGACGCTTCGGGCCGGCCATCGACGGTACGACGTCGCCGAGATCGAGTTCGAGCGTGTCGGTGAAGACGAGGTCGGAACCGTCGTTGTCGCGCCACATGCCCTGAGCCTTGGAATAGGCTTCGACCAGTGCGATGCGGTCCTTGGTGCGGCCCGACATCGTCAGGTAGTTGATGGTTTCGCCGTCGACCGGGAAGAAGCCGCAGGTCGCGCCATATTCCGGACCCATGTTGCCGATGGTGGCGCGGTCGGCGAGCGTCATCGAATCAAGGCCGGGACCGAAGAATTCGACGAACTTGGACACGACGCCCTTCTTGCGCAGCATCTGCACGACGGTGAGCACGAGGTCGGTCGCGGTGACGCCTTCCTTGACCTTGCCGGTCAGCTTGAAGCCGATGACTTCCGGCAGCAGCATGGAGACCGGCTGGCCGAGCATGGCGGCTTCCGCTTCGATGCCGCCCACGCCCCAGCCGAGAACGCCGAGACCGTTGATCATCGTTGTGTGGCTGTCGGTGCCGACGCAGGTGTCCGGATAGGCAATCGTTTCGCCGTCCTCTTCCTTGGTCCAGACCGTCTGGCCGAGATATTCGAGGTTGACCTGGTGACAGATGCCGGTGCCCGGGGGAACGACGCGGAAGTTCTTGAAGGCCTGCTGGCCCCACTTCAGGAAGCGGTAGCGCTCGCCGTTGCGCTCGTATTCGAGCTCGACGTTGCGGGCAAAGGCGGTCGGCGTGCCGAACTCGTCGACGATGACCGAGTGGTCGATGACGAGGTCGACGGGAACGAGTGGGTTGATCTTTTCCGGATCGCCACCCAGCGCCTTGATGCCGTCGCGCATGGCGGCGAGGTCGACGACGGCGGGAACGCCGGTGAAGTCCTGCATCAGCACGCGGGCCGGACGGTAGGCGATTTCGGCTTCAGCCGTGCCCTTGTCGACGAGCCAGGCGGCGATCGCCTCGATGTCCTTCTTGGTGACCGAGCGGCCATCTTCGTTGCGCAGGAGGTTCTCAAGCAGAACCTTCATCGAATAGGGAAGCTTCGATACGCCGTTCAGGCCATTGGCCTCGGCCTTGGGAAGGCTGTAGTAGACATAGTCCTTGCCGTTGACGGAAAGGGTCGAGCGGCAATTGAAGCTGTCGATGGATTTGGACACGGATAAAGCCCCGCTTATTCTGATAGCCTACACTTGTCGTGCGGACGCCTATGCACTTCATGCACATCAGGATGCGGGTACGGCCATTTCCGCTGTCCGCACGTGGAAGATGCTTCTGCAACCCCAGGTTCGGCACATGGATGATATTCACGCCGACCGCTGGCGTGGTTGCAGGTCTTATAGATAATTTCTAAGAAAGGTGCCAGACCAACGAATGGCGAATGTCGACAATTTTTTGCAGGGCCGCGAAGTCACTGCTGGAAGGCAAATCCAATGCGGCTGAATGCCGAAGACCTGGCTGCCAAACGCGGCGAAGACCTTATTTTCGTGAATGTTTCCTTCTGGTTGTCGCCAGGCGAGGCGATGGTCCTGACCGGGCGCAACGGCTCCGGAAAGTCGACCCTGCTGCGCGTTGTGGCAGGTCTTCTGCGGCCGGAGAAGGGACGGGTGGAGGCGGTGTTCCGCGATGGCCGGGAACGGCGTCTCGCGCGCGAGGTCAGCCACTATCTCGGACATCGCAATGCGATGAAGCAGGAGCTGACGGTGATCGAGAATCTCGCCTTCTGGCAGGCTTTCCTCGGCAACTTTGAAGGAGGCGAGGGTCGTTCCGTCGAGGAGGCGGCGGAGATGGTCGGGCTTGGCGGAATAACCCATCTGCCCTTCGGTTATCTCTCGGCCGGCCAGCAGCGTCGTTTCGCCATGGCAAAGCTGCTGGTCGCCCATCGCCCCGTATGGATCCTCGACGAGCCGACCGCTGCGCTGGATGCAGCCGCCGACCAGATGTTCGCAGGCCTTGTCCATGAACACCTTTCGAACGGTGGCATTGCGATCGCGGCCACTCATCAGCCGCTCGGCTTGAAGGATCCGAAGACTTTGGTGATGAAGGGGTTCGCGTATCATGAGATGGAAGGAGCGATAGCATGATGTCCCTCTTTCTTCGCGACCTCAAACTGTCGGTGCGCGCCGGCGGTGGCGCGCTGATTGGCGTCCTGTTCTTCATGACAGTGGTCGCCGTCATTCCCTTCGGCGTCGGGCCCGATCTCAATCTGCTGTCGCGAATCGGCCCGGCGATCGTCTGGATCGGCGCCCTTCTTGCGGCTCTTCTTGGCCTCGACCGGCTGTTCCAGGCCGAGCGCGACGATGGTTCACTGGACCTCATCCTGATGCAGGAGACGCCGCTGGTGCTGACCGTCTTTGTCAAATGCCTGGCACATTGGGTCGCGACCAGCTTGCCGCTGGTGATTGCCTCGCCGCTGCTCGGGCTCTTCATGAACATGAACGAGGTGGCGATCGGTGCGGTCATGCTCACGCTTTTCGTCGGATCACCGGCAATCACTTTCATAGGAGCAGCGGGTGCCGCAGTCGCCGTCGCTTTGCCGCGCGGTGGGCTGCTGGTCTCGATCCTCGTGTTGCCGCTTGCCATCCCGGTGCTGATCTTCGGGGTAAGTGCATCCTATGCGGCGGTCGAGGATCCCGCCCCATTTATGCCGCCCTTTCTGTTTCTGATTGCGATAACGCTGTTTTTCGCCGTAATCGGACCGCTTGCCGCAGCGCTGGCCTTGCGCAGTGCCTCGGATTGATCAGTATTATTTGCAGCTTTGCTGATCTCAGTTTAGAAGGGTTCCATGAACGAAACGAGCCTTGCCATTTCAAAATTCAGCGATCTTGCCAATCCGACACGGTTCCTGGCGCTCGCCGGGCGGGTCATTCCGTGGATGGCCTTGCTGACCACCCTGCTTTTCGCTGTCGGGCTCTATATGAGCTTCACGACCGAGGGCGATTATCAGCAAGGCATGACGGTGCGCATCATGTATGTGCATGTGCCGGCGGCCTGGCTATCGATGATGTGTTATTCGGTCATGGCCTTGTCGGCGATCGGGACATTGGTCTGGCGCCATCCGCTTGCCGACGTGTCCCATAAGTCCGCCGCGCCGCTCGGGGCCGCTTTCACGCTGATTGCTCTCATTACCGGCTCGCTCTGGGGTAAGCCGATGTGGGGCACCTGGTGGGTCTGGGACGCGAGGCTGACGTCGGTTTTCGTATTGTTTCTCATGTATCTCGGTCTAATTGCGCTCAACCGGGCGATGGATGATCCGTCCAAAGCAGCGCGCCTCAGCGCCGTGCTGATCCTCGTCGGCTTCGTCAATATTCCGATCATCAAGTTCTCGGTCGAGTGGTGGAACACGCTGCATCAGCCTGCAAGCGTGATGCGCATGGACGGGCCGACGATCGATCCGGAATTCCTGCGTCCGCTGCTGGTCATGGCAGTCGCCTTCACGCTCCTGTTTTTCACGCTCCATCTTGCCGCCATGCGCAACGAGATCTGGCGTCGCCGCATCGCCGCGCAACGGCGGCTTGCCGCGCGCATGGCAGGACGGGAGGCGCCGCAATGAGCCACGCTTTCTATATCTATGTATCCTATGCAGTGTCGGCGGCGGTGGTTCTGGCGTTGATCGGCTGGGTCTGGCTCGATGGCCGCGCCCGGCAGAAGGAACTCAAGGCGCTGGAAGCGGCGGGCATCCGCCGCCGTTCGGCGTCTGTCGCAGAGGGCGGCAAGTCATGAGCGAGACGATAGGCGAAAAGGAAGTCCGGTCGCGCAGGGGCATCGGGCGCTATGCGCTCGCGATCGCGCCGCTCGCAGTGTTCGTCATCATTGCCGCGACTGCCGGCAAGATGCTTTACGATCAGGATTTCAACGGCAAGAACAATACCGATATTCCCTCGGCGCTGATCGGGACCAAGGCACCTAGTCTTCAGCTCCCGATGCTTGACGGCGCAAATGTCCCCGCCCTGACAAACAGCGCAATTGCGGGCAAACTGACCCTTGTCAACGTGTTCGCTTCGTGGTGCGTCCCGTGCCGGCAGGAGCATCCGATCCTGAAGGAACTCTCGAAGGACCCGCGGCTCAACGTCGTTGCGATCAACTACAAGGACAAGAACGAGAACGCGCTCAGGTTTCTCGGTGAACTGGGTAATCCCTACAAGGCGATCGGAGTCGATCCGAATGGCAAGGCGGCGATCGACTGGGGTGTCTACGGTATTCCGGAATCCTACCTCGTCGCTGCCGATGGCACGATCGTCTACAAGAAGGTTGGCCCCTTCGATGCGCTCTCGCTCGAAAAGGGGCTTTACCCTGCGATCGACAAGGCCCTCGCCGGAAGCTGAGGGAGGCCGCTCAGAGCGCCGACTGCCACGCCTTGACTGCCTCGATGGGCCAGAGCAGCATCACCACGTTCAGCGTCAGATTGTCGCGGATGATCCAGCCGACGAAAACCTCCAGCAGGAGGGCGATGACGACCGTCGCCCAGACGGGCGCACGCGCAGCGAAGAGAAATCCTGCGACCATGAAAACCGTGTCCATCCCGGAGTTCAGGATGCTGTCGCCCTGATAGGTCACGGCCATCGTTGCCGTGCGGTATCGCTCTATGATGAGCGGCGAGTTCTCGATCAGTTCCCAGCCTACCTCGACGACCATGGCGAGGAGCAGCTTTGCCAAAAGGGGCTGCTTCCTCAGGATCACGAAACCGAGCAGATAAAACAGGAAGCCGTGAATGATGTGCGAGGGCGAATACCAGTCGGATAGATGCTGGGAATTCTCGGCGGAATTCACGGCAGAATCGAAGAGCATGGTGAAACCGCATTCGCAGAGTGGAACCCGGCCCATCATATAAAGGGTAACGATCTGGGCGATGAAAACCGCGGCTACGGCAATCAGCCAGAAGCGCGCCGACTGGTTGTCTCGGCCATTGGGATCGAGGGCCACGGCTGTCATTTGTCCGCGCTCGCAGTTTCATCCTCGAGCGTATGACGCATGATCAGCGGCATCTGGGCGAGCGTGAAGAGGATCGTGATCGGCATCGTACCCCAGACCTTGAAGTTGACCCACACGTCATTGGAGAAGTTGCGCCAGACGCCCTCGTTGAGCACGGCAAGGAACAGGAAGAACAGGCCCCAACGCAGCGTCAGCTTCCTCCAGCCGAGGTCGTCGAGCTGAAAGGCGGCATTGAAGACGTAGCCGAGCAATGGCTTACCGAAGGCAAGTCCCCCGATCAGCACCACACCAAACAGCGTGTTGACGATGGTCGGCTTCATCTTGATAAAGGTCTCGTCCTGGAGCCAGATCGAGAGCGAGCCGAAGACGAGAACAACGACCCCCGATACGAAAGGCATCACGGGCAGGTGATGGAAGATAACCTTTGAGACGACGAGCGAGACGATGGTCGCGACCATGAACAGCGCTGTCGCGATGAAAAGTGGGCCACCGACGGTTGTCAGGAGTGGGAAGGTTTTCGCCAGCCAGTCGCCGCGCAGATTGCCGAAGAAGAAGACAATCAGCGGTCCGAGTTCCAGCGCCAGCTTCAAGAGCGGATGGTGTTTCTCGACGGGAGTCGGTTCAGTATCGCTGTGGCTGGAAGTCATGGTGTCCTGACCTGTTGTTTCGTTTCGGGCGGCCGTCATCAACCGCCGGATCTTGGCATCAATGCGTCAGCCCGGCGATCGCCCGGGCAAATTCGTCCGCCTCGAACGGTTCCAGATCGTCAACCCCCTCGCCAACGCCGATGAAATAGACCGGCAGCTTGTGCTTGGCGGCAATGGCCACGAGAATGCCGCCACGCGCCGTGCCGTCGAGCTTGGTCATGATCAGCCCGTTGACGCCGGCGACGTTACGGAAGATTTCCACCTGATTCATGGCGTTCTGGCCGGTCGTCGCATCCAGCGTCTGCAGCACCGTATGCGGCGCATCGGGATCGAGCTTGCCGAGCACGCGGACGATCTTTTCCAGCTCCGCCATCAGCTCGGTCCTGTTCTGCAGCCGGCCGGCGGTGTCGATGATCAGCACATCGCTCTTCTTCTCGCGGGCCTGTTCTAAGGCGTCGTAGGCAAGGCCAGCCGCATCGGCCCCGAGCTTCGACGAGATGATGTCAGATCCGGTGCGGTCCGCCCAGATCTTCAGCTGCTCGATTGCCGCGGCGCGAAAGGTGTCGCCGGCGGCAAGCATGACCTTCAGGCCCGAACCGGAAAGCTTCGCCGCGAGCTTGCCTATCGTTGTCGTCTTTCCGGTACCGTTGACGCCGACCACCAGAATGACGTGCGGTTTGTGGGAGAGGTCGAGCGCCAGCGGCTTGGCGACCGGGGTCAGAACCTTGGAAATCTCGGCCGCCATGATGCGGGTTACATCCTCGCCGGTCACGTCCTTGCCATAGCGCTCGGACGACAGCGTGTCGGTGACGCGCATCGCAGTCTCGACGCCGAGGTCGGCCTGGATCAGCAGGTCCTCCAGCTCCTCAAGCGTTTCCTCGTCAAGCTTGCGCTTGGTAAAAAGGGCGGAGATTTGTCCAGTCAGCTGGGATGAGGTGCGGAAAAGTCCGGCACGCAGGCGCTGGAACCAGGTGAGTTTCGGCTCCGGGAGTTCCGGAGATGGTTCCGAGACTGTTACTTCAATTGTGAAGCCTCTAGGAAGGATGGGGGTGTTGACGGTTTCTCCATCGGCTTCTTCGTGGACTGCGCTGGCGCCGACGTCCGTCTCTGCGGGAAACTCCTCGATTTCCAGTGAGATCGCTTCTTGAGATACCGCAGCCGCGTCGCTGTCGCTGGATTCCGCTGCAACCACCTCCGGCCCTTCACCGATGTTTGCCATCTGAGTGTTGGTGGTTTCCGTTTCTGTCGACGGCTCTTCGGCCGTCGTCATTGCCATATCCTGTTCGCGGATTTCGCGTTCGGCCTCTATAGCCGGCTCCAGGTTTTCGGCCATGCCTTCGTCGGCGGAAGGCGCCGCGTCAACGGGCTTCTCCTTGCCGAATGTGAAGACTTTCTTGATGAAACCAAGCGCCATAAAATCGTCCGTTCGAAATCAGGCCGCCGTGCGGTCGGCCATATGTATTTCCAGATGCTTACCGTTGTGGCCGGTGATCGTGACCGTCACAAGGTCGCGCGGCGCCAGACCCGGAGCCGCGACAAGCGTGAAGTTCTCCGTGTGGGCCATGCCGCTGTTCTCGACAAGGATTGTCTGACGCGTGCCGACCATTGCGGCAAGGTGGCGCGCCTGCAATTCTTCGGCCGTGCGGCGCAAGCTGGCCGCACGTTCCTTGACTAGCCGACGGTCGAGCTGAGGCATGCGTGCAGCGGGCGTTCCGGGGCGAGGGCTATAGGGGAAGACATGCAGATAGGCAATGCCGATCTCCTCGGCGAGACTTGCCGCGTTGTCGAACATTTCCTCAGTCTCAGTCGGGAACCCGGCGATCATATCGGCACCGAACGTCATGTCCGGGCGGCGCTTTCGTATGTTGTCGGCGAAGCGAAGTGCATCGGCGCGGCTGTGACGACGCTTCATACGTTTCAGCATCATGTCGTCGCCATGCTGCAGTGAGAGATGCAGATGCGGCATGAAACGCGGCTCGTCGGCGATCAGGTCAAGGAGATGTCGGTCGACCTCGATGCTGTCGATCGAGGACAAGCGCAGGCGCAGGATTTCCGGCACTTGTCTGAGAACGGTCTTTGCCAAAAGGCCGAGCGTCGGTGCCCCCGGAAGGTCGGCACCGTAACTCGTGGCGTCGACACCCGTCAAGACGATCTCGCGGTAGCCGTTTTCGGCAAGCTTCCGCGCCTGTTCGACGACCGCGCCCATCGGCACCGAGCGGGAGTTGCCGCGGCCAAAAGGAATGATGCAGAAGGTGCAGCGATGGTCGCAGCCATTCTGAACCTGGATGAAACCACGGACATGGCCGTCAATATGACCGATCATCTGCGGAGCCGTTTCGGTTACGCTCATGATGTCATTGACACGGAGCTTTTCTTCCGCCGATACGCCGAAATCAGGAAGCGCACCGTAGCTCTCAGTCTTCAGCTTTTCCTCGTTGCCGAGGACAGCGTCTACTTCCGGCATATCGGCAAAGTCATGCGCCCCAGTCTGTGCAGCACAGCCGGTGACGATGATGCGTGCGCCGGGGCTCTCCCGCCTTGCCTTGCGGATTGCCTGGCGGGCCTGGCGCACGGCCTCGCCGGTGACTGCGCAGGTGTTGAATAGGATCGCGTTGTCGAGACCGGCCTTGGCCGCCTCGGCCTTCATCACTTCGGATTCGTAGGTATTCAGGCGGCAGCCGAAGGTGATGACTTCGACGTTGTTCACTGTGCCAAGGCTCCGGCCTGCGGTTCGCGTTGCCAGACGCCAGTCACAGGATCCAGATGGCCGGACCATTCCCATTCGGCGGGACCGGTCATGATCACGTGGTCGTCGCGCTCGCGCCATTCGATGATCAGAGGCTCCCGGATCGGGCTGGTCGCGACATCGACCGTCACCTTGCGACCGGTCCTGCCGGTCCGCGCGGCGCTGGCGGCGGTGGCGCAAGCAGCCGAACCGCAGGCGAGCGTCTGCCCGACGCCGCGTTCCCAGGTGCGCATGGTCAGCGACGAGGGCGAAGTAATACGGGCGAGGGTAATGTTGGCCTTTTCAGGGAACATCGGGTGATTTTCGAGCAGCGGTCCGAAACGATCGAGATCATAGGACATTACGTCCTTGTCGACCCAGAAGATCGCATGCGGATTGCCCATCGAGGCTACGGATGGCGAATGCAGCACAGGATTGTCGATCGGGCCGATCTGCAATTCGATGCGGCTGGTGTCGTGGAATTCTTCCGACAGTGGTATCTTGTCCCACTCGAAGACGGGCTTGCCCATGTCGACGGAGATCAGGCCGTCCTGTTGCTCGACCGCATTGAGGATGCCCGCGACAGTCTGGAAAGTGAAGGCCTTCCTCCCGGTCTCGGCGGCAAGCGCTTGCACCACGCAGCGCGTGCCGTTGCCGCAGGCCTGGGCGCGCGATCCATCCGAATTCAGGATATCGATAAAGGCGTCAGTGCCCTCGAGCTTCGGATCATGGATCGCCATGATCTGGTCGAACCGGGTAGCCGGATCGGCGTTGAGCGCTACCGCTGCTTCCGGAGTCACCTTGTCGGTACGACCGCGCATGTCGACAACCAGGATCATGTTGCCAAGCCCGTTCATCCTCGCGAATTCGACCATGTTGCTCATCGGATCAATCCATTGTTCTCGGCGAGTATATGGCGGAAATGCGTGGAAATTACCAGAGGCGGGCCGATAACTCCCGTGCCTGTCCTAAACCTGTGGGACGTCAAAAACGTCGCCGGCGCGCAACGGACGGAAGCAGTCGGGTGGGACGCCCTGGGTCGCCAGCGCTTGCGCAAGATCCTCCACCGGCGTTTCAATCGCCTCGTCGGTCAGCTGGAAAGTGCCGAAGTGATGGCCGACCGCGTAAGCCGCATTGCAGAGCCGCATGCCCATCACCGCTTCTTCCGGGTTCTGGTGCTGGCCTTTCATGAACCAGCGGGGTTCATAGGCGCCGACAGGCAGGTTGGCGAGACGGAAGCCACGATGCTTCTCGGCGGCGGCGCGATAATTCACGCCGTCGTGAAAACCGGTGTCGCCGATGTGGTAGATTCGACCGGCCGGCGTAGAGATGACGAAGGCCGCCCAGAGGGCCATGCGGCGATCCTTAAGCCCCCGCGCCGACCAGTGGTGGCAGGGCTCGGCATCGATAGTGACGCCACCCCAGGAGTCGAGCTGGTCGCCCCAGTCGACTGCGGAGATTTTGGCGTCGGGAAGAGCGCGATGGATGATCGTGTCGTTGCCGAGCGGGGTGACGATATGCGGCCCGTGTTCCTCGTGCAGGCGCGCAAGGGTCGCCAGATCGAGGTGGTCGTAGTGATTGTGGGTGACCAGTACGATGTCGATCGGCGGCAGGGCGTCGAAGGCGATGCCGGGTTCGCTCACCCGCTTGGGGCCGGCGAAGGAAAAAGGGCTGGCGCGCCTTGCCCAGACCGGGTCGGTCAGGATGTTGAGGCCAGCCACCTGGATCAACAGCGATGCATGGCCGATCATGGTGATGCGCAGGTCGGCGCCGGTGACCCGTTCGCGAGGCGGCGTCGAAGCGGGGGGATGCGACACGCGTTTCGGCCAGCGGGCGCGCTTGCCGTTGGCACGCCATTTGAGAAGGTCACGCATGCCGCCGGGCTCGACGCCCTGAGGGTTGAAGAAGCGCTTGCCGTCGAAATGGTCGGAGACGGGGCCGGTATAATAGGGGTTTTTGAGCCTGGGCATCGTCACCTTGCTTGCCGTTGGTCTGCGCTCGGGAGAATATGGGATGTCGCGGGCGGCGCATCCAGCCGTTGGCCGTGGAATTCGTTCAAACCGCTGATCGGGAGATCACCATGCACAAGAGATCCTGCCTTTGCGGCGTTGTCGGCATTGAGATCGAAGGAGACCTTGCCCCGCCCGATGCCTGCCATTGCACGAAATGCCGCAAGCAGTCCGGTCATTTCTGGTGCTCGACCGACGTGCCGCGCACCGCCCTGACCGTGCATGGTGACGACAAGGTGACCTGGTACCAGTCGTCGGAGCGGGTCCGGCGCGGCTTCTGCTCGGTGTGCGGATCAACCCTGTTCTGGGAGCCGGTCGGGCGCGACAAGATTGCCGTTTCCATGGGGATATTGGAAGCCCCGACGGGAACCAAACTCGCCCTTCACATTTTCGTGGCCGACAAGGGCGACTATTACACCCTTGGCGATGACGTGCCGCAGAACGCACAGTAAACCGCAAGGCGTAGCCCCGCCTTGACTTTTCCGGCCCTTT
>DPXQ01000105.1:11675-160402 GCA_003527225.1 Rhizobium sp.
ACCTCCAGGACCGCCTTGGTTCCATCCTGAATGGACTGACCGGCCGTGGCGCCTTGTCGGAAGCCGATGTTTCCGCAGCGCTGCGCGAGGTGCGCCGTGCGCTGCTGGAAGCCGACGTGGCGCTCGAGGTCGTGCGCAACTTCACCGACCGGGTTCGCGAGAAGGCCGTCGGCGCCGCCGTTCTCAAGTCGATCAAGCCCGGGCAGATGGTCGTCAAGATCGTCCATGACGAGCTTGTCGAGATGCTGGGCTCGGAAGGCGTCGGCGTCGATCTGAATGCAGCGGCCCCCGTCGTCATCATGATGGTCGGTCTGCAGGGTTCGGGCAAGACCACGACCACCGGCAAGATCGCCAAGCGGCTGACCGACCGCGAGAAGAAGAAGGTCCTGATGGCCTCGCTCGACACGCGTCGTCCGGCCGCCCAGGAACAGCTGCACCAGCTCGGGGTACAGACCGGCATCGACGTGTTGCCGATCATCGCCGGCCAGTCGCCGACCGATATCGCCAGCCGCGCCGTGCAGGCCGCCAAGCTCGGTGGCCATGACGTCGTGATCCTCGACACCGCCGGCCGCACGCATATCGACGAGCCCTTGATGGTCGAGATGGCCGACATCAAGAAGAACTCCAAGCCGCATGAAATCCTGCTGGTTGCCGATGCGCTGACCGGTCAGGACGCTGTCAACCTCGCCCGCAACTTCGACGAACGCGTCGGTATTACCGGCCTCGTCTTGACCCGCATGGACGGCGACGGCCGCGGGGGTGCGGCGCTTTCGATGCGTGCCGTCACCGGCAAGCCGATCAAGCTGATCGGCGTCGGCGAAAAGATGACGGAGCTCGAGGAGTTCCATCCGCGGCGCATCGCCGACCGTATCCTCGGCATGGGCGACATCGTTTCGCTAGTGGAGAAGGCGGCGGAGAACATCGACGCCGAGAAGGCTGCTGCCATGGCCGCCAAGATGGCGAAGGGCAAGTTCGACCTCGACGACCTCGCCGACCAGCTGCGCCAGATGCAGAAGATGGGCGGCATGGGCGGCATCATGGGAATGATGCCCGGCATGGGCGGCATGAAGGACAAGATGGCCGCTGCCGGTCTCAATGACAAACTGTTCGGTCGCCAGCTCGCCATCATCTCGTCGATGACCAGAGCCGAGCGCGCCAATCCCGACATGCTCAAGCATTCGCGCAAGAAGCGCATCGCGGCCGGCTCCGGCACGGACGCCGCCGAAATCAACAAGCTTTTGAAAATGCACCGCCAGATGGCCGACATGATGAAAGTGATGGGCGGCAAGAAGGGCGGCGGCATGATGAAGCAGATGATGGGCGGCCTGGCCGGCAAGATGGGCCTCGGCGGAATGGGCGGCATGCCCGATCTGTCGGGTATCGATCCGAAGCAGCTCGAGGCCTTGCAGAAGCAGGCGGAAGCCGTAGGCCTCGGCAAGGCCGGTGGTCTGCCGGGTCTCGGAAGCGGTGGATTGCCCGGCCTGGGCGCGCCGAAGCTCCCCGGTCTCGGTGGCCTTCCGGGTCTTCCCGGATTGCCGAAGAAGAAGTGAGGGGGCAGACCGCATGATCGAACCGAATGCAAAGGAGCTGCTCGCGGGCTATCGCCAGTCGATCGACAATATCGATGCCGCACTGGTTCACATGTTGGCGGAGCGCTTCCGCTGCACCAAGGCCGTCGGCATGCTGAAGGCCCAATACGATTTGCCGCCGGCTGACCCGGCGCGCGAAGAATACCAGATCGAGCGCTTGCGCCGTCTTGCGCAGGACGCCCATCTGGACCCGGATTTCGCAGAAACCTTCCTTAATTTCATCATCAAGGAAGTGATCCGGCATCATGAAGCAATCGCCGCCGACATCGGTGGCAATACGGAAAAAGCCGTCTGACAGACAGGCGGCCCGAAAAGCCCTAAGGAGTGAAGAAATGGCATTGAAAATTCGTCTTGCACGCGGTGGTTCGAAGAAGCGCCCCTATTACCAGATCGTCGTTGCCGACGCTCGCAGCCCGCGCGACGGCCGCTTTCTCGAGAAGGTCGGCGCGTGGAACCCTATGCTCGCCAAGGACAATGAAAAGCGCATCGAGCTGAACGCCGAGCGCATCAAGCATTGGATCGACAACGGCGCGCAGCCGACGGACCGCGTTCTGCGTTTCCTTAACGAAGCCGGTCTCGCCCAGCGTCCGGCTCGCAGCAATCCGGAAAAGGCAAAGCCCGGCAAGAAGGCTCTCGAGCGCATTGCCGAGAAGCAGCAGAAAGCCGAGGAAGTTGCCGCAGCGGCTGCAGAAGCCAGCGCAGCGGAATAATTCGCGTTCATTCGATAATCGGCGGGCGGCAGCATCATTGCCGCCCGTTTTTCGTTTCAATTCGCCGCGCTTCATCATAAAAGAAGCAAGGAACCGAAATTGCAGACATGGACGGCCTGCACCCATGACGACGCTTGAGAACCCCGTATTGATGGCAACGATCGGCGCGGCCCAGGGCCTGCGAGGAGAAGTGCGGGTGAAAGCCTTTACCGGCGACCCGATGGCGCTGGGCGATTATGGCAATCTCCGCAGCCTTGATGGCCGGGTGTTCGAAATTCTGGAAATCCGGGAAGCCAAGAATGTGGCGATCGTGCGCTTTCGCGGCATCAACGACCGCAATGCCGCAGAGGCGCTTAACGGTCTTGAGCTCTATGTCGAGCGCGAGGCGCTTCCCGACTCCGAGTTGGATGAAGACGAATTCTACTATACCGACCTCGAAGGTCTCGACGTGCATGATGCCGCCGGCAACCACTATGGTGCCGTCAGCGCCGTCTATGATTTCGGAGCTGGCGATCTTCTCGAGCTGAAAGGTCCGGGTAAGCGACCCGTGCTGATCCCGTTCTCCGAGGCTGCGGTGATAGAGATCGACCTCGAAGGCGGACGGATCCTGATCGATCCCGTTGCTGCCGGGTTGCAGGACGACGAGGAAACCCCACCCTTTTCGAGCAGGTCAGGGCCGCCCCCCCCGGACGAGAATTGAGCCGCCGGAGATGACCTTCCGGGCAACGATTCTCACCCTTTATCCGGAGATGTTTCCGGGTCATCTCGGGCTGTCGCTCGCCGGCCGGGCCCTTGAGCGTGGCCAGTGGTCACTGGAGGCTGTTCAGATCCGCGATTTCGCCACCGACAAGCACCGAAGCGTCGATGACACGCCTGCGGGCGGCGGCGCCGGCATGGTGCTGAAGCCGGACGTGCTGGCGCGCGCTATCGACCATGTCTGCGCCGAGAACAAGCGGCCACGGCTCCTCATGAGCCCGCGTGGCAGGCCGTTGACCCAGGAGCGTGTGCGCGAGCTTGCAGCGGGCGAGGGTGTTATCATTGTCTGTGGCCGCTTCGAGGGAGTCGACCAGCGAGTGATCGAGGCGCGTGGTCTCGAAGAAGTCTCCATAGGCGACTACATTCTCTCAGGAGGTGAGCCAGCGGCCCTGGTGATCCTTGATGCCGTCGTGCGGGTTCTGCCGGGCGTCATGGGCAACGAGCTTTCCGGAGTTCATGAGAGCTTCGAAAGTGGACTGCTGGAATATCCGCAATATACCCGGCCACAGGTCTTCGAGGGCGTTGAAATACCGGCGGTCCTGACCTCGGGCAATCATGGCGCCATCGAGAAATGGCGGCAGGAACAGGCGCGCCAGCTGACCGAGGAACGGCGCCCGGATCTCCTTGCCGATAGCGAGATTGGTCACACCTTGAGGAAATAGTAGACCGTCAGCCCCAGGCCGACGGCGACGACGATTGCGCGCATCAGCGATTGCGGGACGCGCCGCGCCGCCCAGACGCCCGAATAGCCGCCGAGCGCGACCGCCGGGATCATCACAACCGCCTTGGCCCAGACCACGACACCACCCGAGACGAAGACGGCGATGGCGACCGTGGCGATCACGATCGACAGCAGGTTCTTCAATGCGTTGAGACGATGATAGTTGCCGCCGAGCGTCACGCCGAGGATGGCGAGCATCATGATCCCCATTCCGGCGCCGAAAAATCCGCCATAGACTGCCATGAAGAACTGCGATACGGCGCTGGCCAAGGGATGGGACGGATGTTCGTTGAGGGCTTTCGGTTTCAGCCAAGGACCGGCGGCAAAGACGAGAGTTGCCGCGAGCAGCAGCCAGGGCACCATCCTGGCAAAGGACGGATTGTCGAGAGACAATAGCAGGAGGGCGCCGGCAAGCGCACCAATGGCGGAAATTGCGGCAAGCAGGATGGTACTACGGAGCCGAGCACGAATTTCCGGCCAATAGGCAATCGTCGAGGTGATGTAGCCGGGAAACTGCACGATCGACGAAGTGGCGTTGGCGGCGATCGGCGGCAGGCCGGCGAGTGTCAGCGCCCCGAAGGTCAGAAAGGTACCGCCACCGGCAATGGCATTGACGGCCCCCGAAAAGAAACCTGCTGCGAACAACAGGCCAATCATTGCAATCGACATTTGTGCCTCCCACTTCCCGACCGGAGCCGGGTTTAGTCGCTCGCGATGAGAGCCGCAAGCCTTGCGGACCGGTGCCACAGCGATAAAAATGCTTTCATAGGGATGACAAGCGTTGCCGATTGGTGTATTTGCACGCCCGGAAATGGGCTTTGTCCCGTCTGCCAGTAAACAAAGAATGGCGAATCCGCTCCAGCCTGAAAAGGCCTAGTCCAGAGGCATTGACCGAAGGGCGACTGTTGAGCGCTCTGGCTGTTTCAGAAGAAATAGAGGTTAGACATGAACATCATTCAGCAGCTGGATGCCGAACAGGCCGCCAAGATTGAAGCCAAGCGCAAGCTCCCGGACTTCTCGGCCGGCGACACGCTCCGCGTCAACGTCACCGTCAAGGAAGGCAATCGTACCCGCGTGCAGGCCTATGAAGGCGTCTGTATCGCTCGTTCTGGCGCCGGCATCAACGAGAGCTTCACCGTCCGCAAGATCTCCTACGGCGAAGGTGTGGAGCGCGTATTCCCGGTTTACTCGCCGATGGTCGAAAGCGTAGAGATCGTTCGCCGTGGTAAGGTCCGCCGCGCCAAGCTCTACTATCTGCGCGATCGCCGCGGCAAGTCGGCTCGTATCGTCGAGAACACCGGCACCCGCGCCCGCAAGCTGAACGACGCCGAGCGTGCCGCTGTTGCTGAAGAAAAGGCACGTCTGGAAGCTGAAAAGGTTGCAGCAGCACAGGCTCTGGCCGCCGAAAAGGCAGCCGCCGAAGCGGCCGAAGCAAAGGCAGCAGCCGAGGCTGCTGCAGCAGCAGAAGCTGCACCGGCCGAAGGTTCGGCAGAATAATATTTCCCCTAATCGGGACTTGGGAAAAGGCGGCTTTCGGGTCGCCTTTTTCTTTGGAGCTCCGGTCCCTTGCCAGGACTGAATGTTCTGTGACAGTCTGGTATCTCCACACTTTCAGGAGACATCCGATGCCGTCCAGACGCGCTCTTCTCGCCGGGCTCGCAGCCCTCGTTGTCGCGCCCTTGTCCGCTCTTGCTGCCGACCTGCCGGATCTCGGCGGCAAGACGGTCGTCGTCGTCACCGAAAACGCCTATCCGCCGCTGCAGTTCGTCGACCCGAAGAGCGGCAAGGCGATCGGCTGGGAATATGACGCGATGGACGAGATCGCCAAGCGGCTGAACTTCAAGGTCGAATACCAGAACACCTCGTGGGATGCGATGATCCAGGCGGTGTCCGACGGCCAGTACAATATCGGCATGACCGGCATCACCATCAAGGACGACCGCAAGGAGAAGGTCGACTTCTCCGACCCCTATATGCGCTCGGAACAGTTTATGCTGGTGCGCGGCGACGAGAGCCGTTTCAGCGATGCGAAGAGCTTCGCCGCAGTCGAGGACGCGCTGGTGGGGGCGCAGCCCGGCACCACGCCGTTCTACACCGCCGTCTACGAGGTGCTGGACGGCAACGAGGCCAATCCGCGCATCAAGCTGTTCGAAACCTTCGGCGCCACCGTGCAGGCCCTCAAGGCCGGTGATGTCGACATGGTGCTCACCGACGGCCCGGCCGGCAAGGGCTATGTCGACGCCTCGAACGGCGGGCTGAAGCTCGTCGGCGGCCCGCTTGGCTCGGAGGATTTCGGCTTCATCTTCACCAAGGGTTCCGACCTCGTGGCCCCCGTCAATGCGTCGATCGCCGCGATGAAGGCCGACGGCACGATCGACGCACTGAACAAGAAGTGGTTCCTCGACTACAAGATGGGCGAGTGAGCCGCCATGCATGCTGATGCGGGCGCGAGGCGCTGATGGGTTTCCAGACGCTCCCGTCCAGTAACGACAAGGGTGACCGGCCGTGGTGGCTCGTCGCCTTCGTACTGATCGGCGTGGTGCTGGCCACCATCATCGCCGTCAACGATCTCTATCTCCAAGTGTTCACAGTCGTCGGCAAAGGCGTGTTCGTCACCATCTTCGTGACGATCGTCGCTTTTGCGCTGGCGACGTTGCTCGGGCTCGGCATCGCCCTGCTCGGCCTGTCGAACAGCTTGGTGCTGCGCCAGACCGCGCGCTTCTATGTTGAGGTGATCCGCGGCATTCCGATCCTGGTCCTGCTGTTCTACATCGCCTTCGTCGGCGCCCCGGGCTTCG
Organism: Rhizobium sp.; assembly: GCA_003527225.1. The sequence goes on from DPXQ01000105.1 coordinate 18,250, forward strand.
TCGCGCTCTACAATCTGGTGATTTCCCCGCTTGTCGCGCTCGGCTGGCTCGAGCCGATGGTGGTGCGTGACCTCTCGCTGATGTGGCGGGCGATCATCGCGCTGATGATCGGCTATTCCTCCTTCATCGCCGAGATCTTCCGCGCCGGCTTCCAGTCGGTTGAGAAGGGTCAGATCGAGGCGGCGATGTCACTCGGCCTCAACCGCACCCAGCGCTTCCGGCTGATCGTCTTTCCCCAGGCGATCCGGGTGATCTTTCCGCCGCTCTCCAACGACTTCATCTCGATGGTCAAGGATTCTTCGCTGGTCTCGGTGCTCGGCGTCGCCGACGTCACCCAGATGGGCAAGATCTACGCGGCGGGCTCCTTCCGCTTCTTCGAGACCTATTCGATCGTCACCTATGTCTACCTGGTGCTGACCATCGGACTGTCGCTTGTGCTGCGGCGCCTGGAGATGCGGATGCGCGAGCACGGCAGCGACGGCCGATGACGGTATGACCGCAGACACGGCCCGGCGCGCGCCTCGGTTCGCCTGTGGCAAAATCATTGCCGGCCGAGGGCAAAACTGCTAAGAGCCCAGCCATGGGATCGAAATTCGGATGTCTCGCGCCTGATATCTACGTGCTGCAGGACCACAAGCGTCTGCCGGCACGCTTTTTCGCGCGCATCTCCGGGGCGCTCATCAGCCTGCTAGGCTAAGCATCCGTCATCGGCGCCGCCCGCGCGGCGTCCTGCCCGCATTCCATTTTCACACTCAGACGGATTTTCAGCCATGAGCGCACCCCGGACCCTCTACGACAAGATTTTCGACGACCACCTGGTCGACCGCCAGGAAGACGGCACCTGTCTTCTCTACATCGACCGGCATCTCGTTCACGAAGTGACGAGCCCGCAGGCGTTCGAAGGCCTGCGCATGGCGCATCGCACCGTGCATGCCCCGCAGAAGACGCTCGCTGTCGTCGACCATAACGTGCCGACCACGCCGGATCGCCATACCGGCATCAAGAACGAGGAAAGCCGCATCCAGGTCGAGGCGCTGGCCCACAATGCCGCCGAATTCGGCGTGGAATACTATTCCGAGAACGACAAGCGCCAGGGCATTGTGCACATCGTCGGCCCCGAACAGGGCTTCACCCTGCCGGGCATGACCATCGTTTGCGGCGACAGCCATACCTCGACGCACGGCGCTTTCGGCGCATTGGCGCACGGTATCGGCACGTCCGAAGTCGAGCATGTGCTCGCCACCCAGACGTTGATCCAGTCGAAGGCCAAGAACATGCTGGTGCGCGTCGACGGCAAACTGCCGGACGGCGTCACCGCCAAGGACATTATTCTCGCCATCATCGGCGAGATCGGCACCGCTGGTGGCACCGGCCACGTCATCGAGTTCGCCGGCGAGGCGATCCGCGCGCTTTCCATGGAAGGCCGCATGACGGTCTGCAACATGACGATCGAGGGCGGCGCCCGCGCCGGCCTGATCGCTCCGGACGAAAAGACCTTCGAATACATCAAGGACAAGCCGCGCGCGCCGAAGGGCGAGGCCTGGGACCAGGCGGTCGCCTACTGGAAGACGCTCAACACCGACGAGGGCGCGCATTTCGACAAGGTCGTCGTGCTCGACGCCGCCAACCTGCCGCCGATCGTCTCCTGGGGCTCATCTCCAGAAGACGTCGTGTCGATCCAGGGCGTCGTGCCGAACCCGGACGATATCAAGGACGAGAACAAGCGTGCCTCCAAGTGGCGGGCGCTCGAATACATGGGCCTGAAGCCGGGCATGAAGATGACCGACATTGCCATCGACCGCGTGTTTATCGGTTCTTGCACCAATGGCCGAATCGAGGACCTGCGGGCCGCCGCCAAGGTGCTCGAGGGCCGCCATGTGTCTCCGACAGTCTCGGCCATGGTCGTGCCGGGGTCGGGCTTGGTCAAGGAGCAGGCCGAAGCCGAAGGTCTCGACAAGATCTTCAAGGATGCCGGCTTCGAATGGCGCGAGCCGGGCTGCTCGATGTGCCTGGCCATGAACGACGACCGTCTGAGGCCGGGCGAGCGCTGCGCCTCGACCTCGAATCGCAACTTCGAAGGCCGTCAGGGCTACAAGGGCCGCACCCATCTGGTGTCGCCGGCCATGGCCGCGGCTGCCGCCGTCGCGGGCCACTTCGTCGATATCCGCGACTGGAAGTAACTGGCCGCGCTTTTTGTCGCCTTGAGCCATGGGCCGCCCTCAGAAATGCGGGCGGCCTTTTTGCGGTTTCCGCCTGCCATCGTCGTGCTTGCGCGAACGATGCGCGCCTCAGTAGTATGGCCACACACGCGGTTCGCCCAGAAGGAGCTAACCGCTGTGCTGCTCATTCATCGCGCGGGAGTCGGCAACATGACGTCCAGACAGACGAACAAGGGCGGCGGGCGCGAGGGATTGCGCCTCATTCTCCTGCGTCACGCGAAATCCGCGTGGCCGGAAGGTGTGTCGGACAAGGAGCGGCCGCTCGCACCGCGTGGCAGGGAGGCAGCTTCCCTCATGGGTGAGTACATGGCGCGCGAGGGGCTGTTGCCCGATCTGGTCTTGATATCGACGGCGCGGCGGACGCAGGAAACCTGGGCGATTGTCAAAGAGGCCCTGTCCGCGCCTGTCGCGTCGCGAAATGTCGACGAGCTCTATGCCGCTCCGGTCGAAAGAATGCTCGGCGTGTTGCGTTCTGCCGAACCGAACTACCACTGTGTGATGATGGTCGGTCATAATCCGGGAACTCAGGATCTCGCGCTCTGGTTCGCCGGTCAGGACGAAAGCGACGCGCGCCAAAGGCTTGGCGAGAAGTATCCGACCGCCGGTCTGGCTGTCATCGATTTCGAGGCAGGCGACTGGCACGAGATCGCCAAGGGCGCGGGCCGTCTGAAGAGATTTGTCACGCCGCGCTCGTTTGCATGATGAGGGAGGCTGTCGCCCCTCAAAGGACTATTATCCTCGTATCCTTGGTCATGAACGAGGCAATCCTCTTCATATCTCTGAGGCTGACCGCGATGCAGCCCTCAGTCGGTATGTATCCCGGCCGGGCCAGATGGAAGAAAATTGCCGAGCCGCATCCCCGCCGACGCGACGAGATATTCCAGTCCATGACGAGGCAGACGTCATATAGATGATCGTCGCGCATCAGATCTTCGTGGCTTGCGGCAAACGGGGCTCTAACGGGTCGGTTATAGGCAGGATGGGCCGGCGCGTCACACCAAAGCATGCCCTTCTTCAAGCGGTGCATCGGCAGGGCGGTTGCGATTCGGCGGATCCTGTCTCCGCGCATGTAACCCGAAATGAGCTTCATCGTCGCACGTGGCGTGGCTCCATCCCCTTCGCGCTTGATCGCTGTGATCCCCGACCGCCCTATGGCGGCCCGCAGTCTCAAGGGGCCGAACTGAAGGATGGCACGGGAGCGCGCTCTTGGCGCGGCACGGATGGTGATCGGCAGAGAACTGCCTCCACCCTTCGGCCTTTTTCGACTGTTTGCGCTCACGAGATTTTGCTTTGCGAGTGACTATCGTTGTATTCATAGCACTTTGGAAACGATATCAAAGCGGTGACCGCTCCCTGTTTTGCGAATTTGCCGCTTTGGCTTAGGAGTAACCAGGACGCAGACGAGAGGCGAAGACATGACGGCCCGAACAATACTTCTGGTGGATGATGATGACGATCTGCGGGAAACCCTCCTGGAGCAGTTGTCGCTCTACGAGGAATTCTCGCTGCTGCAGGAGCCAACGGCCACCAAGGGCATTCAAGCTGCGCGCAACGGACAGGTCGATCTCCTGATCATGGATGTTGGGCTTCCGGACATGGACGGACGTGAGGCGGTGAAGCTGCTTCGCAAGGGCGGCTTCAAGGCGCCGGTGATCATGCTGACCGGCCATGATACCGATTCCGACACGATCCTCGGACTTGAGGCCGGCGCGAACGACTATGTGACCAAGCCGTTCCGCTTCGCGGTGCTCCTTGCCCGTATCCGTGCGCAGCTTCGCCAGCATGAGCATAGCGAGGACGCGACATTCATCGTCGGACCCTATCTGTTCAAGCCCAGTCAGAAGCTGTTGACCACAGAGGACGGCCGTAAAATCCGCTTGACGGAAAAGGAGGCGGCGATCATCCGTTATCTCTATCGGACGGGCCAGAAGGTGGTGACCCGCGACGTGCTACTGGAAGAGGTCTGGGGCTACAATTCCGGCGTGACGACACATACGCTCGAAACCCATGTCTATCGGTTGCGCCAGAAAATCGAACGGGACCCATCGAATGCCGAAATCCTTGTCACGGAAAATGGCGGCTACAAGATTGTTCCCTAATACGGAAGTCCGCAATGGCTCTCAGTGACGATATCGAACTGCTTTCCCGCGTCCCGTTGTTCCAGGGGCTCGATAGCGACCAGTTGCGGTTGATCGCCTTCGGTGCCGAGCATCGGGCGGTTTCCGCCGGACAGGCGCTGTTTCGGGAAAAGTCTCCAGCTGAGTGCGCCTATGTAATTTCCCGCGGACGGCTCGAACTCTCGACCCTCGGCCGAGGCGGAAAGCCGAAGGTGGAGATGGTCGCGGAAAAGGGCACGATGCTTTCCGAGCTGGCGCTGGTGACGATGGTCGAGCGGAAATATACCGCAATCGCGCTCGAGGATTGCGATGTCATCCGCGTGACACGGGCGCTGTTCCATCGTCTGCTTGAAGAATATCCGGAAATGGCGGCGGTCGTACAGGACCGTATCCGTCAGTCTATCGCCTCGCTCGTCGAAGGCACCGCCGCGATGGCGCATCGTTTCCAGTGATCTCCGGTCCGTGATCACGGTGCACCCGGACCCTCGCTAAAGGGTGAAGCGGGCGGTTACAGGTACATGATCCGAGGGCTTCTCCCAGCCGCGAGCTTCCTTAAGAATATCGATCTTTCGCAGATGCGGACCGAGATCCGGCGAGGACCAGATATGATCGAGGCGCCGGCCACGGTCGGCAGTCGCCCAATCCTTGGCGCGATAGCTCCACCAGGTGTACAGCTTCTCGGAAGGATCGACATCCTGACGCATCAGGTCCAACCAGCCGCCGCTGTGCATGACGTCGAGCAGCCCGTCAGTCTCGACTGGCGTATGGCTGACGATCTTGAGCATCTGCTTATGTGACCAGACATCGTTTTCGAGCGGCGCGATATTCAGGTCGCCGACCAGAATCGAAGATACGCCCGGCTCGGCATCGGCTTTCAGGGCTTTCATCTCGTCGATGAAATCGAGTTTGTGGCCGAACTTCGGATTGATGGCGCGGTCGGGCTCGTCGCCGCCAGCCGGAACATAGAAATTGTGCAGGCGGATGCGCTTGCCGCCGCGTTCGAAGATTGCCGAGATGTGCCGAGCATCGCCGATGCCGCAATAGTCCTGCCGGTAGTCCTCGGCCAGCGGGAGTTTCGAGGCGATTGCGACGCCGTGATATCCCTTCTGGCCGTGCAGGACGATGTTGCCATACCCGAGCGCCTTAAGTGCCTCGGCCGGGAACTGGTCGTTCTGGCACTTGATTTCCTGCAGGCAGAGAATATCGGGCTGGAAGCGACTGAGGAATTCCGAGACGATCGGAAGCCGTAGCCGGACGGAATTGATATTCCAGGTCGTCACCGAAAAAGACAAATCCACGCTCCTTCTGGCAGATCGGCCGCCTCTGGCGGCACTGTCATCTCATGCCGGCGAAGATTTAAGGATTATTCAGTGCGCTGAACAGGAAAAAGGCGGCAACGCCGCAAAGCGCTCCGCCCTTTCTCCACAGGCAATGTGTCCACGCAGTCGCCCCGGTTATCTCTTCGGACTGTGGACTTCGGCATAGGGAATTTCGAAGACGCTCGGATCGAACGCCGTACCGGTCTTTACGTTGAAGATCATTACCGAAGTGTCCTTTGCCTGGACGTCGGTGATTGTCCACTGGCGAAGCTCGAACGACTTGGGGTCGAACATCAGAGTAATGGTCGAGTCGCCGAAGATCGTCTTGTCACCAAGCACGATGGTGGTGAGGTCGGTCTCCTCCTTGACGTCGCGAACCATCTGATTGCCGAGATCGATCTTGTCGGACAGAAGCAAGCTGAGAGGCGTCTTCGAGAGGGGATAAAGGTCCCATGTTTTGAGCTTGGTATTGCCGATGACGACATTCTTGCCGTCAGAAATCACGCGTAACGGTGAGGGCTTCTCATAGTTGAAACGCAGCTTACCCGGGCGTTCGATGAAGAATTTCCCGCCCGTCTGCTCTCCGCGCGGCCCGAACTGGACGAATTCGCCCATCATGGTTTTGACCGAGGAAAAATGGTCGGCAATCTTCTGTGCCGCATCAGAGGCCTGCACGGCGGCGAAGGCCGGAAGCGGCAGGATGGCAGTTGCGAAGAGTGCGGTCACTCCGGCCACGAATTCGCGACGGGTGGCGGTCGCCATCAACCCGGCATCGCGCTCAGTTCTGGTATGAATCATACGAAACTCCTTCATTTGGCCCTGCATGGCCGAAAAACGCGGCGTCATCATGACCGTTTTGCCGGTCGCATCCGTCGTATTAATCGATCGCCCGGCAGCATCCCCTGTGGTCTTGCCGGGGCGCTTATCGCTCGATGATGTCCGCCTCGGTCGGTACCAGGATCTCGCGTTTTCCCGCGTGGTTCGCAGGGCCGATCAGTCCTTCCTGCTCCATCCGCTCGATCAGCGAGGCGGCACGATTGTAGCCGATGCCGAGGCGCCGCTGGATATAGGATGTGGAGGCCTTGCCGTCGCGCAGCACGATCGCCACGGCCTGGTCGTAGGGGTCGTCCGATTCGGCGAGGTTGGACGTGCCGGCCGGGCCGCCGCCATCGTCGTCGTCCTCATCGACCGTAATCGCCTCAAGATATTGGGGTGCCCCTTGCGTTTTCAAGTAAGCGACGATCTCCTCGACCTCGTTGTCGGACACGAACGGGCCGTGGACGCGCTGGATGCGACCGCCGCCGGCCATGTAGAGCATATCGCCCATGCCGAGCAACTGTTCGGCGCCCTGTTCGCCAAGGATGGTACGGCTGTCGATCTTGGATGTTACCTGGAACGAGATGCGGGTCGGGAAGTTTGCCTTGATCGTGCCGGTGATGACGTCGACCGATGGGCGCTGGGTCGCCATGATGACGTGGATGCCGGCGGCACGCGCCATCTGTGCCAGCCGCTGGACCGCGCCTTCGATGTCCTTGCCGGCGACCATCATCAGGTCGGCCATTTCGTCGATGATGACGACGATATAGGGGATCGGCTTCAGGTCGAATTCTTCGGTTTCGTAGATCGCCTCGCCGGTCTGGCGGTCGAAGCCGGTCTGGACGGTGCGGGTCAGCACCTCGCCCTTCTCCAGCGCCTGTTCGACGCGGCTGTTGAAGCCGTCGATGTTGCGCACGCCGATTTTCGACATCTTCTTGTAGCGCTCTTCCATCTCGCGGACGGTCCATTTGAGCGCCACGACGGCCTTTTTCGGGTCGGTCACGACAGGTGAAAGCAGATGCGGAATACCGTCATAGACGGAGAGTTCGAGCATCTTCGGATCGATCATGATCAACCGGCACTTCTCCGGCGGCAGCCGGTAGAGAAGCGACAGGATCATGGTATTGATGGCGACCGACTTGCCCGAACCGGTGGTGCCGGCCACGAGCAGATGCGGCATCTTGGCAAGATCGGCGATGACGGGTTCGCCGCCGATCGTCTTGCCGAGGGCCATTGCAAGCTTGGCCTTGTTGCTTTCGAAATCACGGCTGGCGATAAGTTCGCGCAGATAGACGGTCTCGCGCGACTGGTTGGGGAGTTCGATGCCAATGGCGTTGCGGCCGGGCACGACGGCGACGCGGGCGGCGATTGCGCTCATCGAGCGTGCGATATCATCGGCAAGGCCGATGACGCGTGAAGACTTTATGCCGGGGGCGGGTTCGAGCTCGTATAGCGTGACTACGGGGCCGGGGCGGACCTGGATGATCTCGCCCTTGACGCCGAAATCCTCAAGCACGCCTTCCAGCATGCGAGCGTTCTGCTCCAGCGCGTCGGCGGAAAGCGTTGCGTCCCGGACGACGCTCCTCGGTTCCGCCAGCAGATGGACGGAGGGGAGTTGAAAGCCCTCGGGGCGGATGAAGGATGATTGCGCCTCGCGTTCGATACGCGTGCCGGGCTTGGGGCGAGCCGGAGGCGTGACCACGCGCGCCGACGGACGGCCAGACGCCGAGGAGCGGGGGGAAGCGGCGCCGGGTCCCGAAACCCAGCCGTCATCGTCGTCATCGGGCAAAATTCCAGCGGGGCGGGAGACATCATCAAGATCGAAGGGCGGATCGTCGTCGAAATCCACATTCGAACGCTCGTCGATCATCGGCGGGGGGGAGAGGATCGACCGCTGCGGACGGACCTGGATGCCCTGGTCGAGTTCCGGCTCGTGGCGCGCTGCGCCCGATGCCATCTTCGGCCGCGCCGGATCGTTCAGCATGCCGAATTCGTCATCGTTGAAATCGTAGGGCTGGTCGAACTGATTTCGATTGCGCTCTGCAGGCTTCATTCCGAGGATGCGGCGAATACGCGCGCGCGCCATATACCAGCCATGGGCAAGCGCTCCGAGCGCCAGCCAGCCTGTAGACTCATCGTCGGCTTCGTCCTCGAATTCCGGCTCGATGCGGGCCTTCTTCGTGGCAACCGTGACCGGTTTGGCTTCCGTCTCTTCGGGTGGTTCACGGCTGACGAGTCCAGACGCAAAGAGCATTAGCCAGAGCGCCGGAATCGAGAATACAGCACCGAGGATCATCGAGGCGGTGCCAGTTGGATAGGCGCCGATGAAGAGGCCAGGGAACCGCAGGATCGTATCGCCGAGAACACCGCCGATACCGTTCGGGATCGGCCAGGTGCGTGGCGGCGGGAAGCAACCGATGACTGCGGACGCGAGCAGGGATCCTGCGGCCCAGGCCGCAAGGCGCGCCGGAAGCCGGTAGAGGGCGCGGCCGGTAATTAGGGCCAGCGACCAGGCAAGAACCGGCAGCAGGGTGATGACGCTGGCAAGTCCAAAGAACTGCAGCATCAGATCGGCGAAAGCGGCTCCGCCATAGCCGAGAATATTGGTGGGCTCGTTGGCGGTTGCATAAGAGAAGCTCGGATCCGAGACATTCCATGTGGCCAGCGCGGCGACTGCGAGAACGAGAAGGAGGAAGAGACCGAAACCGGCCAATGCCAGCATCTGCCGCAGGACGAATGCGGTAATCGCGAAACGACTGGTGTGTTCTCCCATCACGGCCGAGTTACCTCTGTTCATGTCCTGCCTGCCCGTTTCGATATACTGTTCTCGTGAAATTGGATGGATGGGCGGCTTTCAGGCCCTGCTCATCCATTGCAGCACAGTATACGGGTGACGGTTAATGCCCCATTAACCATCGGGCATCAGTTGGGCCGGATCACGGCGGCGCGACTGAAGACTGTGCAGGAGCAGATAAAGAAATGCCCGGACGCCAGGTCCGGGCAATAGCGGTCCTTCGGTGGACGACCGTGACGGGAGGATGAGCCGCGCCGGACCTTGTCCGGCGCGGCAAGGCTCTCAGGAGTGGTAGGCGGCTTCGCCGTGCGAAGCGAGGTCGAGACCTTCGCGTTCCGCTTCGACCGGAACGCGCAGGCCGACGACCAGGTCAACGACCTTGTAGAGGACGACAGAGCCGACACCGCACCAGGCGATAGTGATGAGAACGGCCTTTACCTGGACCATGAACTGGGCGCCCATGGTGACGCCTTCGGCATAGCCGATGCCGCCGAGGGAGGCGGAAGCGAAGATGCCGGTGGCCAGCGCGCCGAACAAGCCACCGATGCCGTGGACGCCGAAGACGTCAGCGGTATCGTCGTAGCCGAACTTGTTCTTCACAACGGAGATGAAGAAGTAGCAGATTGGCGAAACGAGGAGGCCCATGACGATGGCGCCCATCGGGCCGGCAATGCCCGCGGCCGGGGTGATGGCGACGAGGCCGGCGATCATGCCGGAAGCGGCACCCAGCATTGAAGCCTTGCCACGGGTGAAGGTTTCAACGATGACCCAGGCCACGATGGCGGCGGCGGTCGCGATAAAGGTATTAACGGTGGCGAGCATCGCGCCACCGGAGGCTTCCAGGTTGGAGCCGGCGTTGAATCCGAACCAGCCGACCCAGAGCATCGCGGCGCCAACCAAGGTCAGAGTCATGGAGTGCGGAGCCATCATGTCCTTGCCGTAGCCGGTACGCTTGCCGACCATGATTGCGCCGATCAGACCAGCTACGCCGGCATTGATGTGAACGACGGTACCGCCGGCGAAGTCAAGCGCGCCCCAGCCAAACAGAAGACCGTTGGCATCCCAGACCATGTGGGCGATCGGGAAATAGACGAAAGTGACCCAGAGCAGGCAGAAGAGAACTGCGGCTGAGAACTTGATGCGCTCGGCAAAGGCGCCGACGATCAGCGCCGGAGTGAGGGCTGCGAAGGTCATCTGGAAGAGCATGAAGATGAATTCCGGAATGACCGCGTCGGAGAAGGTGGCGGCGGTCGAATCCATGGTGATGCCCGAGAGGAACAGCTTGGCCGTTCCGCCGAAGAAGGCGTTGGTCGAGCCGCCGAAGGCGAAGGAATAGCCGTAGATGACCCAGACGAGCATGATCGAGGCGCCGATCACAGTGCACTGCATCAGCACGGAGAGCATGTTCTTGGCGCGAACAAGGCCGCCGTAGAACAGGCCGAGGCCGGGCATCAGCATGAACAGCACGAGAAGAGTGGAAAGGAACATGAAGGCGGTGTCGCCCTTGTCCGGAACCGGAGCTGCGGCCGCAGCTTCCGCGGCGGCGGGTGCAGCTTCCTGCGCAAACGCAATGGCTGGCGCCAGCAGGGCGGCGAAAGCACCGCCCACGCGCCCGAAAGTGGAAGAAAATTTGGAAAATGACATCGGAAACAGCTCCCTTGAACAGCCGCGCTTACAACGCTTCGGAATTGAGTTCGCCAGTACGGATGCGCACGGCCTGGTCGATAGAATAGACGAAGATCTTGCCGTCCCCGATCTGGCCGGTCTTTGCGGCAGACGCGATCGCTTCGACCGCCTTGTCTGCCAGTTCGGAGGCAACGGCGATCTCGATCTTCAATTTCGGCAAAAAGCTCACGGCATATTCAGTGCCGCGATAGATTTCAGTGTGTCCCTTTTGGCGCCCGTAGCCCTTCACTTCGGTCACGGTCAGGCCTTGAATGCCGACAGCGGTAAGGGCTTCGCGCACCTCATCCAGTTTGAACGGCTTGATTATGGCCATTACAATTTTCATCTGGCTTCCCATCCTTTGCTTGTCCTCGGCACGGAGCCGACTCTCCTTGCCGCTGGCAAAATGAATTGATCAGCGACTGGGCTATGACATTCAAAGGGCGTGCCAGATTCGGGACGCAAAATAAGTTATTGAAATATTTAGGTTATGCGGGAAGCAACTAATAAACGGGCATTTGAACGACCGATGTGCGCTCAAATATTGAGCATAATTTAACTTTTGCCTTAATATTAGGCGTTTGCCCTTTTGCGGATCAGGCCTTCCTGGGCGACCGATGCAATGAGCCTGCCATCGCGGCCATAGATGCTGCCGCGCGTCATGCCGCGAGCACCGGATGCGCTTGGGCTGTCCTGGGTATAAAGCAGCCAGTCGTCGAGCCTTGACGGGCGGTGGAACCACATGGCGTGGTCGAGGCTGGCGGGCTGGATCTGCGGATCGAAGATCGACGTGCCGTGGGGATAGAGCGAGGTATCGAGGAGGGTCATGTCGGACAGATAGGCAAGGATCGCAGTCTGATAGTGGTGATCCTCCGGGACGGGGCCGGTGGTGCGGACCCAGATATGCGCACTGGGATCGAGCTTCTCATTCGAGATGTAGTGGGTAAGCGATACCGGGCGGATCTCGATGGGGCGCTCGCGGCTCCAATAGCCCTTCACCGAATCGGGTGCCTGGGCAAGAAAGAATTCGCGGAACTCCTTTTCGCCGATCAACTGCTTCGGATCGACCACGGAAGGCATCGCCATCTGGTGATCGTAGCCAGGCTCCTCGATCTGGAAGGAACAGGACATGGCGAAGATGGTCTTGCCATGCTGGACGGCGACGACGCGGCGGGTGGTAAAGCTGGAGCCGTCGCGGGTCCGCTCGACCTGGAAGATGATCGGCACGGCGGGATCGCCGGGGCGAACGAAATAGGCGTGGAGCGAATGGACGTGCCGATCGCCGGATACGCAGCGCTGCGCCGCCATCAGCGCCTGGGCGATGACCTGGCCGCCGAACACGCGCTGCCAGCCGTTCTGCGGGCTCTTGCCGCGGAAGAGATCTTCTTCGAGCTTTTCGAGGTCCAGCGTCTCGATCAGCTGGTCCATGGCAGTGGGTTTTTCGCTCGAATTCGGCATAATAGCGCGGCCCCGCTTATAGGAACTAGTTCAAGGCTGATCTATATAGGAGCATGACCATACACAAGTGCCAAGGGAGTACGCCATGTTGGATATGCTGGTTGTCGGCGGTGGCTATGTCGGGCTTTCGGTTGCGGTGGCGGTTAAACAGGCAGCACCACATCTCTCGGTCGAGGTGATCGAGGCGGCGCCTGAAGACGCCTGGAAGAGAGACCCGCGGGCCTCGGCGATCATTGCCGCGGCAACGCGCATGCTGGATGTTTTCGGTATCTGGGACGATATCGAACCGGAGGCCCAGCCGATCACCCGGATGATTGTCACCGATTCCAAGACGTCCGATCCGGTTCGCCCGGTCTTCCTGACCTTCGATGGTGAGGTAGAGGACGGGCGTCCCTTCGCTCACATGATCCCGAACGTCGCGATGGTCGGGGCGTTGCGCGATGCCTGCGCCAAGGCCGGGATTCCCATTCGCCATGGCGTCATGGCCACAGGTTTCAAGTGCGGAGTGAGCGCTGCCGAACTGACGCTTTCCGATGGCGCGGTGCTTTCAGCAAGGCTCGTCGTTGCTTGCGACGGCGTGCGTTCGAAGCTGCGCGACATGGCAGGGATCAAGACCGTCACCTGGGACTATGGCCAGTCCGGCATCGTCACGACGGTCGAGCACGAACGGCCGCACGAGGGCGCGGCGGAAGAGCATTTCCTGCCGTCCGGTCCCTTCGCCATCCTGCCGCTCAAGGGTAATCGTTCGTCGCTGGTGTGGACCGAGCGCACGGCGGATGCCGACCGGCTGGTCGCCGCTGATGATCTGGTCTTCGAGGAAGAGCTGGAACGCCGCTTCGGTCGCAAGCTGGGCTGGATCCGCGCGACCGGCGACCGCCGGGCATTTCCGCTCGGGCTGACTCTTGCGCGGTCCTTCATTGCGCCGCGCCTTGCTCTTGCTGGAGATGCGGCGCATGGCATTCACCCGATTTCGGGTCAGGGGCTCAATCTCGGCTTCAAGGATGTGGCCGCACTTGCCGAGACGATTGTCGAGGCCGATCGCCTCGGTCTCGATATCGGGGATCTGAATGTCCTTGAACGCTACCAGGAATGGCGGCGCTTCGACACGTTCCGCATGGGCGTAACCACGGATGTGTTGAACAGGTTGTTTTCCAACGATTTCGCGCCGATCCGTATCGTCCGCGATTTCGGACTGGGCGTCGTCGACCGTCTTCCGGGGCTCAAATCCTATTTCATGCGGGAAGCAGCGGGAACCGCAGGATCGGCGCTTCCACGGCTTTTGGCCGGCGAAGCAATATGAAGCGATGGAACGAGCAGAGGGTTACGCGTCCAGTTTGCGTGCCTCAGAGACCAGCATGATCGGAACACCGTCGCGGATCGGATAGGCCAGCCGGGCCTTTTCAGATACGAGTTCGTTTCTCTCGCGGTCATAGCGGAGGTGCCCTTGTGTCAGGGGGCAAACGAGAAGTTCGAGCAGCTTCGCGTCGACTGTGCGCATCAAGCTATCCATCGCGACGCTCCCCCCGGCTATTGCAGTACGGTGTCGGCATCGCCGAACGCGCGCGCCAGGAGAATTTCGGTGATCGCAATCAGTGTCTCGGCGCGGGTCTTGAGGTCGGGGGCCTCCAGCAGGGCTTGCTTCTCGGCCGGACCAAAGGGCGACATCATCGAAAGCGAATTGACGAGCGTGATATTGCTGGCCCTCTCCACGCTTTCCCAGTCAGCCTCGAGCTTGTTGGCGTCGAGATAGGCGCGGAAAGATGCGAGCAGTCCCTCCCTGTCGACTGTCGCTTCCTCGTCGTCGCTCGAAAGGTCGGCGATGAAGGGCGCAATGCGAAAGGTCCTGTAGGGGCGATGGCCATTGACCTCTTCCATCAAACGGAATCGGCAGACGCCGCCAAGGGAGGTGACGTAACGTCCGTCACCGGTTTCGGCCAGCGAGGTGATGCGGCCGATACAGCCGACCTGGCAGAGGGCGGGGCCAGACGCTGTTTCATTTCCGTTGCTCTCATGGAAGGATGGCTGCACAATGCCGACCAGCCGGTTCCCGGCAAGGGCGGCATCGAACATCTCCAGATAACGAGGTTCAAAGATATTCAGTGGCAGTTGCCCGCCGGGCAGCAAAAGAACTCCATTCAGGGGAAACACTGGCAGTGTTCCCGGCAAGTCCTTCGCTGTCAGGTACCTGGCATTTCCGACCTTCATGACCGCACTCCCTTCGCGGACCTTTCAAGAATCCGCGATCCTCATAATGTGGTTCGCCGGCGATGGATCTCAAGGGCGCGGGCGTCCCTCCATCAAGAAAAGAGAATGGAGGAAAGCTTCCTGCGCGCCATGATCGTGGCCGGATCCTTTGGACCCCAGACCTCAAAGAATTGGAGAAGCTGACGCCGGGCGCCATCGTCGTCAAAGGTCCGGTCGCGGCGCATGATCATCAGCAGGTGCTCGGCCGCCTCTTCTCGCAATCCTTGGACGCTCAGGATCTTCGCGAGCTTCATGCGGGCTTCGTGATTGTCCGGGTCGAGCGCGAGCTCATGCTCGAGCGCCTTCGGGTCGCCCAGCTTACGCGCCTCGTCGATCTGCTCGAGTTTCTTTAGGACAGCCTGTATTTCGGCGGCTTTCGACTGTTCCTCGGGAAGGCCGGCAAGCAGTTGCCTTGCCCGATCTTGCTGGCCAGCGCCGATCATGCATTCGGCGATACCGGCGATGGCTTGCGTATTCTTGGGATCTGCCTGCATCACCGCGCCGAAAAGTTGCGCCGCTCCTTCGTAATTGCCTTGGGCGAGCAGAGTTGCGGCTTCTTCGAGCGCTGCGGCCACTTCGGCCTCGCCATCGGCCGCAGGGGAGCCTCCGATCTTGTCGATGAACTGCCGGATCTGGCTTTCGGGAACCGCGCCCATGAAGCCGTCGACGGGCTGGCCATTGACAAAGGCGACAACGGCGGGGATTGACTGGATTCCCAGCTGGCCCGGGATGGCCGGATGATCATCGATGTTGAGTTTCACGAGCTTGACGCGTCCGTTCGACTCGTTGACGACCTTTTCGATGACGGGAGCAAGTTGACGGCACGGCCCACACCATGGGGCCCAGAAATCGACGAGCACCGGCTGCTTGCGGGACTCTTCGAGAACGTCCTTGGCAAAACCTGCGGTCGTCGTGTCCTTGATGTGGCTTCTGGGCGGAACGTCGCCCAAATGGGCCTGACCCGTCATCTGGCCGCCCAAAACGCCGTAGGGATTGCTGTTGTCACTCATCAAATTCTCCCGCCGTTCGTGGCCCCGTCGGGCCTTTCTCTGTCGCTAAGATCGTATGTCAGGCTGTTACTTTCAAGACAAGCGGCTCATGGCCCGTTGCAGCAAGAAAGCGCAGAAGATCATCACGCGCAATCGATGTGGTCGCATCATTCGAAAGCGGGTGGCCGTTGATCACGTCCTCGTCCATCAAGCCCGCATCGAGCACGAAGGTGACGTCGTGGCCCTTGTCGTTAATCGCACCGAATACGGTCACCGAGCCAGGTATCACGCCGAGGTATTCCATCAGCTTTTCCGGTTTACCAAAGGAGACCCGGCTCGAGGCTCCGATGATTGTGTGGACGGTCTTGAGATCGACGACGGCATTCTCCTCGACGGTCAGGAGGAAAAACCGATCCTTTTTGTCCTTCACGAACAGATTCTTCGTGTGGGCGCCGGGAATTTCGTCACGGAGCGCAACCGCTTCCGCCACCGTAAACACCGGGGCATGGTACTTTGTCTTGTGGGCGATTGCGAGAGTGTCGAGAAAGGCAAAAAGGTCCCCGGCAGTCTTTGGTGCAGTCTCAGTCATCAATGGTCTCCGCAAGGGTGTTGCAACGCACAGACATATGGCCCGCTGATGCGAGCGTAGTACGTCCGGTGGCTCGTCTTGGCAATCGTCGCCCTTGATCCGTGGTCAGCATCGTCGACTTGTGGTGGCGAAGAAGGAATCTCGGCCTTTCTTCAGGCTGTCGAACGGCGCGATATTTTTTCTTGCCGAATCCATCATTTCCCTGTTGCATTTGAAAAACGGTTGGGCCATATAGCGCCCGTCGCCGCAACACGGACGACCCACGATCCTTCGATTACCCCCGGATCGCGGATATGAGCGGGTGTAGCTCAGGGGTAGAGCACAACCTTGCCAAGGTTGGGGTCGGGCGTTCGAATCGCCTCACCCGCTCCAAAATTTTCTACTCTTGGATTCTACGAAAATCGCTCGGTGACTTTAGCCGTGTTGTCAGGCGTTTCAATTTTTTGTGCAGCCAGCGACTTCCGTCCAATTTTCGTTCTGTAGTCCTCTCGGCTCCATGTGCACGGCATGCGGATTGCGCGACGTGGGCGACTCTACGGTCTAGGGCGTCGACGACAGTTTCGCGGCGATCTGGTAAACTGCTTCAACTCTTCGAAAAGACATAGTCGGTTTGCTGCCGGCGTTCATCGCCGGGTCGCAGGATAACCTCTGGGAAGCCATCCTGATTGATGGAATCGGGCCAAATCTGCGTCTCGAGGCAGAAGCCAGCGAACGGACCGTACTTGCGCCCCTCCAGCCCCGGCACCGGAACATTGAGCTTCGAGCCGGAATAGAATTGCACGCCGGGCTCCGACGTTCGGACCTCCATCGTGACGCCGGAATTGATGCTGCGGGCAAGGGCAACGGGACGCTTGGCGACGCGATCCGGCGACAGGCAGAAATTGTGGTCGTATCGGACTTGGCTCCCGTTCACTTGGCGGTCCATCGGGGCCATGGAGCGAAAATCGAAGGGTGTGCCGTCGACGGGCCGGATTTCGCCGGTCGGGATCAGAAGTTCATCAACGGGCAGATAGGCATCGGCGGCGAGCATCAGATCGTGCCCAAGCGCGTCGTCTCGTCCGTCGAGATTGAAATAGGAATGCTGGCAGATATTGGCGAGAGTCGGGCGATCGGTCATCGACCGATAGTCGACGGTGAGGACGCCGCCATCCTGCAACTGATAGGTGGCAGTCACAGCGCAGTTGCCGGGATAGCCGGCTCGGCCATCCGGATCGACGATCTTCAGCACGATCCGGTCGCCCGCGAGATCGGCGATCTCCCAGTTGCGCTTAGCGATTCCCTCGCTGCCGCCATGGAGGTGACCTACGCCGTTCTCGTTGCATTCAAGCTGATAGGTTTCGCCATCGAGCGAGAACTTGCCGCCGGCGATGCGGTTCGCGCAGCGGCCGGGTGTTGCTCCGAAATAGGAGGAATGACGCGGATAGTCGGCGAAGCTTTCAAAGCCGAGAACGAGCGGCGGAGTGTGACCTTCTAACCGCAGGTCCTGGATGACCGCGCCCCAGGTGATGACCTTCATCGTCAGCCCGCCGCCCTTGAGTGTCACGCGATAGACCGGTTCACCCAAGGCCGTATGTCCGAAGATCTCGCGTTCCATTCCCGTTCCCTTTTGTTTTCGGTCTCGCTGCGAGCCTAATGCGACAGCTTGCGTGCCGCATCCTCTAGGCCGCCCAGCGTCAGCGGATACATGCTGCCTGCCATCAACCGCTGTATCAGGCCGACGGAGGCCGTATAGCCCCAATGGTCCTGCTTCAACGGGTTGAGCCAAAGGCATCTGCGAAAATGTCCGGTGATCCTATTGATCCAGACTTGTCCGGCTTCGGCATTCCAATGCTCGACCGATCCGCCCGGCTGCGTGATCTCATAAGGACTCATCGCCGCGTCTCCGACGAAAATCACCCGGTAGTCCGGTCCGAAGGTACGAATGATATGCTCGGTTGCGATCACTTCGTTGTGGCGGCGGCGGTTGTCCTTCCAGACCCGTTCATAGGGGCAGTTGTGGAAGTAGAAATAGTCCATGTGGCGAAATTCTGAGCGCGCCGCCGAAAAGAGTTCTTCCACCACGCGGATATGGTCATCCATCGAGCCCCCAACATCGAAGAACATCAGGAGCTTGACGGCGTTGCGTCGTTCCGGCCGCGTTTGGACGTCGAGATAGCCGTGCTCCGCTGTGGCACGGATGGTGCCGGAAAGGTCGAATTCATCCGCTGCGCCCTCGCGAATGAAGCGGCGCAGACGCCTGAGCGCCACCTTGATGTTGCGGGTGCCGAGTTCGACGGAGTCGTCGAGGTTGCGGAACTCCCGTTTGTCCCACACTTTTGCGGCGCGGCGGTGGCCCGAGCCCTCCTGTCCGATCCTGACCCCTTCCGGATTGTAACCGTGGGCGCCGAAGGGCGATGTTCCCGCCGTACCGATCCATTTCGAGCCGCCCTGGTGTCTGCCCTTTTGCTCCGCGAGCCTTTGATGTAGCGTTTCCATCAGTTTGTCGAAGCCGCCGAGGCTCTCGATCAACCTCTTGTCTTCCTCGCTCAGATGCTTTTCCGCGAGCCTGCGCAGCCAGTCTTCGGGGATAGGGACCGCATTGACCGCCTGATCACCTCCAGAGACCGTCTCGAGCCCCCTGAAGACCTCTGAGAAGACCTGATCAAAGCGATCGATATGACGTTCGTCTTTCACCAGTGCGGTGCGGGCGAGATAGTAGAAGGCCTCGACATCAAAATCCGCCAGCCCTTCCTTCATGCCTTCGAGAAGCGCCAGGAATTCCCGCAGCGTCACCGGCACCTTCGCGTCCTTGAGCCTCAGGAAAAACGGAATGAACATCGGAGTCAGATCTTCTTCTGATAGACGATGAAGGGCGATTTCTCCGCGATCCTGTCGTAGAGGCGGCGGGCAGTGATATTGAACTCCTGCGTCAGCCAGTAGACTTTCGGTGCGCCCGCCGTTGCGGCCCTCGCATAGACTGCTTCAATCAACGCCCGGCCGACGCCGGTGCCGCGCACATCCGGATCAGCATAGAGATCCTGAAGGTAACAGACATCGTTGATCGTCCAGCACGAGCGGTGAAAGAGGAAATGTGTCAGTCCCACCGGCTTGCCGTCGAGAACCGCGAGAAGGCCGCTGAACTCGTTCGCGCCGTTTCCGGTCAGTCGCGCAAAGGTGGAGACATAGATATCTTCCGGCAGTTCGGTCTCGTAGAAGGCGAGATAGCCCGTCCAGAGACGCCGCCACTCGGCTTCGTCATCCAGCCGCACAGGTCTGATTTCGAGGCTGCTCACGTCACTTCTCCGAACCGATCCTTTCCAGATCGTAGGGTGTTGTCTGGTAGATTTCGTTGATCCAGTTGCCGAAGAACAGGTGAGCGTGGCTGCGCCAGCGGTTCAACGGCTTTTTCGCAGGGTCGTCATCGGGGAAATAATTATGCGGCAGTTTCACCGGGACGCCCGCCGCGACATCACGAAAGTATTCGTCCGCCAGCGAGGTGGAATCGTATTCCACATGGTTGAACATAAAGAGCCTGTTGGCCTTTTTTTCATGCACGAGGCACACGCCCATCTCGTCGGATTCCATCAGGATCTCAAGACCTGGCACCTTGTTGATATCGGCGCGGCGCACTTCCGTCCAGCGCGATACGGGAATCTGGAAATCGTCTGAGAAACCGTTGAGATAGACGGATGATGGGTTATGGATGTGATGCCGATAGACCCCGAAGGCCTTTTCCTTGAGGTTGTGCTTGGGCACGCCGTGGAAATGGTAGATCGCAGCCATGGCGCCCCAGCAGACATTTAGCGTGGAGTGTACATTGGTGGTCGTCCAGTCGAGGATCTGCTTCATCTCGTCCCAGTAGGTGACTTCCTCATAGGGCAGAGTTTCGACGGGCGCGCCGGTAATGATGAAGCCATCGAACTTGCGATGCTTCACCTCGTCCCAAGTCTCGTAGAAGGCCAGGAGGTGCTCCTCCGACGTATTCTTGGCCTTGTGGCCGCCAATCCGCACGAGAGAGAGCTCGACCTGCAGCGGCGAGGCGCCGACCAGGCGCGCCATCTGCACTTCCGTCTTGATCTTGTTGGGCATCAGATTGAGAAGCCCGATCTGCAATGGGCGTATGTCCTGACGGATCGCCATCGTCTCGGTCATGACGCGCACACCCTCATGGACGAGGGTCTCGAAGGCAGGCAGCGTATCGGGTATCTTGATAGGCATCGTTTCTTGTTCCCAGCTTCCGCGGCATACAAGCCGCAAAACAAAACCGGCGGCGAAATCGCGACCGGTCCTCGGGAAGTCAGACTTTCCTCGGCCCCTTTAGCGATTTCTTTAACGTGGCTGCAAGCCGGCCGGCCAAATCACCACAAGTGCTGGTTAAATACGCCCGGCGCCGGAGCGGGTCAACGAAAATCAATCTCGTTCGGTTGCCATGAACGCGCCCTCAGCGACCTTCGCGCCGGGCCATGAAGGCCAGTCGTTCGAAGAGATGCACATCCTGCTCGTTCTTCAAAAGCGCGCCATGCAGCTTGGGGAGCGCTTGTTTGGGATCGGCCCGCAGATCGGCGGGGTCAATGTCCTCGGCAACAAGCAAGCGGATCCAGTCGAGCGCTTCCGATGTCGAAGGCTTCTTACGGAGACCTGGCGTCTCGCGGACCTCATAGAATTGCATCAGTGCATTGCGGACAAGCGTCTGCTTGATGCCCGGATAGTGGACCTCGACGATGCGAGCGAGCGTCTCTGCGTCGGGAAAACGAATATAATGGAAAAAGCAGCGGCGCAGGAAGGCGTCCGGCAGCTCCTTCTCGTTGTTCGAGGTAATTATGACGATTGGCCTGATCCTGGCGGTGATCGTCTCGCCAGTCTCGTAGACATGGAATTCCATGCGATCGAGCTCTTGCAGAAGATCATTCGGAAATTCGATGTCGGCCTTGTCGATCTCATCGATCAACAGCACGGTTTTTTGAGATGCCGCGAAAGCCTGCCAGAGTTTACCTTTGCGGATATAGTTTTTCACGTCGTTGACGCGCTCATCGCCCAACTGGCTGTCGCGCAGGCGCGAAACAGCGTCGTATTCGTAAATCCCCTGCTGTGCCTTGGTGGTCGACTTGATATTCCATTCGAGCATGTCAAGACCAAGCGCTGCGGCCACCTGGCGGGCAAGTTCCGTCTTGCCGGTGCCGGGTTCGCCCTTGACCAGAAGTGGCCGCTCAAGCCTTATCGCCGCATTGACCGCGACCATTAGATCCTTGTCGGCGATATAATCGGCGGTCCCCTGAAACTGCATCGTCACTCTTTCCCAAACCCAACAATCGGTGCGCAAGGTAGTGGCTGGATTCGTGGGGCGCAAGCGTAGCAAAGGTCTCCGCGCGTGCGTTTTTTGCAGATAAAGCTTGTATTGGCGGCCAAACCTGTCAAAGTGCCGAAAGAAATACGTCCGGATGTCTCATTGGGCGCATCTGTCCGGGCAAAGAGAAGGTTGTTCGAGCTTCAACCGGACACGCCGCCTTCGTTACGCAATTCGACAGCACACGGGCCAATCACACCAAGCCTCTTCTCTGACGGGCGATTGGTTGCTTCCACTGCATCGGCCCTGCGCCGATGGTTTTACTTCGATGCGATCCATATGCCGTGATGAGCAACCGGTGTTGCGGCCAGGATCCGGAATCCAATGAGGCCAAGGAGAATACCATGGGCGTACACCGCTATAGAGTCGGTGACATAATTATCCTGAAGGATGGTCCGGTGCGGATGGCCAAAGCCTCGGGGGCCTGCAAGGTCCTGGCGGCGCTACCGGAGTCGCAAGGCTCGAGACGATACAGGGTCCGGTTCGACAGCGAGAACTTCGACCGCAGTATCGCCGAAGACGAGATTGACACTGGGCGCACGCCGACTTCCGGGAGTGCTCCGGCACAGACCAATAAAGGAAAAGACCCATGGCTAAAGGCCAGCAGCGTTCGAACCGCGAAGTAAGAAAGCCGAAACAGGACAAGCCAAAGCCCGTTTCCGAGAAGGCGTCGCCGTTCCAGACGCAGATGAAAAACGCGGAAACCGGAAAGGCCGGAAAGGCCGGAAAGACGCACTGACAGAGCGCAGTATTCGCTTCCGGATCACATTGGGATGTTTGTTCCCATCGTATCCGGCAAATCCCGTGCAACCAACCAAGGAGAGAATGTGCAAGTTCTAGTAAGAGATAACAATGTCGACCAGGCCCTCAGAGTGCTGAAGAAAAAGATGCAGCGCGAGGGACTCTTCCGTGAAATGAAGGCGCGCTCCGCGTACGAAAAGCCGTCGGAAAAGCGGACCCGCGAAAAGGCGGAAGCCATTCGCCGGACCCGCAAGCTGGCGCGCAAGAAATTGCAGCGCGAAGGTTTGCTGCCGGCACCGAAGAAAAAGGTGATTGGCGCGGGTCGCTAACCTGGCCTGAAGCGTTCCGCGAGGCCGATGCGCGGCGCGGAACGCCCTTTCCCTTTTGCCCCAAGATGCGCTATGGGCAGGCGCATGACGCAAAACATCTTCACCATATTGCTGGGCGGTCATCTGGCGCTCACCGATCGCCTCAGGACGTCCCTAACGGGGAGCCGGTTCCTTGCGGCCGATGGCGGCATGCGGCATGCATCCGCGCTCGGTGTCGTGCCCGAGCTGTGGGTCGGTGATTTCGATTCCAGCGCTGAAGCCCAGTTCGAAGACTTCCCAGACGTGCCCCGCATGCCCTATCCGGCTCAGAAGGCCGAGACCGATGGCGCGATCGCCATCGAAGAGGCACTCAAGCGCGGAGCCAACCGCTTGATCCTCGCAGGCGCGCTTGGCGGCGAGCGTTCAGATCATGCGCTCATGCACCTGTTGCAGGGACTGCAGCTCGCAAAGGAAGGTCTCGATGTTCTCCTGACGTCCGGCGAGGAGGAAGCCTATCCGCTGCTCCCCGGGACAACGCTGGTGGACCTTCCAGCCGGGTCACTTTTCTCGGTCCTTGGGTTCTCGCCACTTGCCGGATTGTCAATCGGCAACGCCCGCTATCCGCTCAAGGATTTCTCCTTGCCCTTCGGTTCGACCCGCACGATCTCCAACGTCGCTGAAGGCGCTATCACCCTGTCGCTTGCAAGCGGCGAGGCGATGCTGCTTGCCCGACCCTTTGACCTGACCGGAGCCTGACGCCTTGGCACCTCCCATTCTCAAACTCGACGACATCTTCCTGTCCTTCGGCGGCACGCCGCTTTTGAACGGTGCCAGCCTGCAGGTGGAGCCGGGCGATCGTATCTGTCTCGTCGGCCGCAACGGCTCCGGCAAGTCGACGCTGATGAAGATCGCCGCCGGCATGGTCGAAGCGCAGTCAGGCGAGGTGTTCCGCCATCCAGCCGCGACGATCCGATATCTCGAGCAGGCGCCTGATTTCGGCGTCCACAAGACGGTGCAAGCCTATGCCGAGGCGGGGCTTGGACCGGGCGACGATCCGTATCGCGTCACCTATCTGCTGGAGCATCTGGGACTTTCCGGTGAGGAAGACCCGGCAAGCCTGTCGGGCGGCGAGGCGCGCCGTGCGGCGCTGGCACGGGTGATGGCGCCCGAACCGGATATCCTGATGCTCGACGAGCCGACCAACCATCTGGACCTGCCGACCATCGAATGGCTGGAAGGCGAGCTGGCCAAGAGCCGCAGCGCACTGGTGGTGATCTCGCACGACCGCCGCTTTCTGGAGAAGGTATCGACCGCCACGGTCTGGCTCGACCGCGGTCTGTCCCGTCGGCTCAACCGCGGCTTCGGTCATTTCGAGGAATGGCGCGACAAGGTGCTGGAAGAGGAAGAGATCGAGCAGCATAAGCTCGGCAAGGAGATCCAGCGTGAGGAGCACTGGCTGCGTTACGGCGTGACCGCCCGGCGCAAGCGCAATATGCGCCGTCTCGGCAACCTGCAAAGCCTGCGCGCTGAATATCGCGGCCACAAGGGTCCGCAGGGAACGATCCAGGCGAGCGTCACAGAAGGCCGCGAGTCCGGCAAGCTGGTGATCGAGGCGGAGAAAATCACCAAGGCCTATGGCGAGCGCACCATTGTCGCGCCGTTCTCGATCCGCGTGCATCGCGGCGACTGCATCGGTCTGATCGGCCCGAACGGAGCCGGCAAGACGACGCTTCTCAAGATGCTGACCGGCCAGCTGCAACCCGACAGCGGCACGGTCAAGCTCGGCACCAATCTCGAGATCGCCGTGCTCGACCAGAAGCGCGAGGACCTCAACCTCGAGGACACGCTGTCGCACTACCTCACCGACGGGCGCGGCGAGAACCTTCTGGTCAACGGCGAACAGAAGCATGTGACCGGCTACATGAAGGAGTTCCTGTTCCAGCCGGAGCAGGCGCGAACCCCGATCAAGAACCTCTCCGGCGGCGAACGCGCCCGTCTGATGCTGGCGCGGATGATGGCCAAGTCGTCGAACCTCCTGATCCTCGACGAGCCGACCAACGACCTCGACATCGAGACGCTCGACCTGCTGCAGGAAATCGTCGCGGGCTATTCCGGCACGGTCATCCTGGTCAGCCATGACCGCGACTTCCTCGACCGCACCGTGACCTCGACGATCGCCCCGGCCGATCCGGAACACCCGGACGGCCGCTGGATCGAATATGCCGGCGGCTATTCCGACATGCTAGCGCAGAAGAAGGGTGCCGAGGACGAGCGCAGACGTGCGGACAAGGCCGAGAAGGCGAAAACCTCCGAGGCGAAATCCGCCGACACGGGCGGTAAGGCCAGGGGCAAGCTCTCCTACAAGCAGAAGTTCGCGCTCGAAAACCTGCCGAAGGAGATGGAGAAGACGGAGAAGGAGATCGCNNCGCATGGAAGAGGAATGGCTGGAGCTGGAAATGCTGCGCGAGGAGCTGGAGGGCTGATCTACTCTAGGCGCGCGGCTGTGCCGCGGCGCTGACACCTTCATTTGCCGGATGGAGCAGTTCCAGATGCAGCAGGCGGGGGGAAACTGCGTCGTAAAAGGCACCCGAGCGACCGATGTAGATAAGGGTCGTCTCAGGCAACTCCCTCAAGATTGAGGCAAGACGGCTGCTTGTATCAGGCTCCAGCCCTTCCAGCACATCATTGAACACGATCCATCGCGGGCGTCGCAAAAGGAAATTTGCAAAGGCGAGCGACATCTGTTCGTCTTTGTCCAGTTCGCGGTCCCAGCGCATGCGTTCATCGAGCATTCCGGCAAGCGACCCGAGTCCGACACGGGTGAGGGCTTCTGCCATCTGCTCATCTGAAAAGGCTATTGGTGCGATCGGATAGCCGAGAATGTCGCGCAGCCGCCCTTCGGGTAGATATTCGAGCTGCGGCACGAACAGCATATCGTCCACTGGCAGCTCGATTGTCCCGCTTCCCCATGGCCACAGCCCGGCGATCGCGTTGAACAGGAGCTTGCGGTTGATGCCCTGATCGCCATTGATCATTACCCGTTCGCCGAAAGCTATGGTCGGATTTTGTTCCTTGACCCGGTATGCGTGGTCACTGTTTCCCCCGTTTGGCTTGGCGCAGATCGTGACATTCAACAGCGACAGTTGGCCGGATGCGCTGGGTCGGTGGGCGATCTCGCCGCCGTCGGGATGATAACCGTCCATTTCGACAAGGGCGGCGCGCAACGCCATGACACGGAGAAGGGTGGCCTTCCAGTCCGCGATTGCACCGAAATTGTCAACATACCAGCGTAGCGCAGAATAAACCTGGTTGAAGGCCGCCGCTGCCATCATCAGGCCGCCAAAGGTCATGCTTCCGGCGAAATAGGCTGGCGAAGCGATCAAAGTCGGGACTATCAGCGCCAGCCACCCGAACCCGGCCGTCACCCAGGTCAGGTTGGTGAGCGCAATCGCCAACTGCCTGATCATGCCGAGGACTTGGTCTATATTGGAATGGATACGATAGCGCTCGGTCTCTTCTCCCCGGGCAAGCGCTATCGCCTCGAGATTTTCGTTCGTCCTCATCAAGGAGAAGCGCAAGTCCGCCTCCCGAGCGTAACGATTGGCGTTGAGGCGTGTCAGCCGGAAACCGACGACGTTGCTTACCAGCGATGCGGCGCCGGCATAAAGGATTGCCCCCCAAACCATATAGCCGGGAATAGAAAAGCTCGTTTCTCCGACATGGAAGACCACGCCGCTCGACAATTGCCATAGGACGCCGATGAAACTCACGAGCAGGACCGTTGCCTGGACGAGGCCGATCGAGAGGGAAGTGGTCATTTCGGAGAGTTTGCGGGCATCCTCGTGCAGCCGCTGGTCGGGATTGACACCGAGAGGGCTTGAGACCGAGAGGCGATAGGCTCGCCTGCCTATCAGCCATTGATCGACGATATCGCGTGCGAGACCCTCACGCATGTAGAGTGCGGCCATCTGGTTGAGCCAGGTCTGCACAACGTTCAGGAGAAGAAGGAACCCGGCGATCACTGCGAAATTCTTCAGCTGGAGAAGGAATTCGGCGACGTCGCGGCGCTCCAGAGAGTTGTAGAAGGGGGCGTTCCATCGATTCAGCAAGATCTGGCCATACGCCGTCAGCAGGATGATCGCCAGCAGAGCGGCTGCCAGCGCCAGAACCCGGTTTCGCACCGAGGAGGCCCAAAAGGATCGCACGGCGATCTGGATCTGTCGGCGAAAACTGATCTCGAAGGGCGCGTCCTCGGCCCCGGTCCTCGATGGTGCAGCCTCTATTTGGGACATGGCTGAGACTCTTGCTGCATCAACTCGTTCTGACGATAACCTTCTGGTACTTGCTGTTCGGTTGATAAGCGGAATGCTATGGCATGAAAAGGGCAAGGACGCTTAATAGCGCCTCGACCGAAAGAATATCGCTGTCCTATGGCCACTTTGGGTCGCTGTGACCGCCACTTGCACGCCGCCAGGCATCGCGTTATGTCTGAAAGCGCTCTAACGGGGTGCCTGCTGTCCATTGCGGACAGCCGGCTGAGAGGCGAAAAGCCAACCCGCGGAACCTGATCCGGCTAACACCGGCGGAGGGATTAGAAGCGTAGATCGACGCCCTTATCCCGGACTTGAACATCTTAAGAAGGGGCGGAACATGCCAGCTTTCAGATTGAATCTCCCGCACCGCGTGTTTGCCGCGGCTGTCGTGCTCACGCTCTCCTCGGCCATTGGTGCTGCGGCGGTCGACAGGACGCTGACAATCTACACTTATGAAAGCTTCATGTCCGAGTGGGGACCGGGGCCGAAGGTAAAGGAAGCCTTCGAGAAGACCTGCGATTGCACGGTCGATTTTGTGGGCGTTGCAGATGGTGTCGCGCTTCTCACACGCCTCAAGCTCGAAGGCGGAACCAGCAAGGCCGACATCGTGCTTGGCCTAGACACCAATCTGGTCAGCGAGGCAAAGCAGACCGGTTTTTTTGATGTTCATGGCATCGATACGTCCGCGGTCTCGGTGCCTGGCAAATTCTCCGATGATACGTTCGTACCTTACGACTACGGGCATTTCGCGGTCGTCTATGACACGCAGGCGCTGAAGACGCCACCGGCGAGCATGAAGGAGCTGGTTGAGGGCGATCCCTCGCAGAAGATCGTGATCGAGGACCCGCGCACCTCGACGCCGGGCCTGGGTCTCCTGCTCTGGGTCAAGGCGATCTATGGAGACGAAGCACCCAAGGCCTGGGCAAAGCTGAAGGAGCGGGTACTGACCGTGACGCCCGGCTGGTCCGAGGCCTATGGCCTGTTCACCAAGGGTGAAGTGCCGATGGTGCTTTCTTACACCACTTCTCCCGCCTATCACATGATCGCGGAAGAAAGCGACCGCTACCAGGCGGCGGCGTTTTCCGAGGGCCATTATATCCAGATCGAGGTTGCGGGCCTGTTGAAGGATGCCCCGCAGAAGGAACTGGCACGAGACTTCCTCAAATTCATGTTGAGCCCCGGTTTTCAGGACACGATCCCCACCAATAACTGGATGATGCCGGCGGCTCCGACCTCCGAACCGCTGCCAGAGGCCTTCGGCAAGCTCGTCTCCCCGCAAAAGACTTTCCTGATGCAGCCTGACGAAGTGGCCGCAAACCGCAAGCGCTGGATCGACGAGTGGCTTGCCGCCATGACGTTTAACTGAATCTCATGCTGAGTGCCCGCGAACGAATGATTGCCTTTTGCGCCGGGGTCCTCAGCCTCGCCGCGATCGGGCTCTTTATCGGCGTCGCGGTGGTATCCCTCTTGCAGTACCGAGCCGGGGGCGGGATTGCATCCCTGTTTTCCGATCCGTTCCTCTTCTCGGTGCTGCGTTTCACGATTCTGCAATCGGCTCTTTCGACACTGCTCTCGGTGGTTTTCGCTGTCCCCGTGGCACGTGCCCTTGCCCGACAGAGGCATTTTGTCGGGCGCCAGTGGCTGATCCGCCTGATGGCAGTCCCCATGGGCCTGCCCGTTCTGATCGGCGCGCTTGGCCTTATCGGCATCTGGGGACGACAGGGCATCATCAACGACGCCCTTGCCTTTCTCGGTGTTGGCGAGCCCGTTAGCATCTACGGGCTCGCCGGTATCCTACTCGCCCATGTGTTCTTCAACATGCCGCTTGCAGCGCGCCTTATGCTGGCCGGGCTTGAGCGGGTGCCCTCCGAGTACTGGCTGTTGAGCGCGGGCCTCGGAATGAAGTCTGCCTCTGTCTTCCGGTTCATCGAATGGCCGGCGCTCCGCGTGCTGATCCCTGGCATCGCCGGATTAATCTTCATGCTCTGCGCGACGAGCTTTACGCTGGTGCTGGTGCTCGGCGGCGGCCCTGCCGCAACGACGATCGAGGTCGCCATCTACCAGTCCTTGCGCTTCGACTTCGAGCCCGCGCGTGCCGTTTCGCTCGCCTTCCTGCAGATCGCGGTAACCGCCATCATCCTCGGGGCGATGGCCCTGTTTCCCGCACCCGCAGAGTATGACGCTACGGCAGGCAGGCCGTCGCGGCGGTTTGACGGCCTGTCCCCTGGCGCGCGTCTGTCCGATGGCATGATGCTCGTCGCTGCGACGTTGTTCATCGTGCTGCCGCTTTCCTCGATCGTCGTATCCGGCCTTCGGTCCGACCTCCTGAAGCTCGTTCAGGAGGAAGCCTTCATCCGCGCTGCGGCGACAAGTCTCGCCATTGGACTCTGTTCGGCTATCCTCTCCATTGGCCTCGCAGTTGCAATCATCACTGCCCAGGCGGCAAGTAACGCGCGGCGTCGGCCCTCGATCCCGGCGGAAGCCTTTTCCGTCTTGCTGTCGGCATCCTCGTCGCTTGTCCTGCTTGTTCCGACGATAGTGCTTGCAACGGGCTGGTTCATGGCGCTGAGGCCGCTCGGCAATATTGCCAGTTATGCTCCGGCGGTCGTCGTCGCGATCAATACTCTGATGGCATTGCCGTTCGTCATGCGGGTCCTGGCTCCCGCATTTGCCATTCATCGTGCTCGAACCGCCCGATTGGTTGCGAGTCTCGGCATGTCGGGTCTGGCCAAATTGCGGCTCGTGGACTGGCCCTTGCTCAAGAAGTCGCTGCTCACGGCGCTATCCTTCGCGATGGCATTGTCGCTCGGCGATCTTGGCGCTGTTGCACTGTTCGGTTCCGAAAAGATTACTACACTGCCTTGGCTGATCTACAATCGTATGGGGCATTATCGTACCAATGACGCGGACGGGCTGGCGTTGATTTTGGGTATGGTTTGCCTTCTTCTGACACTTGCCGGGACCTCCGGCGCCCTTCCCCGAAAGGAAAAGGCGGATGATGCCGGACACGTCTAGTGCCGTTATGCTCGAGGAGGTGCGATTAAGGCTTGGGGCGCGGGATTTCCATTTCGATTGCCGAATGCCGAAAGGCGCGATCACGGTGGTGGCCGGACCTTCGGGGTCGGGCAAATCAACACTCCTCAATATTGTCGCGGGGTTCGAGACGCCTGACGGCGGCCGTATCTTGATTGAGGGGAGGGATGTCGGGAAGCTTCTTCCGGCGGAACGGCCAGTGTCGTTCGTATTCCAGGATAACAATCTGTTCGCCCATCTCGACCTTTTCACCAATGTCGGGCTCGGGATAAATCCCGCACTGCGGCTCGACAATGCAGATAGGGAGGCGGTTTCGAGGGCGCTGAAGCGAGTCGGCCTCGGAGGATTCGATCGACGTTTACCCTCGACGCTTTCGGGTGGCGAGCGTCAGCGTGCGGCGTTCGCGAGGGCGCTGGTTCGGCGTAAACCGGTGCTTCTGCTTGATGAACCTTTTGCCGCACTCGATCCCGGCTTGCGCACGGCAATGGCCGATCTGCTGGAAGGCCTGCGCGATGAGACGGGCAGCACCGTCATTATCGTCAGTCATGATCCGGACGAAGTGGCGCGGCTTGCACGGCACGTGATCTTCATCGATGCGGGGCGCATCGTTTTCAGCGGACCGAGCGAGATATTTTTCGGGTGTAGTGACCTGGCTGCGGTCGCTAGTTTCCTCAAACGCTGATCTTACGTGTTGCATCTGGGTGTCATCGCCTTAATTTGGACGTGCCCCGATGGCATTCGCAATCCGAATGGGGCATTTTCAGTTTCCCGCCTTGGTGTTTCCTTATCAACGACCGCACCTTTTCCTATATGTTATTTTATTATTGTCGAATGAATGATTTTATGTGGAACGGGTCGGAAGCAGGGAAAGCGGGCGAGGATCCGTGTCGGCGGGGGTATCGCGCATCGGTCCCGATCTTTTGCGTCGAAGGAACAAGGTGATTCGGGCAAGATGCAGGCTCTGACAGACAAGAACATGATGGCGTCCGAGCGCGTTCCCGGTGGCCGGCAGCGCCGCCGCATGGCGCCTTTGCTCGTCGTCCTGCTGTCCTCGAGCATCCTGCTGTCGTCCTGCCAGTCCCTGTTCGAACAGGCGTATGTGCCGAACGTCTCTCCGTCCAGCAATCCCCAGATTGTCGACGAAGTGCAGAAGGACGATCCGCGCGCACAGATGGGCGCGCGCGAACATCCGCGTATCGTGGCGAGCTACGGCGGCGAATATCACGACGAAAAAACGGAAAAGCTGGTGGCGCGGATTGCGGGTGCCCTGACGGCAGTCTCGGAGAACCCGAACCAGTCCTACCGCATTACCATTCTGAATTCCCCGGCCATCAATGCATTCGCCCTGCCGGGTGGTTTTCTCTATGTCACGCGGGGACTGCTCGCTCTTGCCAATGACGCTTCCGAGGTGGCGGCCGTCCTCTCCCACGAAATGGCCCATGTGACGGCCAATCACGGGATCGAGCGCCAGCGCCGGGAAGAGGCCGAGGTCATTGCCAGCCGCGTGGTGGCAGAGGTTTTATCCAGCGATCTCGCTGGAAAGCAGGCGCTTGCACGCGGCAAGCTCAGGCTTGCGGCATTCTCACGGCAACAGGAACTGCAGGCCGACGTCATCGGCGTGAGGACGCTTGGCGAAGCCGGCTACGACCCTTATGCCGCCGCTCGTTTTCTCGATTCGATGGCAAGCTACAGCCATTTCACCTCGGTCGAGCCTGATTCCGACCAGAGCCTCGACTTTCTTTCGAGCCATCCGAATGCCCCCCAGCGCGTGGAACTGGCCAGGCGCCATGCGCGGGCGTTCGGACCACAAGGAACCTATGGCGAGAGTGGCCGCGACTACTACCTGAACGGTATCGACGGGCTGCTTTACGGCGATAGTCCCCAGGAAGGTTATGTTCGCGGCCAGACTTTCCTTCACGGCAGTCTCGGCATCCGTTTCGAAGTTCCAGACGGGTTCCAGATCGACAACAAGGTCGAGGCAGTGCTCGCCACGGGGCCCGGAGACATTGCGATCCGATTCGATGGGGTGGCCGACAACGAGCGCCGGAGCCTGTCGAACTACATTTCGAGCGGCTGGGTCACGGGTCTGCTGCCCGAGACGATTCGCCCAATCACTGTCAACGGCCTCGAAGCCGCGACGGCACGGGCCGCTGCAGAACGCTGGGATTTCGACGTCACCGTAATCCGGATTGGTTCGCAGATCTTTCGCTTCCTGACAGCGGTGCCGAAGGACAGCCCCCTGCTCGAACCGACGGCCGAGAAGCTCCGTTCGAGCTTCCGGCGCATCACGCCGCAGGAGGCGGCCACGCTGAAGCCCTTGCGCGTCCGCGTGGTGACAGTCGGCTCCGGGGATACGATCGGCACGCTGGCAGCGCGGATGATGGGCACGGAGCGCAAGCTCGAACTTTTCAAGCTCATCAACGCGCTGAACGCCGGTTCTACGCTTGCGCCGGGGAGCCGGGTAAAGATCATTTCGGAGTAGTAGACGCCCAACCGGGCATCGGGGTCTCGCGATTAGACCGCCAGTTCCCGGAGTTCGTTGGTGTTCGGTGCGCAGATGCTGAGCGCCGCTTTCAGTTTTTCCATTGCGCGCGTCTCGATTTGGCGAACGCGCTCCTTGGATATGCCGAGTTCAGCGCCGAGTTCCTCGAGCGTGGCTCCGTCTTCAGACAGGCGCCTGGCGCTAATGATCCGCGTTTCCCTATCATTGAGTCGTTCCATGGCGCATTTCAGCCAGTGAGACCACCTCTCGCCGTCGATAATGCCGCGGACTTGCTCGTCCGGCGGCAGTTCCTCGCTTTCGAGCATTTCCAGCTGTTCGGCTCCTTCGCCGTGCCTGCCCATGACGGGTGCCTGCAACGAGGCATCGTTTCCCGAAAGCCGCGCATCCATGGACTGGACATCGGCGAGGCTGACTCCTAGCGCGGAGGCGATTTCCTGATGGATTGCCTGATCGCTCAGTCGGTTGTCGCCTTGAGCGAGCTTGGCGCGCAGCCGGCGCAGGTTGAAGAACAGCGCCTTTTGGGAGGAACTCGTGCCGCCGCGAACGATCGACCAATTGCGCAGGATATAGTCCTGCATGGATGCACGGATCCACCAGCCCGCATAAGTCGAAAAGCGGACTTCGCGTGCAGGATCGAATCTCGCGGCTGCCTCCAACAACCCGATATAGCCTTCCTGGATCAAGTCGTTGAGCGGCAAGCCGAAGCCACGAAATTTTGTCGCCATCGCGATTACCAGACGCATATGAGCATGGGCAATCCGGTTGCGCGCGTCTTGATCCTGGCGATCTTTCCAGCGGATCGCGAGATCGAGTTCTTCGTCGCGCTCAAGATAGGGTTGCGCCATTGCAAACCGGATGATGTGTCTGTCAGCGGACATGGTTTTCATTGGCGTCTCCATGGGCGAACCGGACAGCCGCTCGGAAAGCATGCCTTCCCGCGGCTTCAGATGAACGGGCGAAGGGCGTCCCGGTTCCATCTTTTGCTGAAAACTTTCTGCGTTATGCCGCCGCGACGAAGCGCGGATGCATGTGCCCTCCAATTGCTATTACGGAAGAGTGGGGTGATTGGATCACGCGTACAATGCAAGGCGCGCGATTTTGCGGTTATTCTCACGAAGTCGTGAAGACGCTGAACAGAATGGGCTCGGCGTATAGCGGTGGCTCTGTCCTCGAACCTTGTCGTAAAGTCTGCCGGCTATCAGGGTTTGCGCAGGCGCATTCGCAGCTGACCTACACCCGGCAAGCGCTTCAATCCGAGCGGCAAGCGGGGCGTCGGATAGCCGCCGGGGGTGAGCTTGAAGACGATCCCATATCTCGAAAAGACGATTGCCACCATGAGCGAGAACCATGAGCCATAGGCAAGGCCTGCGATCACGTCGCTCGGGTAGTGGGCACCGACCATGACGCGGGTCATGGCGAGCCAGATGGCAAAAATGGCCAGCACCAAGCGGTGACGCGGAAGCAAAAGCGCGAGGACCATGAAGAGCGCGCCTATGGTAGTCGCGTGGCCGGATGGAAAGCTCTCGAAGCGGGCGCTGCCGGCAAAGGGTGAAAAACCGAAAATTCCCCATTCCTCGAAATTGACGGGGCGTGCGCGGCCGATGGCGCGCTTGATCAGATTGGCGGAGAGTCCCGAAAGCGCCACACTTGCGAAAACATAAAACGCGATTTGTCCGGTATAGAGCGCATTGAACCGCGCCTTTGCGCTGTCGAGCCTGCGGGACGTGGCCAGGGCCTCGAAAAACACGAATGCCGACCCGAAGAGAATCCACCCTGATTTTCCGATGTCCGTGAGGGTGTTTCCAACCGAACGGATGACTGCCGGCATGTTCTGCATCGCGGCAACCACGGGGCCATCGAAGACAAAGAATGCAAGAAGGGCAAGATTGGCTGCGATCAACAGGAACGATTGCCAGTGCAACGATGGCAAGGGGATCCGATTGCGATCGCGGCGCGCCTTAAGCCATGCAGAGATCTTTCCCATGCAGTTCTTGTCCGGTGTTTCGCCTTGCTGGCCTCTGTTCACCTTGATCCCTCGAGGCGGAGCGGGCTCATGCCCATGTTGTCTGGGACTGGCCTATAGCAAGTTCGGCAGACCTTGTCATGCAACTCCGCGCGGGACCGTGGCCGCGCGGAGCGCCAAAGGGCGTGTGGCCGGCTCAGGCAGAAAGCGCCTTGAATTCTGACAGAATGGCGTCGCCCATTTCGGAAGTGCCGACTTGGCGGCATCCGTCGGCCATGATGTCGCCAGTGCGGATACCCTTGTCGAGCACATTGGCGATGGCCTTTTCGAGTACGTCTGCTTCCTTCACCATGTTGAAGGAGTAACGCAGGCACATGGCAAAAGACGCGATCATGGCGATCGGGTTGGCAATGCCTTTGCCGGAGATGTCGGGGGCGGAGCCGTGAACCGGTTCATAGAGCGCCTTGCGCTTTCCGGTCTTGGCGTCAGGGGCGCCCAACGAAGCGGACGGCAGCATGCCGAGCGAACCGGTCAGCATGGCCGCGACGTCGGAAAGCATGTCGCCAAACAGGTTGTCGGTGACGATGACGTCGAACTGTTTCGGATTGCGTACGAGCTGCATACCGCCGGCATCCGCCAGCATGTGCTCAAGCTTGACGTCGGGATATTTCCGCTTGTGGACCTCAGTGACGACCTGGTTCCACAACACGCCCGACTTCATGACGTTGCGCTTTTCCATCGAGCAGACGGCGTTCTTGCGGGTGCGGGCCAGCTCGAATGCGACGGAGGCGATGCGTTCGATCTCATAGGTGTCGTAGACCTGCGTGTCGATCGCTCGCTTCTGGCCGTTGCCAAGATCGGTGATGGTCTTCGGCTCGCCGAAATAGACGCCGCCGGTCAGTTCGCGCACGATCAGGATGTCGAGACCTTCGACCAGTTCTGGCTTCAACGAGGAGGCGGAAGCGAGCGCCGGGTAGCAGATCGCCGGCCGCAGGTTGGCGAACAACTCAAGGTCCTTGCGCAAGCGCAGCAGACCAGCCTCCGGGCGCACATCATAGGGCACATCATCCCATTTAGGGCCGCCGACGGCGCCGAAGAGAACCGCATCCGCAGCCATAGCCTTCGCCATGTCCCCTTCGGAGATTGCCACGCCATGCGCGTCATAGGCGCAACCGCCGACCAGGCCTTCATCGGTTTCGAAGCCGGCGGCCATGTCGCTGTTCATATAGGCAACGATCTTGCGGACCTCTGCCATGGCTTCCGGGCCGATCCCGTCACCCGGGAGAAGGAAAAGCTTGCGCACTGTCATGGGGAACCCCTTGCTTTGGACGAGTTGCGGCGTTTTATCGGCCGTGGGGCCGCTTTTCAAGCCGCCAAGGCCCTGTGCGGTACGCTCTTGACGTGTTTCCTGGCGGTTTTCGGCGTCATTCCTGAATGACAATCCGCCTCAGTATTCGCCGCACGAAGGGAGCGACGAGCAGGACGGAGGGAAAGGCGAAGGCCCAAGAGGGAAGCCATGCCTTAAGCCAGAGAAACGGAAGTGCATCGGTGAGGCCGAGTCCCATAATGGTCGCAAGGCCGGACACGAAGAAGGACATCATTCCCGACAACAAGAATCCGAACGCGACCGGCTCGAAACGCTTGGGAAGAAACGGAGGAATCACGCGCAACCTTGATCCTGCGTTTCACGCCCAGGGGTGCGAAACGGCGTTGGCCTTTTCAAAGCGGTCAATGCTGGTCGCCTTTTCGAGCGTCAAGCCGATGTCGTCGAGGCCGTTCAGCAGGCAATGGCGCTTGAAGGCATCGATGTCGAACTTGATTGTTCCACCGTCGGGACCGGTGATCTCCTGGGCTTCCAGGTCGACGGTCAGGACGGCGTTGGAGCCGCGGCTTGCGTCATCCATCAGCTTTTCCAGATTTTCCGGGCTGACGACGATGGGCAGGATGCCGTTCTTGAAGCAGTTGTTATAGAAGATGTCGGCGAAGCTTGTCGATATGACGCAGCGGATGCCGAAGTCGAGCAGCGCCCAAGGGGCATGCTCGCGCGACGAACCACAACCGAAATTGTCACCGGCAACCAGGATTTTCGCGTTCTGGTAGGCGGGCTTGTTCAGAATGAAATCAGGATTGGGCGAGCCATCCTCAAGGTAACGGGCTTCCGCGAAAAGCCCCTTTCCGAGACCGGTGCGCTTGATGGTCTTCAGATAATCCTTGGGGATGATCATGTCGGTGTCGATATTGACGACCGGAAGCGGTGCTGCGACGCCGGTGAGTTTTTCGAACTTTTCCATCAGACCCTGCCTTCGGAATGCAATTCAGGAATTCCCGCAGCCCTTAGAGGAAAATCGTGCGGATTTGAAGGCCTTTATTGGCCAAACGGGTACGCCCCGGCACCGAAACTTCCGCTTGTGCGGACAATGGAAGGCCTTCAGAGATCGATGATCGTACCGCGGCCGTCGTTCCACACTCGCATCTCGCGGCCTTGCGTCTTTGCCCTGGCATAGGCGGGCGCGGACTTGGTGCGCATGGAAAACATGCGGGCAACCATTGACAGGGTCAGAACGACGCCGGCGATCAAGGTCAGCGAGACCGTGAAGACGGCAGCCACTGCAAGGACGGAAATGCCTGCCAAAGCGAGGCCTACGGAACGGAGATTCTGCATGATCGGAATCCTTTCTTCGAGTAAAGGTGGTCCTTCTCCCCCCGGATTGCAAGGGGTTTGATTATCAGCCGTCTTGCACGCTCCGGCAAAGCTTGGCACAAGTTCGTGCATGACCTCTTTCAGTGCCAATCATCCTGTTCGACTGCGCCGCTCTGTCCTGAGCGTCCCTGCTGTCAATCCGCGCGCGCTCGCCAAGGCGCAAGGCCTCGATTGCGATTCAGTGATTTTCGATCTTGAGGATTCGGTCGCTCCGGAGAAGAAAGCGGAAGCCCGCGACAATCTTCGGCGCTTCTTTGCGGAAACGCCGCTTGAAGGTAAGGAAAGCATCATCCGTATCAATGCGTCCGATACGGAATTCGCTGCGGCCGACATGGCGGCAGTCATTGCCTGCCAACCAGATGCAGTGCTGCTGCCGAAGGTCGACAGTCCGATGGATGTGCAGGCGGTGGCCGATCTGCTTTCCGATGGCGACGCGCCGGATAGCCTGCGAATATGGGCAATGATGGAGACGCCGCTCGGCGTTCTCAATGCTGCTGCGATCGCGGAAGCGGGTAGGACCGGCGGCTCGCGGCTCGACTGCTTCGTGGTTGGGCTCAACGATCTGCGCAAGGCGACGGGTGTCTTGCCGGCACCGGGGCGGACCTATCTGATGCCGTGGCTGATGCAGGTAGTCCTGGCGGCAAGGGCGTTCGGGCTCGATGTGATCGATAGCGTTTCCAACGACTTCAGGGATCTGGCGGCGTTCGAGGTCGAGTGCGGCGAGGGGCGCTCCATGGGTTTCGACGGCAAGATGCTGATCCATCCGGCGCAGATTGACGGCGCTAACCGGCAGTTCGGCTTCTCCGACGCGACCGTCGCTGAGGCGCGCGCGATCATCGAAGCCTTTGCCGCGGCCGCGGCCGCGGGCGTGAACGTCATCAACATGGAAGGCCGCATGATCGAGCGGCTGCATCTCGAACAGGCCGAGCGGCTGATGCTGAAAGTCGGCCTCGCCCATGAACGAAAGGGTTCCTGAACCATGAAGCTCTACCGATTCCTCACCGGGCCGGACGACGCCTCCTTCTGCCACCGCGTCACAGACGCGCTGAGCAAGGGCTGGGAACTGTATGGCGCACCGAGCCTTTCCTTCAACGAGGCAAGCGGCCAGATGAATTGCGGGCAGGCCGTGATCAAGACGGTCGAGGGCAAGGATTACCATCCGGATATGAAGCTTTCCGAGCAATAGACGGCGCGCCGCTCGGGGCCGCCATTGTGCTCACTCGTCGCGGTATAGGTGTTTTTCCGCAATAGGACATTGTGCTCCGATGGCTATTTTCGCCATTGTCGGAGAAACGACGACGTGCCCGCGGCGGGCGCGAATTTGCGACCCTTCACGAATTCAGGAGAAATGCCATGCTGACCATCAGACGCCTCGATCTTTCGGATGCCCGGATGCTTATCGCCGGGGCACGGGAAAAGGCCAAGGAGATCGGCGTGCCGATGTGCGTCGCGATCACCGATGAGTCTGGCCAGCTCATCGCCTTCGAACGGATGGATGGCGGCAAGGTCACAAGCACGACGATTGCCGTCGACAAGGCGTTCACGGCCGCAGCCGCCAAGAAGGCGACGCATGAGTATGGCACGGCAAGCCAGCCGGGCAATCCGGCCTTCGGCATTCATTCGGCGATTGGCGGTCGATTGATGGTCGTCGGCGGCGGCTTGCCTGTGATCGTCGATGGCGAAGTGGTCGGCGGTATCGGCCTGAGTTCCGGAACACCGATGCAGGACATGGAATGTGCCCAGGCAGGCATCGATCATTTCCTCGCGAGCCTTCAGAAGTAACAGATCCGTCCAAGCGCCGGCGTTGCGATGCGCCGGCGCTTTTCCGTTCAGCCTTCTGTGGCGGCGTCCTCGGCGCTTTCCTCGATGCGTTCCATGTCATCGTCGCTGAGGCCGAAATGGTGTCCGATCTCGTGGATCAGGACATGGGTGATGATGTCGCCGAGTGTTTCATCGTTCTCGGCCCAGTAGTCGAGGATGGGGCGGCGATAAAGGATGATCCGGTTCGGCATTTCGCCGGTTTCCATGGTGAAACGCTCGGAAATGCCGCGCCCCTCGAAAAGGCCGAGCAGGTCAAAAGGCGTCTCGAGCGCCATGTCCTCGAAAACTTCGTCGGTGGGGAAGTCGGTGATCTCGATCACCAGATTGCCCGTCAGCGCGCGAAATTCCTCCGGCAAATGACCATAGGCTTCGATCGCCAGCGATTCGAATGTGCTGATCGTCGGCGCATGGCGCTCGCGCCAATCTTCGGTCTGGTCAATGCGGGCCATCGGAACTCCTTGTCGATCCAATCATATAAGATCTTTGCCAGGGCTTTTCGAGGGGAAATCCCGTTCAGGAATAAATTCACAGGAAATGTAGTTGACTCTTTGTTCAAGCTCTGGAATCCATAAGAACATATAGAGAACAAATGAACCGGAGTTGACGTCATGGCTGCAAACGCTATGGCGCGGGAAACGCTTTTTGCCCTGCGTCAAACCATTGCCCGCATCGAGGGCCGTGCCTCGACCGGGCTGATTGCCACGGCTGAAGACCCATCAAGGGTCGGGCTCGGCGCGCCTGTCACAGGCGATGCCGGCGAAGCAGTTTTGCCGGTCGGTCCGACGGAACTTGATGCGCTTATGGAGGGCGGATTGCCGCTTGATGCGCTGACGGAGATCCGTAGTGCCCAATTGCGCGATGCAGGGGCGGCGAGCGGGTTCGCTCTGGCGCTTTCCGTTCGTCTGCTTGCCCAAAAGGCCGCTGTTTCCGGCTCGGTTCGGGTCCTCTGGATCGGTGAGCGGGTGACCGCCATGGAGGCTGGCCTGCCGCATGCCGCGGGGCTCATGGATTATGGTCTCGAACCGCACCACCTGCTTTACGCGACGCCAAGACGGCTTGAGGATGGGTTGTGGCTTGCCGAGGCCGGGCTCGGCAGCGGCGCCTTTGTGGCCGTCATTCTGGAGATCAACGGCAATCCCCGCCGTTTCGGCCTCACCGAAAGTCGGCGCCTCAGTCTCAAGGCCCGTTCTGCCGGCCGGCCCTTGCTGCTGCTACGGCAGGGGGGTGAGGAGGAAGCCGGCAGTGCTTTTTTTCGCTTTTGCGTCAGGCCCGCGCCGGCGCAGGGGTACCTTCTCCCCGACGGAACCAAGCTTGGGAGGAGCATCGGCAACCCCGCCTTCCATGTCACCCTGGAAAAGAGCCGCCTTCCGGCTCCTGCCGATATTCATCTGGAGTGGAACGCCCATGACCGCCTCTTTTTCCTCGCCCGCCCCGACGTTCTTTCAGCCGGCAAGCCGGCGGATTTTGGCGCTGGTTTTCCCGCATCTGCCGACCGACCGGATCGCGCGCCGCCGATGGGGGCTGTCCTGGCGTTCAGCCGGGCGTCCTGATCATCCGCCGCTCGCCTGCGCTGGTCGGGTGAAGAATGCCATGCGCCTGACGGCACTCGACGAGGCCGCCGAAGCTATCGGGCTCAAGCCCGATCAGGGCGTGGCGGAGGCGCGGGCGATCTGTCCGCAGCTCGACGTTATTGCCGCCGACGGGGCAGCCGACCGGCATTTTCTCGAAGCGATCGCGGACTGGTGCGATCGCTACACGCCGCTCGTGGCGCTCGACGGGAATGACGGAATTTTTCTCGACATTACTGGTTGCGCCCATCTTTTCGGTGGCGAGAAGGCGTTGCTTGATGATGTGCTGAGGCGGCTCTTCCAACTGGGGCTCGATACCCGGGGT
The DNA here is from genome assembly GCA_003527225.1 of Rhizobium sp. Next base: position 59,059 of record DPXQ01000105.1, read on the forward strand.
GCGGTTTCCTCCACACCGGGCCTCTCCTGGGCGGTGGCACGTTTCGGCGGTGGCGAAGTCATTGCCGAAGAGGATGCCGGGTCGGTTCTCGCACCCCTTCCGGTGGCGGCATTCCGGCTGCCGGAAGAAACCGTATTGGCGCTTCATAAGGTGGGTCTCAAGCAGGTTGGTGATCTGCTTGCTGCACCCCGGGCGCCGCTTGCGCGCCGCTTCGGTTCACTCCTGCTGCAGCGACTTGATCAGGCCTTGGGCCGGGAGGACGAGCCGGTTTCGCCGCGCCGGCCGGTGGCGGAACTTTCGATTGAGCGCCGGCTTGCCGAGCCGATTCAGGGGAAGGAGGAGCTTCTTCATCTTGTCGGTCAGATGGCCATGACGCTGAAATCGGAACTGGAAGTACGCGGACAAGGTGGACGCCGTTTCGAATTGCTGTTGTTCAGGGTCGATGGCCGGGTGTTCCGGATCATCGCCGGGACCTCAATGGCGATACGCAATCCGGCGCGCATCGCGGCCCTGTTTTCCGAGCGGTTCACCGCCTTGCATGACGATCTCGATGCCGGTTACGGCTTCGAGATCCTGCGCCTCAATGTCCTGCAGGCGGAGGCGCAGGACATGGTCCAGTCGGATTTTTCCGGGAGCGGCTCTGTGGATACCTCGCTTGCCGTCTTTGTCGATCAGGCGGTGGCGCGTTTTGGACCGGATTGCCTCGCCCGGCCAGTTCTTCAGGAAAGCCATGTCCCGGAGCGGGCCTCGCTGCTCCTGCCGGCCACGGGCATGGAGGAGGCCGCGCTTGCGGATGCCGGCCGGCCGGCCGGCTCTGCTCCGCCATTGCGAGCTGCACGACCGATCCGGCTCCTGAAGAATCCGGAGCCCGTCCAGGCGATGTCCGAGGTGCCGGAGGGCGCGCCGATGAGCTTTCGCTGGCGACGGACGCAACACCGGGTCCGGCGTGCCGAGGGGCCGGAAAGGCTGGCGGCGGAGTGGTGGATCGATGGCGAGGACGCACCGATCCGGGACTATTTCCGGATCGAGGACGAGGCCGGCCGCCGCTATTGGCTGTTCCGTGAGGGGCTTTACGATCCTGACGCCGAGATGCCGCGCTGGTTCATGCACGGGGTTTTCGCATGACAGCCGCCGCCTTCTTCGAGATCGGGACGCGGACGAACTTTTCCTTTCTGGAAGGGGCAGCCCATCCCGAAGAGCTTGTGGAAACCGCTCGCCGGCTTCAGCTTTCCGGGCTTGGTGTCGCTGATCGGAATACCGTTGCCGGCGTGGTGCGGATGCATGCCCAGGCCAAGGCGGCGGGCTTTGATTTTAGGCCCGGCGCCCGGCTCGTCTTTGCGGACGGCACGCCGGATATCCTCGCCTATCCGCAGAATCGCCGTGGCTGGGCGCATCTTTGCCGGTTGCTCAGCGTTGGCAATCTCAGAGGCGAAAAGGGCACCTGCATCCTCCATGAAAGCGACCTCATGGAATGGGGGGAAGACCTGCTGATCGCGGTGGTGCCGGGAGCGATGGTTGCCGCATCGGTCGACGACAGTCCTTTACCGGGACTGCTTCAGCGGCTTGCTGCCAGCTTCGGCAACCGGGTCTTCCTTGCGCTCGTGCCTCGCTATGACGGCCTTGACCGCGCTACCTTCGCCACACTCGCACACATTGCCAACAAGGCTGGAATTGCCCTGATAGCCAGCAATGAGCCGCTTTACCACGAGGTGGCGCGCCGGCCGCTTGCCGATATCGTCACCGCCATCCGCACCCATGTTCCGGTTGCGAGCGCCGGCTTCCGGCTTGCTGCCAATGCGGAGCGACATCTCAAGGGACCGGCGGAGATGGTTCGGATTTTCAGGGATTATCCGAAAGCCATTGCCAATACGGCGAGGTTCTTTCGCAGTCTCTCCTTCTCGCTGGATGAGTTGCGATACCAATATCCCGACGAGAGCCTTGCCGGCGAGACGCCCGCGGAAACACTGGAACGACTGGCGCGCGAGGGAGCGGCTCGCCGCTATCCGGAGGGCATTCCGGAAAAGGTGTCGAAGCAGATCGACTACGAACTGGCGCTCATCCGCGAGAAACAGTACGAGCCCTATTTCCTTACCGTCCGTAACATCATCGAGTTTGCCCGCAGTAAAGATATTCTCTGCCAGGGGCGCGGTTCGGCTGCGAATTCGGTCGTTTGCTACTGTCTCGGCATTACCGAGGTCGATCCACAAATGACCACGCTGCTTTTCGAGCGTTTCATATCCACCGAACGGGACGAGCCGCCGGATATCGACGTTGATTTCGAGCATGAGAAGCGGGAAATCGTCATCCAGCATATCTACGAACACTATGGATACGAACATGCGGGGTTGGCGGCGGCGGTGACCAGTTATCGCGCGCGCTCGGCAGGACGCGAGGTCGCCAAGGCCTTCGGTCTGTCGGAGGATGTGCAGTCGGCGCTTTCGGGTGCGGTCTGGGGCTGGTCGGCCGCCGATCTTTCCGAGCGCGAGGCACGGGCCGCCGGGCTCGACATCGCCGACCCGACGACACGGCGCGTTCTTACCTATGCCTCGGCCCTCATGGGCTTTCCCCGCCATCTCACACAGCATGTCGGCGGGTTCGTCATCACTCGCGACCGGCTGGACGAGGTGGTGCCGATCATGAAGACGGCAATGGATGGTCGCTATATGGTCGAATGGGACAAGGACGATCTCGATACCTTGGGCATTCTCAAGATCGATATTCTCGCCCTCGGCATGCTGACCTGCATCGCCAGGGCCTTTGCGCTGCTGGAAACCCATTACGGCAAGCGCAAGACGCTTGCCGATCTATGCAAGGACCAGCAGCCGGAAGTCTATGACATGATCTGCCGTGCCGACACGATCGGCGTGTTCCAGATCGAAAGCCGGGCCCAGATGAGCATGCTTCCGCGCCTCAAGCCCAGACGCTTTTATGATCTGGTGATCGAGGTGGCGATCGTCCGGCCAGGGCCGATCCAGGGCAACATGGTGCATCCTTATCTGAAGCGACGGGAGGATTTCCGTCTGGGCCGGCCGATCGATTATCCGAGCCAGGAACTGAAGGTGGTGCTGGAAAGGACCCTCGGCGTGCCGTTGTTCCAGGAACAGGCGATGCAGATCGCCATCACGGCGGCCGGTTTCACGCCGGGCGAAGCAGACCGGCTGCGTCGGGCCATGGCGACCTTCCGTCGGGTCGGCACCATCCACACCTTCCAGAAGAAGATGATCGATGGCATGGTCGGCAATGGTTACGATGCCGACTTCGCCGAACGCTGCTTCCGGCAGATCGAGGGTTTTGGCGAATACGGTTTTCCGGAAAGCCATGCAGCCTCCTTCGCGCTGCTCGTTTATGCCTCCTGTTGGCTCAAGGCTTACTATCCGGATGTTTTCTGCGCTGCCATCCTGAACTCCCAGCCCATGGGTTTCTATGCGCCTGCGCAACTGGTGCGCGATGCCCGCGAACACGGCGTCGTGGTGCGTCCGGTCGACATCAATTATTCCGGTTGGGACTGCGGGCTGGAAGATGATCTATTCGAACCTGCTGTGCTCGAACCCCGGCATGCCTCGATGCGGGACGTTATACGCACTTCCAATGCCGTCCGGCTAGGCTTCAGGCAGGTGAAGGGTCTCAGAGAGACGGAGATGGGCGACCTCGTTGCACGCCGCGGCAAAGGCTATGTTTCGGTTCGCGATCTCTGGCTGCGTTCCGGTCTTTCGCGTTCCGTGATCGAGCGGCTCGCCGATGCCGATGCCTTCCGTTCGATCGGGCTCGACCGGAGGGCTGCCCTCTGGGCGGTCAGGGCACTTGACGAGAAAAGCGCTGCAGAGCACCTGCCGCTTTTTGATGGTGCCGAACATGCGGGTCTCTATGCCGAACCGGCAATGCCGTTGCCCGTGATGCCGGCCAGCGAGCAAGTGGTCAACGACTATCGCTACCTGTCCCTGTCCCTGAAGGCGCATCCCGTTTCGTTCCTGCGCGACCAGTTGGAGGTGTCGCGCATTCTTGCCTGCCGCCTCATCGAGGCGGCACCGAACGGGCGGCGGGTTTCGGTTGCCGGCCTCGTGCTGGTGCGCCAGCGGCCCGGCTCGGCCAAGGGGGTCATCTTCATGACCATCGAGGACGAAACAGGGATCGCCAATATCATCGTCTGGCCCAAGGTGTTTGAACAGTTCCGGCCAATAATCATGGGTGCGCGATTGGTCAGAGTGCGTGGACGGCTACAGAAGGCTGATGGCGTCATTCACATCGTTGCAGAGGATATCGAGGACATGACGCAAAAGCTTGGTTTTCTGGAGCGGGACCTGCGCGATTTCGGCGGGCTCGCCAATGCGGATGAGGTCCGCCGCCCGGTTATCGAGCAGCGCCACGGCAAGAGATCCACGAGTGCTCTGAAGCATCTGGTCGAGGACGTGCCGGCGCTTGCCGGCGAGGTTCACAAGGCCATGCCGAAAGGCCGCAACTTCCATTGAGTCCTCGCCTGCTGGCCGATACCGAGGCAGGGTTACCGAATTTTTCTTGACAGGAAATGTCTTATTTAGCAAAAAAGGAGACGTTGAGTATCCTGTTTCCAGGGCAGATTGAATTATGCTGGTTTGCAGCTGCAATTACATCACCGACAAGGAAATCAAGGACGTCATCAACCAGCTCCTTGATGAAGATTGTTGGCAGCTTATCGTCCCCGCAAAAGTCTATCACGCAATGGCCAAGCGAGGCCGCTGCTGCGGATGTTTCCCCACCGTGGTCGACCTCATCATCAGCACGACCGAGGAATATCATGCCGGTCGTCATTCGACAGAGGTCGAGGTCGTTGATTTTATAGCTCGCCTAAAGCACTTCCATGAAGAAAACAGGAGAGCGGATCTTGAAAGGCGGCGCAAGAGTCATCGAGCTGCCTAACGGGCCCCTGTTTCTGCACCGCCGTCTGCTTGAGAATAAGACAAGAGGCCCGCCCATGGCCCGGCGGCCAGCGCGGGTTCATCCAATCAGCCAACCAAGTGGCTGAACTCCGCCACGACCTGTTCGTAGACGGTCCGCTTGAACGGAACGATCATGTCGGGCAGCTCCCGCATTGGCTTCCACTCCCAGGCGTCGAACTCCGGATGGTGCCCTCCCGGCGGCGGGTTGATGGCAATCTCGCTTTCGTCGCCTTCGAACCGGAAGGCGTACCAGCGCTGCGTTTGGCCGCGGTATTTCCCCTTAAGGCCGATGCCGATCAATTCCGGAGGCAGATCGTAATTAATCCAACGACTGGCCTCGGCGAGCAGGGAGACCGTCTTCATGCCGGTTTCTTCATAGAGTTCCCGGACAGCCGCGCTCATAGGATTCTCGCCCTCGTCGATACCGCCCTGCGGCATCTGCCAGAGTTTGGGCGAGCCGTCATATTCGGAATTTTCCAGCGGAATCCTGCGCCCGGCCCAGACAAGGCCCGCAGGATTGATAACCATCACGCCCACGCATGGGCGGTAAGGCAGGTCTTCCGCCCGTATTTTCCGGTCAGTCGTGTCGTTCATATCCTCTCCTTAAGGCACCGTGCCGGTGGCGAGCGCCGACACGCCGACAATCTCTATGCCACGTCGTGAAGCCTCTTCGCTCCATTGACGAATGGCGTCAACCGTTTCGTCAAAGGCTGAAGCGGTGCCGATGGCACTGCCCTGTCGAAGGGCGACGCGCTCGAGTTCATCCAGTCGCTGGAGGATAGCCTGTCGATCCAATTGTCCGTCAAGCTGGACGTCTGCGAAAGCCTGCGGCATGTCGACCGCCTTCGCTATCTGTCCCGTGAGCGAGCGGGCCGACGACCCGTCATCAAAAAACAACAGACCGCGCTTTCCAATATCGCGCATGACCGGTCCCAGCGCAGTCGCATCGGACAGGAACCTCCCACCCATATAGTTCATTATGCCGGTGTAATTGGTGATGCGCGCCATCGCCTCATGAAGGCTGGCGAGATTGTCGGCCGCCGGGCGGGCAGTCAGCAGAGTTCCCCGGCCCGGATCGTTGGCCGGATAATCGAATGGTTCGAAGGGGACCTGGAGGAGGATTTCGTGCCCTTCCCGGCGTGCCTCCTGCATCCAGCGCTGCAGGCTGTTACCGGTCGCCGCAAAAGCAAGCGTAATTTCGGCAGGCAGTTGCTGGATTGCACGCTGCGTGCCTGTCTGGCTGAGGCCCAGTCCGCCGACAACAATGGCAATCCTCGTTCCACGTGCGCCGGACCAAGGACGGGCATATTGGTCGACGGGGCGCAGGCCATCCGGCCCGATGACTGGTAGGCGCCCATAAGGGCTGTCTTCCAGCAGAAGATCATTGGGAAGGGCCGCCATGCGCGGGTCCTGGCCGATTCGCGGCGTATCGATCAGGATCGGGCCGCCTTCCCCGCGAGGGCGGGGACTGAATTTGGTTACCACCGAGCCATCGTCCGTCACGGTCCGCTCGACATTCGCGCCCGCGTTCGGACGGCTGGGCGCAAGGCCGAGTACGGCATCGCCAGCCGGTCCGGACGTCGGGGCAACGCTGTTATCGGGTGCTGTGGAATTCGCGGTGGCATCCGCGCTAACGGCACCGGCTGGACGATCCGCCTGTCTGAGCGGTAGCGGAACAAGCGCTGAATAGAGAGAGAGCCCGGCAACGGACGAGATTCCCGCTGCACCTGCAAGCATTCGCCAAGAGAAGCGAGCGGATTTGCGGGTGCTGCGTCGATGACCCTGACCCAAAGGTGCGTGCAGATCAGCGCCCAATTTCGTCGTCCGCCCCCATCGAGCTGCTATTTCATGTCGGGCGCCAAGCCCGAAACCCTGGCGCCCGAACAGTTTACTTGGTGACGACAGCCTTTTCCGGATCGGCCGGGAAAGACGGATCCGTCTTGTTGCCGCGCAGGAGATCCAGTGCGTAATTCAGCTGGAGATCGTCCTTGGCCTCCGGTGGAACATAAGCGATCGAACCCGAGCCTTCGTCGGTTTCGTTCTGGCCCTGGATATGACCGGGAAGGGCGGATTCACCCTCCGCGCGGACGCGTCCCTTCAGGTCTTCCGGCAGCGGCTGTTCGACCTTGATATCCGGCTTGATGCCGGTTCCCTGGATCGACTTGCCCGATGGCGTGTAATAAAGCGCCGTCGTCAGGCGAAGCGCGCCTTTTTCGCCCATAGGAATGATCGTCTGCACCGAGCCCTTGCCGAAGGAGCGCGTTCCAAGAACGGTTGCGCGCTTCAGATCCTGCAAGGCGCCGGCTACGATCTCGGAGGCCGAGGCGGAACCGCCGTTGACGAGCACGATCAGCGGCTTGCCATCGGTCAAGTCTCCCGCGCTTGCGTTGAAGCGGCGGGTATCATCGGCGTTACGGCTACGGGTCGAAACGACCTCGCCGCGCTCCAGAAAGGCGTCGGAGACATAGATCGCCTGATCGAGAAGTCCACCAGGATTGAGGCGCAGGTCAAGGACAAAGCCCTTCAGCTTGTCGGCCGGTACTTCCTTCTTGATCTTGGCGATCGCCGCTTCGAGGTCATCATAGGTCTTTTCCGTGAAGGAGATGACCCGCAGATAGCCGACATCGCCTTCGACGCGGGACTTGACCGCGCGAACTGCGATGATTTCGCGAACGATGCTGAGCTCGATCGGCTTGTCGGCCCCCTTGCGCAGGATGGTGAGCTTGATCGGGGTATTGACCGCGCCGCGCATTTTATCGACGGCTTCCTCGAGCTTCAGCCCACGGACAGACTCGCCGTTGATCTCCGAAATGAAGTCGCCGGCCAAGATACCGGCGCGCGCGCCGGGTGTGTCGTCGATCGGCGTTATGACCTTGACGAGCTCGTCTTCCATCGTCACTTCGATACCGATGCCGCCGAATTCGCCCTTCGTCTGCGTCTGCATGTCAGCCGCATCCTTCGCATTCATGTAGCTCGAATGCGGATCCAGCGAACTCAGCATGCCATTGATGGCATTCTCGACCAGCTTTTCTTCGTCCGGCGGTGTCACATATTGTGCACGCACGCGTTCGAAGACATCACCGAAAATCGACAGTTCCTTGTAAGTTGAGGTTCCGGCGGCCTGTGCGGGAATACCGGCGGAATAAATAACGCTCATCGCTGTCGCACCCATGAGTGCCCCGACGAGAAGAAGAGAAGCCCTACGTATCATTCTGTGCCTTTCCAGAGTCCCTTCCAGTCCACCAGGGACGGGAATCAACCGGTTTTCCATCTTTCCTGATTTCAATGTAGAGTGTCGGCCGATCTGTTTCCAGCGTCAATGCGGTGGCACTCGCGACTCTTTTTTCACCCATGGTTCCCAAGGGCTCTCCGGAGAGCACGAAGCTGCCTTGCCGCGTGTTGACCCGGTCCAGGCCGGAAAGAACAACGTGATATCCATCACCTGCATTCAGGATAACCATCTGCCCGTAACTTCTGAACTCGCCAGCGAAGACTACCCAGCCATCCGAAGGCGCTGTCACCAGGGCTCCGGGAGCCGACGCGACGATCATGCCCATAGTTTCGTGCCCGGTTCCGTCCGGATCACCGAATCGGCGCAGGATCTCACCTGTCGCCGGCAGTTCCAGTTTACCCTTGAGCTCCGAAAACGGATATGCGGGCGCAATACGGTTTTTATCGGGCAACTCGGTTTCAGCGAGTTCCCTGGCTTTCCGCCTCTGTTCCTCGGTCAACCGACGTTGCCTTTCCTCCTCTTCGCGTGCCTTTTGCGCGGCCTCGCGGACGGAGCTGATTTCGTTTTCCAGGGAGGCAATGAGACCTGAGAGACTCGAAGCCTTTTCGGCCAATTGCTCCGAGTGCTTGCGTTCGGCCTCCAACTCGCCCGATGTTTTCCGGGAAAGCCGGTCGTTCTCGATGAGGAGAAGGTCCATTCGCCTCTCCTCTTCCTGTCGGCTCTTCACCGTGGCGACAAGGCTTTCCTTCTCCGCCTGGCTATCCGCCCTCAGGTTTGCGAGCTCCTTCAGGTCGGCTGCCAGCTTCTCGGTTTCCTTTCGGATGCCGGGGACGACGGCACCAAGAAGGATAGCCGTGCGGACCGAGGCAAGAGCGTCGTCGGGGCTGACAAGAAGTGCGGGAGGTGGATTGCGACCCATGCGCTGAAGGGCAGCCAGTACCTCGGCCAAGATCGACCGCCGCGCCTTGAAGGATTGGCGGATCTCGTCCTCCCGCACGCCGAAGCCGGCAAGCTTGTTTTCGCTATCGTTGATCTTCCTCTCGAGATCCTTGCGGCGGGCGGCCGATTCGATCAGGGCCGAGCGCAGACTTTCGGAGGTCTTCTCGAGCGAGGCGATGCTTCTTTCGAGCTCGGAGGCTTTTTCCTCCGAAAGGTGCATGGACTTCGAAAGCTCCTGCAATTCCTGGCTCACCTCGTCGCGCTTCTGGCGAAGCTCGAGAGCCGGATCGGCCGTGGATTGGACGGGACCGGGAGCCGCAATCTCGGTCTCCTGGGCTTCAGCCTTCATCCATGGGCCGACGGCGGATCCCGAAGTCAGAAAAATCGCACACAAGATCCCGGCGGGAAGCAGATGGCGGCTTCCAGCCCGACAGGCGGCGGTCAGTCCAGAGCGGATTCTGTTTTGCAATTCGCTTTCCCGATTTGGCGCGGAAAATAAGCTGATTTGCGTCGTCGCGCAAAGGCGCGACACGAGGCGCACTTCCTGGATCAGAAAAGGGCCTGACAAGGGGCTGCAATCTGCCGTCAGGCGCGATGATAGGGATGGCCAGACAGGATGGTCACCGCCCGATAGAGCTGCTCGGCAATCAAAATGCGCACAAGCTGGTGCGGCCACGTCATGCGCCCGAGATTGAGGACGGCTTGTGCCTTTTCCCGAAGGTCGGGGGCGACGCCGTCGGCGCCACCGATGACGATCGCCACATCCCGCTGGCCGCGGTCGCGATGACCGCCCAGCAGGTCGGCGAATTCCTGGCTATCCAATGCCTTGCCGCGTTCGTCGAGAACGATGAGGAGGGCTCCTTCGGGCAGCGCCTTTGCGATTTCGGCCGCTTCCTCCCGTTTGCGTGTTGCAGCATTGGAGGCTCGGCTTTCGGGAATCTCGACTGTACGGGAAAATTCGAGACCGGTTGCTGGTCCGGCCTTGGCAAACCGGTCGAGGTAACGCGACGCGAGATCCTTCTCGGGCCCGGCTTTCAGCCGGCCCACGGCAAAAATGCCTATTCGCATGTCCCGTTCCCCATTGACTGGCCACAAGACCCAGCAGCGGCAACCACAACAACCGTTGCCACTTCAATCGGATATCTCCGATGCCGGTTCAGCCCAAAGCCGACCGATGTGTCAGTGCAGCCTGCCTTCCTCGATATCCGGAGCGGCCCACATCTTTTCGATGTTATAGAACTCGCGGATTTCGGGACGGAATACATGCACGATGATGTCACCGGTATCAATGAGCACCCAGTCGCCGGTATCAAGTCCTTCGACGCGGGCGCTGCCGAAGCCCTCATCCTTCAGGTCGGAGATCAGGTGTTCGCAGATTGCCATGACATGCCGGTTCGAGCGCCCGGAGACAACGACCATATAGTCGCCCAACGCCGACTTCCCAGCAATGTTGATGGTGACGATATTTTCCGCTTTCGAGTCCTCGAGGCTTGCGAGGACCAGCTCAAGCTCACGGGCTGCAGCATCGGCGCCACGTTCCGGGCTTTGTGGGACGACGACTGGCGTCCTCCCCTTGGGGTGTACTGTTGTCAGAGGTTTTCCTTTCATCAAAATAACAGCACGTCCGCAACTTACCAGACTCAGATAAGCTGCTGCTAAAAGGTGGCATCAATCGGTTCAACTTTCAAGGGTTGCACTGAAGGGCTGCCCTGAAGAATCAGGTATCGAGACAAACGGCTATATGCCCCCGGCCTCCCTGAGGGCAGTGGAACTAAGAGGGGATCGCGGACCGTGGATAAAGGTCCAGGCCGGCGCGCGCTTCTTCCACAATACCGCCGCATCATCTTCGTCGATACGGGCGTAGTCGAAGGTCCGCGCCATTTTCGAAGAGAGATAGGAAAGGGTCGAACCAGGTCGGTCGATGACGGCGATTGGAAACGTCGTGGCGATCCTGCGCCACTGCTGCCAGTGGTGGAAACTTTTCAGGTTATCGGCACCCATGATCCAGATGAAATGCGCATGGGGATTTCGTGCCTTGACGAATTCAAGCGTCTTTGCCGTGTAACTCGTTCCAAGGGTCCGCTCGAAGGCCGTGACCTTTATCCGGGGATCGCTGGCCAGACTCTCGCAACGGGCCAGGCGTTCGCTGAGGGGGGCGAGTCCGGTGCGGCTCTTCAGCGGGTTTCCGGGCGTCACAAGCCACCAAAGCTGGTCCAGATTCAGGCGCCTGAGTGCGATCTCGGCAACGAGGGCGTGCCCCTGATGCGGCGGATTGAACGATCCGCCAAAAATGCCAACGATCATGCCGCGTTCGGTGTGCGGCATGAACCGATAGCGATGCGCGATCGTCTCCCGGCTCACTTCAGGGCCGGACCTGTCCGGTGCCGTGCACGCGGTATTTGAAAGAGGTCAGCTGTTCGACACCGACCGGACCTCGCGCATGCATCTTGCCCGTCGCGATACCGATCTCTGCGCCCATGCCGAATTCTCCGCCATCGGCAAACTGGGTCGAGGCATTGTGCAGGAGGATGGCCGAATCGATCTCGTTGAAGAAGCGCTCGACGACCGCCGGATCCTCGGCGATCACCGCCTCGGTGTGGTGGGACGAATAGCGGGCGATATGATCGATCGCGCCTGAAATGCCGTCGACGATTGCGACCGCGATGATGGCGTCGAGATATTCGGTTCTCCAGTCTTCTTCTGTCGCCGGCTTGAAACCCGGTGCAACGTCAAGCACGGCGCTGGAGGCGTGGATCTCGCAGCCTGCCTCGTCCAGGGCCTGGAGGATCGGCTTGAGATGAGTGTCGACAGCCGCGCGGTCGATCAGCAGCGTTTCGGCCGCCCCGCAGATGCCAGTGCGGCGCATCTTGGAATTGACGACGATGTCGATAGCCATCCTCAGATCGGCGGATTTGTCGACATAGACGTGGCAAAGCCCCTCGAGATGGGCGAAGACCGGCACGCGGGCCTCCGCCTGGACACGGGCGACGAGGCTTTTGCCACCGCGCGGGACAATGACGTCGATGGTTCCGCCAAGACCGCCAAGCATGGCGCCGACGGCAGCCCGGTCAGATACCGGCACAAGCTGAATGGCGTCACCCGGGAGGCCGGCCGCAAGCAGGCCCTCAACCAGGCAGGCATGGATGGCGCGCGAAGAATGCGCGGAATCAGAACCGCCCCTCAGGATGACCGCGTTGCCCGATTTCAGGCAGAGTGCGCCTGCATCGGCGGTGACATTCGGTCGGCTTTCATAGATGACACCGATGACCCCGAGCGGTGTGCGCACGCGCTCGATACGGAGCCCATTCGGGCGGTCCCAGGCGGCAATGACTTCCCCCACCGGATCCTTGAGGCTGGCGATCTCGCGAATGCCTTGCGCCATCGCTGAAATGCGCCCGGCATCGACAGTCAGACGATCGACGAAGGAGGCGGCAAGCCCGGCCTCAGCGGCGCTTTTCAGGTCGAGCGCATTGGCAGCGAGGATGGCCCCGGTCCCGGCTATGATCGCATCGGCCATGGCGTTGAGGGCGCCATCCTTCTGCGTAGTGCCGGCAATCGCGAGTGGCCGAGCCGCCGCCTTGGCCTTGGCTCCGATTTCGAGCATCAATCGACCGATATCCCCGGTCGTCGCGACAGTATCAAGCATGAGCCCTGTCCTTGTCGTTTTCCTGATCTTCGCCCTGCGCGCGGTCGCTCTTCGCGGCATCGGTCATTACTAGGTCGTCGCGGTGGATCATTGCGGCGCGGCCCGCATAGCCGAGGATATCCTCGATCTCCGCGGACTTTCGCCCGCTGATCTTGCGAGCCTCGTCTGCATCATAACTCGCCAGGCCACGGGCGATTTCCCGGCCTTCGGAACCGATAATACTCACTGTGTCGCCGCGGCTGAACTGGCCGACGATCATGCGGACACCTGCCGGAAGAAGACTCTTGCCCGAACGCAGCGCCGTTTGAGCTCCAGCGTCGATATGAACCTCGCCTGCCGCCTGCAACTGCCCGGCAATCCAGGTCTTGCGAGCCGTTACAGGAGCTGGCGACGGTGCAAACCACGAGTGTCGCGCACCTTCGGAAATAGCCTTCAACGGATGGTTTGTCGTGCCGGAGGCAATGATCATCGCGCAGCCTGCGCCGGTCGCTATCTTGCCTGCGTCGATCTTCGTGCGCATGCCGCCGCGCGACAGTTCGGAAGCCGCACCGCCTGCCATCGCTTCGATCTCCGGGGTGATCTCGGCGATGTTCTCCAGGAATCGTGCGTGCGGATCGAGATGGGGCGGAGCGGTATAGAGCCCGTCGATATCGGAAAGCAGTACCAGGAGATCGGCGCCGGTCATGGTCGCAACGCGGGCGGCAAGACGGTCGTTGTCGCCGTACCGGATCTCTGTCGTCGCAACCGTGTCGTTCTCATTGATGATTGGCACCGCGCCGATCTTCAGCAACTGGTTGATCGTGGCGCGCGCGTTGAGATAGCGGCGCCGCTCCTCTGTGTCGCCCAACGTCAGGAGAATTTGTCCCGCAACGATCGAGAAGCGGGAAAGGCTTTCCGACCAGGCGCGCGCCAGGGCAATCTGGCCGACGGCGGCCGCAGCCTGACTTTCCTCGAGTTTCAATGCACCATTCGGCAGATCGAGCACGGTCCGGCCGAGAGCGATGGCGCCGGAGGATACTACCAGCACGTCGATGCCCTTCGCCTTGAGATCTGCGATATCCTCGCAGGCGGCGTCGAGCCAGGACGATTTCAGTCCGCTTTTGCGGTCGACCAGCAGGGCCGAGCCGATCTTGATGACGACGCGGCGATAGTGCGAAAGAGATTCCTCTCCAGCCGTCATTTATTCATCTTCCTCGGCTTCAAGGTCGCGCTTGCGTACCTTTTTCGGCAGCTCCGGCATATCGGGTTCAGCATCGGTACCTTCCGCAACGATGATATCGCGAAGCGCCCTCAGCGCCTCGGTCATGCCCTTGCCGGTGACGGCGGACAGCAAAAGGGGCGTCTTGCCGCAGGCGCGTTTCAGTGCGGCCGCCTTCTTCTTCAGTTCCGCTTCGTCGAGCACATCGATCTGCGAGAGCGCCACGATTTCCGGCTTGTCGGTGAGACCGCCACCATAGGCATCCAGCTCATGCTTCACAGTCTTATAAGCCTTGCCGACATTTTCTTCCTGGGCGGAAACGAGATGCAACAGCACCCGTGTGCGCTCCACATGGCCGAGGAAGCGGTCGCCAATCCCCACGCCCTCGTGCGCGCCCTCGATCAGGCCGGGAATGTCTGCCAGAATGAATTCGCGGCCATCGATGGTGGCGACACCCAGATTGGGGTGCAGCGTCGTAAAGGGATAATTGGCGATCTTCGGGCGAGCGCGGGTACAGGTTGCAAGGAAAGTGGACTTGCCCGCGTTCGGCAGACCGACAAGCCCGGCATCAGCGATCAGTTTCAGCCGCAGCCAGACGGTCTTTTCCTCACCCTCGAGACCGGGATTGGCCCAGTTCGGGGCCTGGTTCGTGGATGACTTGAAGTGGGCATTGCCGAAGCCGCCATTTCCGCCGGCCGCCAGCCGGTACCGTTGACCTTCCTTCGTCAGGTCGATGATCAGGGTCTCGTTGTCTTCCTCGAAAATCTGCGTTCCGACGGGTACCTTCAGCGTCACATCTCCGCCATTGGCGCCGGTGCGGTTGCGGCCCATACCATGCTGGCCGGTCTTGGCCTTGAAATGCTGCTGGAAGCGGAAGTCGATCAGCGTGTTGAGCCCGTTGACGGCTTCCACCCAGACGTCGCCGCCGCGTCCGCCATCACCGCCATCGGGACCGCCGAACTCGATAAACTTCTCCCGCCGGAAGGAAACGCTGCCCGCGCCACCGTCTCCTGACCGGATATAGACTTTTGCTTCGTCGAGAAATTTCATCGTACTGCCATGGATCGCGTGTCAGAATGGGCGGATTTTATGCGGCCATCGATATAGGCCGTTTAAGCGGAGGTCAAAGAGTATCGTGAAGTTCGTCAGTTACAACATCCAGTTTGGCATCGGACTCGACGGGAAATATGACCCCGAGCGCATTGCAGCAAGCCTTTCCGGGGCCGATGTCATAGCCCTTCAGGAGGTCACGCGCGGATTCCATCGCAACGGCCATGCCGACCTCCCGAGCGTCTTCGCCGATCTTTTTCCGGACTTTTATGTCACTTACGGCCCGGCCTGCGATGTCCATCTGGATACCGAAACAATCGACGGCCGGCGTCGCGAGCGGCGGTTCCAGTTCGGCAACATGATCATCTCGCGCTGGCCGATCCTCTCGAGCCGGATGTTGCTTCTGCCGCGCAGCCGCACCATCGACAAGCTTAACCTGCAACGCGGAGCAACAGAAGCAGTCATCGATACGCCGCTCGGGCCGATGCGCGTCTATTCGATTCATCTCGACCATGTTTCCGCTGACGAACGGATCGCGCAGATCCGCTATCTCAAGGAGCGGGCCATCAATTTTCCCCTTGAAGGTGGCGCCCTCACCGGAGCTGGCGATTTCAGCCTTCCACAGCCGCCGCTGCCGTCGGACTTCCTGATCATGGGCGACTATAACATGGAGCCGGAATCGCCGGAATACTGCGAGATGGCGGGCCGCAATGACGGATTCTACGGACGCGTGGCTCGGGCAACGCAGCCCATCGACGCGCTAGCCCGCCTCGGCGCGCATTCTCCAGACGGCTATAGCTGGATGAACCCCGAAAATCACGCGTGCCGCAAGCATCTCGACTATTGCTTCCTCAGTTGTGGTCTCGCCCCGCGGCTCAAAGGCGGCTCGATCGACACGACGGCCAAGGGGTCGGATCACTTTCCGCTCTGGATCGAACTTGGTTAGGTTTTCCGGGCGGAAGAGCCGCCCGGAATCCCGATTCAGGCCTCGTGGCGTTCAAGGCTCCGGAAGGCCGGTTGTGTGAGCACTGTTTCGATATGCGGCGCCATCGCGTTGCGCGAAGAGCTATAGAGGTCGCCGCAGCGGGTGATCGAGAAGCCGAGCCTCTTCTGGATCCTCAGCGACGCCGCGTTGTCAGCGAAGGCACCTGAGTGAAGAGAGCTTTCGGGCATCCGCCGATAGAAACGTTCGATGGCCGCCGATGCCGCTTCGCTCATGATGCCACGGCCCCAGAAGTAGCGATTCAGCCAATAGCCGAGATGCCACAGACCGTTGCGCAACTCGAGGGCGACCACCCCGATATGGGCGTCGTCGCCCTCGGTAATGGCAAGGGCCCAATCCGGGGTCAGGCTGGAGTTCGCCCTGCTCAGCCAGTCTGTCGCATCCTTGCGGTCATAGGGAACCGGGACGCGGGTGAGCATTCGCGAGACCTGAAAATCGCCGAGCGATTCGGCAATTGCCGGCGCGTCGCTCATGCGATGCGGGCGCAAAACCAGCCGTCCGGTTTCGATGACCGGGCAGGGACCGGGCTGCCGGATGACGTGCTTCTCGAGGAGTGCGCTCATCGCATCTCTCCCCAGCTGCGCAAGGACATCCAGGTCTTGCGGTCAAGCCGATACCACTCCACAGGCACCATCCCGCCCAGGGCCAGGTTTCCGACCATGCCAGAGCCTTGGAGCTGGAAGCCGCACTTCTGGATCACGCGCCTGGAAGCGATGTTCGTCACACGGCAGCGCGCGTCGATCCGGGAGACCTCGCGTGTCCTGAAGGCCAGGTCAATCAGCGCGTGGGCGGCTTCCGTCGCATAACCCTTGTTCCAGTAGGGCTGGCCCAGCCAATAGCCGAGTTCGAGGGTCTCCCCGTCCTGATGGGGCTCCAGCGCGCAGCAACCGAGAAATTCGCCGTTGTCTGTCTTGGTAATGGCATAGACGCACTTGCCAATCTCGCCATTAATCGTACGTCGCACGAAGTCCGCGGCGTCCTTGATCGTGTAGGGATGCGGCATGCGCGACACCATGGTCGCGATCGCGGCGTTGTTGGCGAGATGGGCAAGGGCGTCGATGTCTTCTTCGTGAGGCGCGCGCATGACGAGCCTTTGCGATAACAAGACGGGACAATCGTTCCGTAACCGATCCGGCCTCAGCCGGTCTTCGGGCGACCGTGATTGGTCGTCCCTCAACAATTCGCTCTGCATGGTTCAGTCTCCTTCGGGTTGAAAAAGGCGCAAGAAAAAGGGGAGGTGGGTGGTGTCCCATCTCCCCTTTTGTCTAGACTGAACCTGGTACGGTCAGCCGGGTCGATGAGACACCGGCTGCTTGGTACGCTACCGGTTTTATTCCGCTGCTTCCGCCGCTTTCGGCATCACGGACACGTAGACGCGGCCATTGGCCTTGGTACGGTAGGCGACATTACCTTCGATCAGTGCAAATACCGTATGGTCCTTGCCCATGCCGACATTGGCGCCGGGATGCCACTGCGTGCCGCGCTGACGAACGATAATGTTGCCTGGAATGACGACTTCGCCGCCGAACTTCTTCACGCCAAGGCGCTTGGAATTCGAATCGCGACCGTTGCGCGACGAACCGCCAGCTTTTTTGTGTGCCATTGGAGTTCTCCTTTAAACCTTGTTTCCCGTGGTGCCGTTAAGCGGCAACGATATCCGTGATACGGACAACGGTGTGATGCTGACGATGGCCGCGCGAACGCTTGGAGTTCTGACGGCGGCGCTTCTTGAAGGCGATGACCTTCTTGCCACGGTTGTGCTCGACGACTTCGGCCTTGACGCTTGCGCCCTTGACGAAGGGAGCACCGATCTTGGCGTCGGCGCCAACGCCGACCACGAGGACTTCGGTGAATTCAATCTTGTCGCCAGCGGCGGCTTCCAGCTTTTCGATGGTCAGCACGTCATTGGCAGCAACGCGGTACTGTTTACCGCCGGTCTTGATGACTGCGAACATTGGTTATCCTTTCATGTTCGTTCCGGCTCTGTCTGGTTCGAACCATACGGCCGTCTTTTTATCAGTCGGACTTGAGCAGACGTTGAAGGCACCTTGATGCTGCCTTGATCGGTCCGCCGGTGAGCCTTGCGCTATCGCAAGGAAAACAAGACACAGTCAGCCTATGCCTAATTCACCGCTCGCATACGTGAGGCGCAAAAAACTGTCAAGACAAAAGCTTGAGGCTCCGCGATATTCGCCCTTGTCAGTCCGACATTTGCCCGCTATGAACACGCCGCGCCGATGAGGCGTCGACCAGAACATCCGGAGAGGTGGCTGAGTGGTCGAAAGCACCGCACTCGAAATGCGGCATACGGGCAACCGTATCGTGGGTTCGAATCCCACCCTCTCCGCCATCGTTTGACTGTGTCCGGCCCGGAGACATAGGTAACAGTTTGTCCCTAAGACATGGGTGACAATCTCGTGCCGAACGGATTGTCGATGGTTTGCAAGGTCCTCTGTTCCAGATCGATGTATCCCAGATCATAGTGCATGAAGCTGACAAGCCAAATGCCGTCATCGCCTTCCTTTATTCTCAGTTTCTGGCTGGCCATGACGATCGAGATGTTGATCTTCTTAAGATAGATTCAGACCCGTCCGCAGTTGGTGACGAGTACGCCCCGATCATGGAAAGGATAGTCGATCTCCGGCAGGCCGAGATAGGGCCGCGAAGAGGCGCTGCAGAGATCGGCGTGCACCTTCTGGCGGTCGCTTCATGCGGTCGCTCGCGATTGAATTCGTTGACGAATTCGTCAAAGCGTGCCTGCTGTTGAAGAAGCGGCCGCCCGGGCCTGATGCGCTCGACGGCAATGACGAGCCTCAGCCGGAAGACCGAGAGCTTCGACAGATTGTAGAGCCCGTTTGGGCTGGCGCATGGCAATCCGTTGTCGGAGCGGATCGCCCTGAGCAGGCCATGATCGGCACAGAGCCGGCGGACGACCTCGGGCCGGCGGGCGCGTCCTCAGAACTGAGTCGCTGTGACGAGAGCCGAGCGTCAATTCGTCTTGGCGAAGAGCTCTCGGCCGATCAGCATACGGCGGATCTCGGAGGTCCCGGCGCCGATCTCCATCAGCTTTGCATCGCGGAGCAGGCGTCCTGTCGGACTGTCGTTGATGTAGCCGTTGCCACCGAGGATCTGGATTGCCTGCAACGCCTGCTGGGTCGCCTGTTCGGATGAATAGAGGCAGCATGCGGCAGCGTCCTGGCGGGTTACCTCGCCGCGATCACAGGCCGCAGCTACCGCGTAGACATAGGCGCGGGCCGAATTCATGGCCGTGTACATGTCGGCGATCTTCGCCTGGATCAACTGGAACTCGCCGATGGGCTGGCCGAACTGGCGGCGCTCATGCACATAAGGCATCACGACATCCAGGCAGGCGTGCATAATGCCGATACCGATGCCGGCGAGTACAACGCGCTCATAGTCAAGGCCCGACATCAGCACGCGCACGCCGCCGCTTTCTCCCCCGAGCACGTTTTCCGCCGGTACCTCGCAATCCTGAAAGACCAACTCGCACGTATTCGACCCGCGCATACCAAGCTTGTCGAGCTTCTGGGCGGTCGAGAACCCCGAAAAACCTTTCTCGACGATAAAGGCCGTGATGCCCCTGGAACCAGCGGATGGATCGGTCTTGGCGTAGACCACCAGCACGTCCGCATCCGGACCGTTGGTGATCCACATCTTGTTGCCGTTCAGAACATATCGGTCGCCGCGCTTTTCGGCACGAAGTTTCATCGAGACCACGTCCGATCCGGCGCCGGGCTCCGACATGGCAAGTGCGCCGACATGCTCGCCCGAGCAGAGTTTCGGCAGGTAGCGCGCCTTTTGCGCTGCATTGCCGTTGCGGTTGATCTGGTTGATGCAAAGATTGGAATGGGCGCCGTAGCTGAGCGATGTGGAAGCAGAAGCGCGTGCCAGCTCCTCGACTGCGATCACATGGGCGATATAACCAAGACCCGATCCGCCGAAGTCCGGATCGGCGGTGACGCCCAGCAGGCCGAGCTTCCCGAGTTCCGGCCAGAGATCGCGGGCGAATTCGTTGCTGCGGTCTATTTCGTCGGCGCGCGGCGCAAGCCGTTCCTGTGCGAAGCGACGCACGGTGTCGCGAACCGCCTCGATCTCATCTCCCAGTGCAAAATTCATCGTTGCATGAAACACGTCACTTCTCCCGGTTTGGAACTCGATGCATTATGAACGTCCTCAATAGGCAATAGCGGCAAGGGGGCAGGATTTGCCCATATGGCATGGCGGAAGTCAGGTCCCCTAGGGACGGCCGACTCCGGTCATCACCAACTTCATGTAACAGGCGACAAGTTCTTTCTTCGAAAGGCGTCCGCCTTCCTGATACCAGGCTGTCAGCCCGGTGAGCATGGCGAGGATCGCGAAGGTCGCGACGCGAACGTCGGGAACCGAAAACTCGCCTTCATCGATACCGTCCTGCAGGATCTGGTGCAGTATGTCCTCGTAGCGTTTGCGCATCGCCACGACTTTCTCCCGGTCGTGAGGCGAAACACTGCGCATCTCCATATTTGCGATGAAGACCTCTTTCGGCTTTGCGGAATGGTAGCGCACGTGAAATTCCACAAACGCATTCAGTCGTTCTGGCGCACTTGCCGAGGCAGGTTCGACTGCGCTCCATTGGGCAAAAAGATCATCCATATGTTTGACGATGATCGTCATCAGGAGGTCGTTCTTGCTGGGGAAATAGCGATAGAGCGACCCGGCTTGCAGGCCGACATTTTCGGCAAGCGCGCGCAGGGTCACGGCCTCGAAGCCCTTCGCGGCAATCAGGTCTATCGCTGCCAGACGAATTGCTTCCTCCGTGCGTGCGCCGTCGGAACCCACAGTTCGCGCCATCATAATCTCCAGCCGACAAGGCCACCTTGTTCACAGGCGGCGTCCGGTTGACATACAACCGAGTGGATGCCTATAAACGGTCAACCGTTTGATTATATCGAGATGACTGGAATGGCAAGTAGGGAGCTTTGAGATGCCAACTCTCGCAAGCAGCTTGGACGTTCGTCAGCCCGAGTTCTCTGCCAATGCCGCTGTCATGCGCGATCTGGTCGAGGACCTTCAGGCTCAGTTCGAAAAGATCTATCGCGGTGGCAATGAGCAGGCGCGTGCCAGGCATGTCTCGCGTGGCAAACTTCTTGTCCGTGAACGCATCGATCTGTTGATCGATCCAGGCTCGCCATTCCTTGAAATCGGCGCCATGGCTGCTCACGAGCTCTATGGCGGGGAAGTGCCGAGCGCCAGTATCGTAACCGGCATCGGTCGGGTCAGCGGCCGCGAATGCATGATCGTCGCCAATGATGCCACGGTAAAGGGCGGCACCTATTATCCGATAACGGTGAAAAAACATCTGCGGGCACAAGATATTGCCCTGCAGAACCGTCTTCCTTGTATCTACATGGTGGATTCCGGCGGCGCCTTCCTGCCTTTGCAGGACGAGCTCTTTCCGGACGAGCGCCATTTCGGCCGCATCTTCTACAATCAGGCGCAGATGTCGGCGCAAGGAATTCCGCAGGTCGCCATCGTCATGGGCTCTTGCACAGCCGGTGGCGCCTATGTGCCTGCCATGTGCGACGAGAGCATTATCGTGCGAAATCAGGGCACCATTTTTCTAGGCGGTCCGCCGCTCGTAAAGGCGGCGACTGGCGAGGTGGTGACGGCGGAGGAATTGGGCGGGGCCGAAGTCCACACGCGTCAGTCCGGCGTGTCGGACCACTACGCGACGAGCGACGCGCATGGAATCGGCATTGCGCGGCGGATCATTGCCCGCTCCAACGCACCGGAGAAATCGACGCGCGGTCTGGTTGCGCCGCGCGAGCCATTGTACCCGGCGGACGAGCTTTACGGCGTCGTACCGGCCGATCCGCGCAAGCCCTTTGACATCCGCGATATCATCGCCCGTATCGTCGATGCCTCTGAATTCGACGAGTTCAAGGCCCTATTCGGCACCACGCTGGTTTGCGGTCTTGCGCATATCTGGGGCCAGCCGGTCGGAATTTTGGGCAACAATGGCATCCTGTTCAGTGAAAGTGCCCAGAAGGGCGCCCATTTCGTCGAGCTCTGCAGCCAGAAAAACATTCCGCTCGTGTTTCTGCAGAACATTACGGGCTTCATGGTTGGCAAGAAATACGAGGCCGGCGGCATCGCCAAGGACGGGGCCAAGTTGGTGACGGCGGTCTCCACCACCAGCGTTCCCAAGTATACGGTCGTTGTCGGCGGCAGTTATGGGGCGGGCAATTACGGCATGTGCGGCCGGGCCTATTCGCCACGCTTCCTCTGGATGTGGCCGAATGCCCGGATCTCCGTGATGGGCGGGGAGCAGGCCGCGACCGTGCTCTCGCTTCTGCGGCGGGAGGCGATCGAGGCGAAGGGCGGCGTCTGGAGCTCCGAGGACGAAGAAGCTTTCCGTGCACCCATCCGCGCTCAATACGAGCGCCAAGGTCATCCCTATTATTCGACCGCGCGGCTCTGGGACGACGGCATCATAGATCCTGCCGATACCCGCCGCGTTCTCGGCCTCGCGCTGAGTGCCGGCCGTAACGCGCCGATCGAGTCCACAAAATTTGGCCTGTTCAGGATGTAGTCCCATGGATCAGTTTCGCATAGCGATCGACGACAAGGTGGCCCGTCTGACGCTGACCCGGCCGGAGAAGCACAATGCTTTCGACGACCGGCTCATCGCCGGGCTCACGGAGGCGTTTCGACGGCTCGACGTCGATCCGACGGTGCGGATCGTCGCCTTGGCGGCGGAAGGGCCAAGTTTCAGCGCCGGTGGCGATCTCGAATGGATGAAGCGCGCCGCTGCCGGCAGCCGCGACAACAACATCGCTGATGCGCTCAAGCTCGCTGGCTTGATGAAGACGCTAGACGAGCTTTCCAAACCCACGATTGCCGCCGTTCAGGGATCTGCCTATGGCGGAGGTGTCGGACTAATCGCCTGTTGCGATATCGCGGTTGCCGCCACGGGTGCGAAGTTCGCCCTTTCCGAGGTGAAGCTTGGGCTGATTCCCTCGGCGATTGGCCCTTATGTGATAGGAGCAATCGGGGCCCGTCAGGCGCGGCGCTATTTTCAAACCGCGGAGGCCTTCGATGCACGGACGGCCGCGGCGATCGGTCTCGTGCACGAAGTGGTCGAGCCAGATCGGCTCGAGGCGCGCCTAGGCGAGATCATCGAGGCGCTCCTGAAAGCGGCGCCGGGGGCGTGCACGGAAGCGAAGCGGCTTGTCGCCGAAGTTGCCAACCGGCCGATTGATGCCGCCATGACCGAAATGACCGCAGTCCGTATTGCCGACATCCGGTCGCGAGCCGAGGCGAGGGAAGGGCTGGATGCGTTCTTCGGACGTCGACCCGCAAGATGGGCCGGCAAGGATGCGCAGCGATGAGTGCCGGTCTGTCGCGTCTTGAACGGCGGTTCACCAAACTTCTGATCGCCAATCGCGGCGAAATCGCATGCCGGGTCATCCGTACTGCGAGCCGCATGGGGCTGAAGACTGTCGCCGTCTTCTCCGAAGCCGACCGCGATGCGGAACATGTCTCGCTTGCCGATGAAGCCGTGCTGGTAGGGCCAGCGCCGGCTGCGGAGAGCTATCTTCGTATCGACCGAATTATCGAAGCGGCAAAACGCACCGGTGCGGAGGCAATCCATCCGGGCTATGGCTTCCTTTCTGAAAACCAGGATTTCGCGCTTGCCTGCCTCGAGGCCGGTATCATCTTTGTCGGTCCACCGGTGGATGCGATCCGCGCCATGGCGTCGAAATCGGCGGCCAAGGCGCTGATGGAGCAGTCAGGCGTGCCGCTCGTGCCCGGCTATCATGGCGTTGATCAGGACGAGGAAACGCTCGCCTCAGAGGCCGAACGGATCGGCTTTCCGGTGCTCATCAAGGCATCCGCCGGCGGTGGCGGCAAGGGTATGCGCGTTGCCCTGGATGCCGATGGCCTTGCCGGGGCAATCGCAGCCGCCAAGCGGGAGGCCAAGGCCGCCTTCGGCGACGATCGCGTGTTGATCGAGAAATATGTCACCCGGCCGCGCCATATCGAGGTGCAGATCTTCGGCGATACCCATGGCAATATCGTTTCCCTGTTCGAGCGCGAATGCACGCTGCAGCGCAGGCATCAGAAGGTGGTTGAGGAGGCGCCGTCCTCCGCGCTTTCCGACGATGATCGCGAACGGATTTGCGCGGCAGCACGGGCTGCCGGTGCGGCTGTGGGTTACACCGGCGCCGGCACGGTGGAATTCGTCGCCAACGAGAGTGGCTTCTATTTCATCGAGATGAACACGCGCCTGCAGGTAGAGCATCCGGTCACGGAGGCGATCACCGGCATCGATCTCGTCGAATGGCAACTCCGGGTCGCATTCGGAGAGGAGCTGCCGCTCACCCAAGACGAGATCACACGGTCCGGCCACGCCGTTGAGGTGCGCATCTATGCGGAAGATCCGCAAAGCGGTTTCCTGCCGTCGATCGGGCGGATCGAGCGCTGGCGGCAGCCGCAATGCGGTGAAGGGGTCCGCATCGATAGCGGATTTCGTGAAGGCGATCTGATCAGTCCGTACTATGACCCGATGCTGGCGAAGCTGATCGTCAGGGGTGCTGACCGCCTTCAGGCATTCGACCGGCTGGAAGACGCCTTGACTGGGTTTCAGGTCGCGGGCGTCAAGACCAATGTCAGCTTCCTGAAGGCGCTCATTGCACATCCGGATGTGCGGGCGGGCAGAATTGACACCGGCTTCATAGAACGCGAGCTCACCTTCCTGCTGTCAGGCGGCGCGGCCGGACTCGATGAGCGCGATCTCGCAGCAGCAACAGCCGCAGTGTTGGCGCGCGAGACAAAGCCTCCGCTCTCACCCTGGGATTTGTCCGACGGCTGGATGATGGTCGGCCGACGCGAGCGCAAGTTTACGTTCGATGCAGTGGACGTCATTCTGACCTATCAGCGGTATGGCTTGACGCTGACGACACCTGTCGGAACATCGCCATTTCGGATGAAGCTGCGGCCTGATGGGAGGCTCGATGTGTTCTTCGGCGATGCCAAGGAAGTGGTTTCTGCTGTTTGGTCAGGCCCCGAGGTAGAGATTTCCACGGCGCGGGGCAGCCGGAAACTCTTGCTCGCCGATCCTTTTGCAGGCGAGGATGACACGGCGGCCGATGCCGGACACTTGCGGGCACCGATGCCCGGATCGGTCCAGCAGATCCTGGCTGCTCCCGGGGAAAAGTTGAAGCGCGGCGAGCCGGTGCTGATCATGGAGGCCATGAAAATGGAGCACACGCTGCGCGCGCCGGCTGATGGAATACTGATCGCCTTGCGCTGCGCAGTTGGCGATTTCGTGCAGGAAGGCACGGAACTCGTGGAATTCGAGATCGATCGGGAAACAGCATGACGAAACCTTCGGTGAGGATCGTCGAGGTTGGACCGCGCGACGGGCTTCAGAACGAGGCTGTACCGGTTTCGCCTGAGGCGAGGATCGTGTTCGTGGAGAAACTTGCTGCCGCGGGTCTGAAGACTATCGAAGTCGGAAGTTTCGTTTCGCCGAAATGGGTTCCGCAGATGGCCGGGACCGATGTTGTCCTTCGCGGACTTGCCGGTCGGGAAGGCATCCATTTCCCAGTGCTGGTGCCGAACGAAAAGGGTCTCGCGGCCGCAATGGAAGCCGGCGCCAAGGAGATTGCGATCTTCGCCTCTGCTTCGGAGTCTTTCTCGCAGAAGAACATCAATTGTTCGATCGCTGAATCGATCGAGCGCTTTCGTCCGGTGACGGAAAGGGCGCTCGGCGCCGGTATCCGCGTGCGCGGATACATCTCCTGTGTGCTCGGTTGCCCATACCAGGGCGAGGTGCCGATGGAAGACGTAGTGAAGGTCGCGTCGGCGCTCGAAGTGGCCGGCTGCTATGAACTTTCGCTCGGCGATACGATCGGCACGGGAACGCCCGGAAAAGCAAAGGAGCTTGTACGCGCTGTCGCCGGCGTAGTGCCGGTCGATCGGATCGCCGCGCATTTCCACGATACTTACGGCCAGGCCCTCGCCAACCTCTATGCCGCCATGGAAGAGGGCGTGAGCGTGATCGATGCCGCCGCGGGTGGGCTTGGCGGTTGCCCCTACGCCAGGGGTGCGAGCGGCAACGTCGCCACCGAGGCGGTCGTCTATATGCTCCATGGCATGAGCATCAACACGGGGGTCGACATCACGCGGCTGCTCGATGCGGTGGAGTTCATAGCCGGCAAAATCGGTCGCGCGCCGCAGTCGAATGTCTATAAGGCGATGCGGGGAGGCTGAAGTCTAAATTCCTTCCGCCGTTGGCTGCCCAACCTCAAGGCGGCATCGTGTCCGAAATCTTCATGCACTTTTCCCGTCAACGCTGCCACTATCCGTGACCTCGATCGATTCCCGAATATATCAGGCAACAACGAAGGCCGACTATTCAAATCCGCCTCGTTCGAGCATCGTCGCCCGCTCTGAATATACCGTTCCACTCGCTCGGTCAGGTTCACAAGCGCCTGGAGTTTTCAGGATCGCTTCTGAAGGATGCCATAGACAATGTTCCTGTTGGCGCCGAACCACACACTCGCCTCGACGGCGTCTCGCTCGACGCTTCCATTGATAATGCTCCACATGTCGGCTTCCGAGCGTAGCAGCAGCGCCCAGTTCATGAATGCTTCCATGTAGCCATCAACGCGGATGTCCTGCGCGAAATTGGCGAACAGAAAGACCCCGTTGGGCTTCAACATCTGCAAGCATCTTTGTGTGAGTTTCACGGCGACGTTCTCGGGAAGGTAGTCATAAAGACCTGCTGCGTAGATGAAGTCGAACTGGCCGAATCGATTGGCCTTGGTCAGGATGCCTCGAACGGACCCGTTGACTGCCTCGACACATGTGCCGTTGAAGTCGCGCATAATCGACCCGACGCTAAGAGGATCCTGATCTAGGGCGACCCACCGCTTGATCCGCTGTTCTTGCAATGCCCTCGAGCGATTGGCTTCCCGCAGATGTCCGGCGGCAATGGTCAGGATTTCCGTGTCGGGTCCCCGCTTCTCGGCGATGTCATCCACGTGCCGCGTCAAGAGGTCACGCCGTTCTCGCACCGCGACCGACGACGAAGCCTCCTTCGTATATTCATAGAGGGCACGCCCGAGCGGAGAGGCATTCGCGACCGCCTCTGCCACATTCTCGTGATTGTAGATGAAGTCGAGCAAGTGAGCGTCGCCGGAGTAGCCCCTAGGCTTCTCGAAAGACCACCGAGTGAATGGATCTTGAAGAAAGAACTCCGATACCGGGTGGTTCTGTGCAATGGGTATCATTTCTTGCCAAACACTGGGGTGAAATTTTCTGCGTGTCTCATGAAGAGAAGCGGCAGCTCTGTCAATTATACTTGCCGGATTAACGTTTTTTTCGAACTGCTGTTGCGCAATTTTCAATATGAGAGCAAGTTCAGCTTCTCCAATTGCGAATTGTTCGCCGAACGCCTCGGTTTGAGGCGAAGCGAATTCATTTGCTATTGCCTGCGGAGTGATAAGACTTTCACCATCGAACACGACTTTAAGTTGGTTCATGCAACACCTGTCCTTTAGCAAAGCGTTAACTACATTGGATAGGATGATCCGATTTCCGGGTATTTGTACAGCAACAGAGAACGCTTTTTATCAATCGCGTCTATAAGCTAATACTCACATTGCGGCATATTCCCTAAAATTTAACGAATATTTCACAAGCGTATTTTACTGTTTTGCAATACGTTGGGTTCTTCATCTTGTCGTCCGATGTTAGGGACGGCAAAGTCTATCGTGAGAAACGCAACACCAGATGTCCGTTGAACGCGATGCAAATCGATGGAACAGTGCATGACGCACACACTGGCTGAAGCAGTCGAGATGGATCTACAAAAGCAGCCGGACAGGCCGCTTTCGGCAGAGCTTCGCAAGCTCTATCGAGAGGAAGGAGACGCCGCTCGAAGGCAGGTTGCAAGGCACGGACTCCAGGTCGCGGTTGCCATCTACCTGTTGTTTTCAATCATCGATATGCTGCTGATCCCCGACGTCGCGCTCTATGCGATTGCGGGACGCTTCGCTGTCGCAACGATCACGATTGGTATGCTCGAATGGCAGTATCATAGGAATGTCCAAACGGACTGGCTCGACAGGACATGCGCCGCAGCAATCATCCTGGGATACATAGCCTGGCTGTATCCGGCGGTCAGGACGGCACATACTGAGAGCCTTTCCTACTATATGATCTTTGGCGCCATCTTCATGATGGGTGCAAATCTGTTCTTCAGCTTTCAGTTTCGTCTCTCTATCATTACGTCGGGAGCGGTCCTTTCCGCCTTCTTCCTTTCCCTGTTATTCTTCATTCCGGAAGAAAACTCCTATCCGATTGCCTTCGGAACATTCTATGTCTCGTGTTTCGTATTCACATCGTACGTAAACTGGAAGCTCAACAGGGAACGGTACAACGTATTCCTGAATGCCTTTGAGGCCAGAATTCTGCAGAAGGAAGCGTCCGAACGTGGTGACGCGCTGCTAAGATTGTCGCACACCGATCCTTTGACTGGCTTGGACAATCGCCGGGCACTCGACCAGAGGCTGCGAGACTACTGGAACGACTGGCAGACATTTGGTCGCAACTTCGCGGCAATCCTTATCGATGTTGACTTCTTCAAAAAGTATAATGACGGCTATGGTCATCAAGAGGGTGACCGTTGCCTGACGCTTGTCGCCAATGCACTCAAGGATATCATCAGGCAGCACAACGGCGCGATCGGCCGCTATGGCGGCGAGGAGTTTATTGTCCTGGTCCCCATGGAGAACGAAGATCAGGTGGCCGATCTTTCGGAGGCCCTTCGTCGCACCGTAGAGAGCTTGGATCTGGTTCACGAACAGCGTCGGGACGGTTTGTCAATCGTGACGGTCAGCGTCGGTGGGGCATTCACCCGGCGTGTGACTGATTCGAAGCTTGAGAAGATCATTTATCAGGCAGACCGTGCGCTCTATGCGGCGAAAGCAAGCGGTCGAAACTGTGCACGGCTGTTTGATCCAGACGATCCCAAGAGCGGCGACGAAAGCGAGAATATCGCGGCTTTGCTCAAGATCGCGATCGGTCACGACCTCGTTTCCCTTGTCTATCAGCCCATCCAGGACCTCGAAACGGGCAAAATCGAAACCGTCGAAGCCCTGATGCGTCTGAGAATGCTGGATGGCACGCCGATCCCTCCAAGTCTTTTTGTGCCCATCGCAGAACGGACCGGCGCCATTCTGGAACTTGGACGCTGGGCAATACGATCGGTATGCCGGGATCTGCTGGCGGACAACCATGTCGCTGTGGTTAGTGTCAATGTCTCTCCCGTTCAGCTGAAAACCCCGGGCTTCGCAACTTCCGTTGCTGCCATTCTGGGTGAGACGCGGGTATCCGGCAGCAGGCTGGCCTTCGAGATCACCGAAGGGCTTGAGATGGAGATGGATTCGGACATCCTTCGCTGCATCAGCGACCTGAAGATGCTAGGAATCAAAATATGGCTCGACGATTTCGGCACGGGCTTTGCGGGCCTTTCGTGGCTTCGCCTGATCGATTTCGACACCGTGAAAATTGACCGCTCGTTTCTTCACGACTGCAGCACGCCAAAGGGCAAGGCTATGCTCAAAGACATTGTCGGCCTCGTCAGGAATCGCGGGCATAAGATCCTCGTGGAAGGTGTGGAGACCAGGCAGCAGTTCGCGCTCATGCGGAAATTTGGCATCGATCAAGTTCAAGGATTCCACGTCGGCTGCCCGGCACCGGCGGAAGATTTCCGAGTAAACCTGACTTCCGGCGATGCAAGATTCGATCTCGAAGCATGTATCGGATCAACGTCACCGAGCCAGAAGTGGCTTAGTTGAACAGAGAGGATTTCCGACTCGCCGCAGTTCCATTGAAGAATGCGAAGATCGGACAAGAAATCCGGGCCGCAAATATTGACGGTGGAGCGGGTTCTCAAGCAAGTCGCGCAGGCGAGTTGGAGACCTGAGTAGTCCGTTCGTCGTACGCCGCTATTGCGACGACGTGACGAAATAGACTGCATTGAATTGCAGAGGGGTCGCTCCTGCATACGGATTGGCGTGGAGTGCTAGGATCCACAAACTTACCGCCGCGGCGACGGAGAATATGGCGAGTGCGCTGCGCCCGGCGAGCGGTCGGTCAGCATGAACGGACGCTATAGCTACGAGCGAGAGGAATGTCAGGAAGAAGACCAGATACCATTTGTACTCGTTCACCGAGCTGCTTCCGATTGCAAGCCGCATGTTGCGTGCATCCTGAAGTTCGTCGAAGTCCTGTGTCATGCTTGCGATGAGGGGGGCCGGAACGGTTTCCGTCATCCCGATGATCGCCAGACGTATCGATTGCAAAGCCTGATCGACGTCATCCGCAGGCTGCTTATTTGCGGAGGTGCCCCATTCCCGCTCCTGGACCGCCACCCTGTAGTTGACGAGACCGTCCATCAGCGCGCCCAGATTCAATGCATCCGGTCCCGCCATCCCCATCAGCCGCGATATCGAAGAGCGTTCCGCGCTTGCCGTATGCTCGGCTTGGCTGCGGACCGTCCACACATCGGCGGCAGCAAAGCCGAGCGCCAGCGCCCACGCCGTCGTGACGGTGCCCATGAACGTGGCCACCGGTATGGTGTCCTTCAGCCGCGCCGCGCGGCGGCGAAAGAACGCCAGCACACCGACAGACGCCACGTAGCCGGCGAACCCGAGGATTGAGAACAGAAGGAGCAGTGCAATGGCCGGCAGTGAGAATATCGTCTGCAAGGATATTCCTTTCCTTCGACGAACGAATCAGCCGTCAAGAATATGCGGCGCCGTTCAGCTAGTATCGATTGATACATCATCAGGAATGAAGGGCTAGCATCATCAAGATCGAAGGGCTAGAGTTGTTGCTATGCTTCTCAAAGGTAGATGGCGTATTTGCTTCACTGCCTTGCAAAGATATCTCTTTGAGGTGGGTTCGTCCCACTCGTCACGATGCAGGGGGCTGGATGCGGTTGGTTTTTCGAGCAGCGGCCGCAACTTTATTCGGAATTGCGCTGGTGGGCTGCGTTGCCGGTAATATCGGCCCCATAAACACATTTACCCCGGTTGTGGGACAAGCCTCCCCGGAATTTGTCCCCGATCCCGGTGATGACGGTTCGACCATGGTTGGTCTGGCTTTTTCGGGTGGCGGTACTCGCGCTGCAGCCTTTGCCTACGGCGTATTGCGCGAACTCGACGAGATTGTTGTCGACGAATATCCCTACAGGCGTACGCTCGTCGATGACATACGGATGATCTCGGGGACTTCCGGCGGGTCCGTCGCCGCTGCCTACTTTGGCTACAAGGGCAAGGATGATTATCGCGATTTTCGCGAACGTTTCCTGGTGCAGGATGTCGAAGCCAGTATGCGGACCTCAAAGCTCTCTCCTGTCAATATCGCGCGTCTGCTCAATGGCGGCGTCAACGACAGGAGCAGTTTCGCAAGATGGCTGGATCAAAAGCTTTTCGACGGCGCGACGTTCGCCAGTTTCAAGGGGCCCGACGCCCCGATCGTCTGGATCAACGCATCGGATGTCTACAACCGGACGCCCTTCCTCTTCACATACGACACCTTCGCTGCGCTGTGCAGTGACCTCGACAAGGTGAAGCTCTCCGACGCGGTTGCGGCATCGGCGGCCGTGCCGGCCATCTTTACACCCATCTTGCTTGACGCAGACGCGCCCGATTGCGGCTACCGGCGCCCCGAATGGCTGACGCGCGCCCTTTCTGAAAGCCGCGTCTCGTTGCGGCTCGAGGCTTACGCCCGAGCGCTGGATTCCTACCGCAACGCCGATCGGCTGAGATATGTGAAGCTTCTCGACGGAGGCCTTACCGACAATATCGGCATTACGGGCTTTGCGCTGGAGCGAGCATCCGCCAGGACTCCATATGGCCCGCTTTCCGCAGATGAGGCCGTCAAGCTGAGAACCCTGCTGTTCATCGTCGCCGATGCGGGCCGCAAGGCTGATCCGGCCTGGGGAGGGACGAAAAGGGGACCCAATCTGAGTGAATTGATTCCGGCTGTGGCCGATACGTCGATTTCGTCTTCCGTGCGCGACGGCTACGACGCCCTGGATCTCGCGGTCGAGCAATGGCGTGGCGAACTCATCCGCTATCGCTGTGGCCTCTCTACCGCAGAAGTACTGCGCCACCGGGGCTCATTGAAGGGGTGGAATTGCCGTGACGTACGCATCGTCCTCGAGCATCTGTCTTTCCGCGATGCCGATCCATCGCTCGCGGTAGAGCTGAACGGTGTTCCGACAAGACTTACCTTGCCAGTCGGGCAGGTTGATTTGGTGATACAAGCAGGTCGCGAAGCTGTTCGCAGCAAAACGTCGATCCGTGATGCCGTCACCAGTATTCAGCGTTATGCAGGCCTCAAGGTCCGGACCTGGTAGAGCGCGCCCTATGGGGTTTCTCCGCCAATTGCTCTCCCGTCCAATTGGCGGATTTCGCGCTCAAGGCTCAATTGGCGCACCTTGCACGAACAGCGATGAAGGAAGCTTTCCTCCTGCGCAATCGCGCGTTCCTGGTCCGAAGAGCGGTGGGCAGGCCACTGTGGCGCGCTTGATCAGATGGATCCCGCTTCGACCCTATAGCTTCCGGCGGTGCACATTCGCGCATCGTCGGATGCCAGAAACAGGACCATGCGTGCTACATAGACCGGATCGATCAGGTCCGGCAGGCATTGCTTGCGGCGATGCGCTTCGAGCGCCTCGGGCGTCGCCCAAAGGGTCTTCTGACGTTCGGTCATGATCCAGCCCGGAACGACAGTATTCACCCTGATGCGATGCTTGCCCAGATCGCGCGCCATCGTCCGCGTTAGCCCCTCCACTGCTGCCTTGGCCGTGGCATAGGCGGGGAACCCGCCAACCGCTTCCCACCAACTGTTGGATCCTATGTTGATGATCGATCCACCGCCCTGTTCGATCATGTCGGGCGCGATCGCCTGAATGGCAAAGAACTGGTGCCTCAGGTTGGTGTTCAACCGATCATCCCAGTATTCCGGTGTTACGTCCTTCCAATCATGCCTATCGTCGCGCGCGGCATTGTTGACTAGGACCGAGGCAGGCCCGAGCCTGGTCCGAAGGGCCGCGAACGCCGACTTGAGCGCCGGAATATCGCGCAGATCGCAGATCTCGTAGGTCACATTCTGCAGTTCCGCAGCGATAGTCGCGCTGGCGTTGTCATCCAGATCGATGAAGCCGACACGCGTGCCCTGCGCGGCAAAGGCACGAACAATCTCTGCGCCGATCCCTGAGGCGCCGCCGGTTACGAACGCAGTCTTCCCCGCCAGGCTAGGATAGGTTGCAAAACTGTCAGCCATCGCTTCTTCCTCTATTGCGTCATCCCCGAGACAGGTGGAAACCTAGAGACAGCCGACCGGCGATGCAACGGGGCACAAACTCCGAACGCGGCGACGTCCATCAGGTCCCGTATTGTGCGTCTGTCACATGCTCCATCCACTCGGCAGTCTTGCCATCAAGTGCTTCCTGGATCGCGACATGCGTCATGGCTGTGGTCGCAGTCGCGCCGTGCCAGTGCTTCTCTCCGGGAGCAAACCACACAACATCGCCCTCGCGAATTTCCTGTACCGGCTCGCCCCATGTCTGGGCCCAACCGCAGCCGGATGTTACGACGAGCGTCTGGCCGAGCGGATGCGTGTGCCAGGCCGTGCGCGCGCCCGGTTCGAATGTAACGGTGACCGCCCGAATGCGGGCAGGCGCGGGCGCTTCGATAATAGGGTCCTGCCGTACTGCGCCGATGAAATAACTGGCCGGTGGTGTCATCGATGGTCGTGATCCGCAGCGCTTGATATCCATGCAATCCGTCTCCTGTCACCTTGAGTCGAGTGTATTCTAGCGCGCTGACTTGGAAGCTGCACCAGCGTCCTGCAAGCCGATCAGCGAGCATTCCATCAAGCTCCGCGCAAGCGATCCTTCATACTATGACACCGACAGCCGGGATGCGAGCCGGTACACGGAGGGACAATGAGATGTCGAATGAAGCCGATCACTTCTATAGCCAGCAAGACACCAAGACGAAGATTCTGCTTGCGGAGCACAAGGGTGACGAACTGACGGACATCCTGGTCGCGGCCCTCTACGAGGCTTTCCGGATTCTCGACGAAGAAGCCGCCTCCGAAACAGTTCACTAATCCGCCCACGTCGATCTACCGGTTGACACTGGGGCCTGCGCCCTCCGGCTTCTGCGCTTCTGTGTCCATTGCAGCGAGCCCGCGAGCCTGTCTAGGTGCGAGCTCCCGATAGCAATATACCGCGTCTTCGAGGATTGACAGCGCAATACCGACCGTCCTAGCTTTGGTTTATTCACCAGGGGGGTCCCGCTAAGGGGCTGAGATACTGCTGGGCGATCCCGGACAAGGGCAAGCAGCGCAGTGACCCGTTGAACCTGATCCAGTTCATACTGGCGTAGGGACGGTGCGAGCGCTGGCGTTGCGGGAATCCCGGTCCGGGATCTGTGCCGAGCGTTTTTCCATCATTCCAACACTGGAACTGGGTCTCCAAACGTCAAACCTTGGAGCCTCAACCATGAATATTGCCGCAACCAGGCCGATGCCGCAGGTGACGACCGGTCCCCTGCCCGCGTCGCGCAAGATCCACATCGAGGGAGACCACCACGGTGACATCCGCGTGCCGATGCGCGAAGTCGCCCTGCATCCAACCTCGGGCGAGCCGCCGGTCGTCCTGTACGACTCCTCCGGACCCTATACCGATCCCTCCGCGACGATCGACATCAAGTCCGGCCTGCCGCGGCTGCGCGAGCGCTGGATCGCCGCCCGCGGCGATGTCGAAACCTATGCCGGCCGGCACGTGCTGCCGGAAGACAACGGCTTTGCCTCCGGCGAGCGGCTGGTGCCGGAATTTCCGGTCCGCAACACGACCCGGCGGGCGAACAACGGCAAGGCGGTGACGCAGCTCGCCTATGCGCGCGCGGGCATCATCACGCCGGAGATGGAGTTCGTCGCCATCCGCGAAAATCTCGGCCGCAACGCGGCGAAGGAAGCGCTCGTCCGCGACGGCGAAAGCTTCGGCGCGCACATCCCCGATCATGTGACGCCGGAATTCGTTCGCCAGGAGATCGCCGCCGGCCGTGCGATCATCCCCGCCAACGTCAACCACCCGGAAAGCGAGCCGATGATCATCGGCCGGAACTTCCTGGTGAAGATCAACGCCAATATCGGCAACTCCGCCGTCACCTCCTCGATGGAGGAAGAGGTCGAAAAAATGGTCTGGGCGATCCGCTGGGGCGCCGACACCGTCATGGACCTCTCGACCGGCCGCAACATCCACAACATCCGCGAATGGATCGTCCGCAATTCGCCGGTGCCGATCGGCACCGTCCCGCTCTACCAAGCGCTCGAAAAGGTCGGCGGCATCGCCGAGGACCTGACCTGGGAGCTCTACCGAGACACGCTGATCGAGCAGGCGGAACAGGGCGTCGACTATTTCACCATCCATGCCGGTGTCCGGCTCCACTACATCCCGCTCACCGTCAATCGCGTCACCGGCATCGTCTCTCGCGGTGGTTCCATCATGGCGAAGTGGTGCCTGCATCACCACCGGGAGAGCTTCCTCTACGAGCATTTCGAGGAAATCTGCGACATCGCCCAAGCCTATGACGTCTCCTTCTCGCTCGGTGACGGCCTGCGGCCCGGGTCGATCGCCGACGCCAACGACGCCGCGCAGTTCGCCGAGCTGGAGACGCTGGGCGAGCTCACGCAAATCGCATGGGCCAAGGATTGCCAGGTAATGATCGAAGGCCCCGGCCATGTTCCGATGCACAAGATCAAGGAGAACATGGACAAGCAGCTGAAGACCTGCGGCGAGGCCCCGTTCTACACGCTCGGGCCCCTGACGACCGACATCGCGCCGGGCTACGACCACATCACCTCCGGTATCGGTGCGGCGATGATCGGCTGGTTCGGCACGGCGATGCTCTGCTACGTCACGCCCAAGGAGCATCTGGGGCTCCCCGACCGCAACGACGTGAAGGTGGGCGTCATCACCTACAAGATCGCCGCCCACGCCGCCGATCTCGCCAAGGGCCACCCCGCTGCGCAGGTCCGCGACGATGCCCTTTCCCGCGCCCGCTTCGAATTCCGCTGGGAGGACCAGTTCAACCTCTCCCTCGATCCCGATACCGCACGCTCGATGCACGACGAGACCCTGCCGAAGGAGGCGCACAAGGTCGCCCATTTCTGTTCCATGTGCGGGCCGAAGTTCTGCTCCATGCGCATCTCCCACGATCTGCGCGCGGAGGCGCAGAAGGAGGGGCTGGAGGCCATGGCGGCGAAATACCGCAAGGGCGGCGATCTCTACATGCCGGTCGCGGACGCGGCCGAAGCGCAGCCGGGAGAGTGAGATGACGGTTCTGATCAAGGGGGCCGGCGTCGCCGGCCTCACCGCTGCCTTCGAACTTTCCCGCCGCGGCATCGCCGTCGAGGTGATGGATGCCGCCGAGACTGTCGGCACGGGTGCCTCCACCTATGCCGGCGGCATGCTTGCCCCCTATTGCGAGCGCGAGGCGGCCGAAGAGACCGTGCTCACGCTTGGCCTTTCCGCCGCCGACTGGTGGGCGGAAGCCGTCCCCGGCGAAGTATCCCGCAAGGGGACGCTGGTCATCGCCGCCGGCCGCGACAGCGTCGAACTCGACCGCTTCGCCTCCCGCACGCAGGGATACGAATGGGTCGGCGGCAATACGATCGGCGAACTGGAACCGGATCTCGCCGGCCGCTTCGACCGCGCGCTGTTCTTCCCCGAAGAAGCCCATCTCGACCCGCGCAAGGCGATGGCCGGGCTCTACGAGGCGCTGGTCGAAAAAGGCGTGCGTTTCCACCTCGGCGGCACCGAAACACCGACGGAAACGGCCTACTCGGCGGTCGTCGAATGCACCGGAGCGGCCGCGATCGGCTCGACGCCGGGATTGCGCGGCGTGCGCGGCGAGATGCTCTTTCTCGAAACCGCGGAAATCACCCTTTCGCGGCCGGTCCGCTTGCTCCATCCCCGCCACCCCCTCTACATCGTGCCGCGTGAGGATCATCGCTTCATGGTCGGGGCGACGATGATCGAGACGGACGACGACGGCCCGATCACCGCGCGCTCGGTGATGGAGTTCCTCAACGCCGCCTACGCCGTGCATCCCGCCTTCGGCGAGGCCCGGCTCGTGGAGACCGGCGTCGGCGTCCGCCCCGCCTTCGCCGACAACCTGCCGAGGGTCCTCGAGCAGGAGGACGGCTTTTCGATCGCCGGCATGCACCGCCACGGTTTCCTGCTTGCCCCCGCGATGGCGCGGCAGCTCGCCGACCGGATCTGCGCCGGCGGACATGAAGAGCTCTACGCACAGGGAGCACTGCAATGACCTATACCGTGAACGGCGAAACCGTCGAAAGTGCCGCCGCGACGCTCGCCGACCTCCTCACTGCCCTCGAATACGAGGGCGAATGGCTGGCGACCGCCGTCAACGGCGAACTCGTCCACCGTGAGGATCGTCCCGCCTGCCGGCTCGCCGACGGCGACCGGATCGAGGTCCTCTCGCCGATGCAGGGAGGCTGAGATGCTGGAACTCTACGGCACGCAGGTTTCCTCCCGTCTCCTCCTCGGCACGGCGCGCTATCCCTCTCCGGCGATCCTCGCGGAGGCCGCACGCCGGTCCGGCACGGAAATCGTCACCGTCTCCTTGCGGCGGGAGACCGCCGGCGGCAGGACGGGAGGGGCCTTCTTCGAACTCGTCCGCGGCCTCGGCGTCCGGGTGCTGCCCAACACCGCCGGCTGCCACAGCGTCTCGGAAGCCGTGCTGACGGCGAAGATGGCGCGCGATCTCTTCGGCACCAACTGGATCAAGCTCGAACTGATCGGCCACCACGACACCCTTCAGCCGGACCTGTTCCAGCTGGTCGAGGCGGCTCGTATCCTCTCCGCCGACGGCTTCGAGGTCTTTCCTTACACGACCGACGACCTGGTGGCAGGCGAGCGGCTGCTTGCCGCCGGCTGTAAGGTCCTGATGCCGTGGTGCGCACCGATCGGCACCGCCGCTGGCCCGAAGAACGTCTCCGGCCTTCGTGCAATGCGGGCGGAATTCCCCGACATTCCGCTGATCGTCGACGCCGGGATCGGCCGCCCGTCCCATGCCGCCGCGGTGATGGAACTCGGCTTCGACGCCGTCCTCCTCAATACCGCGGTCGCCGGCGCCGGCGATCCCCCGGCGATGGCCGAAGCCTTCGCGGAAGCCATCATCGCCGGCCGCAAGGGCTATCGTGCCGGGCTTCTTCCACCGCGCGACATGGCCGTACCTTCGACGCCGGTCATCGGCAAGGGAGTTTTCGCATGAGGCTCGATCCGTTCTACCTGATCGTCGACAACGCCGCATGGATCGAGCGCCTCGTTCCCCTCGGGGTCAGGCTCGTGCAGCTGCGCATCAAGGACATGCCGGAAGCGGCGCTCCGCGACGAGATCCGCCGCGCCCGCGCCCTCTGCGCGGGGGCGGGCTGCCAGCTGATCGTCAACGACTATTGGCGGATCGGCATCGACGAGGGCTGCGACTTCGTGCACCTCGGGCAGGAAGACCTCGCCGACGCTGACGTGACGGCGATCCGCGCCGCCGGCATGAGGCTCGGCATCAGCACCCATGACGAGGCTGAGCTCGAAATGGCCCTTGCGGCGCAGCCGGACTATGTGGCGCTCGGCCCCGTCTACCCGACGATCCTGAAGCAGATGAAGTGGGCGCCCCAGGGCCTCGACCGGCTTTCGGCGTGGCGGAAAAGGATCGGCACGCTGCCGCTGGTGGCAATCGGAGGCCTCACCGTCGAACGGCTCGACGGCGTCTTTTCCCACGGGGCCGACAGCGCCGCCGTCGTCACGGACATCACCCGCAACCCGGACCCCGAAGCCCGGACGCAGGCGTGGATCGAGAAAACCGCAGCTTGGCGGCAATAGACCTACTGCTGTCGACTGCAGAGCTTCGCTCGAAGCGAAGTCCTGCGGCGCGATAAGCCGTAAGCGACATCGATCTCCATCGAATTGACATTGATCAAGGCCAGCTCAGCAATCTGGGTTAGTATCACCATATGGTGGACGAACGTCATATTCTGGGGCGGGTCGAAGCGGTCAAAGGGCCGGTCGTAGACGTTTGCTGCAAATATCTACCACCGATCAATCAGGCGCTTGAAATCGTCGATGGCGGGAACGAACACTATGTTCTCGAGGTTTATCAGCATCTTGCGCCGGACAGGATACGTTCTATCTGCCTGCATTCGGTTTCCGGCATCTATCGTGGCATGCCGGTTCTCGACCGGGGAGGGCCCTTGCGCGTTCCGGTTGGGCCGGAGTGCCTTGGACGCATGGTCGATGTGTTCGGCGACCCTCTCGATGGCGGCGAGTCGCTGCCGGCGGTTGAACGGCGCGGCATTATCTCACCGCCACCGAAGCTCGCGGATGTCTTGCCTCCGACACGTATGCTCGAGACCGGCATCAAGGTCATTGATCTTCTCTGCCCCTTCGTTCGCGGCGGGAAGACCGGGCTCTTCGGCGGT
This sequence comes from Rhizobium sp., assembly GCA_003527225.1. Next base: position 98,635 of record DPXQ01000105.1, read on the forward strand.
GCCGGCGTCGGCAAGACCGTGCTTATGATGGAATTCATGCATTCGGTCACCGCTTCGCTAGATGGCGTCTCCGTCTTTGCAGGCGTGGGCGAGCGGATGCGGGAAGGCCATGAGATGTGGCACGAGATGAAGGACGCCGGAGTGCTGTCGCGGGCCATGCTCGTTTACGGGCAGATGAATGAATCGCCCGGTGTTCGGTTTCATGTCGGCTACACGGCACTCACCTATGCCGAGTACCTGCGCGACAGCCTCGAATCCGAGGTTCTGTTCCTGATGGACAATGTGTTCCGCTTCGTGCAGGCCGGTAGTGAGGTTTCGGGACTGCTCGGACGGATGCCGGCAACAGTAGGCTATCAGCCGACGCTCCTGACCGAGGTCGCCTCGCTGCAGGAGCGCATCGTCTCCACGGCGCGGGGGTCTATCACGGCCGTGGAAGCGGTCTACGTGCCGGCCGACGATATGTCCGACCCCGCAGTCGCCGCCATTATCGGCCATCTTGACAGCACGGTCATCCTATCGCGCCAACAGGCGGCCAAAGGGATCTATCCCGCCGTCGATCCGCTCAAGTCAGGCAGTCGCATTCTTGATCACCGCATTGTCGGCGACCGGCACTACAAGATCGCCCGTGCAGTGCGCGAACACATCGCCCGTTATCGCGAACTCGAAGACATTATCGCCATGCTGGGAATCGAGGAGCTCTCGCCAGAGGATCGGCTGACCGTCACCCGCGCCCGCCGCCTCGAGCGTTACCTTACTCAGCCGTTCGCAGTGGTGGCGCAGCACTCGGGCATACCTGGCGTGCGGGTGCCACTTGAGCAAACAATCGCCGATTGCGAGGCCTTCATCAATGGCCGTTATGACGAGGTGAGTGAGGCGGATTGCTACATGCGGGGGAGCATGGGCGCATGAACACCTTCACCCTAACCCTCCTCGACAGTACCGGCACTGCCGAATTTGACGGCTTGACGCAATGCATAGCGGCGGATGCGACGGGCTCCTTCTCCATTCTGGCCGGCCATGCACCACTGGTTGCGGTGCTGCGTTATGGACTGCTGCGGTTTTGCGATGGGGCCGGCCTGTGGCACTATGCGGCACTCCCCGGCGGGGTCCTGCGCTTTGCGGATAACCATCTGCAGGTCGCCACCGCCCGCTATTTTGCGGGCGATGATCGAAAGATACTGCTCGATAACCTGGCTTCCGAAATGCAGAGGGAAGACTCCGATATCCACGCCGCCCGTCTGACGCTGGCCAATATCGAGCGCACTCTAATACGCCGCCTCGGAGACCTCACCGGTCAGGGAGCGCTTTTACCATGAGCGACCCAGACAAGCTTATCAGGGATACGGAACGCGATATCGACCGGTTGGAGAAGAAGGAGCGCAGTCCGGCGCATTTCGTTCTTGGCGTCATGCTTTATGGCGGGACGCTCGGCCTGCTCTTCGTCGTGCCGCTGATCGCCGGCGCCTATCTCGGCCGTTGGCTTGACACCCTCTCTCGCGGCTATTCGGTGCGCTGGACTATCAGTCTTATCATGCTCGGGCTGGCGCTCGGTTTCTACAACGTGCTCCGTTTCCTGAAGGGCAAGATATGAACGAGGGATTGAATTCGGCCGTTCTCTTCAATATCGGCCCCTTCGGCATCACGGGAACCGTTGTGACCAGTGTGGGCGTCACCGCCTGCCTGGCACTTTCCGCCATTGTCTTTTCGACCATGCTCAAGCTCTCTCCGTCCCGCCTTCAAGCTGCACTGGAAGGCGCAATCGTGGCGATGGAAGGTGCAATCGCCGAGGTTGTCCCGCAGCATGCCCGCCGAATCCTGCCATTCGTGGGAACCCTCTGGATCTTCGTGCTGGTTGCCAATCTCGTAGGGCTCATTCCGGGGCTGCATTCGCCGACGCGCGATCTCTCGGCGACTGCTGCCCTTGCCGTCCTGGTCTTCCTGTCCACCCACTGGTTCGGCATCCGCGCAAACGGACTGAAAACCTATCTCCGCCACTACGCCGATCCCAGCATAATCCTGCTTCCCTTCACCATCGTCAGCGAGCTGACCCGGACGTTGGCGCTCGCCATCCGCCTGTTCGGCAACATCATGAGCCTCGAGATGGCGGCTCTGCTTGTTCTGCTGATCGCCGGCTTTCTGGTGCCGGTTCCGCTTCTCATGCTGCATGTCGTGGAGGCACTCGTACAAGCCTACATCTTCGGAATGCTCGCCCTGATCTACATCGCCGGTGCGCTGGAGACCCCCGAAACGTGAACCCTGCGAGGAACGAATGACCATCGATATCCATAGCTTCAGCCTCTTCTCCACGATCATCGCAGGTCTGGTGATCGCGTTCGGGACGATGATCCCGGCGCTCGCCATGGGCCGCGCCATCTCGAGTGCACTCGAAGCGCTGGCCCGCCAGCCGGAAGCCGAGAAAACCATCACCCGGACACTGTTCATCGGGTTGGCGATGGTCGAATCGTTGGCGATCTACTGCCTGGTGGTGGCGCTCATACTTCTCTTCCGCAACCCCTTGCTCGAATATTTCGTGAATTAGCGCCATGCAGATCGACTGGACGACCTTCCTGCTCGAGATTCTGAACTTCCTTGTATTGGTCTGGCTTCTCAAGCGTTTCTTCTACAAACCTGTGCTCGCCGTGCTGGACAAGCGCCGCGCGACCATCGAGGCGGAGACATCGGAGGCCGCGCGGCTCAAGGAAGAGGCGGATGCACTCGTTTCGCAATATCAGGCGCGCATGCGTGACTGGGAGCAGGAACGGGAAAAGCTCCGCCACGATCTGGACGGGGAAATCGCCTCGGAGCGTGAGAAGCGGATGGCGGCCCTGAAGAAGTCGTTGTCCGAGGAGGCGGACGCCGCGCGCGTCCGGGAGACCAAGACACGCACAGACAGGGAAGCGTCCATTGCCGCGTCGGCTCGCGGCGAAGCATTCAGTGCGGTTGGAGCGCTGCTGACGCGGCTGGCCTCCCCATGCCTGACTTCCACCATTGTCGCGGTCTTTCTGGAGGATCTTGCCTCGCTTGGGGAGGCGGAGCGCCGAGAGCTCGAACAGGCCGTCGCCCATCTCGCACCCGAACACAAGGTCGAGGTCGCTTCCGCTCATCCGCTAAGTACCGCAGAGCAGGCGAGCGTGGCGACCGCCCTTGGCAAAGCCGTGGGACACGAGGTCAACACGAGCTTCAAGCTTGAGCCGGATCTCCTGGCAGGCATGCAGGTATCCGCCGGCGAGTGTCTACTTTCCTCCGACCTAGCAAGTGAATTGGCCTTTTTCCGGGAGCGTCCCGACAATGGCTGATCAGCCCAACCCGTCCAGCGGATACCGCTTTGGCCTGCGCGTTTCCGAGAGGGGCTGCATTGTCGGCATCGGCGACGGCATAGCCTGGGTGAAGGGGCTGCCATCGGCGCGCATCGACGAGATGCTGGAGTTCGCCGACGGCAGCCGTGGTCTGGTGTTCCAGCTTGACCGCGATCTTCTCGGTGCCATCATCCTTCGTCAAACCCACGATCTGACGGCTGGAATGTCGGTTCTTCGCACGGGTCGTACGCTTTTGATCGGCACAGGCGATGACCTGCTTGGCCGGGTGATCGATCCCCTCGGCGGTCCGCTGGACGGTATGCCCGCGCCGGAGGTGAACATCTTCCGCCCATTGGAGGCGCCAGCTCCCTCCATTCTGGATCGCGACACCGTATCCCGGCCACTCTATACCGGCAGCAAGATTGCCGATGCCCTGGTCCCGATCGGCAAGGGGCAGCGGCAACTTGTCATAGGAGACGACGGGACTGGAAAGAGCGCCTTCGTGCTCGACGCGGTATTGAGTCAGCGCGGCCGCGATGTCCGCTGCGTCATGGTTCTGATCGGCCAGACCCGCTCAACCATTGCCGCAACCGTCACGGCATTGCGTGAAGCAGGTGCCCTTGCCTTCACCACACTCGTCGTGGCGGAGGCCGACATGTTGCCGGGCTTTCGCTTTCTCGCCCCCTTTGCCGGCTGCGCGGTCGCCGAGCAATTCATGCGGGCCGGCAAGGATACGCTGATCATATATGATGATCTCACCCAGCATGCGCAGTCCTATCGCGAGCTCTCGCTTCTGCTGCGGCGTCCTCCGGGACGCGAGGCCTATCCCGGCGACATCTTCTATCTGCATTCACGGCTGCTGGAGCGATCCACGCAGCTTTCAAAGAGCGAAGGAGGGGGGAGCATGACGGCTCTTCCGGTGGTCGCGACCCAGCAGGGCGAGATCGCCGCCTATATTCCGACCAATATAATCTCGATCACCGATGGTCAGATTTACTTCGACAGCAAACTCTTCGCCGCAGGCATGCTGCCCGCCATTGACATAAGCCGTTCTGTTTCGCGCATTGGCGGTGCAGCCCAGCACAAGGCCGTCAAGACCGCGGCGGCTCGCATCCGTCTCGAATATCTGCAGTTTCTCGAGATGGAACTCTTCGCCCGCTTCGGCACGAAGCTGGAGAAGGGCGTTGAAGAAAAACTGAAGCGCGGGCGCTTGCTTCGGGAAATCCTGAAGCAGGACCGCCTTTCCCCCCTCAACGAGAAACAGCATCTGGCCTGGCTCACGGCTTATGGCGAGGGACTGCTCGGTCCATTCCAACCGAGCCAGGCCGCCGCTCGCCTGCCCTCGCTCTACGAGGCTGTCGAGCGTGCCGGACTGTCGCTTGACGATTCGAAGGAGCGGTGGCGCGCCGTGCTCGAGGCTGCCCTCGCAGAGGCGCCGGAATGAGCCGGAAACGTGAGATCGAAGGGCGCCTTGCCCTTTACGGCGACCTGAAAGGTATTGTCGCCGCTATGCGCAGTTTTGCGCTGGTTGAGCTTCGTCGCGTGAGTCGGCGCGAGATGGCGCAGTCGCTCGCCAAGGGGGTGGTGGAAGCCGCGCTAGGCGACCTCCGCTCCGTCCTGCCGCGGGCCGCACCCGTTCCTGGCGATATCTGGTTGCTGTTCGGTTCCGTTCGCGGTTTTTGCGGCAGCTTCAACGAGGATGTGCTGCGTGCATGGCAGGATCACCACGGCCCCACGCCGATGATCGCCTGTGGGGAGCGTCTTGTCTCCCTGCTTTCGGAGGGCAGGGAGATTTCGGCAGTGGCGGGTGCCAATGGCGCCCTCGACGCGGCGACGACTATCGACCGTATCCTCGCGGAGATCGATACTGTCCGTGTGGGGGCGGGGCGAGAACTCGGGCTCATGGCCGTCATTCATGACGACGCGGGCTTGACGATCCAGCGACTCCTGCCGTTACCTGAACCGCTCAACGGCAGGCGGGCCGAACTTCCGCTCACCTACGAGCCGGTGCAAAAGGTCGCCGGAGAGGTCGTCGGGCACTATCTGTTTCACGCCCTGATGGCGATGCTGCTGCGCTCAATCCGGATAGAAAACCACACGCGGCTGATGCAGATGGAAAACGCACTCACCCATCTTCAGGAGGGTGAGGAGGACCTGAGTCGACAGCGCAATCGTCTCAGGCAGGAGGAAATCGTCGAGGAAATCGAGCTCATTGCCGGTGGTGCCGATCCGGGCAGTTTCGGCAGCAACACACTCTGACCATGCCTTGATCCAGAAAGGAAACCGATCCGGATACGGATTGGATCGAGGATACCGTATCCATCGAACGGTGCGGTCAGTCCGGCCGCGATATCACCGCGCGTCCACTCGTTGTATCAACGATCATGCGCAGGATTTCTGCTTCCTGGCCTCGAGGCAGAGCCACATCCAGTTCTGCTCCGGTCGCGATAAAGTTCTCGGCATCGATGCGTGCGTCTGGAAAGCCGGCAAGCCGTGCCTTGACTAGCGGGAGATCCGAGAAGGCCGTGGTGATTTTGGCCTCGACTCTTGGGACGATCTCGATTTTCCGGGCTGCCCGAAGGCAGGCCGCTGCGGTTCCGCCATAGGCGCGAATGAGCCCGCCGCCACCTAGCAGGATGCCCCCGAACCATCTGGTGACAACGACAGCGACGGCGTCGAGGGACTGACCGTCGATTGCCTGGAGTATCGGTTTGCCCGCGGTGCCGCTCGGTTCGCCGTCGTCGCTGAAGCGATAGGTCTGGCCGATTCGCCATGCCCAGCAATTGTGATTGGCGGACGGATCGGAACGGGAGGCCAGGAAGGTTCTCGCCATCTCTTCGCTCGTCACCCGGCCGGCAAAAGCGACAAATCGGCTCTTTTTTATGTGCTGTTCGCATGTCCAGACGTCATCCAGTGTAAACATCAATGCCTTCCTCGCGCCGTTTCATAGACCTGCGACCGCAGAAGCGCCAGGCTTCAGGGCAAGGGGTCGGCTGCCGATCACGTGACGATGACCCGCTTCGAGGTACATGCGGTCGGGACGCTTCATCTCCTCACTAGCCGGGATTTCTACAGATTTTTACTGCAACGTTGCATCACCCGCTCGACAAGTAGAACTTTATCGCTATTCTGCCCGCATGCCGCCCCGGCGGTAGAAAAATACAAAAATCGTGCAAAATAAAGAAAACACGAATGAAAATCGGCTCTATCCGAACAAAATTCTCCCTTCGCCATGCTTCTGAATCGTCGCAGTCCTCGCAAGGGGCTACCGGTTGTTTGGGAGCATACGCTGTCCGGGGCCACCGTACTTCGGTGACGTCACAGGAGAAAATGAAGGATCGGAAAGTGTTCCTTCCCCGGCTTGTTCGAGGAGGCGCTTGGAGCCGTTTCTCTGGCTTCGCTCCATCAAGGAGCTGAACCGCGAGGTCAAGATATCTCGCGACCTTGCGGGCACGCCAAACAAGACGCTTGAAACAACACGGACCGGTGAAAACCGGCCCAAAAAAGTGGGAGACTATGAAATGAAATACAAAATGGGCATTGCCGCGGCGTTGCTGTCGGCCACATTCTTTGCAAGCGCCGCCAGCGCCAAAACTTTCGTTTATTGCTCGGAAGGTTCTCCTGAAGGTTTCGATCCGGGCCTCTATACGGCCGGCACGACCTTCGACGCCTCTGCGCATCCGGTCTATAGCCGCCTGCTCGAATTCGAGCCGGGTACGACGAAGCCGGTTGCAGGTCTCGCCGAAAGCTGGACCGTTTCCGAGGATGGCACCGAATATGTCTTCAAGCTGCGTGCGGGCGTGAAGTTCCACACGACCGACTTCTTCACGCCGACGCGTACGCTGAACGCCGATGACGTGGTGTTCTCTATCGATCGTCAGATCAACAAGAGCAATCTGTGGAACCAGTATGTTGCCGGTGCTTCCTGGGAATATGCCGCTGGCATGGGCTTTCCGGAGCTGATCAAGTCTGTCGAGAAGGTCGACGATCTGACGGTGAAGTTCGTCCTCAATCGTCCGGAAGCTCCCTTCCTCGCCAACCTCGCCATGCCGTTCGCTTCGATCATGTCGAAGGAATATGCCGATAGCCTCGAGAAGGCAGGAAAGATGGGACAGCTGAACCAGATGCCGCTCGGCACTGGTCCGTTCGTCTTCGTCGGCTACCAGCAGGACGCCGTCATCCGCTACAAGAAGAACGCCGACTATTGGGGTGGCGCTCCGAAGATCGACGACCTCGTCTTCGCCATCACCACGGATGCCGCTGTTCGCTACCAGAAACTCAAGGCCGGCGAATGCCACCTGATGCCGTTCCCGAACGCTGCCGACGTCGAGTCGATGAAGGCTGATTCGAACCTGACCGTCATGGAACAGGAAGGCCTCAACGTCGCCTACCTCGCCTACAACACCACCCAGGCACCGTTCGACAAGCCGGAAGTCCGCAAGGCGCTCAACAAGGCGATCAACAAGAAGGCGATCGTCGACGCCGTGTTCCAGGGCATGGCAACGCCTGCCAAGAACCCGATCCCGCCAACCATGTGGTCCTACAACGACAAGGTTGAAGACGACGCCTACGACCTCGACGCAGCCAAGAAAATGCTTGAGGATGCGGGCGTCAAGGACCTGTCGATGAAGGTCTGGGCCATGCCTGTTTCGCGCCCCTATATGCTGAATGCACGTCGCGCGGCCGAAATCATCCAGGACGACTTCGCCAAGATCGGCGTCAAGGTCGAGATCGTTTCCTACGAGTGGGCTGAATACCTCGACCGCTCGAAGGCCAAGGATCGTGACGGTGCCGTCATGCTCGGCTGGACCGGCGACAACGGTGACCCGGACAACTTCCTCGACACCCTGCTCGGCTGCGAAGCCGTGGGCGGCAACAACCGCGCCCAGTGGTGCAACGAGGAGTTCAACACCTTGGTGAAGAAGGCTAAGGTCACCTCCGACCAGGCCGAGCGCAGCAAGCTCTATGAAGAGGCCCAGGTCGTCTTCAAGCGCGAAGCTCCGTGGGCGACCCTCGACCACTCGCTGTCGATCGTTCCGATGCGCAAGGAAGTCTCGGGCTTCGTTCAGAGCCCGCTTGGCGACTTCACCTTCGAAAACGTGGACATCGCCGAATAACGGCGCCTGAAGAACGTTCTGCCGCGGGATACGTTGCGTATTCCGCGGCAATTGTATTAAGAGACCACCAAAATGAAGCGCAGATCGCGCTTTTGGCTCAGGTCTGGCCGGCGCGGACAGGCATCCAGCGAGCAGGTCTTCCGGAAACGTTGTCACAGGTTTCTTATGTTTAGTTTTCTTCTGCGGCGGCTTGCCGTGCTGATCCCGACATTTCTCGGTGTCTCGATCATCGCCTTTTCCTTCATCCGCCTTTTGCCGGGAGATCCGGTAGCGCTCCTGTCGGGCGAGCGTGTCATGACGCCGGAACGCCACGCGGAGATCAGCGCGCATCTCGGCCTGGACAGGCCGCTGGTGGTTCAGTATTTCGACTATCTGGGTGGTGTGCTCACCGGCGATTTCGGCACGTCAATCGTCTCCAAATCACCGATCCTCGATCAGTTCCTGGCGCTCTTCCCGGCGACGGTGGAACTGTCCCTTTGCGCTATCATCATCGCCATCATCGTCGGCATTCCGGCTGGCGTGATTGCGGCCATCAAGCGCGGTTCCTTCTTCGATCAGTCGCTGATGGGGATTGCCCTTGTGGGCTATTCGATGCCCATCTTCTGGTGGGGATTGCTTCTCATCATCCTGTTTTCCGGCATCCTGCAGTGGACGCCGGTCTCGGGCCGCATTTCCCTGATGTTCTATTTCCCGCCGGTGACCGGCTTCATGCTTATCGACTCGCTGCTCTCGGGCCAGAAGGGCGCCTTTGCCTCCGCGCTTAGCCATCTCGTGCTGCCGTCGATCGTACTCGCTACGATCCCGCTTGCGGTGATCGCCCGCCAGACCCGTTCGGCGATGCTGGAAGTGCTCTCCGAGGACTATGTGCGAACCGCCCGTGCCAAGGGCCTGTCGCCGTTTCGCGTCGTCGGCATTCACGCGCTTCGCAACGCCATGATCCCGGTCATCACCACGATCGGGCTGCAGATCGGCGTCATGCTGGCAGGCGCGATCCTGACGGAGACGATCTTCTCCTGGCCCGGCATCGGCAAGTGGATGGTCGACTCGGTGTTCCGGCGCGACTATCCGGTCATTCAGGGCGGATTGCTCCTGATCGCGGCGATCATCATGGTCGTCAATCTTCTCGTTGATCTGCTTTACGGCCTGATCAATCCCCGTATCCGGCACTAGAAGGAGGAACTCCCATGGCCGATACCGCCATCACCAAGAGCGCCGAGCCGATTTCGAGCGCTGCCCTCCGCCGCAAGATGCTGGCCGAGTTCTGGTTCTATTTTTCCGAAAACCGCGGCGCGGTGATCGGACTCGTTGTCTTCGCGGCGCTCGTGATCGTCGCGGTGTTCGCGCCGTTCATCGCACCCCATTCGCCGTTCGAACAGTATCGCGATGCCGTTCTTGTCCCCCCGGTCTGGAGCGAGGGTGGTCAAAGCACCTACCTGCTCGGTACCGATCCCGTTGGGCGCGATATCCTGTCCCGGCTGATCTACGGCGCGCAATTTTCACTCTTCATCGGCGTGTTCGTAACGACGCTGTCGCTTACCTCGGGCGTGCTGATTGGCGTGTTTGCCGGCTACTACCGTGGCTGGGTTGACACCATCATCATGCGTCTGATGGACATCATCCTCGCATTTCCGTCGCTTTTGCTGGCCCTGGTTCTTGTCGCCATTCTCGGCCCCAGCCTGACAAACGGCATGATCGCCATAGCGCTCGTGCTGCAGCCACATTTCGTGCGGCTGACGCGTGCCGCCGTCATGACGGAAAAGAACCGCGACTATGTCACGGCGTCCCGTCTTGCGGGTGCAAGTCCCTTGCGCCTGATGTTCCGCACGATCCTGCCGAACTGCACCGCCCCGCTTATCGTGCAAGCGACGCTCTCGTTCTCCAACGCCATTCTCGATGCCGCAGCTCTCGGATTCCTGGGCATGGGCGCACAGCCGCCGGCGCCGGAATGGGGAACCATGCTTGCCGAAGCGCGTGAATTCATCCTGCGAGCATGGTGGGTCGTCACCTTCCCCGGCCTTGCAATTCTCATCACCGTTCTTGCCATCAACCTGATGGGTGACGGCCTGCGCGATGCGCTCGATCCGAAAATGAAGAGGTCCTGACATGGCCCTGCTCGAAATTCAGAATCTGACGGTCGAATTCGAAACCGCCTCGGGATGGTTCAGGGCCGTCGATGGCGTGTCGCTCTCCGTCGATCCCGGCGAGGTGCTGGCGATCGTCGGCGAGTCGGGTTCGGGAAAATCCGTGTCCATGCTTGCAGTCATGGGGCTTCTGCCGTGGACGGCAAAGATTACTGCCGACCGTATGCTGTTTCAGGGTCGGGACATCCAGAACATCTCGGCCTCCGAACGGCGTGAGCTGATCGGCAAGGACATCGCGATGATCTTCCAGGAGCCTGTCGCCAGCCTTAATCCGTGCTTCACCGTCGGCTTCCAGATCGAGGAGGTGTTGCGCATCCACATGGGACTCGACAGGCAAGCGCGGAGAGCTCGTGCAATCGAACTTTTCAAGCTGGTCGGCCTGCCGGATCCGGAGGAACGCCTCGGCCACTTTCCGCACCAGATGTCGGGTGGCCAATGCCAGCGCGTGATGATCGCCATGGCGATTGCCTGTAATCCGAGACTGTTGATCGCCGATGAGCCGACCACGGCTCTCGACGTTACGATCCAGAAACAGATCCTCGATCTCCTGATGTCGCTGCAGGCCAAGAACGGCATGGGGCTGATCATGATCACCCATGACATGGGCGTCGTCGCCGAAACAGCGGATCGCGTCATCGTCCAGTACAAGGGGCGCAAGATGGAGGAGGCCGATGTGCTTTCGCTCTTCGAATCGCCGAAGAGCGCCTATACCAAGGCCCTGCTTTCAGCTTTGCCGGAAAATGCCACGGGCGATCGTCTGACGACGGTTTCCGAGTTCATGATCGGCGCAGAAGCCGCAGGAGAAAATGCATGAGCGGTCCGCAAAAGTCCGGCGGCAAGCCGATGCTCGAAATCCGCGACATCAAGCGCGACTACCATGTTCCGACAGGTCTCTTCAAACCGGAGAAGGTCGTTCATGCCGTCAAGGGCGTGTCCTTCTCGCTAGAGACGGGGAAGACGCTTGCAATCGTCGGCGAGAGCGGCTGCGGGAAGTCGACACTTGCCCGCATCCTGACCTTCATCGACGAGCCGACGTCCGGCGAACTCTTCATCGACGGCAGCAAGGTGGACACGCGGCCCGGGCACCTAACGGCGGAGATGCGCCAGAAGGTGCAAATCGTGTTCCAGAATCCCTATGGTTCGCTTAATCCGCGCCAGAAGATCGGGGACGTGCTCGGCGAGCCGCTTGTGATCAACACCGGGATGTCAGCGGCCGAACGCCGCGAACGGGCGACCGAGATGCTGGTCAAGGTCGGACTCGGACCTGAGCACTACAACCGCTACCCGCACATGTTCTCCGGCGGCCAGCGCCAGCGCATCGCCATCGCGCGGGCGCTGATGCTCAATCCGAAACTCCTGGTGCTGGACGAGCCTGTGTCGGCTCTCGATCTTTCAGTACAGGCGCAGGTCTTGAACCTGCTCGCCGACCTGCAGGACGAATTCGGCCTGACCTATGTCTTCATTAGTCACGATCTGTCGGTCGTGCGTTATATCGCCGACGAAGTCATGGTGATGTATTTCGGTGAAGCGGTCGAATATGGAACCCGCGACGCGGTCTTTTCCGATCCGCAGCACGAATATACGAGGACATTGTTCGCGGCAACGCCGCGTGCGGACGTGGCTTCCATTCGGGCACGTGTCGAGGCCAAGAAAAGCGCTGGAGCTGGGGCGCGCTGATTTTCAGATGATCGGCGGCTCCGGCCATGCCCGGATGCCGCCGGTCCAGGTCTCGAACAGCTTCGAGAGCTTCAGCACCTGCATGTCGTCAAAGCGCGGACCGACGATCTGCAGGCCGATCGGCATGCCGCTCTTCGAGAAGCCGCAATTGATCGAAGCGGCCGGTTGTTCCGACATGTTCCACGGCACGGTGAAGGCGATGTGCTCGAAGGGCTGTTCCGGGTCGTTGGTCGGCGAAGCCCAATCGGCCGGATAGGAGACGATCGGGTTGGTCGGGGTCAGAAGGGCATCCACCGTGGTGAAAAGCCGGCCACAGGCCTTGCGCATCTCGATGGTCTGGCCAAAACTCTGCACCGCCTCGACGCCGGTGACGTCGGCACCCTTTTCCGCCCATTGGTAGATATAGGGCAGGATCTTCGCGCGGCGTTCTTCGGCGAGGTTGCGGATGTCGCCCCAGAATTTGGCGCGCCAGAATTTGTCGAGCCCGTCCAGCATCTCCCGCGTCATGACCGGCTCGACCTCGAACACCACGGCGCCCGCATCCTCGAAGCGTTTGGCCGCCGCCAGCACCGCGTCGCGGATCTCCGGCTCTGCCTCGAGGCCGCATCCGGCGTCGAGCATGACGCCGATGCGCATGCCGCGCACATCGATCTCGTGATCCATCCAGTCGAAGTCGTTCGGCGGCAGGCTGGTGCCATCGCGCCAATCGGGCCGCGACAGCGTCGCCATGGCGATCGCTGCGTCGTCCACGCAACGCGTCATCGGCCCGGCACAGCGGCCGACATAATAGGGATCGACTGGAACGCGGCCATGGCTCGGCTTGAAGCCGAACAGCCCGGTCCAGCCGGCCGGCAGGCGCACGGAACCGCCGATGTCGGTACCGATATGCAAGGGGCCGTAGCCGGCCGCGCCGGCCGCCGCCGCACCGGCGCTCGAGCCGCCGGGGTTCTGGCTGATATCCCAGGGATTGCGGCTCACGGGGTGGAAGCTCGACAGGCCGGAGGACAGCATGCCGTAGTCGGGGCAGGTGGTCTTGGCGAAGATCACCGCGCCGTCTTCCTTCATCCGGGCGGCGATCGGTGCGTCCGCCTCGGCCGGGATCAGTTCGACCGCCGCCGTGCCGAGTGGCACCGGCTGGCCCCTGGTGGCGATCAGTTCCTTGAGGGTCACTGGAATGCCGTCGAGCATGCCCAGCGGTGCGTCCCTCAGCCAGCGTTCCGTCGAGGCCTTCGCCTGAGCGCGGGCGCTTTCCGGATCATAGGCATAGAGGGCGGCGACATGCGGCTCGAAGGCCTCGATGCGCGCCTCCACCGCGAGCCAGTATTCGGAGGGCGACAGCGTCTTCGCGCGGAAATGGGCGAGGAGGTCCTTGATGGTCAATTGCAATAGATCGGTCATGTCGATTTTCCGTCTCAGCTCAAAAAGGGATCGCGGCAATCAATCTGGTCAGTCCGTGCAAGGCGGGCGTGCGGCCATTTCCTCTGCCCGGTGGCAGGCCGCCTGTCGTCCGGGTGTGATGGTTCGCAATTCGGGTCGCTCCGCAGCGCAGCGCGCGATGGCGAGCGGACAGCGGTTGCGGAAGGCGCAGCCGCCGGGCTCGCTGAGCGGGGCTGGCGGCGGCGCACGTTCGGAAGGTTGTGGCCGGCCGAACCGCTCGATGCTCGGCCCGGCATCTGCCAGCACCTTCGTATAGGGATGCAGCGGCTGCTCGAAGACCTCGTGCGCCGCGCCCGTTTCGACGAGCCGCCCGCGATACATCACGCCGACCCGGTCGGCGATGCAGTCGACGACGGCGAGGTTGTGGGTGATGAACAGGAAGGTCACGCCGCGCTTCTCGCGCAGGTCCATCAGCAGGTTGAGCACCTGCGCCTGCACCGACAGATCGAGCGCCGAGACGGCCTCGTCGGCGACCACCAGCTTCGGTTCGGTGACCAGGGCGCGGGCAATGGCGATACGCTGGCGCTGGCCGCCGGAAAACTCGTGCGGATGGCGCTCGGCATGCTCGGCCTTGAGCCCGACGCTTTCCAGCATGTCGACGACGCGGTCGTTGATTTCAGCCCGGCCAGGCTTGCGGGCCAGCACATGAAGCGGCTCGGCGACGATGCGGCCGACTTTCTGGCGCGGATCTAGCGAGCCGAACGGGTCCTGGAACACCATCTGGAAATTCTCGCGCTTGCGCATCAGGTCCTTCGGCGGCAGGGAAAAAAGATCGTCGCCGTCGAAGATCACATGCCCGGACGTCGGCTTGTCGAGCGCCATGACGAGGCGCGCGAACGTCGACTTGCCACAGCCGCTTTCGCCCACTACGCCGAAGATCTCGCCGGCATCGACCGTGAGCGACACGGCGTCGAGGGCGCGGGTGTGGTGTGGAGCGCCGAACAGGGAATGGCTGACATAGTCGCGGGTGAGGGTGCGGATATCGAGGAGGGGGGGCTTGCTCAACGAGGACCTCCACTCTTGCCGGAAACGCGTCTGGCTCCGGGGGGTAGCCGCGTAGTTCGTAAATTCGGCCAGCCCATCACTTCACCTCCTTTTCCGCCCGGATGCAGCGCACGCCGCGTCCGTCGGCAAAGCTCGTCCAGCCGGGTTCGCCGGCATGGCAGGCGTCGATCACGTCCGGACAGCGGTCGGAAAAGACGCAGCCGGCCGGCAGCCGGTCGAAGCCGGGCACGGTGCCGCGAATGGTCGAAAGCCGGCCACCGTCGCCGATGCGTTTCGGCACGGCGGCGATCAGTCCGCGCGTATAGGGATTGCGCGGTGCCGTCAGGACGTCGCGGGTCGCGCCTTCCTCCATCCGGCGCCCGGCATACATGACGATGGTACGCCGGCACATGCGGGCGATGACGCCGAGGTCGTGGCTCACCAGCATCAGCGCCATGCCGTATTCGCCGGCCAGTTCGCCGAGAATGTCCAGCACTTCCGCCTGTACCGTGACGTCGAGCGCGGTCGTCGGCTCGTCGGCGATCATCAGGGCGGGCTTCAGCGCCAGGGCGATGGCGATGCCGACGCGCTGGCGCTGCCCGCCGGACATTTCGTGCGGATAGGTTTTCGCCCGGCGCCTGGCATCCGGGATCCGCACCTGGTCGAGCAGGTCCACGGCTTGCGCCCGCGCGTCGCGCCAGGACAGATCCCGATGCCACACCAGCCCTTCGGCGATCTGGTCGCCGACGGTCATGGCCGGGTTTAGTGCCGTCATAGGCTCTTGGAAGATCATGCCGATACTGTTGCCGCGGATCTCGCACAGCCGTTCTTCCGACGCGGCGAGCAGGTTTTCGCCGGCAAGCGCGATCGTGCCGCTGGCTTCCGCAACGCCGGGAAGAAGCCCCATGATCGCCAGCGACAGCAGCGACTTGCCCGACCCGCTTTCGCCGACCACGCCGACCGCATCCCCGGCTTCGAGGTCGAAGGCCATGTCGGTCAGGATCGGCATGCGGCTTCCGTCGCCGAGGCGGACCGACACCGAGAGATCGCGGACGGAGAGGAGAGGGGCGTCAGTCATCGTCACATCCTCCCCTTCTCACGCGGGTCGAGCAGGTCGCGCAAGCCATCGCCCAGCATGTTGAAGCCGAAGACGGTGAACGCGATCGCAAGGCCGGGCAGGATGGCGAGCCAGGGCGCGATAGCGAGATAGGTCTGGGCGTCGGCCAGCATGCGGCCCCAGGTGGGGGCCGGCGGCGGCATACCGAGGCCGAGGAAGCTCAGGCCCGCCTCGGTGAGGATCGCTAGGCCGAGCTGGATCGTCGCCTGGACGATGATCTGGTTGGAAATGTTCGGCAGCACGTGTTCGACCGTGATCAGGAACGGCCCCTTGCCGGCGCCGCGCGCGGCGAGCACATAGTCGCGCGACCAGATCTGCTGCGCCGCACTGGCCGTCACGCGGGCGAAGACCGGCACCATGAAGACGGCGATGGCGATGATCGCGGTGAACCGGCCAGACCCCATCAGCGCGCCCAGCATCATGGCCGAGAGGATCGGCGGTACGGCGAAGATCACGTCATTGGCGCGCATGACGAAGGCTTCCGTCAGCCCTCTTCGGGCACCGGCGAGCACGCCGAGAGCTGTGCCGAACGAGCCGCCGATGACCACGGCGGCGGCGGCCGTCGACAGCGAATTCCATGCACCGACCATCAGCATGGAGGCGATGTCGCGGCCGAACTGGTCGGTGCCGAGCAGGCCATAGGCGAGCGGCGGCTTCAGCTTGTGGATGATCTGCATCTTGGCCGGCGGCAACGGTGTCCAGACGAGCGACACAAGCGCGACCGCCACAAGCGCCAGGATGATCGCGCCGCCGATCGCCAAATTGGGCCGGCGTAGGATCAGCCACGGACTGTAGACCGTGGGCTTCGCCTTGGCGTTCTCGACGGGCGCGCTCATCGGCCACCCCCTCTCAGCCGGGGGTCGAGCACGAGATAGGAGAGGTCGACCAGGAAGTTCATGACGATGACGAGGCCGGCGAAGAACAGCACCACGTCCTGCATGACGATCACGTCGCGCTGGGTCAGCGCCTGATAGGCGAGGCGGCCGAGGCCGGGCAGGTTGAAGACGTTCTCGATCAGGATGGCGCCGGCGATCAGGAAGGTGAATTGCAGGCCGAGAATGGTGATGACGGGCACCAGCGCATTGGGCACGGCATGGCGCCAGAGCGCGGCCCGTCGCGGCAGGCCCTTGGCGCGGGCGGTGCGGACGAAATCTTCATGCAGCACTTCGAGTACCGAGGACCGCGTCACCCGCGTCAGCACGCCGGCCTGCGGCAGGGCCAGGGCTATCGCCGGCAGGAGCAAGGCCTGCAATCCCGCGAGGAGGCCCGCCTCCCAGCCGGGGAAGCCGCCGGCCGGCGTCCAGCCGAGCGAGATCGAAAAGGTGAGGATCAGCAGAAGCGCCACCCAGAAGCCGGGCACGGCGATGAACAGCTGGGAGAGCATGCCGGCGAGATAGTCGAAGCTCGAATTGCGTTTTGCCGCCGAGGCGACGCCGAGCGGAATGGCAATCAGGACCGAGATCAGGATCGCCATCACTGCGAGCGGCAGGGTGACGGTCAGGCGTTCGGCGATCAAGCCGGCCACCGGCACGCCATAGGTGTAGGACGTGCCGAGATCGCCGGTGATCAGGCTGCCGAGCCAGAGGAAATAGCGCACGAGCAAGGGCTGATCGAGGCCGAGTTCGTGGCGAAGGGCGGCCAGCGTGTCGGGGCTTGCCGAGGTGCCGAGCATGATCGCCGCCGGATCGCCGGGCAGCACATCCATGACGACGAAGATCAGGGCCGAAACCGCGGCCAACGTCAGCATAAGACTGCCGAGCCGCCGAGCGATGAGTGTCAGCATGGGTGTTCCCCGGGTGTGGTGCCAGAGGGGGAGACTGACATCCTGGAACTCGCTCTAGCTACCGCCCTCACTCCTCCCAATAGACCTCGGTCAGCACGTTGGACGGGATCGGTTCGTTTTCCCACAGGCCCTTCAGCTTCTTGTCCCAGATGCCGAGCTTGGGCATGACGAACAGGAACAGCGCCGGCACGTCGTCGGCGAGGATCTTCTGTGCCTCGCCGTAAAGCCTGTCCTGTTCGGCCGTGTCGGCCGTCGCCTCGATCTTCTTCAGGATGTCGTTGAAGGCCGGGTTCTTATAGCCGAAATAGTAGGGATCGCGGGCATAGATGTCGATGTCCATCGGCTCGGCATGGGCGACGATGGTCATGTCGAAGTCGCGACCCTTGAACACGTCCTGCACCCATTTGGCCGGGAATTCGGTCGGCTCGATGTTCATCGTCACGCCGATCTCGGCAAACAGCGCCTGCATCACCTGGGCGGAACGCGGCGCATAGGCCATCTGCGGGGTCTTGATGGTGAAGTTGAAGCCGTCCGGATAGCCGGCCTCGGCCAGAAGCGCCTTGGCCTTTTCCGGATCGTATGGGTAAGTGCCGGTCAAGTCGACATAGCCGCGGTCGTTCGGCGTATAATGACTGCCGATCGGCGTGCCGTAGCCGGACCATGCGCCGTCGACGATCACCGAGCGGTCGAGCGCCATCATCAGCGCCTGGCGCACGCGCTTGTCGTCGAACGGCTTGCGCTCGTTGTTCATCCCGGCCACGACTTTGAGCTCGGTATTGCCGATCACGGTCGTGAGCTTCGCATCGTCCTTGAAGCTTTCCACCAGTTCCGGCGCGCCGAATTCGGGGAAGGCGTCGACATCGCCGGATTTCAGCGCCGCGGCCTGCGCCTGCGGGTCGGCGATGAAGCGGAAGGTGACCTTGTCCAGCTTCACCTTGACGTCTTCGTTCCAGTAGTCCGGATTGGCGGCAAGCTCCACCTTGTCGCCCTTGGCCCAGCTGACGAACTTGAAGGGGCCGGTGCCGATCGGCGTGGTCTTGGCCTCGGCCGCGCTCTTCGTTCCGACGATCACCGAGGACGGCCAGCCGAGCCAGTAGAGCAGGCTGCCGGCGGGTTCCTTCAGCTTCAGCACCAGGGTTGCGGCATCCGGCGTCTCGATTGTGTCGATGGCGGCGAAGAAGCGCTTCTGCGGATTGACACTGTCGGCCCCGCGGGCGCGCTCCAGCGAGGCCTTGGCGACCGCCGAATCGAAGGCTTCGCCGTCATGGAACTTCACGCCGTCCTCGAGCTTGAAGGTATAGGTCAGGCCGTCTTCGGAGATCTCCCAGCTTTTTGCCAGCTGCGGCTTGATCTTGCCGTCGCGGTCGATGGTGACCAGGCCCTCGAAGACGTTCTGCCAGGTCACCTGGCCGATGGCGACGGGTGCGGCGATTGTCGGGTCGAGGCCGGCGGGTTCGATGGTCACGCCGAGGATAAGGGAGGTGTTGGCGGCGGCGACGTTCCCGGCGCCCGACAGTGTCAGGGCAGTCGCGGCTACCAGCTTGATGGCAAAGGCTCGCAGCAATACACGCTTGGGCCTCAAAAATGCGCTGGTCATGACGTTCCCCTATTCTTGGCATCTCATTTTGATCCGGCGGTATATCCGGACAATGCTTCGGCAAAAATAGTGGCATCTCGCAACCGCACACACAATCGCGTTTTTGTGTTCGCGATCGGGATAGCCGGCAATTGACCGGAGCCATGGCGCATCGTCGGGCAATAGGAGGCGGGCATCCGGCAAGGCGGATGCCAGAATTCCGAGCAGTCGTTGTCTGGAAGAGGACTGTTAGGGTATCTGTGCGCCGGTCGTCGTCAGATAGACGGAGTAGAGCGACCTGGTGGCCGTGATGAACAGTCGGTTGCGCCTCGGCCCGCCAAAGGTCAAGTTCGCGACCGTCTGCGGTATCAGAATCTTGCCGATAAGGCTGCCGTCGGGTGAAAAGCAGTGCACGCCGTCGGCAGCACTCGTCCAGAGATTGCCATGGATATCGAGACGGAAGCCGTCCGGAATGCCGCAGTCGATCGTGCAGAAGACACGGTCGTTTCTCAGCTTGCCATCTTCGCCGACATCGAAGACCCTAATGTTGCGCGGCGCGGTCTCATCATGGCTTGCGGCCGAATCGGCCACATAGAGCTTCGTTTCGTCGGGAGAGAAGGCAAGGCCGTTGGGCTGCCTGAAATCGGTGACTACGGCCTGGATCTCGCCGGTCGCGGCGTCGACCTTGTAGACATTGCGGGTCGGCTGCTCAGGCTCGGCCCGATAGCCCTCGTAGTCGGAGAGGATGCCGTAGGTCGGATCGGTAAACCAGATCGAACCGTCGCTGTGCACGACGACGTCGTTCGGTGAGTTGAGCCGCTGGCCGTTGAAGCGGTCCGCAATGACCGTGATGGAGCCATCGGGTTCGGTGCGGGTCACGCGCCGCATACCATGTTCGCAAGATACCAGCCGGCCCTGACGGTCACGCGTATTGCCATTGGCGAAATTGGACGGTTCTCTGAAAACGGAAACACCGTCGCCGGGTACCCAGCGCAGCATTCTCTGGTTCGGTATGTCGCTCCAGACAAGGCAATTCAGATCGCTGAACCAGACGGGGCCCTCGGCCCAGCGACAATCGCTATAGAGTTCATCCAGCGCTGCGGAGGGAACGATCAACTGGCGAAACCGCGGGTCGATGATTTCATAGGGCGAGTTGCCAACTGTCGTCATGGTCTTCAGTTCCATAATTGCCTCCGCCATTTCGAGGCCGTCACCGGCTGGCGCTGTTTCGCCCGCTCGCGAGCAGAATGACGGAGATGATGATGAGGCCGGTCAGGATCAGCCGGAAACCGGCCCCGAAACCGTAGGTATTGAGCATCGAGACGACGAGAAACAGGAACAGGGCAGCTCCCCAGATCCCGGGAATATTGGAATCCCCGCCGGCGACAGCAGTGCCGCCAATGACCACCACCGCAATGGACATCAGCAGGTATTCCGATCCCATGTTGAGAGCCGCGCCTCCCGAAAAGCTAGCGAGCAGATAGCCGCTGATGGATGCAAGCACCGCGCAAAGCAGATAGGTCACCAAGCGCGTACCATCGACGGGAATGCCCGCCATCCTCGCCGCGAACATGCTCTGGCCGATAGCGGAAATCCAGCGGCCATAGATGTTCTTGTGCAGCAGCAGCCAGCCCGCGACCGAAATGAGCAGCGCCAGAATGGCGATGTTTGGAACGCCGGCGGTTGCCGATGTCGTGAAGTCTGCGAGCGCCGGCGGGGGCTTAATACGCAGGCCTCGGTTATACCAGATCGCGGCCGATTGGACGATGAAGCTCATCGAAAGCGTCGCGATGATCGGTGGTATGCGCAAAATCTTGATCAGCGCATAGTTACCGATACCGACCGCCAACCCGACCAGGACGGAGATCATCAGGCCGAACGGGATCATACCGTCTTCGACATTCATCAGCTTCAGCGCGATCGTGCCGGCAAGCGTCATCGTGGCCGGCACGGAGAGATCGATGTTGCCGGGGCCCAGCGTGATCACGAACATCTGGCCGACGCCGACGATCACTGCAAAGGATGCGAAGGTGAGAGAAGTCTGGGTCAATGCGAGTGCGCTTGCGCCGCCCGTAAAGAGCACGGTCACAAGCCAGACGATCGCCATGGCGACAAAGGACCAGATCCACGGCTTTCGGGAGAGGGTACGAAGGAGAGACATCAGCGATTTCTCCGTTTTTCAAGCCGATGGAACAACAAGCGGAGCGCCAGCACGATGATGAGGATCGCTCCTTGCGCCCCGATCTGCCAATCGGGAGAGATGCGCAGGAAGGACAGGAAGGAACCGGCCAGGGTCAATGTCAGGGCACCGATGACCGCTCCAATCGGTGATACACGACCGCCGACGAACTCGCCGCCGCCAAGAATGACTCCGGCAATGGACAAAAGCGTGTAGCGAAGGGCGATATTGGCATCAGCCGAGGTGGTCAGCCCGACGAGCGCAATACCCGACAATGAGGCGAAGAACCCGGCAAGTGCATAGGTGCCGGCCCTGATGGCGACGACTGACCACCCGGATCGCTCAACAGAGCGTTGATTGCCGCCGACGCCGCGCATTAGGACACCAAAGGTCGAGCGCATGACGATGAAATGCGCGACAGCTGCAATGACGATGCTGGCGATGATAGCTACGGGAACAAGCGGCGGACGTACGGTCATGATCCAGCGCGCCCAGGTCGGAGCGGATCCGCCGGGCGAAGGCAGCAAGAGCACGGCAAGGCCGGCCCAGACGAAGCTCATGCCGAGGGTGACGACGATTGACGGCAGATTGCGAAGATAGATCACGACGCCAAGGAAGGCGTAGACCGCCACCGCCCCGAGCAGGATCAGGACACCAAGCGCCGGGGATGACTGCAGGAAAGTTGCCGCGACGCATGCTGCAAAGCTCACAAACGTACCCATCGACAGGTCGAGGTCGTTGACCGCGATGATGAACATCTGCGCAATCGTCGCAAGCGCGATCGGAACGGCAAGATTGAGGAGAAGATTGAGCCCCGTGTAGCTCATGGCGCGCGGCTGCAGCCAGAATACCGCGGCAAGAAGGGCCACAAGCGAGGCCGCCGGGACGATCATACGGATCGCGGAGGACGAGAGACGCAGGTTCATGCGGCTTCTCCTTCGAAAGACGCGGCCAGGACATTGTCCTCATTGATGTCATTACCGGAAAGTTCGACCACAATTGCTCCATCGCGAAACACGTAGACCCGGTCGCACAGGCAGATTTCGTCCATTTCCGTCGAGTACCAGATGAAGGTGCGGTCCTTGGCCCGTTCGGCGCGCAAGATGTTGTAGACCTCCTGCTTGGTCCCGATGTCGACGCCCCGCATGGGGTCGTCCATCAGCACCACGGAAGCCCGTGTTGCCAGGGCGCGCGCAAACAGCACTTTCTGCTGGTTTCCGCCCGAGAGCGAAAGAATGCCGTTCAACATGTCGGGCGTCCGGATCTCCATCTGGCTCTTCCAGTCGGCGGCGAGATTCGCCTCGCGCCGGCGATCCACGAAGCCTGCCCGCGAGAGACGACCAAGGGAGGCGATTGTCAGATTCTGCAGGATACTCCAGAGCGGAAAGGTTCCGTTCAGGCTTCGGTCGCCTGCGACGAACGCGATGGCGTCAGCGCCAGGGAACCAGTTATTGCCCTTGCGGCGGAAAAGCTCGAGTAGCATATCCGTCTGGCCGTGACCGCCGAGGCCTGCAAGGCCGATAATCTCGCCGCGATAGGCTTCGAACGCGATGGCACTGTCTTCAGAGGCGGGGAGGGTCAAGACGGGCGTGCCGGTACGCTTGCTGGCGTCCATTGCCGAGCGCGTCTGTTCCTTCACGACGCTGCCCATGGCCTGGACGAGGCTTTGAGTGGTAAAATCTCCAGCCGGCCTGTCCGTTACGACTTTGCCGTCCTTCATCACCACAATGCGATCTGCGGTCGAGAGAATTTCCCCCAGGATATGCGAAATAAGCAGCACCGAACCGCCGGTGTCCACATAGCGCCTGACATAGGCCATCAATTGCGCCGCTAGTCCGGCATCGAGGGAGGAGGTCGGCTCGTCAAGAATGACGAGCTTCGGGGAGGGGCCGACGACAGCGAAAGCGATGGCGATTTCGACCATTTGCCGCTCGGCGATGGAGAGGTCGCCTACGGATGACGTGCAGTTTATCCGATGACCGGGAAAGATCTCCTCCAAGGTTTCGCGCATGATGGCGTGCGCCTTGCCGCGCCAGCCCGGGCCGGCCAGGGCGCGGTGCATGATCCTCGCATTCTCGATGATCGTCAGGTTTGTGCAGAGCGACAGCTCCTGGAATACGCAACGGATACCCTCGCCGCGCGCTACGTTGATGCCGTGCCGCGCGACCGGGGAGCCGTTATAGGAAATACTGCCCTGGTGGGGCGAGAGTCCGCCATTGATCACGTTGACAATCGTCGATTTGCCGGCGCCGTTGTGGCCAACGAGGCCGATGCACTCGCCCGCCTGGATCGTCAGATCCACACCATTCAAGGCGCGAACGGCGCCGAAATGCACCTGGACGTCCCTGGCGGCGACGATCGCTTCTGTCTGAGCGTTCATGGTCATCAATTCGGGTTCTGATTGGATGTAAAATTGCGAAGAAGCCCGGGACGGCCCACCTTGCGGCGAACCGCCCCGGTCGGGAGTAATCCTGTTGCTCCCGCCTTACTTGGCGGCAGCGATTACCTTCTGAGCGTCTTCGAGGCTGTACTCGACGTTCGCTACGCCACCCTTCTGGGTGTTGGCGAGGTTGGCCTCGAGATTGCCCTGGTCGATGCGCAGGAAGGGCACCACGAGGTCTTTCTTGACTTCCTTGCCGTCGAGGATCTGCTGGGCGACCCAGAAGGCGAGCGTCGAGACGCCAGGTGCGATCGAGACCGACATGGTCTCATAACCGTTGGCATCCTTCTGCTGCTTCCACCAGAGCAATTCGTCCTCGCGGTTACCCATAACGATTGTCGGCATCGGACGGTTGGCGGCAGCGAAAGCCTGAGCGGCGCCGTAGCCGTCACCACCCTGGGTCACGACTGCCGCAACCTCGGGCAGGCTGGGAAGCACGCCGGCAACAGCGCGCTGCGCGACATCCTGGGCCCAGTCGCCATGCACGGAGCCGACGATCTTGAACTGCGGGTTTTGCTCGACGCCGGCATGGATGCCAGCCGAGATCTCATCATCGACGAAAACGCCGGCAAGGCCGCGCACTTCGAGCAGATTGCCGCCATTCGGCATCTTCTTCGCGAGATAATCGATCTGGCTGCGGCCCATTTCCTTGAAGTCCACAGCGATGCGCCAAGCGCAAGGTTCCGTGACGATGCCATCGAACGAGACGACCGTGATGCCGGCATCGCAGGCTTCCTTGACAGCGCCGTTGAGCGCGGTTGGCGATGCGGCATTGAGCACGATGGCATCATAGCCCTGCAGGATCAGGTTCTGGATTTGGGCGGCCTGTTCGGTGGCCTGGTTTTCTGCGGTCGTGAACGCATCCGCGGCCGCAACCTGACCCGCCTTCACGGCTTCGCCGGTCACCTTTTCCCAACTGGTCAGCATGGCCTGGCGCCAGGAGTTGCCGGCATAGTTGTTCGAAAGGGCGATTTTCTTGCCCGACGTATCCGCGAGCGCGGAGCCGGCCATAGCGACACAAAGCACGGCGACGGATGCACCGAGTACACTCTTGATTTTCATGTTTTCCTCCCATAAGCCAGCATGGCGCTTGGCGGATTCGTTGTGTCCACATCCTCAATGGACAGCCGAAACTCTCTAAAGCCGGGCTTTGAGCTCAGCTTGATCAGAATGACCACGGCGCGCCAATCTGTACAGGCACTTTACGGCACAAATGATGCGGCAACCCGCCAGAAATTTGCGGGATCCCGCAAGACGGCGCGACTTGTTGGCTCTCTAATGAATGCATATGTGTAAGGCGCGTGCGGTCGCCGCAAGGATATCGGCGGGCCGCGCCGGAGGATACCTGCATGTTGGATACCGTTCACCCGGCCTTGTTCGATCACTATCTGGGCATTTCGCGCCTGCTGGCAGGTCAGCTCGATTTCCATTCCGCAATCCAGGCTGTCGATACCGAAATAAACGACATCATTCCGCATGATCATCTCGATGTCTGCATCATCATGGTCGATGGCCAGTACCACACGGCCTATGAAAGCGGTTTTGAAACCGACTGGGGCAAGGTTCCTCCGGCGCCCCTGTCGGAAAGCCCGATCAGGTCCGTATTGTGGGGGGAGGTTGAATACCTGCTGACCGAGGATGCCTGCACGGACGAGCGGTTCCATTTCGAGGGGGCATTCTCGCAGCCCATTCTCGAGCAGTCCCTGCGCAGCCGTCTGCATGTGCCGCTGAAGGTTCAGGGTGACGTCATCGGCGTGCTCAGTTGCTCCAGCCGTGAGCGGGGGCTCTACGGTTTGCAGGATATTGGAAACGCCCGCGCAATCGCCGATCTGCTCGCTCCCTATTTCTTTGCCCTGCGGGCGGCCGAACAGGCGAAGCGCTCGGCCATTGTCGAAGCTGAGGCCAGGGCGCGAGAGGAAGGTCTGAGGCTCGGCGCGCTAAAGCTGACCGGGGCGCTGGAAGCGGAACGCCAGCGGATTGGCATGGATCTCCATGATGAGACGCTCGCCGACCTTACGCGGCTCGCCCGAAGGCTGGAGCGGCAAATCCACCAGCCGGAAATCACGGGCGACGCCCTGGAGCCGATTTTCAGGGGCTTGCAGCATTGCATGCAGGACCTGCGGCAAATCATCGAAGAGGCAAAGCCGTCGATCCTGCAGCTTTTCGGCTTCGCAGAGGCAGTGGAGAACCACCTCGACCGTTCCATCCGCGACAGCGGTCTGGGTATTTCCTGGACGCTCGAAAACAATGCCGGCGGCGCGCTGGAGCGGCTGAACCAGACGGTGAGCACGGCGCTTTTCCGTATTGCGCAGGAGGCGATAAACAATGCCATCCGCCATTCTCAGGCCTCCGAGATCCTGGTTCGCCTCAAGGCTTCCGAGCGGCAAATCGTCATCGAAATCATAGACAACGGTATCGGCTTCGAGCGGCCCGTGAAGCGTGCGGGCTGCGGCATAGACAACATGAAAACCCGGGCCCGGCTGATTTCCGCTAAATTCGAGATCGCCAACAAACCGGGCCATGGCACCGTCGTACGCGTCCAGCTCGCACCCGATTGCACACCTCAGGAGGTAGGCTCGAAATGAATATCCTCATCATCGAGGACGATGTCCTCCATCGCGCCTATCTGCGCGAAGCGGTGCACGCGGCTCTTCCTGAATGCGATACGCTGATCGAAGCTGAAAACGGCATGATCGGTGAGCGGCTCGCACGCGAGCATCGCTCGGCCAATATCATCATGGATCTACAGATGAGCCCCCGCAACGGCATCGAGGCCGCCAGGACGATCTGGAAAGAGCGGCCCGACACAAATATCCTGTTCTGGTCGAACTATTCCGATGAAGCCTATGTTCGGGGCGTCTCGCGTATCGTCCCGGATGGGGCCGCTTATGGCTACGTGCTGAAATCGGCATCCGACGACCGGTTGAAACTGGCGCTGCGCTCAATCTTCATCGAATCTCAATGCGTCATTGACCGCGAAGTCCGCGGCATGCAGCAGAAGAGCCTTGGCTATGGCAGCGGGTTCACCGATTCCGAATACGAAGTGCTGATCGACATCGCGCTCGGGCTTACGGACCGCGCGATCGCGCAGCGGCGCAATCTCTCGCTCAGAAGCGTGCAGAACCGACTGCAGCAGCTCTACGAAAAGCTGGATGTCTATCAAACCGCTGGCGAGGATGGTGAGGAAGGCCGGTTCAATCTGCGGACGCGAGCAATAACGATCGCGATCCTGCGCAAGCTGCTGAACCACAATGCGCTGGAAAAGGCGGAGGCGGAACTAGCTCAATGGCTCGATGCTGGCGAGGGGACCACAAGACGCGGAAACCACTGAGGATTTCAGGGCGCGCTGCATCTCCGCTCCGCCTTAGCTCAGCCTTTGCCGCGAGCGCCGACGGCCCGGTGTTATTCTCGGAAGCATTTGCCGGTAGCGATGATTGTAGCGAACGGAAGCCGGCTATCAGAAATCCGCTCGGAATAACTGCGAAAGGGGATGCGCTTCGTCGAAACCTGTACTATAGGTTTCACAAAATCCGAGGAGATTCGCATGGAGCAGATCAGAGTGGCGCCAGGGCTTTCTGGGGATTTTGTCTCCAGCACAATTGCCGCGATTACTAGCCTGATCCGAGAGAACGAGTTGAAACCCGGCGATCGTTTGCCGGCGGAAGCGACCCTGACCAAAGATCTCCATGTCTCCCGGACGGTGGTGCGGGAGGCACTTCGATCTCTGGCCGCCCTTCGCCTCGTCGATCTCGGCGCCGGAAAGCGCCCGACGGTTGCAGAGCTCGATGACGCCACCATGTCGCTGATGATCAACCATGGTGTTGTGACGGACCAGATCGACATCCAGCAGATATATGATGCCCGCCGCACCATCGAGGCGCGCACGGCGACGTTGGCGGCACTTCGGTGCTCCGATGATGAGGCTCGGATCATACTTGGTCATGCGCGCGCCATGGAGGAGAATTTTGCCGATCCGCCTGCAGTCATGGAGCACGACATCGCATTTCATCTGGCGATCGCGAGGGCGTCTAGAAATCCGGTCTTCACGCTCATCATCGGTGCGTTCCAGGGTGTCATGCGCGAGACGTGGCCGATTGGCTGGCGCAGCCGATCAGGCGAGGAGGATCGACGTGCGATGAACAGGCTTCATGTCGCGTTGGCCGAAGCAATTTTCGCCGGGGATCCGCGATCCGCCGCTGACCTCATGGCTCGACATTTCGACGAGAGCATCAAGGCCCTGCTTGTTGCGGGCCTCATGTGAAAGAGGACATCCATGAAAATCACCGGCCTCGAAACGGTGCGCGTCGCCGAGCGCGCCAATCTCATATGGCTGCTCGTCCATACGGATGAAGGCATCACCGGCCTCGGGGAAACCTTCTTCGGCGCGGAGACGGTCGAAGCCTATGTGCATGAGTACATCGCGCCCCGCGTGATCGGCCGCGATCCGCTGGAGATAGACCGGCTCTCCGCCGATCTGGTCGGCTATCTCGGCTTCCGCTCGTCGGGCGCCGAGGTGCGCGGCAATTCCGCCTTCGACATCGCGCTCTGGGATCTGTTCGGCAAGGCCACCGGCCTGCCAATCGCGCAACTGCTCGGCGGCTTCACCCGCCGCGAGATCCGCACCTACAACACCTGCGCGGGCACCGAATATATCAAGAAGGCAACCGGCCAGACGACCGCCAATTACGGGCTGTCAGAGGGACGCGACTACGATGACCTGAACGGCTTCCTGCATCGCGCCGACGAACTGGCCCATTCACTGCTGGAGGAAGGCATCACGGCGATGAAGATCTGGCCGTTCGACGCCGCGGCCGAGAAGTCGCGCGGCCAGTACATTTCCATGCCGGATCTGAAGCAGGCGCTTCAGCCCTTCGAGAAGATCCGCGCCGCCGTCGGCGACAAGATGGACATCATGGTGGAGTTCCACTCCATGTGGCAGCTGTTGCCAGCAATGCAGATCGCCAAGGCGCTCGCGCCCTACCAGACTTTCTGGCACGAAGATCCGATCAAGATGGACAGCCTGTCGAGCCTCAGGCGCTATGCCGAGGTCTCGCCCGCGCCGATCTCGGCTTCGGAAACGCTCGGCTCGCGCTGGGCCTTTCGCGACTATCTCGAAACCGGGGCCGCCGGCGTCGTCATGCTCGACATTTCCTGGTGCGGCGGCCTGTCGGAGGCCCGCAAGATCGCTGCCATGGCCGAGGCATGGCACCTGCCGGTCGCACCGCATGATTGCACCGGCCCGGTGGTGCTCTGCGCCTCGACCCATCTATCGCTCAATGCGCCCAACGCGCTGGTCCAGGAAAGTGTGCGCGCCTTCTATCGCACCTGGTACAGGGACCTGGTCACTGCCCTGCCTGAGGTGAAGAACGGCATGATAACGGTGCCGCCCGGCCCGGGTCTGGGCATGGAACTCAACCCGGATCTCGAGCGGGCCTTCACGGTTTCCCGCCGCATCTCCGACGCGTCCAGCATCTGAACGCCGCACGAACCTCACGGAAGAAGACAAAATGGCAAACACCTCTGAAACAGCGCTCGGCGGCAGCCGATACCGGGCCATGGCAGGCCCGGCAATCATGCTGCTCGGCATGCTGATGTTCGCGCTGAACGATGCCGTGGGCAAATGGCTCGTCGCCAATTACGGCCTTGGCCAGGTCATCCTGATCCGCAGCATAGCCGCATTGCTGATCCTTTCGCCCTTCCTCTGGCGCGCCGGCAAAAAGCCGATCGTCGAGGCCGAGCAGCCGCTGATGCAGTTCGCCCGCGTCGTCTTCTCGACGATGGAAGTATTCTGCTTCTACTACGCGGTCATGTATCTGCCGCTAGCCGACGTCATGACCTACTGGCTGGCGGCCCCGATCTATGTCGCCGCCGCCTCGCCGCTTTTGCTTGGCGAAAAGGTCGGCTGGCGCCGCTGGAGCGCGATCTTCGTCGGTTTCGTCGGCGTGATCATCACGCTCGAGCCGTCGAGCGCCATGTTCACCATGCCTGCGATCATTTCCATCCTCGGCACCTTCGCCTTCGCCTTCATGCTGCTCTCCGGCCGCAGCCTGCGCGGCACGCCCGACAAGACCCTGGTCCTGTTCCAGGTCGGCGGCGCCGGCCTTGCCGGCCTCGTCTTCGCGCCGTTCGACTGGACGCCGCTGACGTCCGTGTCCGAGATCGCCTTGCTCGGCTTGCTCGGCGTCGTCGCGATGGGGGCGCATATGCTGGTCAACCGCGCGCTGAAGATTTCGGATGCGGCGACCGTCGCCCCTCTGCAATATACGCTGCTGCTCTGGGCGATCCTGTTCGGCTGGTTGTTCTTCGGCGACGTGCCGCGTCTCACCATGATGCTCGGCGCCGCCCTCATCGTCGGCTCCGGCATGTTCATCTTTTTCCGTGAACAGCAGTTGAAGCGTCGGGAGCCGGATCGCCCGCTCGACCTTCCCTGAACCGACCGGCATCGGCCAAGGCTGACAAAAGGAAATGGCCCGGAAGTTCTCCCCCCCCGGACCGTCTTCATACTTGTCCGGCCGCGACTGGCGCGGCCGGCCTATCGGGATCGCTTACTTGCGAATCTCGGCCAGGTTGGCGAGGATCGCGTCGACGACGTCGGCGCCGATTTCGGCCTTATGCTTGTCGTAGACGATCATGGACTTCTCGCGAATACGAGCCTGTTCTTCCGCGGACAGCACGTTGACCTCGATGCCCTCCGCCTTGATCTTCTCCAGCGACTTCTTGTTCAGATCCTGGATGACCTTGCGCTCTTCGTCACGGCCGACGATCGCGCATTCGCGAAGAGCTGCCTGTTCTTCCGGTGCGTAGGTGTCGAAAATCGCCTTCGAGAAGAGGA
The DNA here is from genome assembly GCA_003527225.1 of Rhizobium sp. Next base: position 129,214 of record DPXQ01000105.1, read on the forward strand.
ACAGGAACGGCGTATAGGCGTGGTTCGTCTCGGTGACGTATTTCTGCACTTCGTAGAACTTCGACGTATCGATCGTCACATAGGGGTTTTCCTGCGCGTCGATCGCCTTGGTTTCAAGTGCCGAGAACACTTCGCCGAATGCCATCGGGGTCGCATTGGCGCCGAGGTTCTGGAAGGTGTCCAGGAAGATATTGTTCTGCATGACGCGAACCTTCATGCCCTCGAAGTCTTCCCACTTGGTGACCGGACGAACGGAGTTCGACAGGTTGCGGAAGCCGTTTTCCCAGTAGGCAAGGTTCACCAGACCGGCGTCTTCGAGCTTCTTGTTCATCTGGTCCCCGAAATCACCGTCGAGAACCTTATAGGCCTCGTCAGCGCTGGCAAACAGGAACGGCAGGTCGAAAACGCCGAGGGCCGGCACGATGCCGACCAGCGGCGAGGACGAGGTGACGACGGCTTCCTGGACGCCCGAGCGCAGGGCCTGGGTTGCCTGAAGGTCGCCACCAAGCGCACCGCCCCAGAAGGCGGTGAGCTTGAGCTTGCCGCCGGACTTCTCGTCCAGGCAGGCCTGCATGGCCTTGATGCCGTTGCCGACCGGATGGTCGGCATTGATGCCGTTTGAGACGCGGATGTTGCGATCGCTGAACTCGGCGAATGCCGGGGCAGCGGCGGAGCAGGCAAATGCGATGGTGGTGGTGGTCAGAAGCAGTTTTCTCATATTATCCTCCCGTGGATTGTTGAGTGAGAAGTCTAGGCTCGCGGGCTGTCAGCGCAGCCAGCGGGCGGGTACGAGCACCAGGTCCGGGAACAGGACCAGAGTGAAGAGAACGAGGACCTGGGCGACTAGGAAGGGTGCGACGCCCACTGTCACCTTGCCGAGCGGCACGCGGCCGACACCGCTTACGACGTTCAGAACGACGCCCACCGGTGGGGTCAGCAGGCCGATACAGGTATTCATGATGAAGAGGACACCGAAATAGACCGGGTCGATACCTGCCTGCTTGATGATCGGCATCAGCACGGGCGTCAGGATCAGGATCGTCGGCGTGAGATCAAGCGCGGTACCGACGACCAGCACCACCAGCATGATGACGAACATCAGCAAGGTCGGACGGTCGATCAGCGGCTCGATGAAGCCGGTGATTTCGGCCGGAATGTTGGCAGCGGTAATGAGCCAGGCGGAGACCAGCGCAGCGCAGACGAGGAACATGATGACAGACGTCGTCTTGGCCGCTTGAAGGATAACGTGAGGCAGTTCATGGGGCGTAAGCTCCCTGTACACGACCATGCCAACGAAGAGCGCATAAGCCGCTGCGACCACAGCCGCTTCCGTCGGTGTCACGACACCGGCCTTGATGCCGCCGAGAATGATCACCGGCATGCCGAGTGCCCAGAGTGCCCGACCGGTGACCCGCAGACGTTCCTTCATCGGCGCGCGCGGCAGCGCCTCGACCTTGTCCTTGCGCACCACAATCAGCCAGGTGGCGATGAGCGCGATGCCCATCATCAGGCCCGGCACGATGCCGGCCATGAAAAGCTGGGTGATCGAGACGTTGGCGGCGACACCGAAAACGATGAAAGCCATGGAAGGCGGAATGACCGGTGCGATAACGCCGCCCGCGGCGATCAGGCCGGCGGAGCGCGGCACGTTATAGCCGGCTTTCGCCATCATCGGAATGAGAATGGCGGCAAGGGCGGCCGTATCGGCGGCGGCAGAACCGGAAATGCTGGCCATGATGACGGCGGCCATGATGGCGACGATGCCGAGGCCGCCCCGAATGTGGCCGACGCAAGCGATGGCGAAGTCGATGATGCGACGCGACAGGCCGCCGGCATTCATCAATTCGCCCGCGAGGATGAAGAAGGGAATGGCGAGCAGCGTGAAGGTGTCGGCGCCCGCGATCATGTTCTGGGCGATGATCTGCGTGTTGAACATGCCCATGTACCACATGAGCGTGACACCGCAGAACATCAGCGCAAATGCGACCGGCACGCCGATCGCCATGGCGCCCAGCAAGGAAGCGATGAATACGACCAGAGTCATCAGGCGCGCTCCGAGAGATGCTCAAGGTCCATGTTTTCTCCGGCAAAAGCGGCGATTTCTTCCTCGGTGACACGGCCGGTCAACAGACGGAACAGACGCTCGAGCGCGATCAGGACGACGCCCGCGCCCGTGAAGAAGCCGATGCCGTAGACCCAGATCATCGGCAGCTTGGTGACGGGCGCCGCCATGCTGGCATTGATCGGGGCCTGCTTCCAGGTGCCCCAGAAGAATATGGCCGCAACGGCGATGATGACGATGTTCGACAGGATCATGCAGATAATCCGGCCCCTGCGGCCAAACAGCATGACCAGCGTTTCGACGCCGACATGCGCATGCTCACGAAAAGCGACGACCGCGCCGATGAATGTCAGCCAGACGAAGAAATAGCGCGAGAGCTCATCGGAGACGTTGAGGCCCGAATTGAAACCGTATCGCAGCACCACATTGACGAAGACCATCACGGCCATGGCCGACAGGAAGAAGATCAATAGTATTTCGAGGAAGCGATAGAATGCGTCGATTGCCTTTTGCATGGCCACCCCCTCACACCTTGTCCAGAAGGCCGCGGGCGGCCAGGTTGCGGATCAGTGCCGTCGTGCCGAAGGTCCATTCGGGGCAGGCGTCACTGCGCTCGACCCAGTTGACCAGGCGGCCAAGCTTCGGCGTAGCGATTTCCACGCGGTCGCCGAGTTCGTGGGTAAAGCCCTGGCCTGCACCGCGACGGTCCTTGACCGGTGCGAACATCGTGCCGAGGAACAGTACGGCGCCGTCCGGGTATTGATGGTTGCGATTGAGGAGCTGGCGGGCAAGATCGGCCGGTTTGCGGCTGATCGCCTCCATCGGGCTCTCCCCGGTCATGACGAAACCATCCTTGCCCTCGACGAGAAGTGAAACGCGGACCCGGCCCAAATCGTCGAGCGAGAACCCGGTGTCGAACAGGCGAACGAATGGACCGATCGAGCAGGAGGCATTGTTGTCCTTGGCCTTGCCGAGAAGCAGGGCCGAGCGGCCCTCGACGTCCCGCAGGTTGACGTCGTTGCCGAGCGTTGCGCCGACGATTTCGCCGGTGGAGCGAAGCACAAGCACGACTTCGGGCTCGGGATTGTTCCATTCCGACATCGGATGGATGCCGACCAGCGCGCCGCAGCCGACGGCCGACATCGGCTGTGCCTTGGTGAAGATTTCCGCGTCCGGGCCTATACCGACCTCGAGATATTGCGACCAGAGGTTCATGTCCTGCAATAGCGCCTTGACGCGCGCCGCCTGTTCGGAACCGGCGACGACGCCGCGCAGGCTGTCGCCGAGGACGGGCGCCAGGCGCTTGCGGATGTCGAGGGCACGGGTGGCGTCGCCCTTTGCCTGCTCTTCGATGACCCGCTCCAGCATACTGTCGGCGAAGGTAACGCCTGCCGCCTTGATCGCCTGCAGATCGGTTGGGGCGAGCAGGCTTCCGGTTTCGCCGGAGAGGAAAGCATCAAGCGGCCCGAGGTCACGAAAGTTCGCAGTATCGCGCAACAGGCCGACGAGGCCTTCAATTTCGAGCAGCGCCGACATCGTGGCGGCGAGGGGAGTGAGGTCAAGCACATGGCCGCCCGAAATGAGAACCGGACAGGGGCCGCCCGTCGCATCGGACCAGACGCGCCCGACAAGCGATGCACTTGCCGCATGCTCGGGCAGAATCGTTTCAGCGCGAAGCGCTCGGTCTAGACTCAATTGCATTCCTCCAGGCGTCTCCCGGCAATGCGGGCCTCCAGCGCGCCTTGCCTTATTGTCAGGATGTCTGACAACGTTACTAGCCGCGTTTCTAGTATGACTTTTCCGAGGTGTCCAGCACCGAAAACGTTACCGCGGGAGATTCCTGTCTCAATTTATGGCGCTTGTCCGGTGGCGGCGGTCAGGGATCAAGCAACAGGTTTCAGAAGGTCTCCAGCGTGAGATTGAGGCGAGACGCCGCGCCCATCAGATGTTGGCGCATTGCGTCGCGTGCCTTTAAGGGATCGCGCAAGGCGACAGCATCGCGAATGACAACATGCTCCGCGATCGTCACTTCCACGATCTCTTCGAGTACGGCGACTGCGCGGGCTGCATTGATGGCAAGACTGATGCGTTCAGCGATGAAGCCGATAAACACAGGAAAGTACTCGTTGTGGGTTGCCGCCGCGAGAGTCCGGTGAAAGGCAAGGTCGGCGACGATCCCTTGTTCTGTCCATTTTTCAGCGCCTGTCATGAGCGCCAGCGTTTCATCGAGCTTTTTGAGATCCTCGGCGTCGTGATGTACGGCGGCGAGGCCGGCAGCTTCGATCTCGAGCGGCATTCGCAATTGAAAGAGGCTACGAAAGCTCTCTCGATCGTCGAGTTCCACCTGTTCAATCCGGATCGTCGACCGTCCTTGAGTATCAGTCACGAAGGCGCCGACCCCCTGCCTAGTCTCCACGAGGCCCTCGTTGCGCAGTTGGGCGATCGCCTCCCGCACAACGGACCGGCTGACGCCGAAGGCCTTGGCGAGGATATGTTCGGTCGGAAGCTTGTCGCCTGGGCCAATCCGGCCTTCGGCGATCTCCCGTGTAATATGCGCTGCAATGCGCGCGGGTAAGTGCTCGCTGCGTCTGATCTGGCTGAAGTCTACCGCCATTGAAAATATCGCCTCCCGATTACCCCTTGCTTATTCTAGTAAATTTCTCCGATTTTCAATTGGCAGCCGGGATTCATCATCATCGACGGATCGATCGCCTGCTTCAATGCCGTCAATAGTCTCCGTTGCGTCTCGGGCAGCCTTTGCTCGAAATCCGAACGCTTCAGCCGTCCGATACCGTGCTCGGCGCTTATGCTGCCCCGATAGCGGTCAAGCACCGCATTGACAGCGCTCTTGGCCTTGTAGATGCGCGCGGCAGATTCTTCTGCAGGGAGCCCCGAGGGCGGTAAGACATTCAGGTGCACATTCCCGTCGCCGACATGGCCGTAGGATACGCTGACGCAATCCGGAACGGCATCGGCGACTGCCTTTTCGGCTTCACGCACGAAATCCGCCAGTTGCGACAGTTGCACCGATATGTCGGTCCGCAGATGCGGACCGCGCTTGGCCTGGCCCTCGTTCATGCCTTCCCGGAAGAGCCAGAGATTGCGCGCCTGCGCCCGCGATGCCGCGACTACACCATCGGCCACGAGACCTTCCTCCATGACGCCTTCGAGGAACCTATCCATGAGGTCGGCGATGTCGACCAGTCCCGACCCTGAAACCTCCATGAGGACATAGACGGGATATTCCGATGCAATCGGCATCGCGAGATCGGGGATGGCCTCTTGCGCCAGCGTGAATGCCAGTGGCGGTATGAATTCGAAGGCCGACATAAGATCACAGCAATCCCGCCTGGCGCGACGAAAGAGCCGAATCACGTCATCCAGAGAATGGAGGGCAAGAAGGGCCGTGGCCACCTGGTCTGGATTGGGCGTCAGTTTGACCGAGACGGCAGTGACGATGCCCAGCGTTCCCTCCGCACCGATAAACAATTGCTTCAGATCGATGCCTCGGTTGTCCTTGCGCAGGGTCGACAGGCCATCAAAGACCGTGCCGTCCGGTAGTACGACCTCAAGGCCGAGAACCAGTTCGCGGGTCATGCCATAGCGCAGTACGTTGATGCCTCCCGCATTGGTCGAAACGTTGCCGCCGATCCGGCAACTGCCCTGCGCGCCGAGCGCCAGCGGAAAGAACATACCCTTCTGGGCGACTGCGTCTTTCAGTTCCGACAATATGCATCCCGCCTCGACCACGGCGGAGAAATCGTCTGCATCGATCTTGCGAATGCGGTTCATCCGCTCGAGGCTCAAGATCACCTGTGTGTCGGGTTGATCCGGTATCGCGCCGAGCACAAGCCCGGTATTGCCGCCTTGCGGGACGATCGAAAGGCCAAGCTCGCGGCAGGCCTTGACCGCAGTGCAGACCTCCTCGGTCGAGCGAGGCCTTAAGACCGCGACTGCGCCGCTCGTTACGTCGCCATGCCAGTCGCGGCAGAAGCGGACCAATTCGTAGGCATCTGTCAGCACCATTGCGTCACCAAGCCTGGCGCGCAGGGTCGTCTGACAATCGTCGACCTCGGCGGTATTCCCCTTCGTCATGCCCTTGCCATTTCCTTGCGGGTGCGCTTTCGAAGAGGCCGACCCAGACGCATTGCCGGGCCGCGGTTTTTCGTCAGCGCTCCAAATTATCCTGTTTTCAAAGCGAGCATATAAGGTTATCAGACAACCTTACAATATAAATTTTGACCCGCTCATTGCCGGGGCTTAAGCCTGGTTCCAGTGAGCGGTCTGTCCCTGGGAGGAGAGTCTCATGCACATCCTGATCATTGGTGCGGCAGGTATGGTCGGGCGAAAACTGGCCCAGCGGCTTTCCGCAGACGGCAGCCTCGGCGGACAGTCGATTGAAGGTATGACGCTTGTCGATGTGGTGGCGCCGGAGGCTCCCGCTGGATTCGATGGCAAGGCCGAGTTGAAGGTGGCCGACCTCTCCACACCCGGTGAAGCGGAAAAGCTGGTTGCCGGACGCCCGGATGTGATCTTTCACCTTGCCGCGATCGTGTCCGGCGAGGCCGAACTCGACTTCGACAAGGGCTACCGAATCAATCTCGACGGTACGCGCTTCCTGTTCGACGCCATCCGCATCGCCAATGGCGAGGACGGCTACAAGCCCCGCGTGGTCTTCACGTCGTCGATCGCCGTCTTCGGCGCGCCGCTGCCCTATCCGATCCCCGACGAATTTCACACTACGCCGCTCACCAGCTACGGCACACAGAAGGCGATCTGTGAGCTGCTGCTGGCCGACTATTCGCGCCGCAGCTTCTTCGACGGCATCGGCATCCGCTTGCCGACCATCTGCATCCGTCCCGGCAAGCCGAACAAGGCGGCCTCCGGTTTCTTCTCCAACATCCTGCGCGAGCCGCTGGTCGGCCAGGAAGCGGTGCTTCCCGTCTCGGACGACGTGCGGCACTGGCATGCCTCGCCGCGTTCCGCCGTCGGCTTCCTAATTCATGGTGCGACGATCGACGTCGACAAGGTCGGTCCGCGGCGCAATCTTTCGATGCCGGGTCTGAGCGCCACCGTCGGAGAGCAGATCGAAGCGCTCCGCCGCGTTGCGGGCGAAAAGGCCGTGCGTCTCATTCGTCGCGAGCCGGACGAGATGATCATGAAGATGGTCGCCGGCTGGGCGCCCGGCTTCGAGGCGAAGCGCGCGACAGCACTTGGCTTTATCGCGGAAACGTCCTTCGATGATATCATCCGCGTTCATATTGAGGATGAAATGGGAGGAAAGCTTTGAGTGCTCAACGCGAAGGCCGGGCCCAGACCCGCAGGATCGCCTTTTTGGGAACTGGGCTCATGGGCGCGCCGATGGCGCGCCGCCTGCTTGGCGCAGGCTATGCGGTCACGGTCTGGAACCGCGACAGCACGAAAGCGGAAGCACTCAGCGCTGATGGCGCGCACGTCGCCGTTTCCCCGGCTGAGGCTGTCCGGGGTGCGGGCGTCGTTTTCACCATGCTGAGTGATGGCAAGGCCGTCGGCGAGGTGCTATTCGATAGCGGATGTGTCGACGCGCTCACGACGGGTGCCATCGTCGTGGACACGAGCTCGATTTCGCCGCTGATCGCCAAGGAACATGCCGCGCGGCTTGCCGAACGGAGCATCGCCCATATCGACGCACCGGTCTCCGGCGGTGTCGTGGGTGCGGAAGCAGGAACGCTTGCCATCATGGCCGGCGGTGACGCTTCGGTCATCGAGGGACTGGCAGACATATTCGCGGTGCTCGGCCGCGTCACCGTTGTCGGCCCCAGCGGCGCCGGACAGATCTGCAAGCTTGCCAACCAACAGATCGTAGCGATCACCATCGGTGCTGTGGCGGAAGCCATGATCCTCGCTGAAGCCGGCGGTGCATCGCGGGAGAAATTTCGCGAGGCGATCCGCGGCGGCTTCGCCGAAAGCCGCATTCTCGACCTGCATGGCGGCCGCATGGTCAGCCGCAGCTTCGCGCCCGGCGGCCCGTCTCGGCTCCAGCTGAAAGACCTCGATGCCGTCGCCGCCATGGCTGACCTATTCAGCCTCGACCTGCCCCTCACCGCCAAAGTGCGCGACGAGTTCCGCGAATTCGTCGCAGACGGCGGCGGCGAGAAAGACCATAGTGGGCTGCTGCTGCATCTCGAAAAGATCAATCATCGCCAGCGGGAGGAAAACCAATGAGCGAAGGAAACAAGACGGGCCGTCGCCTGCGCTCGCAGAACTGGTTCGACAACCCCGACCATATCGATCTGACCGCGCTCTATCTCGAGCGCTTCATGAACTACGGCACGACGCCGGAAGAGCTGCGATCCGGCAAGCCGATCATCGGCATTGCCCAGTCGGGCAGCGACCTAAATCCCTGCAACCGCCACCACCTCGACCTCGCCAAGCGCCTGCGCGACGGTATTCGCGACGCCGGCGGCATTCCGATCGAGTTTCCCACCCATCCGTTGTTCGAAAACTGCAAGCGCCCGACCGCGGCGCTCGACCGCAACCTCGCCTATCTGGGCCTGGTCGAAATCCTCTACGGCTACCCACTCGATGGGGTCATCCTCACCACCGGCTGCGACAAGACCACGCCCTCGGCGCTGATGGCGGCCTCCACCGTCGACCTGCCGGCCATCGTCTTCTCCGGCGGTCCGATGCTCGACGGCTGGCATGACGGCGATCTGGTCGGCTCGGGTACAGTAATCTGGCGCTCGCGCCGCAAGCTTGCCGCGGGCGAGATCACCCGTGAAGAATTCCTTGAGGCGGCGCTCGATTCGGCACCCTCGGTCGGCCATTGCAACACCATGGGCACGGCATCGACGATGAACGCCATGGCCGAAGCGCTCGGCATGTCGCTGACCGGCTGTGCCGCCATTCCGGCTGCCTATCGCGAACGCGGCCAGATGGCCTACCGCACCGGCCGACGCGCCGTCGAACTGGTCCTTCAGGACATCAAGCCGTCGGACATCCTGACGCGCGCCGCCTTCCTCAACGCCATCAAGGTCAATTCGGCAATCGGCGGCTCGACCAATGCGCAGCCGCATCTCGCCGCGATGGCGAAGCACGCCGGCGTCGAACTGCACCCGGACGACTGGCAGGTCCACGGCTTCGACATTCCGCTGCTTGCCAATGTCCAGCCGGCCGGCGCCTATCTCGGCGAGCGCTTCCACCGCGCCGGCGGCGTACCGGCGATCATGTGGGAACTGCTCAAAGCCGGCAAGCTCGACGGATCCTGTCCGACGGTCACCGGCAAGACCATGGCCGAAAACCTGCAGGGCCGCGAATCCGACGACCGTGAAGTCATCAAGCCCTACGACACGCCGATGCGCGAACGCGCCGGTTTCCTGGTGCTGAAGGGAAATCTGTTCGACTTCGCCATCATGAAGATGAGCGTCGTGTCGGAAGGCTTCCGCGAGCGCTACCTGAGCGAGCCCGGCAGGGAAGGCGTTTTCGACGGCAAGGCGGTCGTGTTCGATGGTTCAGAGGACTACCACAAGCGCATCAACGATCCCGAACTCGACATCGACGAGAACACGATCCTGGTGATCCGCGGCGCCGGCCCGCTCGGCTGGCCGGGATCGGCCGAAGTGGTCAACATGCAGCCGCCGGATCACCTGCTGAAGAAGGGCATCATGAGCCTGCCGACGATCGGCGACGGCCGCCAGTCAGGCACCGCCGACAGCCCGTCGATCCTCAACGCCTCGCCGGAAAGTGCGGCCGGTGGCGGTCTCGCCTGGGTGAGGACCGGCGACATCATCCGCATCGACTTCAACGAGGGTCGTTGCGACATGCTGGTGGACGAGGCCGAAATCGAGCGTCGCAAGGGCGAAGGCATCCCCAAGGTGCCCGCCGACGCGACCCCGTGGCAGCGGATCTATCGCCAGACCGTCACGCAGCTCTCCGAGGGCGCGACGATCAAGGGCGCGGACGACTTCCGCCAGATCGCCAGGACGCCGCCGCGTCACAACCACTGACGTGCAACGGGTCGCGGGAGCCCTTCCGCGATCACATCCTCGTGCCTTGCGGCCCGTGCGTTTGACCTTGCGGGCCGCAGGACCCATCTAAGGGCAGGACACATACCCGAAGGAGGATGGCATGACGACAAATACCGAACGCGCCGTATTGGCTGGCGGATGCTTCTGGGGCATGCAGCAGTTGATCCGCAGGATGCCCGGCGTTCTCGCCACCCGCGTCGGCTACACCGGCGGCGACGTGGCCAACGCCACCTACCGCAACCACGGTACCCATGCCGAAGGCATCGAGATCACCTTCGATCCGTCGAAGATCAGCTATCGCGACCTGCTGGAATTCTTCTTCCAGATCCATGACCCGACCACGCCAAACCGTCAGGGCAACGACGTTGGCATGAGCTATCGCTCGGCGATCTACTACACGAGCGACGAGCAGAAACGCGTGGCCGAGGACACCATCGCCGACGTGAATGCGTCAGGCCTCTGGCCCGGCAAGGTGGTGACCGAAGTCGAGCCCGTCAGTGATTTCTGGGAAGCCGAACCGGAGCACCAGGATTATCTGGAACGCTATCCGAACGGCTATACCTGTCATTTCCCGCGGCCAAACTGGAAATTGCCACGTCGGGCCGCCTAAACTGACAAATCGCCATTCGAAACTTCGCCGATCCCCCGGGCCCGGCGGCGTTCTTGTTGTTCAGAGCACGGCGCTCATGCCGCCGTCGACATAGATGATCTGACCGTTGACATAGTCGGAAGCCGACGAGGCCAGGAAGACAGCCGTTCCGACCAGCTCCTCCGGTCGGCCCCATCGGCGTGCAGGTGTGCGGCTTTTCACCCAGGCGTCGAAATGCGGGTTGGAACTGAGTGCTTCGTTCATATCGGTCAACATGTATCCAGGCCCGATGGCGTTTGCTTGAATGCTGTGCTCCGCCCATTCTGCTGTCATCGCCTGGGTCAGCATCTTGATGCCGCCCTTTGCCGCGGTGTAGGGCGCGACGGTTGGCCGGGCGAGCCCGCTCATCAATGAGCCGATATTGATGATCTTGCCGCGTCGGCGCGAGATCATTCGCTTCGCCGCCTCGCGTCCGATGATGAAGGCGCTCGTGAGATTGGTGTCGATAACGCCTTGCCACTCTTTGGCCGAAAGCTCGACCATGGGCTTCCTCAGTTGGATGCCGGCATTGTTGACGACAATGTCGATCTCCAGTCCCTCGGCATCGAAGTTGTTGAAGGCTGCGACGACGGCTCTCTCGTCCGTCACATCGAATGCGGCGGCGCGAACAGAAAGTCCCTCGGCGCGCAAGGCCTCCGCCGTGTCGGCGAGCCGGTCCGCGTTGACGCCATTTATGACGAGAGAGGCGCCGGCCTGGCCAAGGCCATGAGCAATGGCGCGGCCGAGACCCCGTGAGGAACCGGTCACCAGGGCGGTGCGGCCCTCAAGGCTGAATTGAAAATCCTGCACGTTCATTCTCCCTGAAAATATGAGGCCCGCCCCGGTCACCTGTGGGTACCGTCCGCCAGTGACAGATCAGAACTCGGCCGGAGGGGCGGGGTGAAGAAGCGGCCAGGGGCTCGCCTCCGATCCCTTCTCGACCGGGACCTCGATCAAAGCCGGCTCATCGGCGTCAAGGTATTCGGCGAGGCGGCGCTTCAACTGTTCCGGAGTCTCGACGCGACAGGCCTTCAAGCCAAAGCTTTCGGCGCATCGGACGAAATCGGGATTGGTCAGCTCCGAGCCGATATAACGCCCTTGGTAAGACTGACGCTGATCGCGGAAGACATTTCCGTAGGAGGAGTTATTGAAGACGATTGCAACCACGCCGATCTTGTGATGGACGGCGGTCGCCATTTCCTGCATCCCGAACATGAACCCGCCATCTCCGGAGACCGAAACCACCGCCTTGTCGGGGTGCGCGACCTTGACTCCAAGCGCCGTGTTGTAGCCGAAGCCGAGATTATCCTGGTAGCCGCAGGTGATATATTGCCGGGGCGCATAGACCGGGAAGCCGAAACGGGCGGCAAAGCCCATCTGGCTCACCTCCTCGACGAAGAAACCATCGCGCGGGAGGGCTGCACGAATGGCATCAATATAGGCCATTTGCGGCTGGATGTCCTGGATCGCCTGTAGCGCCTTGGTCCTGATGGCCCGAAATTCCTCTGTCCGCGGCGGACGCGCCCCGCCGGCGAGCGCATCGATCAGCGCCCGGGTTCCGGCGGCAGCATCGGCGATGATACCGACATCGGGCTTGAGCCGTACCATTTCGGTAGGGTCTATATCGATACGGATGACCTTCATGCCTTTGGGCAGCCACCGCCAGCGCATATATTGCAGCTCGAGGCGGCTACCGATGCCGATCAGCAGGTCCGCCTTCTCGCAATAGTCGCGGGAGGCGACGAGGTTCATGGCCAGCGGGTCGTCATCCGGGACGATCCCCTTGCCAGCCCGGTGCGAAGTGACCGGCGCCTGGAGCTGGCGCGCGAGTTCGAGGATTTCGGGACCCGCGTCGACCGCGCCTCCGCCCACCATGATCAGCGGATTCCTGGACGCGGAGATGAGTTTCGCGGCGGCTTCGATATCGTCGGGATCGGCAATCGGCTTGAAAGCCGGCTCTCCCGCTGCGGGCTCCGGCGATTCTCCACGCTTTCCGAAGACATCCCATGGTGCCTCGACGGCAACCGGTCCCTGGCGGCCGGACAGCATGAGTGACACCATGCGCGCCATCACAGCGGACGCCTCGGCCGGATGATTGATGCGTTCGGCCCCTTTGATGAAGCTGCGGAGCGTCGTCAACTGATCGGGGAGCTCATGCAACTGGCCGCGACCCCTGCCGATCAGGTCTGACATGACGTTGCCTGTAATGCAGAGAACCGGGGCATTGGCGCCATAGGCGGTGCAGAGGGCCGCGCCCGAATTCAGCACGCCGGGGCCGGGCACCACGGTGTAGGCGCCGATCCGGCCCGACGATTTCGCATAGCCATAGGCCATGTAGCCCGCGGCCTGTTCGTGGCGGGTATGAATGAAGCGCAGTTCGCCGCGCCGCTCGTAGAGCGCGTCGATGAAATCATACATGTGCGCGCCCGGAATGCCGAAAACCGTATCGACGCCGTTGTTGATCAGAGACTGCGCGATCAATTGGCCTGTGGTTGCCCGAAGCATCCTGTCTCCTCCGCTGATTCTTCCGACTGCGGAGAACCTAGACGCTTTTTTCTTCGGTCAACAGACCGCTCGTCTTCAGCAGCGAGGCAAACCGGCCACCGCGGGTGCTGAGTTCGTCGTAACCTCCCATTTCGACGATCCGGCCATGATCTAGGAAAAGAACGAGATCCGCCTCGCGGACTGTGGAGAGGCGGTGCGCGATGATGAAGGTGGTCCGATCTTTGCGCAGGCGATCGATCGCCGCCTTCACGCGGGCTTCCGTTTCGACGTCGAGCGCGCTTGTTGCCTCATCAAGGACGAGAATCGGCGCATTCTTCAAGATAGCGCGGGCAATAGCGATGCGCTGGCGCTCGCCGCCGGAAAGCCGGTTGCCGCGTTCGCCGACGACGGTCGTGAGGCCGGCCAGCCGGCTCTCGATGAAGTCGGTGGCGGCCGCCGCTTCCGCCGCCTTGATCACTTCCTCCTCGCTCGCATCCTCGCGCCCCAGCCTGATATTCTCTATGATCGAGCGGTTGAGCAGCCCGGCGTCCTGGAAAACGGTCGCAATCGAATGGCGCAGCGATTTTCGAGTGACGGTCGAGATATCTGTTCCGTCGATCAGGATTTTGCCGGCCTGAGGTTCGTGGACACGCTGGAGCAGATTGATGAGTGTGGTCTTGCCGGCACCTGTCGGTCCGACGATGGCGATTGTCTGGCCAGCCTTCACCGAGAAGGAAACATCGTGCACGCCCTGTGTCGTCTGGGCGAAGTCGAAGGACACGTTCCGGAACTCGACATCCCCTCTGACATTGGTCAGTTCGCTGGCGCCAGCCGGTTCTTCCCGTTCTTCCACGGCGTCTTCGAGCTGATAGAAGTCCTCGAGCTTGGCGCGAGCCTCGAAAATCTGTGTCGAAAAGGCACGCATCTGGTCCAGTCGGCCGATCAGCAAGCCGGCGAATCCCGTAAACGCGATGACGTCGCCGACACGCAGATCGCCGGTTTGTACCAGAATAGTACCGATCACCAGAATGATCAGCATCGAGATGGTCGAGGCAATGCGGTTGAGCGCACTTGCGATCGCCCACCAGTCGAGGACAGGATACTGGGCCTGAAGCAACTGACTAGCATATTGCTTCAGTGCGCGGGTCTCGGCCTCTATCCGGTTGTAGCTGTGCAGCACGGAGACATTGCTGATCGAATCGCTGACATGCGAAAAGACCGTATGATAGTGTTGCTCCACCGAGGCCTGACCTTCCTTTGTTCGGGTCATGACCGTCTTGCCGATCAGAACATAGAGGATTGCCAGGACGATGAGGACAGCGGTCAGCCGCATGTCCATGGAGAAGGCTGTCGGGACGAGGAGAACGAGGGCCACGGCTGTCGCCAGATGTGTGCGCATGAATTCAAGCCACAGCCCGAACAGCGTCTCGCTCGCACGCAGGAGTGTCTGCAGGGCATTCGAGGTGCCCCGTTGCTGATGCCAACTCAGCGGCATCGAAATGATCCGGCCAAAGGATTCGGTGAGAAGATCGGCGCGGCGGCCATGGGCCAGCCGATCGGCTTCGCGTGCGACAAGCACGTAGGCTATCGTGTTGAACACGCCGAAGCAGCCCCAGAGGATCAGGATGTTCTTTGCATCCCTCTTTTCCGAGATCGCATCGATGATCCGCCCAAACAGGACAGGTTCCGCGATCGTGATGACGGCGAGTACGATGTTGGCGACGACGACCAGCGACACCTTCATGCGATAGGCGGCGAGGTATCTCAGGGCCTTCATATAGACTTGGACTAGGGACAATTGCGTTCTCTCATTCACGCGCGAGGCCGGATGTCTCGATCTGATGCGTCATTCATATATGAAGGCAAGGCGTAAGGGCGTGAAGACCGATACGAATGCGATTCCATTTCCGCGATATGATGCGACAGAATTCGACCCGCATCGGTCCAAGTGGGTCCCGGTGTGAGCCGGTCTGATTTGGCTAGCCGTATTTCACACGTGTGGCAAGATTTCGGATATCGCAATTAAATGCTTCGTAACCGAATCTGATAGTTTACCTCCACCGCCTATTCCATAAGGATATAGGAAAACAAGCCGTACGGCATTTTCGTGACGAATGCCCAAGCGAGGCTCCAGGGAGGTTTTACATGAGCATCAATCAGATCATCCAGTTCCTGGTCGTCGCCGACGAATGCAGAAGTGCGGAGGAAGTCACCGCCGAGTTGGAGAAACTGCTCAACCACTATCACTTCGATTATTACGGCGTCGTTCGCCAGCCAAAGCCGAACGAGAACCCGATGGAACTCGTGCTGATGGGCCGGTGGCCAGAGCGCTGGCCCGAAACCTATATTGCCAAGAAGTTCGTTCTCATCGATCCGACGATTCGCTACCTGGGGCAGGCCCAGCGCGGATTCCGCTGGCGCGATACGGTCTCGGTCTTTCGTGCCGATCCCCATCGCAAGCGCATGGAAAGGATGATGATGGAATCGCTGCGCTTCGGGCTCGAAGACGGCTACATATTCCCGGTTCACGGGCGCAACGGGCTTCTCGGCAACATGACGGTGGGCGGAAAACCGATTGATCTTTCGCCTGTCGAGATGACGCTTTTTGACGCTGTGGCCAAGAAGGCTTTCTGGCGCGTGCTCGAAATGCGGCGCCAATCGGGTGATCTCGAGGCCGCCGGAAAGGTCGAAACCCGCATGACCCGGCGTGAGATGGAAGTGCTCAACTATCTCGCGGACGGCATGACATCGAACGACATCAGCAAGATTCTGAAGATCTCCAACCACACTGTCGACTGGTACATGAACGGTATTCAGGACAAGCTCAATGCCAAGAACAGGCAGCACGTCGTGGCGCTGGCCTTCCGTCTTGGACTCATCACGTGAGTCCGGAGCACATCTTTATCAGTCAATAGGACAATTTGAACTTCCCCGAACAACAGGATATGGAAAATTTCGCAGGTGCAGCATGCGCTGGCCAATCGATTGAGGAGACCGATTTGACCATATCCAAGATTCTCGTTGCGAACCGATCCGAAATAGCCATCCGCGTCTTTCGCGCGGCCAATGAGCTGGGGTTGAAAACGGTTGCGATCTGGGCAGAGGAAGACAAGCTTTCGCTGCACCGTTTCAAGGCCGACGAGAGCTATCAGGTCGGTCGCGGACCGCATCTGGCACGCGAACTTGGACCGATCGAAAGCTATCTATCGATCGACGAAATCATCAGGGTCGCGAAGCTCTCGGGCGCTGATGCAATTCATCCGGGCTATGGCCTGCTTTCCGAAAGCCCCGAATTCGTGGATGCCTGTGACGCCGCCGGCATTACCTTTATCGGCCCGCGGGCCGAAACCATGCGTCAGCTCGGAAACAAGGTCGCGGCGCGAAATCTGGCCATTTCGGTTGGTGTGCCGGTAGTGCCCGCCACCAGCCCGTTGCCGGACGACATGGCGGAAGTGGCGCGAATGGCCGAGGAAATCGGCTATCCAGTGATGCTCAAGGCCTCCTGGGGCGGTGGCGGCCGCGGCATGCGCGCGATCCGCGATCCGAAGGATCTCGCTCGCGAAGTCATCGAGGCCAAGCGCGAGGCAATGGCCGCGTTCGGGAAGGATGAGGTCTATCTGGAAAAGCTGGTCGAACGCGCCCGCCATGTCGAAAGCCAGATTCTTGGAGACAAGCACGGCAATGCCGTCCACCTGTTCGAGCGCGACTGCTCGATCCAGCGCCGGAACCAGAAGGTCGTTGAACGGGCACCGGCCCCTTATCTTTCCGATGCCCAGCGCCAGGAACTCGCGTCTTATTCGTTGAAGATCGCGAAGGCGACGAACTATGTCGGCGCCGGCACCGTCGAGTACCTGATGGATGCAGATACCGGCAAATTCTACTTCATCGAGGTCAATCCGCGCATCCAGGTCGAGCACACCGTCACAGAAGTCGTGACCGGGATCGACATCGTCAAGGCGCAGATCCACATCCTAGACGGCTTTGCCATCGGCACGCCGGAATCGGGTGTTCCTGCCCAGTCCGATATCCGCCTCAACGGCCATGCTCTGCAGTGCCGCATCACGACGGAAGACCCCGAGCAGAACTTCATCCCGGATTACGGGCGCATTACCGCCTATCGTGGTGCTACCGGCTTCGGCATCCGTCTCGACGGGGGAACGGCTTACTCCGGCGCGGTCATCACCCGCTATTACGATCCGCTGCTGGAAAAGGTTACCGCCTGGGCGCCGACACCGCAAGAGGCGATCCAGCGCATGGACCGCGCGTTGCGTGAATTCCGCATCCGCGGCGTGGCCACCAACCTCACCTTCCTTGAGGCGATCATCGGCCACCCGAAGTTCCGCGACAACAGCTATACGACGCGCTTCATCGATTCCACGCCGGAACTATTCGCCCAGGTCAAGCGCCAGGACCGCGCCACCAAGCTCCTGACCTATCTGGCCGACGTGACCGTCAACGGCCATCCGGAGGCCAAGGGCCGTCCGCGTCCGCCGGAAGATGCGGCCGAGCCCATCGTTCCCTATCTCGATGCGCCGATCCCCGACGGTACCAAGCAGCTGCTCGACACGCTCGGCCCGGTCAAGTTCGCCGAGTGGATGCGGGGCGAGACCCGCGTGCTGATGACCGACACGACGATGCGCGACGGCCATCAGTCGCTGCTCGCGACCCGTATGCGCACCCATGACATCGCGCGGGCCGCCGGCGCCTATGCCCGGGCGTTGCCGAACCTCTTGTCGCTCGAATGCTGGGGCGGCGCCACCTTCGACGTTTCCATGCGCTTCCTCACCGAAGATCCGTGGGAGCGCCTGGCGCTGATCCGCGAGGGCGCGCCGAACCTCTTGCTGCAGATGCTGCTGCGCGGGGCGAATGGCGTCGGCTACAAGAACTATTCCGACAATGTGGTGAAGTACTTCGTCCGCCAGGCTGCTGCCGGCGGCATCGATCTCTTCCGCGTGTTCGACTGCCTGAACTGGGTCGAGAACATGCGCGTGTCGATGGATGCGGTCGCCGAGGAGAACAAGCTCTGCGAAGCGGCGATTTGCTACACCGGCGACATCCTCAATGCCGCCCGGCCGAAATATGACCTGAAGTACTACACTGCGCTCGCCGCCGAGCTGGAAAAGGCCGGCGCCCATATCATCGCCGTCAAGGACATGGCGGGCCTGCTGAAGCCGGCCGCGGCCAAGATCCTGTTCAAGGCGCTGCGCGAGGCGACCAGCCTGCCGATCCACTTCCACACCCACGACACCTCGGGCATCTCGGCAGCGACCGTGCTTGCCGCCGTCGAGGCAGGCGTCGATGCGGTCGATGCGGCGATGGACAGCCTGTCGGGCAATACCTCGCAGCCGTGCCTCGGATCGATCGTCGAGGCCCTGCGCGGTTCCGAGCGCGATCCGGGCCTCGATCCGCACTGGATCCGCCGCCTCTCTTTCTACTGGGAAGCCGTGCGCAACCAGTACGCGGCCTTCGAGAGCGATCTCAAGGGGCCGGCCTCGGAAGTCTACCTGCATGAAATGCCGGGCGGCCAGTTCACCAACCTCAAGGAACAGGCCCGTTCGCTCGGCCTCGAGACTCGCTGGCACGAAGTGGCTCAGGCCTATGCCGACGCCAACCAGATGTTCGGCGACATCGTCAAGGTGACGCCGTCGTCCAAGGTGGTCGGCGACATGGCACTGATGATGGTCAGCCAGGACCTGACCGTCGAGGACGTCGTCGATCCAGGCAAGGACGTGTCCTTCCCGGAATCGGTCGTCTCCATGCTGCGCGGCGATCTCGGACAGCCGCCGATCGGCTGGCCGGAAGGCCTGCAGAAGAAGGCGCTGAAGGGCGAGCCGGCCTATACGGTCCGTCCCGGCTCTCTGCTCGAGGACACCGACCTCGGTGCCGAGCGCAAGGCGATCGAAGAGAAGCTCAGTCGTGAGGTGAGCGACTTCGAACTCGCTTCCTATCTCATGTATCCGAAGGTCTTCACCGACTACGCGCTGGCGGCCGACACCTATGGTCCCGTGTCGGTGCTGCCGACGCCCTATTACTTCTACGGCCTGCCGGCCGGCGAGGAGCTGTTCGTCGACCTCGAAAAGGGCAAGACGCTGGTCATTGTCAACCAGGCGATGGGTGCGACTGACGACAAAGGCATGGTGACCGTGTTCTTCGAGCTGAACGGTCAGCCCCGCCGCATCAAGGTGCCGGATCGCGCCCACGGGGCAGCGGGAAGCGCCGCACGTCGCAAGGCCGATCCGTCCAACGCTGCCCATGTCGGCGCGCCAATGCCGGGCGTCATCTCGACCGTGGCGGTCGCGAGCGGCCAGTCGGTCAAGGCCGGCGACGTGCTGGTGTCGATCGAGGCGATGAAGATGGAAACGGCCCTGCATGCCGACCGCGACGGTACGATCGCCGAAGTGCTGGTCAAGACCGGCGACCAGATCGACGCCAAGGACCTGCTGGTCGTCTTCGCCTCCTGAGGCAAGACCTGTCGCCCCAAAAAGACAAGCCCTGGTCAGGCATCCCGGGACTTGATCGTTGCAAGGCCGGAACATTGTTGTGATGTTCCGGCCTTGTTTTTTCATGCATTGATTTCCAGCGCTTCCGATGGCTGATCGGCCCTGCGGGCGACAGCCTCAGTGGGCTGCCGCAAGCGCGTATCCGGTGTGCGTTTCCGCGATCTTTTCACCGTTGATCGTCATGCCGTAACCGTTCGTGCCGGCAAGCCTTTCAACGACGATGGCGTAGCTATTGCCGTCGATCGTCAGGTCCGCCTCGAAGGTGTTCCATTCCGGCGGCAGGGCCGGCCGGACGAAGAGCCGGTCGCCCTTTCTGGTAATGCCGAGGATCGTCTCGACTGCGAAGCGATAGAGCCAGCCGGCGGAGCCGGTGTACCAGGTCCAGCCGCCCCGACCGAGATAGGCTTCGCCGCCATAGATGTCTGCGGCCACGACATAGGGCTCGACGCGATAGCGTTCCGCCGCTGCCGCATCGAGGGCATGGTTGATCGGGTTGAGCATCTTGAAGCAACGCCATGCATCGGCGTTGCGGCCCTGTTTTGCAAGCGCGATCCCGAGCCAGATTGCGGCATGGGTATATTGACCGCCGTTTTCGCGCACTCCGGGGGGATAGGCTTTGATGTAACCGGGGTCGACCTTGCTCATGGCGAAGGGTGGCGTGAACAGACGGACGATACCCGCCTTGTCATCGACGAGGTTTGTGAGGGCGGCATCCATGGCTGAGGCTGCCCGTTCCGGCTCTGCCTGACCTGAAAGAACGCCCCAGGACTGGGCAATCGAATCGATGCGGCATTCCTCGGATTCGGCAGAGCCGAGCGGGCTGCCATCGTCGAAATAGCCTCGGCGATAATATTCGCCGTCCCAACCTGCGGTCTCGAGCGCTTCGCCGAGTTCGGTCAGATGAGCAGTCCAGCGCGCGATGCGCGCCGTATCTCCTCGGTCGAGGGCATAGGCAAGGAAGGACCTGAGAGTTGCGGCCAGGAACCAGCCGAGCCAGACGCTCTCGCCCTGTCCTTTCTCTCCAACGCGGTTCATCCCGTCGTTCCAGTCTCCGCCGAGGATCAGTGGAAGACCACGGACACCAGTGCGGGAGACCGCGAGATCGAGCGCGCGGGCGGCGTGCTCGTAAAGGCCGTGTCTGTCTTGCGATACCGTGGGCTGGAAGAAGGAATCGTGTTCATGTTCGGCAAGCATCGGTCCTTCCAGGAAGGGTAGCTGCTCGTCGAGGAAGCTCTTGTCTCCGGTGGTGACAACGTAGAGGTCGACCGCATGCGCCAGCCACACGACATCGTCGGTGATCTGGGTGCGAACGCCGGCACCCGTTTCCGGCAACCACCAATGCTGGACGTCGCCCTCGACGAACTGGCGGGAGGCGGCCGAAAGGATCTGCCGTCGCGCAA
Source organism: Rhizobium sp. (assembly GCA_003527225.1). The sequence continues at coordinate 150,294 of DPXQ01000105.1, forward strand.
GTGCAGGCTCATACGCGAGGAAGGCAAGCGTATCCTGCAATTGATCCCGGAAACCATAGGCGCCGCTTGCCTGATAGAAGCCTGCGCGGGCGAAGATGCGGCAACCGAGGGCCTGATAGGGAAGCCAGCTGTTGACGAGATAGTCGAAAGACTTGTCGCCGGTCTTTACTTGCAACTGGCCAGTGAATTCGCGCCAGAAGGCCTGGTTGGCGCCGAGAATATTCTCGAAGCTCTCATGGCTTATCTCGGCAATCAGTTTGCTCGCCTCTGCCGGTGTCGCGGTTTCGCCGAGAAGGAACGAGACATCCCGTTCAGCACCTGCGGGCACCTCCAGATCGAAGGCAAGGGCGGCGCAGGGATCGCCATCGGTTTCAATCGAATTCAAGAGTTGCGATTGGCGAGCGACAGCCTGTGGCAGGGCGATGGTACCGTGCCGACCGATGAATTCGCGGCGGCTTGCCGTGTATCCAACCGGTTTTTCGCTCGCCGCAAGGAAAGCCGTCCGGCCCGGATAATTCATGTCGTAGCGATTGGTCGCGAAAAGGGCGCCGGTCGCCTCATCCAACGACGCGAGCACGAAAGGTGCGGTTTTTCGTGTGTTGTTGCCCAGAACCCATTCGGCGTATCCATAGACCCGGAATCTGCGGGTTCCCGTGCCGGTGTTGCGGATAATCAGCCGCGAAAGCTTGACCGGTCGTTTGCGGTCGACGGTTTGCGTCAGTTCGACTTCCAGCCCGTCATGATGGCTTGAAAACACCGTATAGCCGAGCCCATGGCGGGTTTCGTATCGGCTCGTATCGTTGAGATTGAGGGCGCTGAACGGCGAAATCACCTTACGATTTTCGAGATCGGCGATGTAGAGAGCTTCACCGGGACGGTTGGTGACCGGATCGTTGGACCATGGGGTGAGCTGGTAATCGCGCGAGTTCTGGCTCCAGGTGAAACCGGTGCCTTCTGCGGAGACATGGAAGCCGAAGTGCTCATTGGAAATGACGTTGATCCAAGGATGGGGAGTCGTGCCCTCGGCGCCGAGGCGGATGACGTATTCCGTCCCGTCCCTGTCGAAACCGCCGTAGCCGTTCCAAAACACGAGGTCGCCCGCATCCCCGGAAATGGACTCCCGCGGAGGGGTCAGGTGTTTCGGCGGCAGGCCCGGCCATTCCGGCTCCACTCCATCGGTCGCGCGCGGGGTGGCAAACAGTGAAACGGCCCTATTGACCTGGTCGGCGATCTTGCCATTGCGGGCGTGGAGCACGACGCGGGCAGTAGCCAGCAGCGCATGCGAGGCGCTTTCATCCATGAGGTCGTGGCGGACCGTGAACACATGCTGGCGCGTCCCGTCGGTCTGGCGATGGCGGAGGTTTTCCGCCAGACGATCGATAGCGTGCTGCATGTCCTGAACATAGGAGGTTGCGCGCTCGTTGACGATGGCGAGGTCCGCCACTACACCGCGGCGTCGCAGATATTCCAGGGCGCCCAGCGCCTCGCGGGCAATGTCGATATCCATGTCGTCATTGATGCGCAAGGCGAAGATCGGGAAGTCGCCCGAGATCGCCATCGGCCACAATGCCGACTGGGAGGCAAGCCCGCTCCTGACGGTCTCTGGATCGGCGCGCAGATGATTGTCCGGATAGACGAGGTAACGGCCAAGATGCTGGAAGGCGGCTGCCTGCTGCGATGTGATGCCTATATGCCTGAGTTCGACCTGCGCACGCGTCCAGGCGTGAACGAGTTCGTGGCTGAAGGCATCGGGATGACGATAGCGCTCGATCGCCTGATCGATTTCCGTCCGGTTCGGTGCGGCAATGGTCCAGAAGATGACGCTGACCTTCTTGCCAGAAGGTACTCTCACGACGCGCCTCAGGCTGAGGATCGGGTCGAGCGTATATCCCTCGGTACCGGAAAGCGTCGCGCCTGGGTCGAAGGCGGCAGCGTTCGCCAGGCTGCGACCGCGACCGAGGAACTTCCTTCGGTCGGTCTCGAATTCCGTCGGCCGGCCTGGACCGGCATTGTCCACAACCAGATGGGCGACGCACATGTCGGGATCGGAGGGACTGCGCTTGTTGCGCTCCGCCCGGATGACATCCCGGCGCCGTCCGAATTCGGTCTTGATGAACATCTGTGAGAACAGCGGATGCGCATTGTCGACATCGTCAGGAGCAAGAACAGGTTCGAGATAGGATGTCACTTCTATGAAGCGATCCTCGGGTCCCGTATTGAGCAAGGTGACGCGCCGTCCTTCGGCATCGTGCTCGGTCGCAACGATGCATTCGACGGAGCTCGATATGTCTCCGACCGTCTTGAAGAATTCCGCCTTGTCGTCGCCGAAGATCGCCTTGGTCTTTTCGTCCTCGGCCCGGCGCGGTGTGGCGGTCGTCGACCACCATTCGCCATTTGCCATATCGCGCAGAAAGATGAAACTACCCCAGCGGTCCTCGGTGGGGTCCGCCCTCCAGCGTGATACGGCCTGGCCATTCCAGCGCGAAAATCCGGAGCCGGTTGCAGTCAGCATGACCGAATAATGGCCGTTCGAGAGGAAAACCAGTTCGCGGTCCTTCGTTGCGGGATCCACGATGGTGCGGATTTCGGGCCGCAGCAGGTCGGCCTGCCCCTTGCCTGGCGTTTGGGGTTCGTATTTGGCGCTCATTACCGGGATTTCGCGCGGGGCCTTTTCCTGCAAGAGCAGTTCCGCGGCTTCGATCACGGGATCGGAATGGAAAAGTTCGCGAAGGTGCCCGTTGAAGACGACGTTGGCGACCGCCGCGATCGACATCCCATGATGGTGCGCATAGTAATTGTAGATTACCGCGCAGGTCTTACCCTCAGGAACACGTGTCGGCGTGAAATCCACTGCGTCGTGGTAGCCATAGGCGCCAAGCGCGCCGAGCTTGCGTAGGCGTTCGAGATTCTCCAGAGCTGCTTTCGGGGCATACTGACTCGCCAGGATCGAGGCATAAGGCGCGATGACGGCGTTCTGGCCGAGCCCGCGCTTCAGTCCGAGAGTAGGGACGCCGAAATTCGTATACTGATAGATCAGTTCGTGGTCGCGCGCATTGAATGCGGCTTCGGAAATGCCCCATGGGATGTTGAGACGCCGACCGTGGTTGATCTGTTCCTGGACGATCAGATTGTTGGTTTGATTGAGGATGCCGCCGTGCCGTTCCTGCATGACGAGTGGCGGCATGAGATATTCGAACATTGATCCTGACCAGGAGATCAGCGCTGCACGGGCACCGACCGGCACAACCTGGCGCCCGAGGCGATACCAGTGTTCGGTCGGCAGATCTCCCTTGGCGATCGCAAAGAGGCTGGTCAGCCGCGCTTCGGATGCGAGAAGATCGTAGCAGGCTTCGTCCAGTTCACGGCTTTCCACGCGATAGCCGATGGATAGCAGGCGCCGTTCCGGACGGAACAGGAAGGTGAAATCCATCGAGAAGGCGAGGTCGCGTGCACGGTCGCGCAGTGATGCAAGACGGTGGCGGAGCGGCTCTATATTGGAAAGATCGAAGGTGCTGTCCGAGATATGGGTCTCGCAAGCATTGACAAGCGATTCCGCCCAGCGGGTGATTTCGTCGCTCTGCTCCGACCGTACTTCGTGGCGCAGATTGGCGGCCAGCTTCTGAATGTCACGGGCAAGGACCGCGAGGTTGATGACACGAATAGAGGCGAATTCGTGCTCGCGCTTGACGGCCGCGAGCGCGTTGTTGAAGCCGACGATGCGCTCCTCGAGCCGGCGGCGAAGCGGCCGCACGGTCTTGCGGTCGTCCGGCAGTTGCGCAAGCGTTTCGAGCAGGATTCCCCCAACATCGCCGATGCCGTCAAGATTGCCCTGCAAATGCGCCGAGGGCGCTTCGGCCCATTCCCGGCAGGCAGACGAAACAGCAATCAGATGCCCTGCAAGGTTACCGCTGTCGACTGCGGAAATATAGCGCGGCCCGAGCGTCTTCAGCGTGTCGGTATGGTACCAATTGAAGAGGTGACCCCGGAATTTATCCATGCGCTCGACAGTCGCAATCGTCTGCTCGAGCCGTTCGATCGTCTGCTCGAAACTGATCCAGCCGAAATTGCGTGCCGATACGACTGAAAGGAGATAGACACCGATATTTGTCGGCGAGGTGCGGTGGGCAACGACGGGCTCAGGCATTTCCTGGAAATTGTCGGGTGGTAGGAAGTTGTCGCCGGCAGTCACGAAGGTTTCGAAATAACGCCATGTGCGTCGTGCGATCCTGCGCAACTCGATGGTCACGTGCTCGGGAACGAAGAGCCGGTCTTCGGTCTCGGCCGACTGGCTCACATACCAGGCCACCATCGGCGACAGCAGCCAGAAGAAGACGAAAGGTAAGCCTATCAGGAACCCGTAGCCGGCGGGCACCCAGGCAAGTATCAGAGCCAAGATTGCCAGGATCGGCGCATGGAGCATTGACCGGTAGTAGGAACGGATATTTCCTTGAGCGGCCGACTGGATACTGCTCGCCGTCCGCCATTCGAGCAGCAGCTTGCGGCTCACCAAGAGGCGATAGAGGGAACGTACGATTGCATCCGCCATCATCCAGGCGTTATCGGCGATGAAGACGATCCGCAGCGCGACCTGGGCATTGGCGGAGCGGACATCGGACCAGAGTGATTGAAAATGGGCCCGAGGCACTATGTCACTCTGCCGTGGTATAAGGCCCGAGATCAGCGACAGCGTGGGGGCGACGAAAATGCAGAATATCAGCAGAAGCTGCCAGATTGCGGCCCCGACCGGGTCCATGGCAAACCAGCCGATCACCGAGGCCAGGAACCAGGCCATTGGTGTCAGGGAACGCCGCAGGTTGTCGATCATTTTCCAGCGGCCGAGCGCGGTAATACCGCGCGAGGCGTCGAAGATATAGGGCAGGAGCTGCCAGTCTCCCCGCGCCCAGCGGTGCTGCCTCGATATCTCCACTTCGTAGCGAGTCGGGAAATCCTCGATCAGTTCGACATCGGTGACCAGCGCGCAACGTGCCAATGAGCCTTCGAGAAGGTCATGGCTGAGAACGGTGTTCTCGTCGATACGACCCTTCAGTGCCGTTTCGAAGGCGTCAACATCGTAAAGGCCCTTGCCGGTAAACGTGCCTTCACCAGTTATGTCCTGGTAAACGTCGGACACAGTAAAGACATAGGGATCGACGCCGCGATTGATTGAAAAGACGCGCTGGAAGACGGATGCGTCCTCGCCTGTGGTCAGCGAAGGCGTCACGCGTGGTTGAAGGACACCGTAGCCGCTGACGACGCGGCCAGTCTCGGGGTCGTGGACCGGACGATTGATCGGATGATGGAGCTTGCCAACCAACTTCGTGACCGCATCGCGCATCAGACGCGTATCGGCGTCAAGGGTCATGACATATCGCACGCCTTCCGGAACGGAATTGGCGCCTGGCAGGTAGGTGGTATCCCGGTCGCCGCGCAGCAGGAGGTTTAATTCATGCAGCTTGCCGCGCTTGCGCTCCCAGCCCATCCAGACCCCTTCGGCGGGATTGTATAGCCGGCGGCGATGCAAGAGATAGAATCGTGTCTTGCCGTCCTGGCCGTAGCGGGCGCTGAGCGTGGCTATTTCACGCTTGGCATAGTCGAGGATTTCAATATCGGCCGGCGTTTCCTCGACCTGGCTGTCGCGCCAGTCGCTGAGGAGCGCGAAATAGATCTCCCCTCGCGGATTTGTCAGATAATGGACCTCGATATTGCGGATGAGTTCATCGACGTCATCACGCTTGGCAATGAGGCAGGGGACAACGACGAGCGTGCGTGCATCTTCGGGAATACCGGTCTTGAATTCGTAGCCCGTCAGTCGTGCCGGTTTGACGACGAACGTCACCAGTGTGTTATAAAGGCCTGTTGCACCCTCGGAGGCCGGGAGCGAGAGCATCAAGAGCAGGATAAGGATCAGCGGCGTTGAGAGGCCGGCGCTTGCCAGAAACCATCCGGCGGTGGCCAGCACGGCGATCATGATGGCGAGCACCGGAACGGCGATCGAGAGCCAGTTCATGCGCCGAACGAGATTGGCAAGGCGCAGGGACAGTGGGGGACGGAAACCGATCGCCGCTTCGAGGCGTTTGCGCTGGGATCCGACGAGGAAGCCGCCGACATTGGAATGGGCGGTGCCCGGTTCACCCGAAGGGGCGGCTTGGGCGGCCATCTCGATCGCCATCTGCGCGATCTCGATCTCGGTCTTTTCCGAACGGCGGGCAAGCCGCTCGATCGTACTGCGATAGGCATTGCGCGAACCGAAATCGAGTTCGCGGTAATCGGTGTGCTGGCCGAGGATCTTGTCGACCTGACTGACCTGCTCGACCCAGACCGACCATTCCTTGTCGTCGATTTCGCGGAGGCTTCGGACAATATTGCCGGTGGTTACATTTCCTGATGACAGCCGGTTGTGCTCCGCGGTCATCGCCTCGTCGGCCGTGCGTCCGGATTGCTCCAGGCGCTCTTCCAGCCAGTTCACGGCAAAGCTGGTATCCTGAGAGCTGTTGTGCATCCGGTAGAGGAACTGGGTGGCGAAGGTATTGTCGTCGGCGAGGGGCTCGATCTGGCGGAAGAGCTCCACGCATCCGGCTGCATCATTCAACCGGATGACCTCATCGGCGATCTCATTTGCCTTTCGCCGCATCCTGCGCGAACGGTCGACGCGGGTAGAGATGCGCCGGAGGTTCTCGATCAAGACGAACCGGACGATCGAGGGCAACGCCCATAATTCGCCGATCTCCAAGGTTTGCGACGACTGGAAGCCCTCGACGAGCGCCGTCATGCTTTCCTGCGAGACGGTGCTGTGAGTGTGGGCGACGTAGAGCCATGCGAGCGCCATGGTGCGCGGGATTACCCGTTGGCCGATATTCATCGTGGGCAATTGCCGGTAGAAGCGCCGCGGGAAATCGCGGCGAACCTCCTGGATCGCCTCCTCGATGATGTAATGATTGTCGAGGAGCCACTCGGCGGCGGGGGTGATGGTCGCTCCGCTTTCGACATCCGCCGCGGTCGCACGATAGACTCGCAGAATCTCGCGCTCGTTCTCCTTGTGACGTTCGAAGAAATCGAAACCGATGAATCCCGGCAATTCGCTGGCCCCCTCACGGGCCAGCGCAGCCGCGCTTTCGTGAAGTTCCTCGATCGAGAAGTAGGCTGCACGGATCGAATCGTTGTGATCGATCTGCTTCGCTTCGGAATCGCGCGACTGAATGTGCGGCGTCATGGGAAAGGACATATTCTCGAGTTCTGTCAGAAAAGTGGTTGCAAGAGGCGTCTTGATCCGCGCCGATCCTCCGGCGCCTCGATCCGCATGTGCCTGGCTTTCGTTCTATGATCCGAACTCAAGTGCCGGCTATGCGTTGCGCTGGTGGAAGGAAACCCGGGTCTAGACGGAGATGGATTATGCCCTCGCTGGGAAAATAGGCTTTTTTATGCCTTATTTCAAAGCAGTAGCCAAGAGTTAATGCGTTTGTCCTATCATCTGTTTGGCTCTTAGGTGAAGCATTTCCTGCTTGTTCGCGAGGGAACTCCGGTCTTGTTCAGGTTACGAATGGCGATGAGAACCGTATCGGCACATGAACGGGAGCGCCCGGACTATCGAAGTGTTGATTTCGCCGGTCGACGGCGGCCATTGTCGGCAATGAGACTCCGAGGACGGAAGTGGATGCGCGCGTCGCCTTGTGGTCGAGCGCGGTCATCCAGCATGGGCCTAAAATGCCTGCGTGTCGGGTCCTGAAAGGCTAAGACCCCCGAGCAGCAGTTCGATGGCCTCAAGGGCGATGCGCGGCAGCGGCTGATCATTGAAGAGGTCGCCTGCAAGGGAGCCTTCGAGCCAAAGCCCATCGATCACGCCGGTGATCGCGACCGCCAGCTTGCGGCATTCGACGGGGCTTCTGGGGCGATCGCATTCTGCGAGGAACGCATCGAGCAAGCCTTCGAGTGCGGTAAGAAAGGCGAGATAATTCTCTCGGTGGATCCTGCCAAATTCCGTATCGACGCGGACGTGGCTGATGAATGCCGCCCAGAGGGAAAGCGTCCGCGGATCGGTAACGGGCGGACTGAGATTGGCGACGATGAAGTCGTGCAACCTCTCGCGGGCAGTGTTGCCGGAGGCCTCCGCCGCCATGACCGCCGTCATGGTCATGGTCGTCATTATTTCACGGTAGGCGGCCTGCAACATCTGGTCCTTGCCGGTGAAGTAGTGGCGGATGAGCCCACCGGTCACGCCGGCGCGCGCCGCAATCTGGCGTACTGTTGCCCCCTGAAGGCCGAATTCGCTGATGCAATCGAGCGTCGCAGTAATCAGGTCCTGACGCCGCTCGGCCTCGCCTGCGCGATGGAAGGCTCTCCGGGTCATGACGCGCGTCCAAAGGTCTGCAGCCAGCTTTCTTTCATCGACAAACCTCGGGATCTGGTCCAGCTAGCAAATCCGCCATAGTTAGTTATACGCTTGAACAACTACCGGACAAGTGCAAAACTCGCTCGATCAATGCGGCAAACGGGTTCCATTTGCTGCGCCAACCAGCCCAATCCGCTCCTGAAATCTTATCAGGTTCCGACCTTTCTCAACAGTATCCCAACCCCTGGTGCATGACGATGACGATACAATTCTCAAACTACATGCCGGAGGTCGTCGCGACCCGGCACTATCTCCACCAGCATCCCGAGATCGGCCTGTCGGAATTCAATACGTCCGATTATGTCGCCAAGCAGTTGTCCGCAATGGGCTATGAAGTGACCAGAGGCCTGGCCAAGACCGGAATTGTGGCCACACTGAAGAACGGCACCAGCACGAAGAGCATCGGCATTCGCGCCGACTTCGATGCGTTGCCGATCCTTGAGGAGACCGGGCTCGACTATCAGAGCAAGAACCCGGGCATGATGCATGCCTGCGGCCATGACGGGCATACCGCGATGCTGCTTGGCGCCGCCAGGATCATTGCCGAGCGCAAGAATTTCGACGGCGTCGTGCGTCTGATCTTCCAGCCGGCGGAGGAAAACTTCGGCGGCGCCAAGCTGATGATGGATGACGGCTTGTTCGAGAAGTTTCCCTGCGATGCAGTCTTCGCCCTCCACAATGACCCGACCATCCCATTCGGCCAGTTCGCGCTGCGCGAAGGGCCGATGATGGCCGCAGTCGACGAATGCAAGATCACAGTCAACGGCCGGGGCGGCCACGGCGCCGAGCCGCAGGACACGGCCGATCCGATCGTCTGCGGCGCGTCGATCATCATGGCTCTGCAGACCGTTGTCTCGCGCAACATTCACCCGATCGACCCGACCGTGATCACCGTTGGCGCGTTCCATGCCGGCGGTGCCAGCAACGTCATTCCGGAGCGCGCCGAGATGTTGCTTTCCATCCGCTCCTTCAATCCGAAGGTACGCGATCAACTGGAAGAGCGCATCCGTACGATCGCCGAGGGTCAGGCCGCAAGCTACGGAATGGGCGTCACGATCGACTACCAGCGCGGCTATAACGCGACGATCAACCACAAGGATGAGACCGACTTCATCCGGGCGCTCGCGACCCGGTTCGCCGGGGCGGACAAGGTCGTCGATCTCGATCGCCCAACCATGGGCAGCGAGGATTTCGCCTATATGCTGGAAGAACGTCCCGGCTGCTACTTCTTCGTCGGCACGCAGCGGACACCGAACGATCCGCCGCTTCATCATCCGCGATATGACTTCAATGACGACATCCTGCCGATTGGCACAAGTTTCTGGGTAGAACTCGCGGAAGCCTGGCTGCCGACGAAATAAGCTCCGCCGGCAAGCGGGCGTGGTCGGACCCAGAAAACGAAAAATCCCGGGAAACGAGAGTTTCCCGGGATTCTCTGTCAGATGGCGTTCGCTCAGGTCCGCAAGACCCGGTAGATCGCCGGAATGACGAGAACGGTGAGCAGCGTCGAAGACGCGAGACCGAACAGCAACGAGATCGCCAACCCCTGGAAGATCGGGTCGGTCAGGATCACAGCCGCACCGATCATTGCCGCGAGCGCGGTCAAGAGGATTGGTTTGAAGCGGATAGCGCCTGCCTCGATCAGTACCTCGGTCAGCGGACGCTCGGGCGAGCTTGCATGGCGGATGAAGTCCACCAGCAGGATCGAGTTGCGCACGATGAT